>CAYRLW010000005.1:58863-113162 GCA_964425215.1 uncultured Treponema sp.
AAGGAGCTTTTTTCCTCCCCTTCGCCCATTCCGGTGGAACTGATTCGTTCTATCTGGTCTCTTTTGGGCACCCCCGCCGACCGGGATACCTTTGCCAGGGCTCTTTCTGCCTTTAGCGGGACCCTAACCGAAGATTCCGACGGGGACGGCCGACCGGAGAGCCGGGCGGTCTATAAAAACGGCCTGCTGATGTTCTATTTTTACGATGACAACCAGGATGGGATTGATGATTTGGAACTTTCCCTGAACGATGGACTACCCCAAAGCGGAAAGATCGTTTTCTTCGGAAAAGGGGAAACCCAAACTTCACCGGGGGGCGGGACCGATACGTCAAACAGCGGGAAAACGAAAATAGAGACCCCTGGTACCCCCTTTGCCCGGCCCGTTCGGCCGGGGGATCTCCGGTGGGCCCGCCTATTCTGGAGTACCTACCCGTGGATTTCCCGGGTGGAGGTTGAACAGACCGCGTATATACCGGCGCCCCGGGATTTTCCCTTCCAGCCGGTAAAAATTGGAAACCTTTTAACGGGACCCCAGGCCCCTTCTATCCTGTACCCCTTTCCAAACATCGCTTTTCCCCGGCTTACCGAGCGATCCCTTATTTCTTTCGCTTCGGTCGTAGAACTCCCCGGAGTATGGGCCCCGGGATCTATCGAAAGGGTAGAATTGGTCAAAGGGATTCCCCAAAGGGCCCGGGAAATCTACAGGGGCAGGGACGTCACGGTCACCGAATTTACAAACGGCTGGCCTAGCGTGGAACGCTTGGATTTGGATTTAGACGGCCGTATGGAAACCCTTCGCCGTTTTCCCCGTACCCATTCGACTATCCCCGACCTGGCCACGGTTTTGCAAGCGCGATCTATGTATATCAGTTCCGAGAGCGATTGGAATGGGGATGGAATTTATGAATACAGGGAGCAGAGGCTCCCCGATGGAAAGATCGTTCCCCTTCCGTAACTCTTAGGGTCCAGAGGAGTTTTAAAACATGGACTATCGTGGAAAAAAAGTCATTACAAACGTAGCCTTGTGTGCGGTTTCCTTTGTCGTTCTAACAAGCCTTCTAGCCTGCGCGGGGGCGGCGGAACGGTTAAAACCTCCCGTGTCCACCGCGGAACTACGGATTGGGGATATCGAAAAATTAGTCGGCGACGATCCTCTTAAGGCCCTGTACCTTTTATCGGTTTTTAAGCGAATTTACGGATCGGACCAGGAGGAAACGACCCAAAATTTGTCCCGCACGGCGCAAAATAACCTAAAGGAACGGTTGGCCAGCGCTATCAAGGATAAACAGTGGGACATGGCGTCCTCCTACGCCCGTTCTCTTTCCGCTATTGGAATCAGGGAGCCCGAAATGCCCGACGAGGCGGCCCTGGCCTTGCTGGAGGCCAAGGCCCTGTTAGCCAAGGGCGAGACCCTGGGGGCCTTCCTAGCGGCGGTTCGTTCGGACCGGCTCCGAAGCCTGGGGGCCGAAGACAGCCAGCTCTTTCTAAAAAAGGCTGTGGAAGCCCGTCAGCGGCGAACCGCGGGCTACTTTTTACGAGCGGCCCTTAAGGCTGGGGTTTCGGTGGATCAGGAAACCCGTGCGTTCGCGGAGGGCAAAGACAGCGCCGAGGCGATGATAAAGGGTGTGGCCACGGTTTGGGTCGACCGGGGTATAAAAATCGAAAAGGGGCGGGGCTACCCGGATATCATTATCGGTTCCGCCTTTTTTGTGGACGCCTCGGGTCTTTTAATTACCAATTACCACGTTATTTCCAGCGAGGTGGATCCGAAATATAACGGGTATTCCAAAATGTACATTCGGATGGGCGATTCTACCAGTCCGCGAATCCCCGCTAAGGTTATAGGGTGGGATCAGGCCATGGATTTGGCGGTGATAAAGGCGGAAATTCAGCCCGAATACGTGTTTTCCGTGGTCGACGGGGTGGTGCCTAAGATCGGAGAGACGGTATTGGCTATCGGTTCTCCTGCGGGTCTAGAGAAAACGGTAACCTCGGGAATCGTTTCTGCCCTGGGTCGACGGCTTTTGCCGATCGGGGATGTTATTCAAATCGACGCGGCGGTAAACCACGGAAATTCCGGCGGTCCGGTCATCGATACGGAGAATCGGCTCGTGGGGGTGGTGTTCGCGGGGATCACCCAATTCCAGGGTTTGAATTTCGCCGTTCCCGCAGAACGGTTAGCGGCGGCCCTTCCCGCCATGCTTCGGGGTGGAAAGGTTGAACGGCCCTGGCTAGGCCTTACTCTGAGCGAAGAACGGGACAACCCGGCCATCGTTTACGTGGCACCCCAGACCCCCGCTTCGGAAGAACGGGTGGCGGAGGGGACTTCAATCCTCCGATTAGGGGGCCAGGAAATTCCCCAGGGTAGCCTTAACCGGATTACGGCTTTGCAGGACATGCTGTTTTACAGACGTCCAGGAGAATTGGTCACCCTGGATACCGGCGATGGGGGGCACTTCCTTTTGCTTACGGCGGTTAGACCTCCGGTGCCCCTATTAATAGCGGCGAAACGGGATACGAAGGAACGGATGGCCGCTCCCTTGTACGGCCTCATTTTGTCTCCGTCCTTTGGGGGGCCCTTGGATCCCCAATATTTGGTAAAAAAAGTGGTCCGGGGTTCCGTGGCCGATGAAGCGGGGTTTTCCGAAAACGATAGCCTTTCGATTGGGGGCTTCCATGTGGACGAGGATAACGGAGTCGCGTACCTGGACATAACGGTAAAGAAGCGGCGGATGGGGTATTTGGAAACCTCCATGCGGCTTCCCGCCCTTTTGGATTCCCCCGACACCCTCTAGCTACCCCCGTATCGCGTTTTTGTACGATCGGTTGAGGAGTTTTTTCTAAACCTCTTACAGTATTTTTATAATTAAAGGTAAATATTTACTTAGTATGGAATAGTAAAAATACTGCATATACATTTAAGGTCGGTTTTTCAAAACTCCCTGAGTTTTGAAAGAGCCTCTATAGACTTTTGAAAAAACCTCATTATACTGAACATGAGGGGCTTATGGACGAAAAAGGGGTTTCGGTAAAAGTGATCACCTGGGAGGGCTCCCTTTCGGTGGAACAGGCGGTTGAAATAAAAAAGGTCCTTATGGATGCGCTGGATTCTTTTGCACAGGTGGTAGTAAGCGTGTCCATGTTAGAGGGCCTTGATTTGGCTATCCTCCAGCTAATCCGTTCCTGCGCTTTGGAAGCCCATAACCGAGGAAAGGTGTTTCACCTTACCGGTACGGTGCGGAAAGAGTTATCCCGGATCCTCCTATCCTCGGGGTTTATTCAAAAACCAAAGGAAAACGCCCGGGACTTAGAAGAGGAACTCTTCGGTCTATCCCTAACTCCTAGGCACGGTTCGATATGATAGAAAAATTTAAAGAAGCTTTCCGGGAAGAAGCCTCGGAACTATTGGGAAATTTGGAGGCGACCCTCCTGGAATTGGAGGGGGATCCGGAAAATGCAGAACTGATTTCCTCCGTATTCAGAACCATGCACACCATCAAGGGTTCTTCGGCCATGTTCGGCTTTGAAGCCATTTCCAAGTTTACCCATGAAATTGAAACCATTATGGAATCCCTGCGGGAAGGCGCTTTTGTGGCCGATCGAAGGTTTATCGACCTGACCCTGCAAGCCCGGGATTTAATAACCGCCATGCTCGCGGATGGAGGGGAACCCTTAGAAACGGAAACCGAAGAGCTGGTAAAGGAATTTAAGGCCCATACCCAAAAAAGGATGGCGGAAAAATCGGAACATACAGAAGAAGGCCTAAAAAATAATAAAAACAAAGCGGAAAATTCCACAATAGTTCCACATAGCGATATAAACGAGGAACCATCGATTCCTCCGCCTTCCACGGGCCCTACGGGTCCCACGGGACCTCTGGGGCCTCCGGGATCTACGGGTCCCACGGGGCCGATGGAAACCTACCGAATCCGCTTTATGCCTTCGGAGGATATTTTTTATAATGGGACCCGACCGTTGCTGTTGCTGGAGGAACTGGGCTCCCTGGGTGAAATTTCTCTAACCGTTTTGGCCGATAAAATTCCGCCCCTTTCCCGTTTGGATCCGGAAAAATGCTACGTTGGTTGGGATATCACCCTTTCCACCGATAGGGGAGAGAACGCCATACGGGATGTGTTTATTTTTATCGAAGGGTCATCCCGTGTGGAAATTGCACGCCTAGAGTCTAGGAATATCGCGGAGGGGGATGTAAAAAGGGTCGGAGAAATCCTCGTCGATCGGGGCGTTACAACCCCCGAACAAATACAATCCCTGGAGGGAAACAGGAAACGGATCGGCGAACTACTGGTAGAAGAAAAAATCGCCACGCCGGACGAAGTGAAAAGTGCGTTAACCGAGCAAGAGCACCTGAAAAAATTAAAGGAAAAACAGGAACAGCTCGGTATGTCCAGTATACGGGTGGCCAGCGAAAAATTGGACGCCCTGGTAGACCTGGTGGGCGAACTGGTTACCATGCAAGCCCGATTGGCCCGTACCAGCTTGGATATTAAGGATGGGGGACTTTCGACCATTTCCGAACAATTTGAGCGCCTGGTATCCCAATTACGGGACCACACGATGGGCATTCGCATGCTCCCCATAGGTTCCACCTTTAGCCGGTTTCGCCGGGTGGTTCGGGACCTTTCCAACGAGCTGGGCAAGGAAATCGACCTGATTACCGAAGGGGCGGAGACGGAACTGGACAAGACGGTTATTGAAAAACTGAATGACCCCTTGGTGCATATTATCCGAAACAGCGTGGATCACGGGATCGAGCATCCCCGGGAACGGCTCGCGAAGGGGAAAAGCCGAGGCGGCACGGTTACCCTTTCGGCTCTCCACTCCGGGGCCTACGTGTTGATCAAAATTACCGACGATGGCGCGGGCTTGGATACGGAGGCTATTTACGCCAAGGCGGTAGAACGGGGAATGATCAAATCCGGAACGGTGCTTTCCCGGTCCGAGGTGTTTCAGCTTATTTTTGCTCCCGGTTTTTCTACCGCTAAAACGGTTACCAGCGTTTCCGGCCGGGGCGTTGGGATGGATGTGGTAAAGCGGCAAATTGATAGTCTTGGGGGGACGATTATTATCGAATCCGAGAAAGATCGCGGAACCTCCATTACCCTTAAAATTCCCTTAACCTTGGCGATTATCGAAGGTCTTTTGGTCCGGGTCGCTCAGGAGTTCTATATTATTCCCCTTTCCGTGGTGGATGGATGTATTGAACTGAATCGGGAACAGAAAAACGAGGCCGATTCGGCACCTGAAAAAAAGGGACGGAATCTTTTAAGCTACCGAAACAAGCTCTTACCCTACGTTTTTTTACGGGAACTCTTTGATATTCCGGGAACCGAACCTCCTATTGAACAGATCGTGGTAGCCAACGCCATGGATAATCAAATTGGCTTCGTGGTGGATCAGGTAATCGGGGATAATCAGACCGTGATTAAACCTTTGGGCCGCATGTTTAAGCATTCGGAGGGGCTTTCAGGGGCCACTATTTTAGGCGATGGAACGGTAGCCCTTATTGTAGACGTGAATCATCTGGCGGAGGTAGCCCGGCGAAACGAAGGGCGATTCCTACGGGACCGGGAACAGCATGTCCAGGGAAATCGAGGATAGGCTGGTCCCCGCCACCGTTGATTATCCGGCCGCTTCAGGGATGACCGACGGGGATTTTAACCGTCTGAGGCAATTCATAGAAGCCGAGCTGGGCATCCGGATGCCCCCTTCCAAACGGGTTATGCTGGAAAGTCGACTTTCACGCCGGCTCCGACACTTGGGGCTTCAAAGTTTCGGCGCCTACGCGGACCTGGTATTCAGTCCCGAAGGTGCGCGGACCGAACTGATCCACATGATCGACGCGGTTACCACGAATAAGACGGATTTTTTTCGGGAGGCTGATCATTTTGATTACCTTTTGAATCAGCTCCTTCCGAGTTATTCCCCGAAAACTGGTCTTCCCTTCCGACTTTGGTCCGCCGGTTGCTCCACCGGAGAGGAAGCCTACACCCTGGCGATGGTCATGGAAGAACATCGGCGGAAAGTTCCAGCGTTTCAATATTCGATTTTCGCATCCGATATTTCCACCCGGGTGCTCGCTCAAGCCCTTAACGCCGTGTACGATGAAGAAAAAATAGCCCCCATACCGTTGGATTATAAAAAGCGGTATTTTTTGCGGAGTAAGGATCCTTCCCTCGCTGTGGTGCGTATAAAACCGGAATTGCGTTCAAAGGTGGAATTTCGTAGACTGAATTTGATGGATGAGGAGTATCAAATCCCTTGGAAGTTTGACGTTATTTTTTGTAGAAACGTGATCATATACTTTGAACGACCCGTCCAAGAACGGTTGATTCAAAAGTTGTACGGCGCCTTAAGCGAAGGGGGGACCCTTTTTTTGGGTCATTCGGAAACCATAACGGGCATGAAGGTTCCTTTTAGGTCGGTCGCTCCGACGGTGTATAAAAAAGTATAGGGGTGTTCATGGAACGGCAAAAAATTAAAGTTCTTCTGGTTGACGATTCGGCGGTGGTGCGGCAGACCCTGAAGGAAGTTTTGGAGTCCGATCCGTCGATAGAAGTAATAGCCGTGGCCCCAGATCCTCTGTTTGCCCTAAAAAAAATGGAAAGCGATCGGCCTGACGTGATTATCACGGATGTGGAAATGCCCCGGATGGATGGCCTTACGTTCTTAAAACAAATAATGAGCGGCCCCCAGCCCATCCCTGTGGTGGTCTGTTCGGCAAAAACCGAGGAAGGAAGCGAAAACGCTCTAAAGGCCCTGGAGTATGGGGCCGTCGATATTATCCAAAAACCCAAGTTGGGGACTAAACAATTTTTGGAAGAATCCAAGTTGCGACTCTGCGATGTGGTCAAGGCCGCTCGGATTTCCCGGCTTCGGAGCCTGCGGGGGGGTATGGAAAAACGGCCGGTACAGCCAAAGCTAACCGCCGATGTGATGCTCCCTAAACTAAACGGTCCCGTCCGTTTGGAAACCACCGAAAAAATCGTGGTGGTTGGGGCTTCCACCGGGGGTACCGAGGCGTTGCGGGAATATTTAGACGCCCTTCCCCTGGACGCTCCGGGAATGGTAATCGTTCAACACATGCCCGAACATTTTACCGCCGCCTTCGCCAAACGCCTGGATAGTCTATGCCGGGTCCGGGTCAAGGAAGCGGAGGATAACGATACGGTCATCCGGGGTCGGGTGCTTATCGCCCCTGGGAATCGGCACACCCTGTTAAAACGGGCCGGGGCGCGGTACTTTGTGGAGGTCCGGGATGGGCCCCTGGTCTGCCGCCATCGTCCCAGCGTGGACGTGCTGTTTCGATCCGCGGCCCGATACGCGGGGGGTAACGCTATCGGCGTCATTATGACCGGGATGGGGGACGATGGGAGCCGGGGGATGAAGGAACTGCACGACACGGGGGCGTATACCATCGCCCAGGACGAAGAAACCTGTGTGGTTTTTGGGATGCCCAACGAGGCTATCAAGGCGGGGGCGGTGGATACGGTTCTTCCTTTGGAAAAAATCGCCCCCGAGGTGCTTCGGAAAAGCTCCCTGTGATTGATTTAAAGGAACGATTGATTCATACTTAAAAAATAGCCAGGAGGAAAGGGATGTCAAAGAAGGTTCTGGTGGTCGATGATTCGGCCGCGATTCGCCAAAGTATTACGTTCGTTCTTCAGCAGGGGGGATACGAGGTCCGGGAAGCCAAGGACGGCTTGGATGGTCTTTCGGTGTTGGAGACGATGGAACAGACCGATTTGATTATAACGGACGTAAATATGCCGAATTTAGACGGTATTTCTTTTATTCGGAAGGTTCGGGAAAACCAAAAATATAAATTTACGCCCATTATCGTACTCACAACCGAATCCCAGGGTTCAAAGATGAACGAGGGTAAAGAAGCCGGAGCCACTGGCTGGATCGTAAAACCCTTTAGTTCGGAAAAATTGTTAGGGGTCGTTAAAAAGGTTACGGGGTAAAGGCGGTACATCGTGGAAAAGGCACCGGAAGAGAATCGTGGGGAAAATGAAAAATCAAAGAATAGCCTTCCCTACTTGACCTTTGATCTTGGGGATGATCGATACGCGGTGCCGGTAACCCAGGTGGAAGTGGTTTTGGAGATGGCTACTATCACTCGTGTTCCCAAGAGCCCCGCCTCTTTGAAGGGGGTTATAAACCACCGAGGGAGTGTGGTTCCCGTGGTGGATCTCCGTACGCTTCTACGGTTGCCCCCGTTGCCCCAGGACGCGGTTCCCGCTATCGTGATCACCCAAATAGAATACGAGGATGGGACCGTTTCTACCGGATTTTTAGCCGATAGGGTCCACGAGGTGGTGGAATTAGACCCGTCGACCATAGAAACTACCCCGAAGTATGGAAAAACAAGCGACTTAGTCTGTGTGTCCGGTATAGGAAAAAGGGATGGGATTTTTATCATCCTATTGGATTTAGAGCGTTCCCTCTTTTTGGCTACGGCTAGCGACGGTTCCTAAGGAGGAAGGGCTTACCATGCATAGTCTTCCCAGCCGTCCGCGTATCCTGATCGTGGAGGATGAAAGTATCGTTGCCCTAGATATGCGCTACCGTCTGCAAACCCTGGGGTACGAGGTGCTGGGCTTTTGCGATAACGGTGACGACGCGGTTCGGGAAACGTTAGCCAAAAAACCGGACCTGGTCCTTATGGATATCCAGCTAAAAGGGGATATGGACGGGATTCAGGCGGCGCAACGTATCCGTCAAGACACCGATATCCCGGTGGTGTACGTCACCGCCTTCGCGGACAAGGAAACCCTCCAAAGGGTTAAAAACACCCAACCCTTTGGGTATATTATTAAACCCTTTCAAGAACGGGAAGTGGCGGTGGCCCTGGAAATGGCCCTGGAAAAACACCGGTACGAGGCGACCCTTTTACAGGCAAAACGGGAAGCCGAAGAAGCGGGACGGGCCAAAAGCGAATTCCTAGCCAACATGAGCCACGAATTGAGAACTCCCCTTAATTCCATTATTGGGATGATAGAAATGACCCGGGATATATCCGAAAAAAAAGAGGCCCGGGAGTATTTGGACATAGCCCGTCAATCAGCCTACGATTTATTGCATCTTATCAATTCAATTTTGGATTTTTCTAAAATTAGCAATGGGAAAATGGAGATTTTTTCTCTGCCCTTTGATCCCGTACAGGTGGCGTACGAATGCGTGGAAAGCCTATCCGTCCAGGCGTTCCGAAAGGGCTTGGAATTGCTGTTTCGGTTTAACCCCTCTTTCCCCGTCCCCGTTTTGGGGGATGAACAGCGGTTTCGGCAGATAACGATGAACCTGCTAACGAACGGGGTTAAATTTACCGAACGGGGAACCGTTCGGCTGGACGTGGACTTTCAAAACGTCGAATCGGAGCGTAAAATTGTGGTAGACCTCCGCTTTTCCGACACGGGGATAGGGATTCCCCGGGATCGGTGGGACATGATTTGGGAATCCTTTACCCAACTGGACGCGTCCCGTACCCGGTCCTTTGGGGGAACGGGGTTAGGCTTGGCTATCGTAAAATCTCTGGTGAACCTTATGGGCGGGACGGTTTCCCTGGAAAGCGAAGTACAACGGGGCAGTGTTTTTACGGTCCGCCTTCCTTTCGGCCTCAGTTCCGAAAGCAGTCCCCTCATCACTCATCGACCGGTCTGGGAAGGTCAAACCGTGGCGGTCGTTACCGCTTCCCAGGAAGAGGGTCGTATCCTCAAAGAACTGTTCAGCGCCTGGGGGTGTACCGTCCTGTTATTAGCACGGGGAGGGGAGGTGGTCGACCTATTAACCCGCCAGAAAGCGGAGGTAGACCTACCCAAGCTTATTTTTTTGGACGATCAAATTCCCGAGCGAAACTACCTGTACTCCTGCTTGGAGGAAGACCAATGCAAAGACTTACTGCTGGACCGATTGGTACTCTTGACGGGTTTAGGGGGGTGGAACGAGGGGGAATGGCGGTCCTTGGTTTCTTCGGTCCGGGTGTTACAAAAGCCCGTGGGATTTCAAAAGCTACGGGAATTCTTTGAGGGGGATTCCCCCTCCGCTGGAGGTCTCCAGGGGGACCGGCTTCCCGTGCCAGGCCCCATAGAACCAAGCTACCTGGAACAAAATAAAGTTCTCCGTACTCTGGACGTTACGGAAGGTCAGGCCGGGGCTTCCGAGGAGAGGGAAGGTTTGGTACGGCAATTTATCCAGGAGTACGAGCCCCTTCAAACTCACTCGGCGGGGATACGGGAAAGCGTCATCGATACATATCGAAAACTGCTCGTCGATAGGGGGGATAGGGTGTATTCCCGTTTATTATTAAAAATGTTGTTGGCCCTTAGAAAAGAGGACGCTTCGGGGATAGAAAAATTATACGGTAAACTGAAAATTTTTATTCGGGAGGGGGAACGATGAAAATTCTCGTGGTGGAGGACGATTTCGCGTCCCGACGGATGATGCAGAAAATATTATCCCAATTTGGCGAAGTGGACGTGGTCGTCGATGGGACCGAAGCCCTGGACGCCTTTAGCTTGGCTTGGGAAGAAGCTACCCCCTACGATGTGATTTTTATGGATATCATGATGCCAAAAATGGATGGTCAGGAAGCCTTAAAACGGATCCGGGAAATGGAGAAAAAAATGGGCCTTTCGTCGGTGGATGAGGTCAAGGTTATTATGACCACCGTGATGGAGGACCCCAAAAGCGTCATCCAGGCTTTTCAAGAGGGAGCTGCTTCGGCTTATTTGGTTAAACCTATCAGCGTGGAGGATGTCAAAAGAGAAATCGCAAAATTAAAAATTTCCTAAGATTGTATCGAAATTGTCGACTTTTTCGAGCGTGTCGAATCGTAAAGGAGGCTATGGTCCATATAAAAAGTGATAAAAGGGATTTTAATACGATGGTTTTTAACAAGGGGATGTTTCAAGGATGACCGGCTTTTATAAAGGGTATCGGTTCTTGCGAAAGGATCCACCGCGGGGGAAACCCGGATGTTTCAATCCGTTGAGGTTTTTTCAAAAGTCTGTTTCTTTTGAAAAAACTTCTTGCAGTATTTTTACAATTTTAAGATAGATATTTGCATGGTAGAATAGTAAAAATACTGCAGGGCACCTCTAATAACTCGGTTAGTTATTAGAGGTGCCTTGGCAAATCCTTATAGGATTTGCATTTTTATTTGTTGACCTCTAAAAACTGAAGTTTTTAGAGGTCCCCTGCATATAAATCTAAAGTAGCTCTTTTAAAATTCCCTGAGTTTTAAAAGAGCCTCCGTTAGGAGCGCTTTTTATGTCAAAAATTCTGATATGCGAAGACGAACCCATTATCGCTTTGGATATCCAGAGAACCTTGACCCGGTTGGGTCATGAGGTCCTGGGGGCCTATACGAACGCGGAAGAGGCTATTCAAGCCTGCGGGGATCTAAAGCCGCATTTAGTGCTGATGGATATTGAATTGAAGGGCCCTATGGATGGCCTTGACGCGAGTAAGTGGATTTACGAACACTACACCATTCCCGTTATAATTATCACCGCCTTCGCCGACGAGACCACGGTTAATCGAGCCAAGGAAAGTAGTCCCTTTGGGTATATGATTAAACCCTTCGAAGAACGGGAACTGCGGACTGCTATCGAAATTGCCCTATACCGTCATGAAATGGATCAAAAATTACGGTTTAGCGAAGAACGGTATAGGAGTCTTTTCGAGGAAGCCCCCACGGCAAACTTTACCGCCACGACCTTGGGCCACATTACGGACTGTAACGGCACCTTCCTTTCGCTGTTTGCCTTTTCCGAACGCGCTGAGGCGATTGGTTTTCCCTTTGTGGCCCTTTTTAACCAAGAAAAAGACGGCGTAGCGATCCTGGAAAAAACTTTGCGGGATACGAGAACCGGCCAAGAAGAATGGGCCCTGCGGAAACGGAACGGCGAAGCCCTGTCCGTTCTGGCCACCCTTATCCTTCGGGGTGGGGAACTGCGGGGGTACCTGGTCGACGTGACCGAATGGAGGGAGTTGGAGGCCCAATTTAGGCAATCCCAAAAAATGGAAGCCATGGGTCGATTGGCCGGCGGGGTAGCCCACGATTTTAACAATATCATCACCGCCATCATGGGTTACTGCAATCTCTTGGCCGAGGACGTGGGGGACAATCCGCTTATTAAGGATGAGGTGGAGGGCATCCTGTCGGCTTCCCGGAGGGCGGTAAACCTTACCAAACAACTGTTAGCTTTTTCCCGGAAGCAGGCGGTGGAGCCAAGGATTATTGACGTTAATGATTTTCTGCGGGATTTGGAAAAAATGATCCGCCGTCTGGTGAGCGAGAATATCAACTTGAAATTTTATTTAGAGGCAAAAAGGGCGACCATATCCATCGATCCAGGTCAATTTGAACAGATTATTATTAACTTGGTAGTTAACGCTAAGGACGCCATAGAAGCCACTGGTTCCATCATCCTGGAAACCGCGAACCTTCGCTGTGACGGCCAGGGGCACTATCACGGGTTAAAAAAAGGCGAATGGGTGATGGTCTCGGTTCGAGATACGGGGTCGGGAATTCCAAAAGAGGATTTGCAGAGGATTTTTGAACCCTTCTTTTCCACCAAACCAAAGGATAAGGGAACAGGGCTGGGGCTTTCCACGGTGTACACCGTGGTAAACCGCGCGGGAGGGCAAGTCGACGTGGAAAGTGAGGTGGGTAAGGGGAGTCAATTTTGTATTTACTTCCCCCTGGTGGGGGATGCGAAGGTCGAGGCGTCTTTGCCAGCCGAAAATCCTATGGGGACCCCCCGGTCGGGGACCGTGCTTTTGGTGGAGGATGATGATTATTTGCGGGGCCTTCTAGCCCGACTGCTCGGGAAAGCGGGTTATAGGGTGCTGGAGGCCGCGAACCCGGGGGAAGCTCTGCTGTTAGCGGAAAAGGAACAGGATTTTATTTTAATTTCGGATATTGTGCTTCCCCACATGGACGGGTACGAATTGGCAAACCGAATGGCCCAGAGCCGGCCCAATGTAAAGATCCTTTTTATGTCGGGGTATCACGACAAAAATGAAGACCCGGGAAAAAAGAACTACGGAAAAAGTCGGTTTATCCGGAAGCCCTTCTCCCACGAGGAACTTTTAGCGATCCTGGACACTCTCTAAATTTTGGATACCCTCTCAAGGATGCTTTATCTTCTAAATATAAAGGCTCCCTGGGACAATCTGTTGGATCACAACCCTATCCTTGTTCTTTCCTTGGGAATTCGGTATAGTGCCCCAGTATGATAGAAACCTCTCGGATTCGTAATTTTTGTATTATCGCCCATATTGACCATGGAAAATCTACCCTGGCGGATCGGCTTATCCAAAAGGCCCATATTATCGACGATAGGGATTTTAAAGACCAAATTTTGGATAATATGGATATTGAGCGGGAGCGGGGCATAACGATTAAAAGTCAAGCCGTGACGATCCCCTACCGGGCTTCCGACGGGCTTGAATACGAACTTAACTTTGTCGATACTCCGGGACACGTGGATTTTACCTACGAAGTTTCCCGGGCTATCAGTTCATGCGAAGGGGCCCTTCTGCTCGTGGATGCGACCCAGGGTGTTCAAGCCCAAACCCTTTCGAACATGTACCTGGCTTTGGAACACAACCTGGAGATAGTTCCCGTAATCAATAAAATCGATATGGCCGCTGCGGACATACAAAGCGCGAGGCATCAGATCGATCACGACCTGGGGTTGGATTCCGACGGGGCCCTCTTAGTGTCGGCTAAACAGGGTATCGGTATCGACGAGCTGTTCGAAGCCATCGTTCACCGTATTCCCGCTCCTACCGGAACCTCCTCGGCTCCCCTACGGGCTCTGATATTCGATTGCCACTACGATCCCTACCGGGGCGTTATCGTGCATTTGAGGGTCTTTGACGGTACTATCCGGCGGGGAATGAAAATTCGGTTCATGTACAATAACTCCGAATACGAGGTGGAGAACCTGGGGATTTTTAAGCTCGCCCTGGTGGAGCAGGACGAGCTAAACGCTGGAAGCGTGGGGTACGTGATCGCGGGAATTAAAACCGTTAGTGATATCCGGGTGGGAGATACGGTTACCTCGGTGGATAATCCCTGCCTGTCTCCCTTGCCAGGGTTCCGGGAAATTAAACCGGTGGTCTTTTCTTCAATTTACCCGGTGGATTCCAACGATTATGACGAGTTAAAAACAAGCTTGGAAAAATTAAAGCTGAACGACGCCTCCTTGGTTTTTGAAAAGGATTCTTCCGCCGCCTTAGGCTTTGGTTTCCGCTGTGGTTTTCTTGGGCTTCTGCATTTAGAGATCGTACAAGAGCGGCTGGAACGGGAATTCGACCAATCGATTATTTTTACCGCCCCGTCGGTCCGCTATAAAATTCACCTGCGAAACGGTGAAGAGGTTTTTATCGATAACCCCAGCGAGTACCCCGACGAAGGAAAAATCGAAAGCGCCGAAGAACCCTATATTCGGGCTGCTATTATCACTCCAACCACGTATTTGGGTGCTATTATGACCCTTTGTTTGGAAAAACGGGGTGTACAGACCAATATGACCTACCTGGACGAAAAACGGGTCGAAATGGTGTACGATATGCCCCTGGCGGAGGTGTTGTTTGATTTTTACGATCGTCTAAAAAGTATCAGTCGGGGCTACGCATCCTTCGATTACGATGTGTCGTCCTATAAACCCACCGAGTTGGCTAAGCTTGATATCCTATTAAATGGCAAAATTGTAGATGCCCTGTCGCAACTGGTATTCCGGGGGAACGCCTACGAACGGGCCCGGACGGTCTGCGAGCGTTTACGGGACGAAATCCCCCGTCAGCAGTTTAAAATTCCCATCCAGGGGGCTATCGGAAGCCAGGTAATCGCCCGGGAAACGGTCAACGCCCTGCGAAAAGACGTTTTGGCTAAATGTTACGGTGGGGATATAACCCGGAAACGGAAGCTCCTGGAAAAACAGAAAGAAGGGAAAAAGCGGATGAAAATGGTGGGGGATGTGGAACTGCCGCAGACCGCGTTCCTGGCGGTTCTTAAGACCAAGGACGAGTAGGGTAGCGGTCCTCCAGTTCCTGGAGGGCGATGCGGTAATATTTGATAAAGGGATCTAGCTCCGCACGGAAACGTTTTAAAAATGACGGTTCCAAGACAAGGCTGGCGCTCCGGTCTGTAGCGGCGTATTCGGGGAAATGGGCCCAAACGTAATCCACCTCTAAAATCAGCCGCCGTAGCGCCGGTTCTGCTATGGTTTCACCGGTCCCGCCGGAAAGTAGTTCCCGCAGGTGTATAAGCCGTGCCTGTTCATCCTTTAAAAACTTTTGCAAGTCCCCTTTCAATTTTTCTTTTGTATTGAACCCTTCATCGTCTCTTCCGTTTACCCCGGGAAAGCCACCTAGGGGGTCTGCCTTTTTTCCGGTCTCTCGGGACCCTGGTCCCTGGGGCCAGGGTCTCCGGGGCCAAGCCCCCCGGGACTGGAGAATATCCGCCGCTTCTTCCACCGTAAGCCGGGGAATGCCCAGGGGTAGGCCAAAATTGCCCATATCATACACCCTGCTCGAGGACCCAAACTCCCGTTCAAAGAGGTCCCGGTATCCCCGAAGCACCGGATCGGTATACACCTCTTGCCCCTTACCCGCCGTTTTGACCACCCGTGAGCGGTACGCTCCCCCGGGATCCAGGGGGGAGGAAAATCGATGGGCTCTTAAAAGGGCTTCCGTATGGCTAGGACTTCCCCTGGCGTGGTACCGACCGGGAAGGTAAGAAAAGTCCAACCCCGCCAGGACCAAAGGAGCGTTGGTTGTCCGTAACCCTAGGGATACGGCGCTTAGTCCCACGGAGCCCAAGGGAGGTAATTCGGTTTGTAAGAATTGATCCCGCCGAAGTCGGTCAAAAATTGCCAGGGGAGTCCACTCGGTAAAAAAGATGGACACGGGGCCCCTGACCGCCCGAGCTGTGGCGGGCAGGGCCGACAAATCCATCCAAAGCTGGAATTCACCGGTCCAGGTACCCAAAAAATCCCGCAGGTTCCACTGCTGGGCTTCCAGGGCCACCACCCCGTCCGGCTCTATCCCCCGGGATACCAGGGCCCCAAGGGCCGTATCCACGCAGAGGATAGAAAACCCCCTATTTTTTTTTGACCCCGAGAGGGGCAGTTTTTGGCCCAGACCTTCAAGGGCCTCATCTAACGAGGGCCCCGCGCCAAGGACCAACAGGGGCCTATCGGAATCGGAAAAGGCTTTGGAAAATGGGGCTTCTAAAAGTAGGGGAAAATTATAGACCATGTTGCGGCTGTAACGGCGCCCCAGTTTTGTAAGGGTCATCGCGTTGGCCCAATCGATGGCCAGGTCCCGTTCTAGGGCCGCGATGAGGTTTTCGTAGAGCCCCTGGTCAAACTGGGCTCCAGCACCAATTTGAACCACTTCAAGCCGTCTAAAACGGCGGCTCCCCCAGGCCTTACGGACAAAGGCGCACAGTTCCCCCAGCGAACGGGTACAGAAAAGCCGAAACTTGGGATGCTCCCTCAGCGCCTTGGATATCTCCCCTTCGCTCAGAGCCATCAGCAGGGGATCGGTTTCTAGCGCTAAAACGGCTGAATCCTCGGTACTTCTTTCTACCAGGGAAGATAACCCGTAGCCCAAAAGGGGAGACAGGCAAACGTAAAGGGTTCGGTTGAAAATCCGTGTGGTTTGGACGATCCTCTGGGCCTGTTCGATCGGATCGATAGTGGAAAGGAGCGTTTTCCCTTTATACCGGACAAAAAAACCCCGACGAGCTGGGAGCCGCCGGGGAACATCATCGTTCATGAATTAACTTTTTGGCATAAAGGTTCGGAGGAAAACGTCGAAGAAGTTGTCCTTTAATTTTTTACTGCTCATAAAATAATTTTGAAGGGTCTGTTGAGAGTACTGCCCCGCGATATAGGGATAGTAATAATCGATCAACGACGCGGCGTTTTCTTCCGTCATTTTTTCGTCCGTGGGAAGAAGTACTAAAACGTTATCCCCCACCACCACCGGTTTGGATGGCGTTTTAAGGGGCGTGGTAAAGGCGGTTTTCCAGAATGCTTCGCTGGTCGAAGCTCCTGTTAATTCATTTAATTTGAAGGAAGCCAAGGATTTGTATAATTCCACGTCGCCGTAGTTCACCGGGACGGGGCCAAATGATTTTTTAGTTAAAGCTTGAGCCGTAACGGCCTTATCAAAACCCGCTTTTTGGACTTCGGCGGTGAAGGCGTTGGCCTTTTTAATCAGATAATCCTCGATGGTCCCCCGTTCAAAGCCCAGGATATACGAGCGGGCTTTCGCAATTACCCCGCTATCGTTGGGCTGGGCATTTTGGAGCGGTTGTTCCAAGCGATAGAAGGCCCAGCCAGAGGGAACCTTTACCACGGGGCTGACGTTCCCTGGGGTAAGATTAAGTACGCTGGCCCGTTCTTTTTCATCGGGAATTTCGGTGTTTAACTCAAAGGCGTACTTAATTCCCATATCGCCGCTCTTGTCGGCGAACTCATCCTTGGAATAAGTCTTAGCGGCATCCTCAAAGGTGGTAGTCTTTTTGGTAACCTGGTCCAACACCTTGGCCGCGTCGGCTTGGCTTGTATTGATCGTTATCTTAGAAAGATGGATCGTCTTAAAAAGGTCCGGATGCGCGGTGATATAGGCGGATACTTCCGTGTCGGGGTACGAAGAAAGGGGGAACGCTACCAGGTCAAAACTTCGTTCCGGCACGGCCAGGGACTTCATAAAGGTTTTTTCGTTGGTGGAAATGCTTAAATCAAGCTCATCGGCCAAATACCTATCCATAATAATTTGGTCGTGCAAGTCCTGCCGGAGCGCTAAACGGTCCATATCGCTCATGGCCCTATATCGGGAGGCGGAGAATTTTCCATTGTCCTGAAATTGGGGCTGAAGAGCCATTTTACGGTTTACCGTGGCTTCCGGAACCGTGTATCCCGCTTTTTTCATCTCTTCCAGAGCGGCCACATGGACCACCGTACTTTCAAAGGCCGCTCTCCACACCTGGAAATTCTGAATTTCCGCGGTTTGGTTCGTATTGTTGGAACGGAACTGCTCGTTGAAGTAATCCCGTTGCTTGGAAAAATAATTTCCCGGGATAAATTCAATCGGAACCCCGTCGTAGGAACCAAACGCAAGCCTACCACCCCCGACCCCGTTCCCGGCCTTTGGAGCCAAAGCGGGCACTAAAATAAAGGCTACTATTGTAAGAACCAATATTATTAACGTACCGATAAATACAAAGGGATTAGAATGGTAACGGCGGAACAGATCCGCCATCGCGCCTTCTTCATGGGAAACCGGTTTGTTTTTCTCTTTTGATGCCATAGGTTGCTTTACCTCTCTCTGCTTTCCGCTCAAACATCCGTAGCGACCCATAAATCGGGCCCAGGTTTTAAAAACATACCATGCCAGTAAAAGGGCGTCAATGAGGGAAAAACAAAGGGAACCCCATGGACCTACTTGACATTTCATGACGATTTAGCTATAGTGCCAATCGTTACGGGGGCGTAGCGAAGCTGGTTATCGCGCTGGCCTGTCAAGCCGGAGATCGCGGGTTCGAGCCCCGTCGCTCCCGTATAAGCCCGTCCATTGCGGACGGGCTTTTTTCCATATCGGGCTGTAGCGCAGGGGCTAGCGCGCTTGGTTCGGGACCAAGATGTCGGCGGTTCAAATCCGCCCAGCCCGACTTAAAAACAGCGAGTCACCCTACTGGGTGGCTCGTTGTTTTTATATCCGGACGGGCTGGACGGATTTGATGGGTCGGCGCGCCGACCAACGGGAGGAAGAGCGGACAGGATGTCCGCGGAAGTGCTGACCCCGGCCCGGAAGGACGAGACACGACGTCGAGTCCTGGAGGGCAAATCCGCCCAGGGCGAGTCCAGGGAAGAACTGCCAAGGTATGGCAGTTCTTTTTTTTTTCAGCCGGATAATGTAACGTTGCACCGAAAATGCGAGGGCTGGACGGATCCCGGGGCGCGGCCGACTGGCCGCGCGTCGATCATTTCCTCTCGGGACGCGGGTATCGCATTTGAACCGGAGGGCCGTCCCCTGGAGCACGCGAATCGATGAGCGTGCGGAAGGGGCGCCGTACAGGATGTACGGCGAGGCCCGCTCCTACTGGATGTTTACCTATACGATGGTCCAACCGCCGTCGACTAGCAAAAAGGCTCCGTTGACCATATCCGAACCATCGGCTGCTAGGAATTGAACGGCCCGGGCGATGTCTTCGATCGAGGCTAAGCGGCCCCGGGGGATTTTGGCCAGGACGTTGGCGCGGAACTCCGGGTTATCCAGTCGTTCCGCCGTTCCCGGGGTGTAGGTAAAGGTGGGGCCTACGGCGTTTACGGTAAGGCCGTGCTTTGACCATTCCAGGGCCAGTACTTTGGTAAGCTGATTAATGCCCCCCTTGGAGGCGCAGTACACCGCTTCCCCCTCGATGGCTACGATCGCCGCTTGGGAGCTAATGTTGATAATTCGGCCCTGCTCTTGGTGTAACATGTGGCGGGCGGCGGCTTGGGCACAAAAAAAGGTTCCCTTTAGGTTGAGGGACATCATTTCGTCCCAATCCGATTCGGTAATGTTCACCGCGGGAATCGGTTTACCCATACCGGCGTTGTTAATCAATACGTCGATCCTTCCCCATCGTTCTACGATAGCGTCAAAGGCCGGTTGTATGGACGCCACGCGCCGTACGTCCAGTTTTATCGGTATGCACGTGCCCCCGGCGTTTTTAATTTCCGTGGACAGTTTGTTTAATTGTTCCTCATTGCGTGCCATAGCTACCACCTGGGCTCCCTGGTCCGCAAAATACCGGGCCAAACCACGGCCTATCCCTCGGCTGGCTCCGGTGATAGCCACTACTTTTCCGTGCATACTGAACTGATTTTGGTGAGCCATCGATACCCCCTTGTCTACAACGTAAACCGATCTGGGACTAAGACCTAAGCCAATCCAGCGCCAGGGTACGCTGACGCTATTATTTGACTATAGGGGCTTTTCTTTTTCTGTCAAGAATGGAAATCTTGAGGTTCTTTCAAAAGTCTGTTACTTTTGCAAAAACCTCTTGCAGTATTTTTTGCAATTTAAAACTAAATATTTATATTATAAAGAATAGTAAAAATACTGCATATACATCTAAGGTAGCTCTTTCAAAACTCCCTGAGTTTTGAAAGAGCCTCATTTGCATTTTTTATCTGTAGACCTCTAAAAACTGAAGTTTTTAGAGGTCCCCTCTAGAAATTTTGAAAGAACCCCAGCAAGGCTTTTTTAACCGAGGCGCCCGGAAATGTAATCCTCCGTGCGTTTATCCTTGGGGTTGGTAAAAATCTCCTTTGTTTCCCCGTATTCGACCAGCCGGCCCTTATGATCTTCTCCGGCTATAAAAAAGGCGGTCATATCGGAGGCCCGGGCGGCTTGTTGCATATTATGGGTAACCAGTACGATGGTATATTTTTCCTTTAACGTAAAGAGCAGGTCCTCGATTTTTAACGTGGCCGTTGGGTCCAGGGCCGACGCGGGTTCATCCAGAAGCAGGATTTCCGGTTCTATCGCCAGGGCTCGGGCTATACAGAGCCGTTGTTGTTGGCCCCCCGATAGGGCCGTTCCGGGGGCGTTGAGTTTATCCTTCACTTCGTCCCAAAGGGCCGCCGCCATCAGAGATCGTTCTACCACCTCATCGTAGTAGGATTTTTTTTGCTTCGGCAGATTTAGCCGGAGCCCCGTAATGACGTTTTCATAGACCGTTTTGGTTGGGAAGGGGTTTGGTTTCTGGAAAACCATCCCAATCCGCCGGCGTATCCGCACCGGGTCCGCGTCGGGAGCGTAAATGTCTTCCCCGTCCACCAATATGGAACCCGTGGCGTAGGCTCCTTTGATAACTTCGTGCATACGGTTGATACAACGGATCATGGTCGATTTACCGCACCCCGAGGGGCCGATGATCGCGGTAACCAGACCGGGGTACACGTCTAAATTGATATCCTCTATGGCGTGCTGTTTGCCGTAAAAAGCGTTTAGGTTCCGTATTTGGATCTTTGGCTCCTGAGAAACCCGCACGGTACCAGAACCATTGGCGCGTACAATATCAGCCATGGATTTAACGAGATTCATGATTCCACCTTCGAGTAAAGTATTTAACCGCTCCGCTTAAAATTCCTATCAAAGCGATAAGGAGTAGGGTTGCGCCCCAGGCTTTTTTATGCCAATCGTCGTAGGGTGATATGGCGTAACTGTAGATTTGCAGGGGCATGGCCGCCATGGGGCGGCGTAGATCGAAATTAAAGAACGCGTTCCCTAAAGAAGTGAGCAAGAGGGGCGCGGTCTCTCCGGCGGCCCGGGCGACGGCTAACATAATGGAGGTAAGCAGACCCGGTAACACCGTGGGTATAACGATAAAGATGACCACCTTCCAGCGGGGAGTTCCCAAAGCCAGGGCCGCTTCCCGGAGAGTATCGGGGACCAGTTTTAAAATCTCCTCCACGCTACGCGCTATAATGGGAATCATAATGACCGCCAGGGCTAGGGAACCGGCAAAACCCGAATACCCGGTCAGGTTCCGCACCACCAGGGCCCAAATAAAGATACCCACCACGATAGAAGGCAACTCGGCCAGTAATTCGACCGCGAAGCGGACCAGGGTGGCCAATTTTGTTTGGCCGTACTCTACGATAAAAACAGCCGTGGCTACCCCAATAGGTATGGCGATAAGGGCCGCCAGCAGGAGCATGATCAGGGTTCCCAAAATCGCGGGGGCGATACCACCCCCTTCTTCTCCGTAGGGTTTTGGAATTTTTGTAAAGAAATCAAAATTCAGGGCCCCCACACCGCTTATAAAGATGTGATAGATAATAATAAACAGAATGGATATGGATAAAAGGGTGGCGATTATGATAAGGCCATAAAAAAAACCGGCCGTGAATTTCCTGGATCGAATTCGAGCGATTTCTGGATCACGCATGGCGGGCATCCCCTCCCTTCAAAATATATTGGGTAAGAACGTGGGCCAGGATATTAAAAACCGAAGCTACCAATAAAAGGAGCAGGCCGAGTTCTACGATGGCGCTAAAATAGATGGGGGAATCCGCCTCGGTAAATTGGTTAGCTATGGCGCTGGCGATGGTATACCCCGGGGTCAGGAGCGATGGGCTAATTTTGGTCGAACTGTTACCGATAACCATGGTTACCGCCATGGTTTCTCCGATTGCCCGGGCTAGGCCCAACATGGCGCCTCCGACTATACCTCCCCGGGCGTAGGGAAGGACCGCTCCGGTCAGGACCTCCCATTTGGTGGCCCCCAGAGCCAGCATCCCCTCTTTTTGAAGCCGGGGAACATTTTGTAAAATTTCCCGGGAAACGGAAAGGATCGTTGGAAGGATCATGATAGCTAAAATTACGGCGCCGGTTAAAAGGTCCTGGCCGATGGGTGAGCCCTCTACCAGGGCTCCCAGGCCGGGGATGGGACCCAAAAGGGTCTGTAACGCCGGTTCTACGGTACTTCGCATAAAGGGTACCAGGACAAAAAGCCCCCAAATACCGTAGGCCACGCTGGGGATAGCTACCAATAGTTCTATGATAAAGCTGACTATTTTGCCCAACCATAGGGGAGCGTATTCCACGATAAAGAGGGCGGAGCCGATGGCCAGCGGGGTTGCCAGGATAAGGGCTACAACGGAGGTTACGATGGTTCCAAAAATAAAGGGGAGGGCCCCAAAACTGATGGGATTAAGCTTAGTGTCCACGGGATTCCAGGAGGAACCGGTAATAAACGTAAAGCCGAAGCGCCCGATGGATTCAAAGGAATCATAGAGCAGGAGAAGGACGAAGGCCGAAAGCAATATAATGACAAATACCGAGGCGCTCCCTATTACAACCGAAAAGACCCGGTCCCCCGGATCCCGCAGTAACGGAGAGCGCCCCGGATTTGTCCCCTTTCTAAGCCGTAGCTTCTGTAAAAGGACATTCCAGGGCTTTTTCATCAACGTATATATTCCTTTTTAGGGGGAGGCCCGTACACTGGTTTAGGCACTTATACGGCCTCCCTCAATTTTACGATTCCCTTATTTGGAAAGATCTTCCGGTAACGCTGGTTTCCCGTTTACCATAACTTTCTTGACTAGAACCTCGGCCTTCTTTACCGCGTCCGCTGGAATGGGGGCGTAGTCCAGAGCTTCGTTATAACCCTGTCCATCGTGGATGGCCCACCAGATCATCCGGGTCAGGGCCCGGGCTTTGGCCGAATCGGTTTGCTTGGTATACACCAGAAGCCAGGTAAAGCCCGCGATGGGGAACGCGTCGGGGTTACTGCTGTTCACCAGTTTTACCCGCATATCGTCGGGAAGGGTTACCCCCTGGGCCGCCAAGGAGGTAGACTTCATCGTGGGGGTAATCCACTTGCCCGCCTTATTCTTTACCTGGGCCACCGGAAGTTTATTCTGGTTGGCGTAGGCCAGTTCCACGTAACCGATGGAATAGGGAGTCTGCTTGACCACCCCCGCTACTCCTTCGTTTCCCTTGCCGCCCAGTCCTACGGGCCATTGAACCGAGTTCCCCGCGCCCACATTCTTTGCCCAAGCGTCGCTCACCGCGGTCAGGTAGCTGGTCCAAATATTGGTAGTCCCCGATCCGTCGGAACGGTGGGCAACCACAATATCCTTATTAACGTTCTGTAAAGATGGGTTATCGGCCACCAATTTAGGATCGTTCCACTTGACGATATCGCCTAAAAAGATACCCGCAAGGGTTTCGGGTGTAAACCGTAAGGGATTCTGAGTATTCGCCAATTCCGGGATGTGGTAGGTCGGCACCACCGCGCCCATGGCGGCAGGGATATGGATAATTTCACCACCCTTGGCGGTGGCCAGCTGTTCGTCCGTCATGGGACCGTCGGAGGCCCCAAAATCCACGGTCATATCGCTAACGCTTTTAATGCCCCCGCCCGAACCGATGGACTGGTAGTTAATCTGAACCCCGGTCAACTTTTCATATTCGCTAAACCACTTGCTGTACAATACCGCGGGGAAGGTAGCCCCCGCTCCGGTCAGATTTTTTGCCTCCGCAGGTCCCGACGTTTTAGCCGAAGCCCCATCGTTCCCCCCTTGGGCAAACACGAAGCCTCCCACCGTAAGGGCTCCCAGCACGATTATCGCTACTCTTTTCATTTCAACCTCCACATCCATGGTAAGATGGCTGTAATGTATAGGTCCTCTGTGAAAAGACTACCAAAATTGTGTTAAAATTGTGTTAAATTGGAGGTTCTTTCAAAAGTCTGTTACTTTTGAAAGAACCTCTTGCAGTATTTTTGCAGTTTAAATATAAATATTTATATTATATAGAATAGCAAAAATACTGCATGTACATCTAGGGTAGCTTTTTCAAAATTTCCTGACTTTTGAAAAAGCCTTATTGATTTAGAATTATTTCTCCGTGTATTTGGAGTCGGAGACCGGGAAGGATGGTTACCCCCATCCACTGTCGAAGCGACCCAGAGCGGGGGCGTACAACGAGCCCTTCCCCTACTGCCACAAGCCCAGCTGGACCATTCTTTGCGCGGTATCGCGCATATCGTAGGTGGTCCGTTTAAATTGCCACACACCGCTTTCCGTATCCAGAATACCGAAACGGGCGGCGGAGTGGGAAAGGGTTTCTTCCGCGTGGGCGTCCGCGGCGTCCCGGGGAAACCCGACGCTACCGGGATTTATCAAACTCCGCCTTCCCTTTTTTTGCGTGTGAATGGTGGCGTCCACTTCGCCGTAGGATATGGAAATATTCGACATTTTCTTCCCTTCCAACAGAAAAGCCGAAGGTATGTGGCTATGACCAAAGAGACAGAGGGAAAATTGACGGTTTTCAAAGGCTTCCATAGCTTCCTGGGCCGAAAAGATATAGCTCCATACGGGGTCCGCGGGGCTTCCGTGGGAGAGGAGTATACCCTGAAACGCTTCTATGGGGTGGAGGGTCTTTAGGAACTGGATAGTAGACGTGGTAAGGGTGGTTCGGGTCCATTCCATGGCCCTGCGGGCGTGATGGGAAAAATCGGAAATATCGATACCTCCGTAGGCGGCCAAATCGTGGTTCCCCGCCAGGATGACCGTGCAGGTCCGGCGGACCAGGTCCACGCATTCATCCGGATCGGGACCGTAACCGACCAGGTCTCCGAGACAGACGGCCTGGTCCCACTGGTTCTTCGTCACCCTAAGAACCGCCTGGAGGGCCGCTACATTACCATGAATATCCGATATCACGAGTACTCGCATTATGCTATAACTGTAACGTATACTTACGGTATAGAAAAGCGGGGGTACCATGGCCAAGGGATCCACCAACAGTTTAGCCACTAGTCTTTCGGATCGTTTTATGGACGTGTGGAAGCTCCTTTCGGAGACCACCGTATTTCTCAGCAGGACCAAGGAATTTAACCTTTACGAGAATCAACTGCGCCAATGGCGCGCCGAGTTGCAATCCAAGCGGAAGGATACGGAGGTAACCCAACGGATTCGAACCGAATTGGTCACCCTGCGAAAGACCCTCCGCAATCAGGGGTACGATCTAAGTTTAGGCCGGGAATCCCTGCGGTTTGAGGGGTTCCGCAACGACGCGTGCATCCGGGAGGGTTTTAAGCGATTGGTGCTGTTTTTCGCGGAGGATGATTTGTACTGGCTATCCGGGGAGGACAATCATATCGCCTTGGCGGATTTTTTAGAGGCCCGCTTGGATTCCCTGTCCGCGGGGGGCCGGCCTATACGGATACGGGATCGGCATTACCTATGGTACCGCCGGCGGGGCAATGAATTGGTCATTTCGGGCTCCGATACGGAGACCAAAGAAGATTTTGAGCGTCTTGTCGCTCGGGGAGAGGCCAACATGCTTTTTCTTTTAAGCAAATTAAAGAGTCTAAGGTAGGAAGGCATGACACCGTCCTGGATTGTTAGGACCCTCGCCTCCGGCACCCTGGTTCTCCTTCTGTTTTCCTGCGCGGGATTAGAGTTTGGTAGCGGGAGGGCAACGGCTACCGGTTCAGAGGAAAGGGTATCTAAACCCGTCGAACCGGGGAACGAAAACACAAAACCGGAACAGGGTAGCTCCGCCGGGCCTGCCGAGACGCTTCCTTCGAGCCTTTCTACCCCCGAGCCGATAAAAGCTTCGGATTTGGAGGAATTAGGGAACCTTCGCTTTATCCCTGTCCCCCTCGATCCCGTTTCTCCGGGCCCTGGTGTAGGGCTTGTCTCTCCCCAGCTTGCCAAAGCCCAAGCCGAAGCCCTGGGGCCTCTTTTTAAGGCCGCCTACGTGGAGGCCCTTTACCGGGGGATAGAACTAAAAGGAGCCCTGGGAGCCGATTGGGTCCATCCTTGGCCCCGTTCCCAGCCGGTGGTCTACGTTCAAAATTGGAAAGGGGCTCCGGGGGCTCCTAATTCTTGGGGTATCCCCGCTCTAATTTTGGCGATTAGCGATGGAGAGGGAAGGGGGGTGTTTTTGGTAAAGCCCCCGATTTTGGATTATTACGGTCTGGGCGGGGGGCGGGGGGGCGCCAACGGGGTCGTGGGGTACGGACCTCCCCGGGGAAACGAATATCCTTTAAACGGTTCGGTGGCCCAACGGTTTGATTTAGGACTTATTTCGGTGGATCCCCAAGGGAAGGGGACCTTTACTCCCTCAAAGCCTCCTTCGGCTGACGTCGTACCCCCTTCCGTGGTGGGCCTTTTCGAAGGCCCCGTCAGCGCTCCCTGGTCCCCTGCTTCTATTGCCCAGATCTTTGTTTCCGCGTGGAAGCGTGCCGTGGATCGGGATATTCCCCCCGATGCTAGCGATGGTCCGGTTCGGTACATCCCCCTTCTTCCTACCGAGACGGGGGCGTGGAAGGGAATTTTTATTCAGACCTTTGGCAACCTTTCCTGGGCCCTCGTTTTAAACGATGGTTCCCTGTCCTCTACCGGTGAAGCCGGTTCTACGGTTCATTGCGTCGATGGGCCCTTTTTGAAGGCCCTTTGGTACGGTCAATCCTATCAACTTACCGGAAGTCCAACGCCCCCGCCTGCGCCTCCCTCCGCCGACCTAGTCGCCGAAGATCGACCGTGGCAATGGGCCTTTGCCCTGTATGGCCCCCCGGTGACCGAAGCGTTTGTCAGGGATGGCAAAATTGTACAACGATTCGGAAATGGTTGGATGGAAAAGCCCGTTCCCCCCTTGGCAGAGACTCTGGCCGTTCCAGCTCCTGTTCCTGGGACCGCTCCCGGGCCTGCTCCTGGAACAGGGGCTACCGCTGGGCAATGGTAGCGGAAAATTGGTACAGACGTCTTAGGATACCCGCGATTTTGTCCCCGTATTGCTTATCCGAGGCCCAACGGCCCGCTAACGCGTAAATAGTGGGGGCTGAGCCGTATCGTATATACCGGTACCGGGGGTCTACCAGCGCTTGATGAAGCCCCTCGTCGGTGGCGTATCCCTTTAGATGCTGAATATGGGCCCGTACGCCGATTTGGGGCGTGGGAAAAGAAAGCCCCGGTTGTCCCGGTCCCAGGGAACCAAGACCGCAGTAATTGTGCATATCCTCGGTGACCAGATTCCCAAAGCGAAGGAACCCCGTTTCTAGGCACATTTGGGCAAAGGCCACGTCCGAGTTAACCCCCTCGATGGCCGCCTCATCCACGTACAGCCGGGCTAACTGTTCGGCGGAGCGTCGGTCCACCTGAGGATTAGCGTTTACTAAAAAGTCGGCCAAGGCTGCCGGGGGAATATAGCCCGTGCCCAGTATATTTTCGGGAATCATCGCCGGCGTTGGTCGAGCGACCGGGGCCTCCACGGGCCGGGAAGAAAAGGTTGAACAACTGGCCAACGCCAAGAATACTCCCAGGGGGATCGACAAACGAATCGTGGATACGCGCATACCCTACTATCGGAGTTTTTTAGACATTTTTAAGCTTTCCATTAAAGCATTTTTCCCTTCCGCTCCGTAGTTAGGGTATGGAAAACGCGATTTGCTACGAACATATCCCTCCGCTCACCACCCTAGAGGAGGGGCCTTTAAAGGTATCGGGTCCCCTGGGCCTTCCCAAAGCGGAGCGTCCCCGGGAGCGGCTTATGGCCCTGGGGCCTTCGTCCCTTACCGACCGGGAACTCCTGGCGGTTATGCTCAATTCGGGAATCAAGGGAAAGGACGTCCTCGCCTTGGCGGGGGAGCTGGTGGAACGGCTGGACTCGGAACGTCAAATTCCTCCGGTTCAGGAATTGGCCGATATGATCGGTCTGGGGTATTCCAAAGCTTGCGCGGTGGTGGCCATGCTGGAGTACGGCCGCCGTCGCTGGGGGCCCTGCGGAAACCGGATCAACCATCCTTCGGACGCCTACGCCCTGATCCGCCATTTCGCCGATCGGCGCCAGGAACGGTTTATCTGCATTTCCCTGAACGGCGCCCACGAGACCCTGGCTGTGCGGATCGTAACCATCGGCCTGGTCAATCGAACCATCGTCCATCCCCGGGAAGTGTTTTCCGACCCCCTGATCGATCGTTCCAGCGCGATCATCGTGGCCCATAACCACCCCTCGGGGCGGCTCCAGCCGTCGGAGGAGGACGAGGAAATTACCCGGCGTTTAAAGGCCACCGCAGACCTTTTGGGCATCAGCCTGCTGGACCACCTTATTTTTTCCGAAACCGAATTTTTTAGTTTTTCCCAAGAGGGCCGGTTAAACTAAAAGCTTTGGCAACCCCGTGGCGTAAAAAGCGTCAGCCGTACCAACGTCTCTGCTCTGGGATTTTAATTTTAGGAATCATTATTAACTTGCAATTCTCCGTTGGTTTTTCTATATTTACAGTAATCGGTATTCGTACCGGTCGGTTCGTGGAACCGAACAATAAATATTCAAAGGAGAATGGTATGATAAGCGCGAAAATAGCGGATACGATCAATACTCAAATTAACAATGAAATGTATTCCGCGTACCTGTATATGTCCATGTCCGCCCATAGTTCCACCGTGGGGCTTAAGGGTTTTGCTACCTGGTTTTTGGTCCAGTACCACGAGGAAATGTTCCACGCCATGAAAATGTACAACTATGTTTTAGACCAGGGGGCGGAGGTTCACCTTCTGCCGATTAAAGAACCGCCCAAAACCTTTGCATCCGCCCGGGATATGTTTGAAAAAACCCTGGAGCACGAACATTTTATCACAAAAAGTATAAACGATATCGCCTCCTTAGCTTTAAAGGAGAACGATCACGCCACGTATACCTTTATGCAGTGGTACGTAAACGAACAGGTGGAGGAGGAGAAAAACGATTCGGAGATCCTTCAACAGTTAAAACTGGCCGGCGAGACGGGCCCGGGGATTTTTATGATCGACGGTCAGTTAGGAGGCCGAGCCTTAACCGTCCAATCCGACTTCTCCCGGGGCATACTCCCCACGGCGGCGCCCTAAGCAACGTTACACTCTGGGGTACGGTAGCTTTTTCGTGGGAGCTCCTACCCTGGAGGCGCCTTAATAAGACCCGAGGACCTTGGCCCTCGGGGTTGAAAGTTTCACGAAGATTAGGGAAAACTTTCCCAGAAGTTCAGCGTCCCCCATTATGATAAGAGGTTCTTTCAAAAAAGTAACAGACTTTTGAAAGAACCTTAGTATTGTAGCGATTTTTGTGAATTTTTAATATACTGAGCCAATGGCGCCTGATAAACGAAAAATCAAACCGGTAAATGAAATCGATGTTCAAAGCGGTTCCTCTTCCCACGGAAACCGCCGAGGGTCTTTCTTTTTCCGTCTTCTTCGAATTTCAGAACACTGGGCGCTGACCTTGGTGGACGCACGGGGCAATGCTCTGGAGCCGGATTTTCGTCGGTTCACGGGAATTCAACGGCTTGCTCTCCGGGAGTTTTCCGCTTCCTTGAATCAGGACACTATCCTTTTCTCCTGGGGCCTTAACCCTCTCGATCCCGAATTCCAGGTAGTCTACGATCCGAGGCCCCATCTGATAGAATTGGCCCTAGCCACTTCTCAGACCGTGGATGCGGATTTTCAGCCCCTGACCTTTGCCGAAGGTATATTCCGCTTGGTTCTCTTGGTTGAAGACACTGCAAATTCCGGGGTATCCATCACTGTCGGTTTAGAAGCCCAAGACGGCTCCCCTATGGGGACCGAGGAAAAATCGAAGTCCAAGGAAAAGTCAAAAGTCTTAGCCATCTCCAGCCAGCAGGTGCTGTGGGGAACCCAAATCTATACTGTAGCGGATATGGGCCCATTATGGAAGGATATCCAAGCCCTAGGGGCAAAAATAAAACGGGAAGATTTGCCGGTGTACCTTTCTATCGCCGTCAGTCGTTTTCCTTCCCTGGAAATTCGTTATAAAAACTACTATCAACGGATTGTAGGTACTTTGGAAACCCAGAACGCCTTAATTTTTAAAGAGATCGATCCATACGGATACCTGCATATTCGTCCCGTGCCCACCGTGGAAGGGTATCCGCCCCTATTTTTTGAGGAAAAGGATATTATTAAGGTCGTAGAGCTGGACGAGGACAGCAGGACTATCGCCGTGGCGGAGGTATTGTTCCCCGTAGACCCGGTGGATCAATTTAAAACGGTTCTCGCGAAATTGGGGAAGGACGCCCAGACCGGTGTCTATGAGGAGCAGGGATATTTTATTTTAGCCCCCGAATTCGCGGCCCGCTTTATTACGGAACATATCGGTGAATTGGTCGATACCTTTGTTCTATTGGAATCCCAATTGCTCCGATCCTATAAAATCTCCGTATTTAAACCTCTAGTTCAATTCGATTTCGGTTCTGGAATCGATTTTCTCAAAGGTACAGCACGGGTGGATATTGATGGACAGGAATTTTCCTACGCCTCTCTTCTAAACAAATATAAAAAAGAGGGTTTTCTTCGGCTCCAGGATGGGACCAAAGCGTATCCCCTTCCCCGGGAATTACAAAGGCTTCAGCGGCTTATCAATGTAAGGTCCGAATCCGACGTGGAGGTCTCTTTCTTTGACGTTCCCGTCCTGACGGATCTGCGGAGTATTAGCGCCACGGGGGCCGCTTGGAAACGGGCGCTACAATTTTTTCAAGGAATTAACCAGGTTTCTCAGAGGAACGCCGAGTACCCCATAGAGGGAGGTACCCTGCGGCCCTATCAGGTCTACGGTGTCCAATGGTTGGAACACCTGTCCGAGCACGGCCTGGGCGGGTGCCTTGCCGATGATATGGGCTTGGGTAAAACCATACAAGTCATTGCCCTGCTTCGCGGAGCGTACCGGCGGGGGTTAAAAGAACCAAGTTTGATTCTGATCCCCCGATCCCTGATTTACAATTGGACAGCGGAACTTCGCCGTTTTGCCCCCGAATTGCGGGTCCAGGTTTTTTATGGTTCCCAAAGGGATTCCCAACAGCTAAGGGCACCGGAAACCCAGGTGGTCCTTTCCACCTACGCCACCGCCCGCATAGATCAAAAGGAGTTTGTGTCTATCCCTTGGCACTATCTCATAATAGACGAGTCGCAAACCATCAAAAATTCGGAAGCCAAAACTTCCCACGCCGTATTTTCTCTTAAGGCCGCCCATAAGATTGCCCTAAGCGGAACCCCGATGGAAAATAATCTGGGTGAACTCTACAGTTTGTTCAATTTCCTTAACCCTTCGTTATTCGGTAAAAAATCCGAGTTTATGAAAGCCTACCTAAGTCCTATTCAAGAACAGAGGGATTCCCAGGTTATCAGGGAATTAAAACTAAAAATTTACCCCTTCATCCTGCGTCGTTTAAAACAGGACGTTCTATCCGAATTACCGTCTAAGACCGAGCAGACCGTACTGATCGAGTTGGATCAGGATCATTTTACCTTGTATGAACGCCGTCGTCGGGAACTTCAAGAAAAAATTCAAATTTCCTTTATCCAGGAAGGTATTCCTAAGACAATTTTTAGGGTGTTTCAAGCCCTGACCGAACTCCGACGTTTAGCCGGGGTTCCCGAGACAGAGGGGGAATACGGCGGTGTATCCGCGAAACGGGAATACCTGATGGAGATGGTGGAGAACCTGGTAGCCGAGGGGCATAAGTGTTTAATATTTACCAATCATCTGGCTACCGTGGACCTCCTCTCCCAAGATTTGGGGAATCGAAATATTGGCAACCTTATTATGACCGGGGCCACGGTGGACCGTCAGGCCTTGGTTCAACGCTTTCAAACCGACGATTCTATTAAAGCTTTTGTTATGACATTAAAAACCGGAGGGGTGGGACTTAACCTGACCGCGGCGGATTATGTGTTTATTTTTGATCCCTGGTGGAATCAGTCCGCGGAAGCCCAGGCGGTGGACCGTATTCATCGTATAGGCCAGACCAAACCGGTTTTTAGTTACCGGCTAATAGCAAAGGATACCATTGAGGAACGTATGTTGGAACTCCAAGAAAGAAAGGTCGATCTCATCCAGTCTGTCCTCGTATCGGATTCGGATTTGGCTAAATCTCTTACCCCAGAGGATATAGATTTCCTCTTAGGTTCGCGAAAGTAGGGATTTCCTATGGAAACTTTAAAAGGGACAATATATTCCCAGTTAATGGCCTTGACCGTGGACACCCTGCGGCCCATGGCCCAATTTTTGCTTGGACCGGGTAGGAAAAAACCGGCCAATAAGGATGAAATCGCCACAGAAATAGCCCAGTTTTTAGATTTTAAAAACCAAGAAGAATTCGACGCTTTTTTTTCTAGCCTAAAACCCTGGCTTAAGGAGACGATTCAAACCACCGTTTTTTGGGAATTCGTCCACATTCCTAGCCTGGAGAAAAAATATAACATTACGATATTGAAGAGGGGGTATTGGAATTACAGCTATAATGGGATTTTAGATACGGAAGCCGAAAAGGGGCTTAGCTTCTTTAAAACCCTTAAGACGGAGTATCTTTGGCTTATACCTCTCTTTAGGGAGGTGTTTTTACCCTTTTTACCGAAACCGGAAGGTTACACCTACGAGGGTACGGAACAACCGGACGAGCTTCCCTGGAGCAACGAGGGAACCATTTTCGAGACCCTGAACCTTTTAATAAACGTGTGCGAGGACGTGCTCAAGTCGGATACCACAAAAACCCATGGGGAGTGGATCCGTAAGGGAATGAATAAGACTTTACTAAATAAAATCCGTCCTCTTTGCGGTCAGGCCGAATTCAGTCTTTCCAAAAAATACAGATTGGACCCAATCGATCTTTTTTTTCGTTGGTACGTAACCCTCCGTTTCCAGCTTAAACATAAAGACGAGGATAGTCTTTCCACTATCCAAAACTTAATCAAAATTTTTTTCGCCCCCAACCAGAGGCCTTCATCCTCGGGACCTTTTTTGGGAGCCTGGACAGAATTTTATATTTTAAACGACCACCTGTCCCTAAAAAACACCAACGACGCCCATATTCCCTCGGATATTCCCCCTTCGCGGAACCTTTTTTATCAAGTTTTTTACGAGTGTGCCAAAAATCGTACGTGGTATTCCGTGGAAGATCTATATTGGTCCCTCTATCTTAGAGAGCGGACTTTTAGGTACACGGACTATTACACCGAAATGCACGGGCTTAGGTGCAGGGGCGATCAACTGGTCCTGAACGACAACCAGCGGATTGTTGCGGAATACGATAGGTATGTGTACGTTTGGGGGCCCCAACGGAATATTCTTTTAGGCCTTCCCCTGTTTCGGGGCTATTGGTACCTTATGTCCCTATTGGGACTGGTGGAGATCACCGAAACCGAACCCAATAAGCCCCTCTATATCGGCGGTCAAGAGCGGAACGTTTCATCCTACGATTGTCTTTCCCATATCCGTGTAACGCCCCTGGGGGCCTACTGTCTGGGTCTGCAAAAGGAATATCAGATCCAAAACCCGCGGACCTACGAAGCCATCGCCGACAAAGAATTGCTACTGGTCACCTTCCGGGGTCATTCCCTGGAACGGAAACTTTTCCTACAGCAAATCGGTATCCCCTTGGGGATGGAGAGATACCGTATAAGCGAAGATTCCTTTATTCGGGGATGCGAAAATCCAGAGGATCTTCAGCTTCGAATCAAAAAATTTAAGACCCTCATCGATTCCGAACCCTCTGAACGGTGGGAACGTTTTTTTAAGGACCTTAACACCCGGGCATCCCTCCTTTCCGACCAGGAGGGGGCTTTTATTTTTAACCTGCATAGTCCCCCTTCCGTCGTTCAAACGCTCTTGGTTAAGGCAAAAGTCCGGGGGCTTTATTTCCGCGCGGAGGGCAACCGGCTGGTGGTCAGGTCGCAGGATTACAAAAAATTCTGCAAATTAGTCCAAGAGGAGGGTTTCTTTACCAAATTTTAGGGCCCACGGGTTCTAAAAATTTTATCTTACAGGAGTTTGTCGGACCTGTACCTTGCAAACTCCCCAAGGAGCCGACTTAATCGGGATTTTTTGAGCCTAAGGGAACCCTTGGGCTCTAAAAATCTGCAATTCCGCCAGGCTCCTAGAGGGTGTCCAGCGCGATAATGCGGCTTTTTCGATGGATTTGGATGAATCAGGGGATAGAAGGATTCCGCCGTTTCGGTCCCCCGTTTTCGGGGCCGGGGCACGCCAAAGGATGCGAAGCGGGAAGCTACCTGGGCCACGGCGGTATCGAGGGTTTCTCCGCCGGCGGTTACGTTGACGATTATACCGTCGTGCTGTACCAGGGTATCCCGAATGGCGGTCAATTTTCTAGCTATCTCCCCCCGATCCATCGATACAAATGACTTGACCCGATCGAACTGGGATAGACCGTTCCACAGTTCCTCCACCCCTTTAGCACGGCTTACCAGGCGGCTTGACCGGGATAGGGCGTAGGAATGACCCGAAAGGGCTACCGAGCGACTGCTTCCCATTTTTAATTTTTCCCTAATCATTGTGACATTAGACATTAAGACCGATAGACTTTTATCAAAACCCTACTATACTTTTCTTCTATGAAGTTCCGTAGGATTTCATCCCCCTTGGCTTTTCTCATCGGATTGTTCTTCCTTTCCCCCCTGTTTGCCGATTCAATCGACGTGGTCCAGGGGGAGGGTTTGGAAATTCAAACAACCCCCTCGGCGGCGGATGTCTACCTGAATGGAATTAAAAGGGGAATCACCCCGCTGGTGCTTACCGGATTGCCCGCGACGGTCTACGATGTGGTCATTTCCAAGGAGGCCTACCGGGACGAGCGGTTAACCGTGACTATCAGCGGGGGAAATAAAATAATCGTTACTAAAACGTTGACCCCTCTGACCGGTACCGTGTCGCTGTCCATCCGTGGGGCCCCGGGGGTGGCGACCCCATCTCCGCTGTCGATTCAAATATGGGTGGACGATAAAAGAGCGGTGGGTCCCCAGCTTACGCTTCCCGTGGGGCTTCATAGCCTTAGGGTGCGGGCCTTTGGGTATGAAGATCGCGAAAGGGCGGTGTACGTTTCCCCGAATAGCGTTAGGGTGGAAGAGTTTGTCCTTATGCCCGCGGCTTTTAGGGCAGAAGCTTTTTCCGCGGATAGGAACCGTTTTAACCCCCATAATCCGGGACTTTTGGGGACCGTGGATTTTTCCTTTTTTGTCAGCGCCCCCGGCTGGGCTCGCCTGGAGATCACCGATTCCTCCGGGGCGGTGGTATTTTCGAAAAAGTTGGATAATTTTAGTTCATGGATCCAGCATTACCGATGGGACGGCCGGGACTTACAGGGAATGAGCGTGGCCGATGGGGTCTATTCGGCGGTCCTAAGCGCCGGACCTTCCTCGGAAGGGGCAACCGAAACCTTTCGCTTAAAAACCTCCGTTCGGATTGACTCTTCGATGGTGGTTCGGCCGGAAACGGTGTTTTCCGGACTCGGGGGACTACTCTTCGCCCCATCTCCGGAACTATCCAGCGCCCCGTCTTTTCAGTTTGATACGGCCTTGCTGTTTGGATACCCCTACCGGAGCCCCGGTTCTTTCCAAAGTCTCCCCTTCGCGGCGGCCCTTTCGGTGGTCCCCTTTGATGGATGGAACATCGCAGCTACCGCCTCGGTTACACCCCAGCCAGGAAGCAATGGGGACACGGCCCTGGGGGCCTCCCTTACCCACGCCTTCGACGTCATTCCCGGGACGATGTTCCCTAAAACAGCCCTATCCGTGGCCTACCTCTGGTCCTTCACCGATGGAACGACCCCCTTTAACGGTCGGCCGGGCTTTTTGGTGGGCCTCCCCCTAGCCTGGGAATTTTCACTGCCCCCGGCGCAAAATCGATCGGCCCCGAACCTACCAGAGCCAAGCCTGTCAGAGCGGGGCCTACCAGTGGCGGATCCCGTAGCCCTACGGCCCACGGTGCTGGTATCGCCGGCCCTTCACTGGGCTTCCGGCGCAGAGCTACCCCGTTTGGTGGGTAGCGGGGCGTTGGAGGTTAGGGGGCGTACGTTCAGCGGAGGAATTTCCGCCCAGTCGGACTTCGGTTTAGACGGGGGACCCTTTTGGGATGGGGCCCCGATTCTTTGGGGAATGGAACTCCATCTTTTCCCCGTCCCCTCGCTTTTTGTCCTTAGCGTATACACCGGAGGCTGGATTGATTCCGTGTCCGCCGGTATGTTTGTGGGGCTGGGGGCGGGAATTGTACGGTAGGGAGGTTTTTTCAAAAGTAACAGACTTTTGAAAGAGCCTCTAGGGTTTTAGTTTTTTAATCCCCGTTATAGGATACCATAGGAGGCGGATATGTACGGAAAAATTAAAGCGGATATTCAGGAACGGCTTGAAAATTTAAGGGCCCAGGGCCTGTATAAGGGTGAACGGGTCCTTTCTAGTTCCCAGGGGACATCGATTCGGGTTCAATTGGCTAACGGAACGGAGATGGAGGCCCTTAATTTTTGCGCCAATAATTACCTGGCCCTGGCGAATCGGAACGAATTACGGCAAGGAGCCTGCGAAGCTATGGAGGAGTGGGGATACGGACTTTCTTCGGTGCGGTTTATCTGCGGTACCCAGGGGGCCCATAAAATGTTGGAGCGGGAGATCGCCGAATTTTTAGGAACCGATGACGCTATCCTTTTTTCATCCTGTTTTGACGCCAACGGCGGGGTCTTTGAAGCCCTTTTGGACGCCGATAGCGCGGTTCTAACCGATTCTTTGAACCACGCTTCGATAATCGACGGGGTCCGGCTCTGTAAGGCTACCCGCTATATTTATGACCATCTGAATATGGCCGATTTGGAAGCCAAACTTAAGGAAGCCCAGGCTTCTAAGTACCGGCTTATCGTGACCGACGGGGTATTTTCCATGGACGGCGACATAGCTCCCCTGGGACCGATTTGCGATTTGGCGGAGGCCTACGATGCCCTGGTTTTGGTGGACGACAGCCACGCCACGGGGTTTGTGGGTCCCCGCGGTCGGGGAACGGCGGAGTATTGCGGCGTCATGGGCCGGGTGGATCTAATCACCACCACCTTCGGGAAGGCCTTGGGGGGAGCTTCGGGAGGCTGTGTGGCGGGGCGGAAGGAACTGGTGGAATGGCTTCGTCAGAAGGCCCGCCCCTACCTCTTTAGCAATACCCTGGCGCCGGCCATCGTGGGGGGAACTCGGGCGGCCCTACGTTTGGCGGCCCATGCAGAGGATCTGCGAACCCAACTGAGGAAAAACACCCTGCGGTTCAGAACCTCCATGACCCAAGCGGGCTTTGAAATCCGGCCGGGGGATCATCCCATCGTTCCGGTCCTTTTACACGACGAAAACCGGGCGGTTTCCATGGCGGAACGGTTATTGGAAGAGGGGATCTACGTTATCGCCTTTAGCTTTCCCGTGGTTCCCCGGGGCTCGGCCCGGATCCGCGTTCAATTATCCGCGGGCCATACCGACGACATGGTAGACCGCTGTGTATCCGCCTTTATTCGGGTAGGGAAAGAATTGGGGGCCATCTAGAAGCCTGGAAAACCAGCCCGTGGACTGGTCCCCCAGACCCTTGGACAAAGGGCCCCCGGAAAGTCCCTTGAGAATTTATCCGTCCCCTGATATAGTAAATGGGAAAATGCCCAAAACTGGAGGACCCATACCCCTATGGCTCGACCGATGATGCATAGGCGAATCGCCATTCGGCCAAGGATCGTCGCCTTTAAACCCATAGACGCGCCGCTTTGCGATTTAGAAGAGGTGCGGCTTACCTTTGATGAGGTGGAGGCTCTGCGTCTGGCGGACTATGAGGGTCTGTACCAGGAGGCGGCGGCCCAAAGGATGGGGGTGTCCCGGCAAACCTTTGGAAGAATTATAGAAACGGCTCGAAAAAAGGTGGCCGATGGGCTCGTGAACGGTAAGATGCTCGTGTTTTCCCAGGGGAACGCGGTTCTACGGCCGGAGGAAGAGATGATACAGAAAATCGCTGTTCCGACTAAGGATGGGAACCTGAATCCCCACTTTGGTCAAACCGATACCTACACCATTTTTACGGTAGAAAACCGTCGGGTCGTAGACCAAAGTCTCCTTTCGGAGACCGCGTTACGGGGGTGCAAGACCGGCATGGCCGCCGAGCTATCCCGTCAGGGGGTACGGAAACTCTTGGTAAGCCGTATCGGCGAGGGGGCTAAACGGGCCATGGGCGCCTTCGGCATCGAGGTGATTCCGGTTTCCGAAGGTCCCATCGCCGAGGTGATCCAATCGTACCTAGAAAACCTTACTGATTAGATAGGATCGAATCTCGATCCGCCAGGGTTACTTCCAGGGTAATAGTTTTACCGCTCCGGTTTATTTCCACGGGAACCCTATCTCCCCCCTTGTTATCCTCCAGGGCCGAATACAGATCCGCTAAACGGTTGATCTTTACGCCGTCTACCTTGGTAATAATATCTCCCCCCAGGTAGATCACGTCGGCTCCGTACCGTACCGGTTCCGTCCCCTGGCGTATACCCGCCTGTTCGGCTAATCCGTTCCGTTTGGTGCGGGAAACCAAGAGACCGCTGGAAACGGGCAGTTTGGCGTAATTAACCAGGGCGGGGAACAGCTGAACCATGGTCGCGTCGATCCACCCCCGTCGAACCTTCCCGTACTGGATGAGCTCCGCTACCACCCGTTTGGCCGTGTTTACCGGGATCGCGAATCCAATGCCCACGGAACCGCCGGAGGGGGAATAGATCATCGTGTTAATTCCGATCATCCGGCCCTGGGAATCCAAAAGGGGCCCCCCCGAATTGCCCGGGTTGATGGATGCGTCGGTCTGGATCATATCCTTAATAATGTTTTGATTAGACGTCTGAATGGGCCTTCCCAGGCCCGAAACGATACCCCGAGTAAGGGTTCGTTCCAGAGCAAAGGGGTTTCCGATGGCTAGCACCTTCTGTCCCACCTTCAGGTTGCTCGAATCCCCAAAGGGGACGGTTTTCAACTGCATTCCCTTGGGTGGATTGAATTTAAGGACCGCGATATCGTTTTCCGGGTCCGTTCCCACCAGGGTACCCTCGTACTGGCTCCCGTCGGCGAGGTTGATAAACACCTTGTAGGCCTTATCGATAACGTGGTTGTTCGTAAGCACGTAGCCCCGGGTATCGATGATGGACCCGGACCCGGAACCCCCTTCCTGGGGAACCGGTTCGAGGAACCAGTTGATACCCACGGTTTCGGTGGTGATATTTACGACCGCCTCGTTCAGGCGTTCGTACACGCTTATATTTTCTTTTTCGTCCTCCGAATAGGGGGTCAAGTCGGAGGTCTTTACCAGGTCGGCGTTTTCAGGGGATTGCCGCAGGTGTAGGGCTTCAAAAGCGTCCTGGGTTCTGGAGCTTTCCGAAGAAACCGTAACAGCGGAGTTTTGGTCCCCTGCTTTTTTTTGCCCAGGGAAGCCATACAGAACCGACACCCCCACGATCGCGGAGGATACTACAAGGGCGCTGAGAAGGGAAAACAAAAGTACCTGTCCACGGCTATATAGTTTCATAACAGTCTCCCTGGTAAATATATCAAAATAGAGAATCCGTGTCCAATAAAAGACCCCCTGGAAGGTACCGTGAAAAATTGTAAAGATTAAATTCCGTAAATAGTTCGTTGATGTGGAGTTTTTAGAGAAAAATATAGACAAAATGAACAATCGATGTCATAATGATTCCACAATGGTCTATACCCCCTATATATGGCCCCTGGTAATCGCCGCGTTCCTCTGCGCCAAAATAGCCCTCTACGTTCGTAGGTACCCCGATTCTCCCGCGGCGCTTCCTTTTATGTGGATGATGTGGCTAGGGGTGGGCTGGACGCTTATATACGCCCTTTCTATTATGACCGTATGGTACGTCCCCCGGCTTTTACTTTCCATGCTCATGTACGTTCCCACCCGCCTATTAACCCCGGCTATTTTTGTTTTAGCCGTGGAATACACGGGCCACGATCGTTGGCTCAGTTGTAAAACCTGGATTTTGTTGCTGACTATCCCCCTCGTATCCATCGTCGCGTCCCTTACAAGTCCCTGGCACCGCCTGTTCCGCTATGATTTTACCTTAGACAACACGGGGGTCTTCTCGGTTCTTCATTATCAAGGGGGGATTCTCTACGCCATAAGCAGTATATATAACCTTTTTTTGGTGCTCGCCGCCCTTGTTCTCTTTTTAATATCCCTGGTGGATCGGGCTCTTAATCGTAAGACCACCCTCCTGCTTTTTATAGGAATCCTCATCCCCATTACCGTGGATACCCTTTTTAACTTTAAGATTACCCCCATCAAGGGGTACAGTTTCGCACCCAGTACCATCGTATTCACCGGTCTGGCGTATCTGATCGCATTGATGAAGTACCGGCTCTTTTCGTTCGCCCCCATCGCCCGTTCTACGGTTTTTGACAATATTTCCGATATCGCGGTGGTCTTTGACACCCACGGCAGGATCATCGATTATAACAATTCCGCCCAAACCTATTTGAACCTGGTACCCGAAAACAGTATTGGTCAGGATGTGACAGCCCTGCCGTCGGAATGGAAGGATGTTTTTAAGGATCATTTTCAACTATCCGGAGGGCGAAAAGAGATATCCGTTAATCTTTCTGAACAGAAGAAAACCTACGATCTTTCAGTTTCACCTATTAAATCGTACCGGGGAATTCGGTTGGGATTTTTATTCCTTCTCCATGATATAACCGAATTACGGGCCTCGGAGGAACGGATAAAGGAATTATTAGAGGAAAAGGAATTACTGTTACGGGAAGTTCACCACCGGATTAAGAATAATATGAGCGTGATCTCCAGCCTCCTTTCTTTGCAATCGGAAACCCTATCCGATGAAAAGGCCCGAACCGCCCTTTTGGAAGCCCGAAGTAGGCTTAACAGTATGATGGTCCTCTACGATAAGCTGTACCGTTCCGATGGGATAGGGGCTCTGTCGGCTTCCGAGTATCTTTCCCCATTGATAGACAAAATTGTGGGGACCCAGGAAATGACCTTCCCCGTGGAAATTAAAAAGGATATGGAACCCGTGGTCCTGGGAGCTCGGGTCCTGTTTTCCCTGGGGATCATGGTCAACGAATTGATCGTCAACGCCATAAAACACGCTTTTCCCGGGGGGCATCGGGGAACCATCACGGTGGGAGTAAAGAACCTGGATAAACGGGTCCGAGTGTGGGTCGAAGACGACGGGGGAAATTTTCCCCAAAATGGGGACCCCAGCGTAACTAAGGGGTTCGGCTTACAGGTGGTTCGTCTTATGGCTCAACAACTTTCCGCGGATTTTTCCGTTCAAACGGGTCAACAAACCCGGTTTACCATAGAGTTTAACCGAGAACCCGCAGGGACCCCGTAGATCTAGGCAACCGAAGCTCCTTTAAACTTCCATGGTATGCAAAACCGCTGTTTACTCTCATTTTTGGCCTATTGCGGTTCTTATCCGTTCTGGGTATGCTAGGGTTTCCCTTTCGAGGGGGCCGAATTATATAAATCGGCTATTTTGTAACTCTGGAATGGAATAGTATGAAGAAAATCATTCTCTCTATTTTTATGGCTTCGGTAGTTCTTTTTGCCTGTAGCACTAAAGGAAACTCGGATTCCAAAACCAAAGACGGTTCCGCGGGAGCCCAAACGGCCGCTCCGAGCGCGGAAACCCAAGCCCCATCCAAAGCGGACACCAGTTACGCTTTTGGGTTGGCCATTGGAACTAGCATCAAAGAAACGGGTGTGGAAGTGGATTATAACGCCTTTATGAACGGTTTAAAAGACGTTATGGAAAATAAAAAAACCAAAATGACCAACGACGAGGCTACCGCGAAGATACAAGCGGCCATGACCGTGGCGATGGCGAAAAAAAGCGAGAAAAATAAGGCCGATGAAGCGAAATTTCTGGCGGAAAACGGTAAAAAACCCGGGGTCAAAACCACCTCCAGCGGTCTTCAATACGAGGTGATCTCCGAAGGCACGGGAAAGAAACCGGCTCCTACGGACACGGTAAAGGTCAACTACGTGGGGACCCTAACCAACGGTACCACCTTTGACAGCTCAATCCAAAGGGGAGAGCCGGCGGTATTCCAGCTTGACCAGGTAATCCCCGGTTGGACCGAAGGGATCCAGTTGATGACCGTGGGAAGCAAGTATAAGTTCTATATTCCCTCGACCCTAGCCTACGGTGAAAACGGGGCGGGAAACGTAATCCCCCCCTATTCCACCCTCATTTTTGAAGTAGATCTGCTAAATATTGAACCGCCGGCGGCTACCCAAAGCGCGGCTTCAGATACAAAGAAGTAGAAAGACCTCTCGCGGTATTTTGGAAATAGGTAAGGTAGCTCATTCAAAACTCTCTGAGTTTTGAATGAGCCTCAATTATATGAATTTTTTATCTTTTAGCTGTTTTAAAAGCTCTGGAATTGACTTTGTTGCTATCAACCAAATTCGATCTGTTAATATTTCACCATAATCATGAACAATTTTATTTCTCAAACCTATGATTTTTGACCAAGGTATATCATTATTATTTTCAATTACTTCCTTGGAAACATGATTTGCGGCTTCACCAATAATCTCAATTAATCTTTCAACCGCTAATCTTTTAAGGCGATTCTGTTGAAAACTTGAATGATTCTCATCAAAAGTAATATCGATTATTTCTTGAGAATAATTGATCATATCGAAAATATAACTCTTATCTCGTTCACTAAGCGACATAAAGCGGTACCTTATTTTTAAGAATAGAACTTTTCCTATAGGGATTTTTTAATCCTGCTGGTTCAACAATATCGATTTTACGTTTGGTTAATTTCTCAAAATATTCTTGAATATCAATGATATCAAATAAGGAAATTGATTCGGAATTCATAAATTCAATTAATAAATCTATATCGCTATTTTGTTTAAAATCATCTCTAATAGAGGAACCAAATATTGATATTTCTTTTATGCTGTATTTTTTTACTATGAAGGTAATATCGGTTTCATTGAGATCAATACCATTTTTCCGTAGCTTTTCATACACATTCATAGTAATCCTCAATTGACTATATCATAGGTAACTCATTCAAAACTCTCTGAGTTTTGAATGAGCTACCGGGTATACAAAAATCTACGCTTTTACGCTCAGGTAGGCTTTAATAATTTCCGCGCAGGAGTTGTGTTCTATTTTCACTACACCCATCTCCCGAACGGCGTTTTCCGGGGAATCGGACGCGTGGGCCGTATTGACCATCACGTTGCTTCCAAACTCTCGCCGTACGGTCCCACCGGGGGCCTTGAGGGGATCCGTGGGACCCAGGACATCCCGTATTTTATTGACCGCGTTCTCTCCTTCGTAGATCATGATCATACATTTAACCGTTCCCGGGTTGTGCATCTCCTCCACGGGGCATTGGTCGGGCCGAATCCCGGACATGAACTCCACGATCTGCTCGAACTGATCCACCGCGTATTCCATACCGAAACTATCGATAAGAGCCCTTTCCGTCGCTTCGCTCAGTTTAATTTTGAACTCGGCCTCTAAAATTTCTTTGGCCTTCCGTCCAAAAATGGGTCCTAACTTTGATTTAAGGGCGTCCTTAACGGGGCCGTAAAATTCCAACGCTTCGGCTATGGAAATTCGATGCACCTTGACGCCGATAATCCGTAGGCCCGTGCGGGAGAACATATCGATAATGGTTCCTGGCCGGGAAGAAGCGTACTTCCAGTTGTCCGGCTTTATAATAACCAGGGTCCGTTGGATTTTTTCGGGTGTAGGGTAGGTCATATTTTCTACCAAGTTCGGCTGACCCGGCAAAAATTGGGCGAATAGTTGTAGGTTTTCATCCGCCGCCTCTTGACTGCGGGGGGTTAGGACCGCAGGCTCAAAATAGCTTACCTTTGCGGGGTCCTGGGGATCGTAAATTAGATCCGCGTAGGTATCCCGGATAGTCTCGCCGGTGATCGATTCGACGCTTCTGTTCTCCGCATAGAGGGCTCCGCAGATATCCGATAGTTTTCTGCAGGGATCGGTTCCCCGGAACAGTAAAAGCAGAGATCGATGCCGTCGACCTCCCGAGGGGGCCATATTGCGCTCCACGTACTGGGCTAATAATTCCGAAGCCTTGGGGTTGGCGGGATCTTTTTGACTGCGGATAAGACCCGCGTACCGTTTTACGAAGTCCTCATCCGGGGCGATCATCTGGGCCCCCACCAATTCCAGATCCAACCGGGAAAGTAGTCGGGCGATTACACCGCCGGTACGGCTTTTAGCCACCGTATAGGGGGTTACGAGCACGTACGAAAGGGTTTGTTCCATGTTACTATATAACTCCTTGTATACCCCATGATAGCTACAAAAGCTCCTATTTGTCTATGAAGGAAAACGTTATAAACGAGAGACCCTTTTAAAAGTAGGAGCGACTGTCGGGAAAGCCGTAAAAGTAATGGACTTTTACGAGAACCTCATTTATTATAAGACTTCAGCTTCTTAATATAGATACGGAAGCACTAGGAGGAACAGTGATGAAAAGGATCGGTTCTCTCGTCGCCGCCACGGTCGCGGCGGTCGTCTTGGCCAGCTGTGGTGGCGGCGCGGCCAAATCGAACACGGTAAAAATTGGCGTGTTTGAGCCCCTGACCGGGGCTAACGGCGCTGGCGGCGCCGATGAGGCGGAGGGCGTAAAACTGGCGAACGCCCTGTACCCCACGGTAACCGTGGGCGGCAAAACGTACAACATTGAGCTGGTGGTGGCGGATAACAAATCCGACAAGGTCGAAGCGGCTAACGCGGCGACCATGCTGGCCCAGCAGGCCAAGGTGAACGCGGTGGTGGGCAGTTGGGGATCTTCCCTTTCCATGTCCGGCGGACCCATTTTCGCGGAAGCGAAGATTCCCGCGGTGGGAGCCTCGTGTACCAATCCCAACGTAACCAAGGGAAACGAGTACTATTTCCGCGTCTGCTTCCTGGACCCCTTCCAAGGCCAGGTTATGGCTACCTACGCGTTTAAAAACGTGGGGGCCAAAAAAGCGGCCATTGTACGGGAGGTTTCCAACGACTATTCCGTGGGTCTGGCAAAATTCTTCGTGGACAGCTTTGTTAAGCTTACCGGGGATCCCAACGCGATCGTCGCCCAAGCGGACTATAACACCGGGGACCAGGATTTTAACGCCCAGCTAACCAACATTATGAAAGCCAAACCGGACGTTATTTTTGCCCCCGGAAACTTTACCGAAAGCGCTCTGTTGATCAAACAGGCCCGGCAGTTGGGCATCAAGACCCCCTTCTTGGGCGGAGATACCTGGGATGAACAGGCTTTCCTGGACGTGGGGGGCAAGGAAGTGGAAGGGGCAACCTTCTCTACCTTCTTCGCCAACGACGTCCCCATCAACGGAACCAGCGCGGTTTTCTTAAAAGAATTCCGGGCTAAGTATAACAAGGAACCCGCTGCGGTAGCCGCCCTGGGTTTCGACGCGTACCTAGTAATCCTGGATTCGATTAAACGGGCCAACTCGGTGGATCCGGTGAAGATCCGGGACGAGATAGCTAAAACCACGAACTTCGAGGGCGCCGCTGGGTCCATCACCATCGACGCGGATCGGAACGCGGAAAAAGACGCGGTTATTAAGATCGTTAAGGACGGTAAGTTCCAGTATCTGACCACCGTTCGTCCTTAAGTAACCCCGTAACCGAGTAATCATAAACAAGTCCGGCGCTGAGAGTTAGATCCCCGCGCCGGACCTTTTTAATAAGAAGGAACCATGGACCCACGAATATTTTTCCAACACGTCGCGAACGCCCTTTCGTTAGGTAGTTTGTACGCCCTTATCGCCATCGGTTATTCCATGGTGTACGGAATCCTCCGGCTTATCAACTTTGCCCACGGCGATATTTTTATGTTGGGCGCCTATTTTGCCTTTTATTTGGTAAGCTCCGCTATTATGCCCTGGTGGGTAGCCTTTATCGTGGCTATCGCCCTTACCTGCGCTTTCGGTATTGGTTTGGAACGGGTAGCCTATCGGCCCCTCCGGAATTCTCCAAGAATTTCTATTATGATCAGCGCCATCGGCGCGTCGTTTCTTATCGAAAACCTAGCCATCGTTCTGTTTGACGCCCGGCCGAAGGCTTTTAATGTTCCCGATCTGTTTTCTACCGTTGTAAAATTTGGTAAGGTCCAGATCGTCAGCGTTAGTTTTTACATTCCCGTTATCACGTTTATCGTTTTGGGAATCCTGCTTTTTATCGTCAATCGAACAAAAACCGGTATGGCCATGCGGGCGGTCTCTACGGACCAAGACGCGGCCAAGCTCATGGCGATCGATGTAAACCGGACCGTTTCCATTACCTTTGGAATCGGGTCCACCCTGGCCGCCATCGGGGGAATTATGTGGTCCCTCAAGTACCCCCAACTGCTACCCCTTATGGGAATTATGCCGGGGCTCAAGTGCTTTATCGCCGCGGTAATCGGGGGTATTGGTTCCATCGGCGGGGCCGTCCTTGGAGGCTTCCTTTTGGGAATTATAGAGATTATGACCGTGGCGTTTTTGCCCGATTTAACGGGGTACCGGGACGCCTTTGCGTTTATTCTGCTCATTATCGTGCTGTTGGTAAAGCCCACGGGCCTTTTGGGTAAGAATCAGGGGGAAAAGGTATGAGCTTTTTTCCGTTGAACAAGAAAAATCGAAGGCTTTTGAACGTCGGGGGAATCCTGCTTCTGGCGGCCCTGTTGACGGGGGCCAACGCGTTCCTCGATCCCTTCTCCATGCAGATCTTTAAGCTCTGCGCCATCAATATCATCCTAGCCCTGTCGCTTAACCTGCTGAACGGTTTTACGGGACTTTTTTCCCTGGGCCACGCGGGTTTTATGTCCATCGGGGCCTTTTCTTGCGCCCTGCTCACCATGACCGCGGACCAAAAACAGATGAACTTTTTCTTAAAGCCCATCGAACCCTTTTTGGCCCATATCACGATTCCCTTTTTGCCCGCCCTGATCATCGCGGGGCTTATCGCGGCGTTCTTCGGTTTCCTTATCGGAGCCCCGGTTCTGCGACTTCGGGACGATTACCTGGCCATCGCTACCCTGGGCTTCTCGGAGATAATCCGGGTGGTGTTCACCAACCTCCAGACCATTACCAACGGTTCCCTGGGCTTAAAGGGACTCCCCCGGTTTACCACCATGTGGTGGGCATGGGGAACCGCGGCTTTTACGATCCTGTTTATCGTGGCCCTTATAAAATCCAGCTACGGGCGGGCGTTTAAGGCGATCCGGGATAACGAGATCGCTGCGGAAGCCATGGGAATCAACGTGTTTAACATGAAGCTCCTTTCGTTCGTCCTTTCGGCTTTTTTTGCCGGGGTTGGAGGGGCCCTGCTGGCCCACCACCTTACCACCATCGATCCCAAGCAGTTTATGTTTTTAAAGACCTTTGATATCCTGCTGATCGTGGTATTGGGGGGCATCGGTTCTATTTCGGGGTCCATTATTTCGGCGATTGTGGTGACTATTTTGATGGAGGCCCTGCGATTCCTCGATGGTCCGCTTAATTTTATCGTTTTCCAGACCACCGGCATTCCGGGTATCCGGATGGTGGTGTTCTCTATCCTGTTGATGGCGGTTATTCTGTTTAGACAACAGGGTTTGATGGGCCGCCGGGAATTGTCCTGGGAACTGTTCGCCGAAATTGGCCTATTGCCCCGACGGTTCGGCCGACGGAAGGGAGAATAAGGATGGGTGTTTTGCTATCTACCCAGGGATTAACAAAAATATTTGGTGGACTTACGGCGGTTTCGGACCTTTCAATTTCCATCGAAGACGGCCAAATTATCGGCCTTATCGGTCCCAACGGAGCGGGGAAAACCACGGCCTTCAATATGATAACCGGGGTCTACAAGCCCACGTCGGGACTCATCAAATACGGCGATACGCCGATTCAAGGAATGAAAAGCCATAAAATTACCCGGTTGGGTATTGCCCGGACCTTTCAAAATATCCGGCTTTTTAAAGAAATGACCGTACTGGAAAACGTCTTGGTGGCCCGCCATACCCGGATGGGTACCAACTTGGCCGAGGCGGTACTCCACCTGCCCAGCTACCGGCAAAAAGAAAAGGAAGCCGTGGATATGGCCCGGTCTTTGCTAGAACGGGTAAATCTATTGGATTTGGCCAACGAAAATTCGACGAACCTGCCCTACGGCAAACAACGGCGTCTGGAGATCGCCCGGGCTTTGGCCACCAACCCAAAACTACTGTTGCTGGACGAACCCGCCGCGGGGATGAATCCCCAGGAATCCCGGGATCTGATGGACTTTATTCTTAAAATCCGGGATGATTTTTCCCTGACCATTCTGCTTATTGAACACCATATGCAGGTGGTCATGGGGATCTGCGAGAGGATGTACGTGCTAGACTACGGTATTACCATCGCCCACGGGAGTCCTGAACAAATTAGACGGGATCCCAAGGTTATTGAAGCGTATTTGGGGGCCGCCGCATGTTAAAAGTGGAAAATCTTTCGGTTCATTACGGCGGTATCCACGCGCTTCAAAATATCAGTTTTGAGGTTCCCGACGGTCAAATCGTTACACTCATCGGGGCAAACGGCGCGGGAAAGAGCTCTACCCTTAACGCCATCGTGGGCTTGGTACCCAGTTCCTCGGGGCAGGTTCTCTACGATGGCACTAATATCCTGGGAAAGGATACCAAGGATATCGTAGAAGCGGGGGTAGTTTTGGTTCCCGAAGGTCGAAGGGTATTTCCCAACCTGACGGTCCAGGAGAACCTAACCCTGGGAGCTTTTGCCCGCCAGGATTTGGAGCAGGTGGAAAAGGATAGGGATAGGGTGTTCCAGCTGTTTCCCCGGCTTAAGGAACGGATAAGACAAAAAGCGGGAACCCTTTCGGGGGGAGAACAGCAGATGCTCGCCGTGGGCCGGGCGCTCATGTCCAAGCCGAAGGTGCTGATGATGGACGAACCGTCCCTGGGGCTTGCCCCTATCGTGGTTTCCATGATATTTGAAATAATTCGGGAAATAAACGCTTCGGGGGTGACGGTCCTTTTGGTGGAACAAAACGCCCTGGCGGCCCTGGAAGAGGCTGATCGGGGCTACGTATTGGAGACCGGGAGGATTACCCTTTCCGGTACGGGAAAGGAACTTTTGGCCGACGATAGGGTTCGAAAAGCCTATTTAGGCGAGGCTCAATAATGTTAGATTCCCTGTTTGCGGAACTTAAGAAAGCCCAGGCCAAACTGGCCCTGGCAAATCGATCTCAAAAAGATGGGGCCCTCCGGTCCGTGATGAAGGCCCTGGAAGCCGATCGGGCCGCCATCCTTAAAGCTAACGCCCTGGACGTGGAACGGGCCCGAGCTTCGCTGATGAAGGAAGCCCTGATCGATCGGTTGCTGTTAAACGATAAACGGATCACCGAAATTATCCAGGGCGTGGACGTGGTGGTCCGGCAGGACGACCCGGTGGGTCGGGTGCAAGCTGGGTGGACCTTGCCCAACGGCCTCTTTATCGAACGACTTACCGTGCCCCTGGGAACCGTAGCGATTATTTATGAATCCCGGCCCAACGTGACCGTGGATGCCTTTTGTCTGGCCTATAAGGCCGGTTGTTCCATCCTGCTCCGGGGTTCCTCCGCGGCCCTGGAATCGAACCGGGCGTTGGTCGCTTCGATTAAACGGGGCCTAGAGTTGGGGGGCGGGATCGCCGAGGCGGTAGCCCTGGCGGATTCGGGAAGCCGGGACGACGTGGACGAGATTCTCAGCGCCCGGGGGAAGTTGGACGTGGTAATACCCCGGGGTGGCAGGGAGCTGATACGCCGGGTCGTCGACTTTGCCCGGGTTCCGGTCATAGAAACCGGGGAGGGCAACTGTCACATTTACGCCGACCCAACCGCGGACCTGCGGCGGGGTGTGGACATCGTGGAGAACGCGAAGGTTCAGAAGCCCGGGGCGTGCAACGCCGTGGAAACCCTGTTGGTCCATTCCGCCGTGGCTGACCAGTTTTTGCCCCTGGTGGCGGACCGATTGAAAGGTCGGGTTACGCTTCGCTGTTGTCCCCGGTCTAAGGCGGCCATTCTTTCCGCCTCGACGGCCCACGGCGGGTATCCGGGCCTGGTACTCCAGGACGCCACGGAGGAAGATTGGGCCACCGAGTACCTGGATTATATTTTGGCGATAAGGGTGGTGGATTCGAACGACGAGGCCATAGAACATATAAATCGCTATGGGACGAAACATTCGGAAGCGATCCTCACCAACGATCTTTCGGCGTCCCGGGAGTTCGAAGCCCGGGTAGACGCTTCCTGCGTGTACACCAACGCTTCAATCCGGTTCACCGACGGGGCCCAATTTGGCTTTGGCGCCGAGTTGGGCATCAGCACCCAAAAATTCCACGCCCGGGGTCCCATGGGGCTGGAGGCGCTTACCACCATTAAGTACCGTGTTTCAGGCTCCGGCCAAATACGAGAGTAGGATCCATGATTCCCCAATTGATTGAAGAGTCTCGAAAAATAGTTTTAAAAATCGGTTCTAATACCCTTGCCGATAGGGATGGAAAAATCAACCGTACCTTTTTGGCTGAACTGGCCGAACAGGCGGCGGCCCTTATCCGAGGGGGTAAACAGATCGTGTTGGTGTCCTCGGGCGCCCGGATAGCGGGGCTGTCTACCATCGGTAAATGGGAGCGTAAACGGGATCTCCACTATAAACAGGCCCTGTGCGCCGTGGGGCAGGTGGAGCTGATGGAGGCGTGGCGCCGGGCGTTTGAAGCCCAGGGGCTCCATATCGGCCAACTGCTTTTAACCCGGGATGATTTTTCCGACGACCTGCGGACCCTTAACATGCGGAACACCCTCTTTACCCTGGTAGACGAGGGCGTAGTTCCAATTATCAACGAGAACGATTCGGTGTGCGTGGATGAAATTAAAATCGGGGATAACGATAACCTGGCGGCTCTCACAGCGGTGTTGTGGAGCGCCGATCTATTGATCCTCTTTAGCGATATCGACGGGGTTTACGATAAAAACCCCAAGGAACATCCGGACGCCCAGTTGGTCAGCGAGGTCCGCGATCTAGCGGCCCTGCGATCCTCCATTTCTATCGGAGGGACCAACGGCTTTGGTACCGGGGGAATTACCACCAAATTGGAAGCCGCCCAGTACGTGCTTTCCTACGGTATTCCGATGATTTTGGCCCATGGCGGCCGCCCGCGGCCTTTGGAAGCTTTAGCCCAGGGGAAACAGCCGGGTACCGCTTTTTACGCGAGGTAGGGGTATGGGAGAAAAAACGTTAGTCGGTTGTATAGGTACGGGAAACATGGGGAGCGCCCTCATGACCGCCGCTTCAAAGGTGGTGGGGGGGCACAACCTGGGGGTCACGGACGTGGATCTTCCCCGGGCCGCCGAATTCGCCGCCCCTTTGGGGGCCCAAACCTGGGCTTCCAACGTTGAAGCGGCTCAACAGTCCCAGTACCTGATCCTGGCGATAAAGCCCCAGGTGGCAGCTTCGGTTTTAAAGGAACTAGGGCCAGTTTTAGCCGAACGGAAAAGGGCGGGGCAGGCGGTTCTTTTGGTGTCCATCGTGGCGGGGCTTTCTATAAGCACCATCCGCTCTCATCTTGGAGGACCGGATGACGCGGCTGGTCAGCCGATAATCCGCCTGATGCCCAACACCCCGGCGCTTATTTCCAAGGGGATGATAGCCCTGGCCGCCAGTCCGGAAGTCACCACAGACGCGGTGGAAGAACTGGAGCGGATCCTTTCGTCCGCCGGGATTATCGACCGGGTGGATGAAAAATTGATGGACGTCATCACCGCCCTTTCGGGGTCCGGGCCCGCGTACGGTTACCTGTTTATCGAAGCCCTCGCCGATGGGGCCGTAAAGGCGGGGCTTCCCCGGGACAAGGCCCTGCGGTACGCCGCCCGCACGGTGCTGGGAGCCGCCGCCATGGTGGAAGAAACGGGCCGCCATCCAGGGGAATTGAAGGACGCGGTTTGCTCCCCCGGGGGCACCACCATCGCCGGCGTGGCGGCCCTGGAGGAACGGGCGTTTCGGGGTGCGGTCATGGCGGCGGTAGAGGCGGCGTACAAACGGTCCAAGGAATTGGGCTGAACCGATTAATTTTTAAAATTCCTTGCATTTACAACTATAGAAAATATACGATCCAATCTACGTCTATAATTTTATCCCAACGGAAGGACTTTTTATGATACAACTGCGAATTACCGGAATGACCTGTCAGGATTGCGCGGTCCATATTCAGAGGGCCCTAAAAAAGCTTCCAGGCGCCGAGGTTGTACGGGTAAGCTACGAAGAAAAAGTAGCGATGATCGAGGACGATGGAAACATAAGCGAAGCGCAGGCAATAGCTACGGTGGAAAAGGCGGGGTACGGCGCTGTACCTTTCTCTGTTGAGGGGGGCCAATCTCAAGCAACCCCCCGGACTATAGAAAAACTCGGGACGGAAAAACTTAGAATAGCCGTTATTGGGAGCGGCGCCGCAGCGATGGCGGCGGCGCTGACCGCCGCTGACGGAGGCGCCGATGTTACGGTGATCGAAAAAGGTACCATTGGGGGAACCTGCGTAAACATTGGCTGTGTGCCCTCAAAGATTATGATCCGCGGGGCCCACATCGCCCATCTGCGCGGGAAAAGTCCTTTTGACGGCGGAATTGAATCGTCGAATCCTCGCATAGACCGTAAAAATTTACTGGCCCAGCAAAAGGGCCGGGTGGGGGAGCTTCAACAGGCCAAATACGAAGCGGTACTGGCCGCTCGGCCTGAAATCAAAGTGCTCCGGGGGCACGCCCGCTTTACCACTTCCAAGAACCTGCGAGTTAGAACCGCGGATGGACCCAGTATCGACGTACCCTTTGATCGCTGTCTTATCGCAGTCGGAGCGCGACCTCTTATTCCGCCGATTTCCGGTTTGGCCGATACCCCCTACTGGACATCCACCGAAGCCCTGGAGTGTACGGAACTTCCGAAAACCCTTGCTGTGCTGGGATCCTCGTCGGTGGCTCTGGAGCTGGCTCAGGCTTTTTCCCGACTGGGAAGTTCCGTAACCATCCTGGCCCGCCACAGCCTTCTGTACCGGGAGGATCCAGCTATCGGCCAAGCCCTGCAGGAAGTCTTTGAATCCGAGGGGATTCGGGTCTTGACGTATACCGAAGCCCAAAAAATCGACTACACCAATGGTTCTTTTATCCTTTTCACCGGAAAAGAAGAGATCAGAGCCCAAAAGCTCCTGGTCGCTGTGGGGCGAAGGCCGAATACGGATGATTTGGGCCTGGAAAATACGGGGGTCCAACGGGACAAAGCCGGAGCAATCGTGGTGGACGACCATTTACAAAGCGATGATCCTGTAATATTCGCCGCCGGAGATTGTACCAACCGTCCCCAGTTTGTGTACGTAGCCGCGGCGGCGGGAAAAACGGCCGTAATCAATATGACGGGAGGGGATCAAACCCTGAACCTGTCTGCCATGCCCGCCGTGGTATTTACCGATCCCCAGGTCGCGACGGTGGGGTATACGGAAGAAGAGGCTCGGAAACGGGGGCTTAACGCGGAAAGCCGGACCTTAAGCTTGGATAACGTTCCCCGCGCTTTGGTCAACTTTGAGACCCGGGGATTTATTAAACTGGTGGCAGAAAAGCCCTCCGGACGGCTACTAGGGGCCCAAATTTTAGCGGAAGAGGGGAGCGAGATTATTCAGACCGCGGTTCTGGCTATAAAAAGTGGGCTAACCGTTCACGACCTGGCCGGAACCCTCTTTCCTTATCTGACCATGGCCGAGGGGATAAAATTGGCGGCCCTAACCTTTACCAAGGACGTGAAACAGCTTTCCTGTTGTGCGACCTGATTTCGATTCGATCAGGGGATCTTAATAGTGTCACGAAGATTAGGGAAAGCTTTCTCTGACGTTCAGCGGGACCCATCA
>CAYRLW010000006.1:0-83177 GCA_964425215.1 uncultured Treponema sp.
ACGCGACACGAGGGACTCGAACCCCCTACCTGCTGCTTAGAAGGCAGCTGCTCTATCCGGTTGAGCTAGTGTCGCCAATCTCCCTGACGATTGATCCCTACGCAGACCGCCAGGAAACCACCGAAGTCCAAGAAACCGGTGGTTTCCTAGTTCACCCTGTCAAAGCCCTCTTTGTCAAGCCCTATAGGAAGAATACGTTTTCCCTTGACCGTTAATCGGACCAGTGGTATAGTATTGGTATAGACCATTAATACTGGTCTATACCAGGAGTTTCCATGGACGTCCACATAAGGATTGATAAGACCGCCGAAAGTCCGGTGTACCGTCAAATTATCGAACAGATTACCCGGTCGATTCGCGGGGGAAATCTTAAGCCGGGGGATAAAATCCCCACGGAACGGGAACTGGCGGAACAGTTAGGGGTTGCCCGGGGCACCGTAAAACGGGCCTACGACGAGCTGACCCGGTCGCAATTTTTAGAGTCCATCCCGGGCAGGGGAAGTTTTGTGTCCCTTAAACAGGATGTGGCCCCTCCGGGAAGAAAAGAAAGGGCCCTGGATCTTATTGGCAAGATGGTGGATAGCCTCCGGGAGTTGCGGTTTTCCTATCGGGAAATTCGAACCCTGGTAGAGTTGGGTATCCTGGAGCGGGAAAGGGCCTTCGCGGAACTTTCCATCGCCGTGGTGGACTGCAATCCCGAAACCCTGGCGGTTTTTCGAAAACAGCTCAACTTCCTTACCCACATGCCCCTGACCCTCTTTTTGTTGGATGATCTGATCTCGGCGGGGGACGCGGATACCCGGCTGGGCCCCTTCGACCTGGTTTTGACGACCGCCCGGCACTATACGGAAGTCCTGGGCATGGCCCCAAAGCACCGGGATAAAATCATTCAGGTAGCTCTTTCTCCCAGCCAGGATACGATTATCGCCCTAGCGACGGTTAAACCGGGACGAAACATGGGAATTATCTGCGAAAGTTCACAATTCAGGGACATCATCCTGAATAAACTGCGGGACCTGATGATCGACAATACGGTGGAGGAGCTTCGGTACAGCGAATTGGAACGGTTCCCATCGTTTATATCGGATAAGGATATGATCATCGTTCCCCCGTCATGGAAAAACCCGGAGGGGAAGGAGGTCCAGCGGGCGCTCATGGATTTTATGTCCCGGGGGGGCCAATGGATTATCTTTGACTACCAGGTGGAACGGGGTTCCATTTTATACGTGGAAGAGCGCGTTCGGGACCTGCTTGCCCCTTAGGAGGCCTGGAATGGAAGGACGGACTGAAGAAGAGCGGCCCTTCACCCTCGTGCTGGGGGTTATCGGGTTTGACTGCCACTCGGTGGGAAACAAGATCCTGGATGCCTTTTTTTCCGAAAAGGGCTTTAGGGTGGTGAATCTGGGGGTCATGGTTACCCAGGATGAATTTATCTCCGCGGCTATAGAAAGCGGCGCCGACGCGATTTTGGTTTCCAGCCTGTACGGCCACGGAGAAATCGATTGCGAGGGTTTCCGGGGACGCTGTATCGAGCGGGGTATCGGGGATATCATCCTCTGGGTTGGGGGAAATTTGGTCGTAGGGAAAACCCCCTTTGAGGAGGTGGAAAAAAAGTTCCTCGCCATGGGGTTTGACCGGGTGTTTCCTCCGGATACGGATCTGGAAGCCGCCGCGGTGGATCTGCGTGAAGCAATGCAGGATCGCCGCCAGGGGAAATCGGAGTTTCCCTCCACCTAGGGAAGCGATCATGACATCCTTCGCTATTTCTATCGATATTGGTTCCACCTGGACAAAGGGAATAACGGTAGACCTGGATGGGGCTCGGGTGGTGGAACGGCGCGCCACGGCTACCACGGTGGAGAACCTGGAACGGGGTTTTACCCTGGTGTACCAGGGCCTGATGGATTCGCTGAGGCGGAAAGCCGGGGCGGATGCGGAACGGCGGGTGGAAATTTTCTTATCCTCCTCCGCTAAGGGGGGGCTGGGGATCATCGCCATAGGGCTTGTACCCGAATTAACGGTCCGGGCGGCAAAAATGGCCGCTGCCTGCGCCGGCGGAAAAATAATCGCCACCTACGCGTACAAACTGTCGGACGGGGATGTCGAGCGCATAGAGGCCCAAGGGGCCGATATCATCCTCTTAACCGGAGGAACCGATGGGGGCGATGAGGTGTACGTCCGGCACAACGCGGAAAAACTCGCCCGGTCCTCCATCGCTTCGGCGGTGGTGTACGCGGGGAACCGGAACGTTCAAGCCGAGGTCCTGGAACTTCTTCGATCCGGGGGGAAAGAAGCCCTGGGAGCGGATAATATACTGCCGGAGCTGGACAGGATCGATATCGATTCGGCCCGGAGCCGTGTGGCCGATCTTTTTATTAAAAATATCATCCGAGGCCGGGGGCTCCAGAGGGTTCGGGAACTCTGTAGCGCCGATCCCCGGCCGACCCCCGCGGCGGTGTACGATTTTGTCCAAGCCTGGGGAGAAACGGAAGAGGGAGTCCTGATGTTGGATATGGGAGGAGCGACCACGGACGTCTATTCGATTTCCGACCCCTTTCAAACCTCCCAGGATCGGTTGTACCGAGGGCTTCCCGAAGGCCGAATTAAGCGAACCGTGGAAGGAGATTTGGGGCTTCGCGTAAGCGCCCTCCACACGGCGGAGGCGGGAAAGCTCTGGGCTGAACGAATGTGGGGTCCCCAAAGGGCGGAGGAATTGGTCCGGTGGGCCCATAGGGTGGCGGAACACCCCGAAACGATTCCCCAAACCCCGGAAGAACAGGGGTTGGACGATTTTTTAGCCCAGGTGTGCGTGGGCCAATCCATACGCCGCCATGGGGGCACGGCAACCCTTACCTACACCGCCACGGGCCCCCTGTGGCTACAAAACGGGAAGGACTTACGTCTTATCACCACCATTATTGGGAGCGGGGGCCGGTTGGCCCAAGGGGGCTCTTTTTCCATAGTCCAGGGGGCCCTGAAGGCTCTGGAGGAAGAAGAAGGAGCCGGGACAGCCGGAGGTATGGGGAATTTTTCCGGAGCCATGGTCCAAAGGGCCCTGCTTCCCCGGCTGGAATCGATCCGTTATTTCCGGGACGCCGAATACCTTATACCCCTGGCGGCCAATTTGGTCAAAAACTATTCATCCGTGGCGGTTCAATTGATCCGCCCTACCCTGCGGGAGGAAAAAATCGATGAAGGTCGATAAACGTATACCCTTGGACCGCTTTTACGCGCTCCGGGAGGAGGCTTTGGCCACCTGGCCCACCGGAGCGGAGGTGCGCCTGGAGGAGGGTTTTGCGACCCAACGGGCCGTAAAAAAAGAGAAAAATTTTGCCTTGGCCATGGGGAGGGCTAAAAAAGAGGGAAAAACCCTGCTCCAGCCCCGGGCAGGGGTCGCCCTGGTGGACGAACATATCCGCCTTTTAAAATACTTGGAAACCGAGGGACAGGCGGACCTTTTGCCCACCACCATCGACGCTTACACCCGGCAAAACCGGTACGGCGAGGCGGCCAAGGGGATTGAAAAGTCTCAAACCGCGGGGACGAGTCTTTTAAACGGTTTTCCTGCGGTTAATTACGGAATCGCGGGTTGCAAGCGGGTTACCGAGGCGGTCAGTAAGCCGGTGGAAGTTCGGCACGGAACCCCGGACGCCCGGCTTTTAGCGGAGATTACCCTGGCGTCGGGCTTCACGTCCTTTGAGGGAGGGGGAATCAGCTACAATATTCCCTACGCTAAAAACGTCAGCCTGGAACGGTCCATCGAATACTGGAAGTACGTGGACCGCCTGGTGGGGCTCTACGAGGAACAGGGGCTTCCCATCAACCGGGAACCCTTTGGCCCCCTGACAGGGACCCTGGTTCCACCCTTCGTATCCCACGCGGTAGCCATTTTGGAGGGCCTGTTAGCGTTGGAACAGGGGGTCCGGTCCCTTACCCTGGGGTACGGCCAGTGCGGCAACCTGGTTCAGGACGTGGCGGCCCTGCGTAGCCTGGTTCCCCTGGCGGATTTTTACTTTAAATCCGCTGGTTTTACGGATTATGAACTGACCACGGTGTTCCATCAATGGATGGGGGGGTTCCCGGAGGACGAAGCCCAGGCCTTCGCGGTCATATCCTGGGGGTCCGTGGCCGCCCGAATGGCCGGAGCGACCAAGGTCATCGTTAAATCCCCCCACGAGGCCATGGGAATTCCTACAAAAGAAGCCAACGCCCAGGGACTGCGCGCCACGGGTCAAATTATCCACATGCTTTCGGACCAGGGGGTTTTGGATTCGGCGGCCGTGGATCGGGAAGTGGAGCTGATAGACCGGGAAACCCGGGCGGTTTTGGAGGGAGCCTTATCCCTTTCGGAGACCCGGGACCCGGCAGAGGCGGCGGTCCGGGCCTTTGAGGCGGGGATTATCGACGTACCCTTTGCCCCGTCCAATCAAAACAGGGGGAAGATCCTACCCATGCGGGATAACGAAGGGTACGTCCGGGTTTTTAAAAGCGGAGCGACACCCTTACCGGCGGATGTGCTGGAGTACCACTACCAGCGCCTGCAAGAACGGTCCCGGGCGGAGGGACGCCCTGTGGGATTACAGATGGTAACCGACGATATTTACGCTATTGGAAAGGGAAGATTGGTAGGGAGGCCAAAATGAAAATTAAGCGGATACATTTTTTTGAAGGATCCAGCGCCTATTATTTTGACGACCAGCGGGCGATTAAGGCGGGTGCGGTCCACGACGGGTTTTCGTACCAAGGAAAGCCGCTTACGGCGGGTTTTACCCGGGTACGACAGCCGGGGAAGGTCATCGGCGTAGCCCTGGAGTTAGAAAACGGCCGTTTTGCCTTTGGCGATTGCGCGGCGGTCCAATACTCCGGCGCCGGAGGCAGGGATCCCCTGTTGGATAGTCAAAAATACATTCCGTTTCTGGAAAAAAACATAAAACCCCTTTTGGTGGGTATGGAAATCGATAGTTTTCGGGGGCCCGCCAATTTTATCGACACCCTCCGTTTTCCGGACCCCATGGTGGGGGATAGGGAGCCTCGACGGCTCCACACGGCCCTGCGCTACGGCCTTACCCAGGCACTGCTCTACGCCCGCTCGGAGGCCACGGGTCTTATACCCGCGGAAATCGTAGCCCAGGAATGGCGGCTCCCCATCGTCCCGGAACCCATCCCCCTCTTTGGACAGACGGGGGACGACCGGTACGCTAACGCGGATAAGATGATTTTAAAGGAAGCGGACGTCCTGCCCCACGGTCTAATCAATAATGTACATGATAAACTTGGACCGGATGGGGAAAAACTCCGGGAGTATCTGCGCTGGCTCAGCCGACGGATCCGGGAACTGCGGATGGGGGATTCGTACAATCCGGTCATCCATATGGACGTGTACGGCACCATTGGAACGATTTTTAACGACGATCCTATCCGTTGTGCCGATTATATCGCCTCCCTGGAAGCCGACGCGGCTCCCTTTAGCCTGTACATAGAAGGGCCCGTGGACGTGGAGGACCGGGAACGACAAATCGAAACCCTGGGTAAAATAACGGGACAACTGGCCCGATTGGGTTCCACGGTAAAAATCGTAGCCGATGAATGGTGCAACACCCTGCAGGATATTAAGGATTTTGCCTCCGCCCATGCGTGCCACATGATTCAAATTAAGACCCCCGACTTGGGGGGTCTGCAGGACATCGTGGACGCGGTCCTTTTTTGTAAAAAAGCGGGGGTGGAGGCGTACCAGGGGGGCACCTGCAACGAAACGGACCTTTCCAGCCGAGCCTGCGTTCACCTGGCCATGGCCAGCCGGCCGGAACGGCTTTTAGCCAAACCCGGGATGGGGTTTGATGAAGGCTTTTCCATAACCCGCAACGAAATGGCCAGGATTATTTCGGTATTTTCCATAAGGGGGAGTCATGCCAAGGGATGAATTTCGCGTTCTTTCACCCACCGCTATTTTAGGGTACGGTTTTCCAGAGGAATCTTTTAAAGCGGGACTGGATAGAAAGCCCCAGGTTATTGCCGTGGACGCCGGCTCTTCCGACCCGGGACCCTATTACTTGGGAAGCGGGAAATCCTTTACCGATCGATCCTTTGTCAAGCGAGACCTCCGCTTTATGCTGTTGGGCGGTTTGCGATTGGGGGTCCCCGTAATCGTGGGAAGCGCCGGAGGTTCGGGGGCCGAACCGCACCTGGAATGGTGTCGGGATATCATTTTAGAAATCGCCAAGGAAGAAAATCTGAGCTTTACCATGGCGGTCATTCCCAGCGACGTATCCAAGGAAACGGTTCGTCAAGTCCTTAGGAACGGAAATATCGAAAGCCTACCCTACGTCCCCCCCCTCACGGAGGAAGCCCTGGACCAGACGACCCATATCGTGGCCCAACTGGGGGTGGAACCCCTGATAGGGGCCCTTAAGCAGGGGGTGGATGTGGTTTTGGCGGGCCGTTGCTACGATCCCGCTAATTTTGCCGCCCTTCCCATGTTACGGGGCTACGACGAAGCCTTGGCCATCCACATGGGTAAAATTTTGGAATGCGGAGCCATCGCCGCCACCCCCGGTTCGGGCGCCGATTGCGTGTTGGGAACCCTGAACGAAGACTCCTTTACCCTGGAGGCCCTGAATCCGGCCCGCCGTTTTACCAAAGAATCCACCGCCGCCCATACGCTCTACGAGAAAAGCGATCCCTACCATCTGCCGGGACCGGGGGGAGTTCTCGATTTACGGGGCTGTACGTTCCACGAACAGGGAAATGGAACGGTGACCGTAAGCGGCAGTCGGCACACGGCTACCCATCCGTACAAAGTAAAATTAGAGGGCGCCCGGCCCATTGGTTTTAGAACCGTCAGTTTCGCGGGCGTTCGGGATCCGATTCTTATCGCCCACATCGACGAGGTATTGGAAAAAGTACGGGCCCAGGTTTTCTCCATGAACCGAACCCAGCGGGGACAGGTCTATTTTCACGTCTACGGTAAAAACGGCGTCATGGGGAAAGCCGAAATCCGGCTTTCCCAAAACAAGGGAGCCGATCCCTACGAATTAGGCCTTATTTTGGAGGCGGTGGCTCCCACCAAGGAAGAGGCGGATACCCTGGCGGGCATAACGCGATCCACCCTTTTGCACTACGGTTACGAGGGCCGAATTTCCACGGCGGGGAACCTGGCCTTCCCCTTCTCCCCCTCGGACATATCCATGGGGGCGGTATACGAATTTTCCCTGTACCATCTTATGGCGATCGACGATCCGGCCACGTTCCCCCAGAGCCCCAAGAGGAGAATAGAAAAAATATACCACGGGAGGCTTGAACAATGACCCTACGACTTATGGACGCGGCTCGGATTATCCGATCAAAAAACTCCGGCCCCTTTGAACTGACCCTGGACGTGATCTTTAAGGATCGATCAACATTTATTTTATTTAGAGATAAAGAATTGATTAACACCGCTCTTATTGCCCGACTGTACGGGGTAGATGAAAAGGACGTTTCTTCGGTAATATGGTTCGATCCGGCGGACGCGGTCAAAGCGACCCTGCGCCGCCCGATTCCTTCGGGAGCCCCCGGAGATACGGACATCTACGGGGCCCAGCAACACGGGCCCCTTTTGGAGTTGCGGTGGGAGCTTTAGCCAGCGAACGAATTGCAGACCAGTCAAGCTTAAAGACAGCGGTTCGTGTTTTTTCTCATCCCGTTTTACGCCGTTCGAGTTTTAAACTTATTCGATCGGCCCTGGGGAATTTTTTTTTCCTTCAATTTAGGGCGGTCCTTTTTCCCAAAAGGATCCCCGTTTCCCAGGTGGACCATCTTTTGGATGAACGGATACCCTTTGAACCCCAACGGGTATCCGTTTATTTGGATTTTGTTGCATTCTGGATACGAGCCCTGGGGTTTATTTTGCGTCGCTACGGAGACCGGGCTATAGAACCGGTAGCGGCCTTGATCGATTCGATAGGGGACCTGTATCGATACGCGGCCCAGGTGTACCGGCAGAACCTTTCAACCACCCGACGGCCCCGGTACCTAAAGAACTTCCGGTTCATACTAATTCACCTGACCGATCCCCATCTACTCTGCGTTCCCAGCCTCCACGTGATGATCGTTATTCGAGCCTACACCCAATTCCGACAAATACTTAAATCCTTCAACGAGGAAGATCTTTTTAAAAACCAAATAGAAGAACTGTATAAAGGGGCCCTGGAGATTACCGAAGCGGTCCTCTACGTAAAACAGCATAGCGTCAACTGCGTTCCCGCGGCGCTGTACAGCATGACCCGCTTCCAAAAGGAGCTTTTTACCCCCCAGGAGGCTCTTTCCTTTACCCAAAATCTGTTCCGGTCCCCCCACGATCTAGCGCCGGGGGATGAGGATCGTATACGGGATTATATATCCCAGCAGTACGTCTGGTTCACCGAGGAGGGGAAAAAATCCGATGATTGGCGGTTGCCGATCCTAAAATTCCTTGACCCTTTACGCCGAAGGGAGTAAGCTTAGTTTCGATTCATGAAATACATCATCGATCCCCGCACCCTTCTTGATCAAGCTCCTATCGAATCTCCCTATTGGGCCCTGGTGGATGCCTTTGACGCCGTAACCAACGGTATAGAAAATCCCGAGGCCATGGAAAAGCTCCATAAAATCCAGGACCCCGCTGTGGAATCCTGGAAGGCCCTTATCGAGGCGATACGGGCCCTCTACCAGGAGGATACGGAGGCCTGCGAGGGGGCGCTTGAACGTTTAGACGACCAGAGCCCCCCGGGGGTGCTAAAACCCCTCTTTCTGGCATGGATCGCCTCTGCCGTGGGGGGAGACGCATTGATTACCCAGATGGCATCCGCCAGCGCTTCGGTAGCCGAACTGTTTAACCGTATTACTACCCGGATCCATCCCATTGCCATGGTGGCCGAACAGGCGGAAGAAGCGCTCCGGCAAGGATTGCTGGACCATTACGAAGCCCTGGTCCAACGGGTTTTAAAGGAATTGCGGGAGCAAAAACGGGGAGACGGCCCCCTTTTGGCGGTTCGGTACGCCCTTTCCTTTTTACGGGAGCTGGACACCCAAGGGATTGGGGGGGAGGAATATTTTTCTATCCTGATTAAAGCCCTGGGTAAAAGCGACGGGTTCTGTGTTTTGGGCATGTATCTTTGGGAAAAGGATGAAATGGCCGCCGAAACGGCCTTTCGGGCGGCCCTGGAAAACCACGACGGCCTTTTTGTAAACGAAGAAATTAGAAAAATTCTCCGATTCTTTGTGGCGCAAGAAAAGCAAAAAAAGACTAAAAAGACAAAAAAAAGAGCCCCACGGAACGAAAAACAATTAGAATTATTCTCATAGGGAGGAAAGTTTGACTTTGGTAGAATTTCTCCACAAATACGGACTTACCGGATCCCCTAGCCTTTCGGCAGAGGATGAAATTTCAACAGAAGCGTTGGAACGCTTTGTAGGGGCCCAAATTCCTATAGCATCGTTTCAGGATTTGGAGGCGGCCCTCCCTATGGGTCTCCGGTATATAGGCCCCGGGGCTTGGGTACAGGCCATAAAGGAAACCTATACACCCCCAGAAGGATCGATCTCCCTTTCCACAAACCAGACCAGGAGGCACCCATGAACGAAATTACCGTGCGATTTAAGGATGGATCGACCATAACCTGCCCCTTTGGAACCCGTGTTGAATCCCTGATCGATCATTTTGGACCCCAAAAGTGCGAATTAGTCGCCATCCGCCTAAACAACGAAATTCAGGCCCTTTCAACGCGCCTGGAGGTTAACGCGGTTCTGGAACCCATTACCCTGGCGAGCAGTGACGGGGCGATGATTTACCGGCGATCCTTGGCTTTCCTCCTGGCGATGGCGGCGAAGGAGTTATTTCCGGACCGGAATTTGTACGTGGGCCATTCGCTGGGCCACAGCTACTATTACAGTTTTGTGGACGAACGGGCCCCAACGACCGAAGAATTAATCGCCCTGGACAAAAAAATGCGGGAGTTGGTCCAGGAAAACCTGCCCATACGGTTCAAATACCTGGCCTATTCCGACGCGGTGGATCAATTCACCCAAAGCGGCCAAACGGATACGGCCCTTCTGTTGGATCAGCGGAGCGAATCCAAGGTCCCGGTAAACGAATGCCGAAATTATAGGGACCTTTCTATCATGGCCCTGGTTCCCCGAACGGGCTTATTAACCACCTTTGAACTCATGGCGTATCAGAGCGGTTTTCTCCTTCGCTTCCCTCCGGTGGGTTGCGGGGTTCCGCTGGAACCCTTTGAGGACAGCCCTACCATTTTTTCCGTGTATAAGGAATATAAAAAATGGGGCCGCATCGTGAACGTCCACGCGGTGGGGAATTTAAACCAGCTGATCGCCACGCGGAAGATCCATGATTTTGTTCAGGTCGCCGAGGCGTTTCAACAGAAAAAAATGGCCGAAATCGCCGATCGGATCTACGAACGCCGGGATACTGTAAGGGTGGTCCTTATCGCGGGGCCTTCCAGTTCGGGTAAGACAACCTCAGCGAAGCGGTTAGCGATCCAATTAAAGGTCATGGGCATCGAACCTATCGCCATCAGTTTGGACGATTATTTTGTGGGTCGAGATTTAACACCCCTGGATGAAAAGGGAGAGCCGGACTACGAATGTTTAGAAGCCCTGGATGTGCCGTACCTGAACAAACAATTATTGGAACTCTTTAAGGGAGAAGAAGTAGAAATTCCTATCTTTGATTTTAAGGCGGGGAAACGGAAAGAAGGGGTAGGCAAAAAAATCAGATTGGGCAGACGAAGCATGCTGATCATGGAGGGTATTCATGGGCTGAACGACGCCCTTACCCCCGAAATTAGCGCTGACCGGAAGTTCAAGCTCTACGTCTCGGCCCTGACCCAGCTCAATTTGGACGACCATAACCGGATACCCACCAGCGATAACCGGCTTATTAGGAGAATGGTCCGGGACTACCAATTCAGGGGAAGAACCGCCCAAGAAACAATTAAAATGTGGCCCAGCGTTCAAAAGGGAGAGAAAATTCATATCTTCCCCTTCCAGGAACACGCCGACGCGGCCTTTAATTCGGCGCTGGATTACGAGCTTTCGGTTCTTAAAGTGTACGCCGATCCCCTGCTGAGGTCCGTTAAACCGACCATGGTCGAGTACGCGGAGGCGAAGCGGCTTCTTTCGTTTTTAGAGAATTTCGCCCCCATCCCGAGCCAATTCGTACCACCCCAGAGTATTCTGCGGGAATTTATTGGAGATAGCGAGTTTAAGTATTGATAAGACGTCGGGCCGCCGTGCCGGAAGAAATATCGTCAAGCCTTTCGATTTCTTCCTTCATCGCTTCCTTTCGGTGCTCGGCCTTCCGTTTTTCCTTGAATTTGTCCAAAACCATGCGGTCCCGGCGGGCTTCGGCGAAGATAGAACGGGCCTCGTCGACCTTCAGCTCCGCTTTGGCGGCGGCCTCGAGAAGCCTATCCTTATCCTTATCCAGCCGTAAAAGGTAGGCGTCGGTTCGCCGTATTTCCGCCACCGTTTTTCCTGGGGAAAACCGGTCCTGGGCAGCGGCGGACCGTTCCTGGGCCAGTTGGGCTATTTTGTTTTGGATCAACGCTAAATCTCCCAAAGCGCGGGCTAGGGCTAATTCCGCATCCCGCTCCCGATACCTTCGGAGTTCTAACAGTTTTTCCAAATCAAAACGGAAACGTTTCATGTCGTTTCACCGTAGGCGCCCATTTCCTCGGGGGGGATCTCTATTTCCGCGATAGAGCCTAGGCTCTTTAACGTGTCCGGGATGGCAGATTTTTCTTCCACGGCCTGGATTAAAAAGGAATCGATTTGGCTTTTTTTAGCGATGGCCTCGTCGATCCCCGCATTGGTTCCCGGCCGGTAGGCCCCCACGTCGATCATATCCTCCGCCTCCGCGTAGGTAGCCATGAGCCGCCGAACGTAACCCGCCGCCTTACGGCTAACGGGCCCCGAAACCACCGGGGCCAGCCGAGAAATGCTGGAGAGCACGTCTATGGCAGGGTAATGGTTTCGTTGGGCAAGGCGGCGCGAAAGGACTATGTGGCCGTCCAAAATGCCCCGGACCGTGTCGGCAATCGGTTCGTCCATATCGTCCCCGTCCACCAAAATCGTATAAAACCCCGTAATGGTTCCCTTTTCCGAGGTACCACAGCGTTCCAATAATTTGGGCATGGAATCGAACACGCTGGGGGTGTAGCCCCGGGTAGCGGGGGGTTCCCCGATGGCCAAGCCAATCTCCCGTTGGGCTCGGGCAAAACGGGTAACCGAATCGAACAGGAGCATCACGTCTTGGCCCTGGTCCCGAAAGTATTCGGCCACCGCGGTGGCCACGTAGGCGGCCCGCAGGCGAGCCAAGGGTGGGGCGCTGGAGGGGGAAACCACGACGACGGACCGCTGGAGTCCCTCGTCTCCCAGGTCGTTGGCGATAAAATCGTTTACTTCCCGCCCCCGCTCCCCGATCAGGGCCACCACGTTCACGTCCGCGTTGGTGTTCCGGGCTATCATTCCCAACAGGGTCGATTTCCCAACCCCCGAACCGGCGAAGATCCCTAACCGTTGGCCCTTGCCCACGGGAAGCAATCCGTCGATGGATCGGACACCCGTGGCGATACGGCTAAGAATTCGCTTTCGTTTTAAAGGATCCGGGGGATCGGCTATGGCGGGGTACCGGAGGGACGATTCTATGTCCCCCCGATCGTCCGTAGGCCGCCCCAGGGCGTCCAAGGTCCGGCCTAAAAGCTTGGGGGATACGGCTACCGAAAGCAGTTCCCCCGTGGCGACTACCCGGTTCCCCACTTCCAAACCGGAAACATCCTCAAAGGCCATCAACTGAACCGTATCCCCCCGAAGCCCCACCACCTCGGCGCGAAGGGTACCCCGGCCTTTGGGGACATCGATACGGCAGACCTCCCCAATAATCGCCTGGGGGCCCCGACTTTCTATCAAAAGCCCCTGAACTTTTTCTATCCGCCCAACGCATTTAATGGGGTCCAGCCGATCAGCGGCCTGTATATATTTATCGATTAGGCTTTCCATACATGGTACCCTGGCAAAACATGCCTATCGGTTTTCGCCGGCAGGACTGTGGGCCCTCGATTTGATGGGGGAGATCTCGAGAATTTTTTGTTCCAGCTCCGCCAGCTGACTCACGATCCGGGCGTCGATTTCGCCGAATTCGGTTTCTATGATACAGCCCCCCCGATCGACGGAAGAATCTTCCACAACCCGGATATTTTTAACACCCTCTATAAGTTGAATAAAGTCTTTGATGTGTTCGCTGGTCAATTTTAAATCTTCCACGTTTACCCGGATAATGATATCCCCCCGGCCCTTGACCTTGCGAAGCGCCTGCACCACGTTGGAAACCACCACGTTCCGCTGGTTTTCGGAGATAACTTTAACAACCTTGCGGGCTATCAGTAGCACCAGGTCAACCACTTGCTGTTCCGTTTCCGCCAGTATCTCCGCCCGTTTATCCTGCGCCCGTTCCAAAATGGTATGCAGTCGATTGATGAGCCGTTCGACCTCCGCCTTACCTTCCGCGTACCCTGCCGAACGCCCCGCCTCGAAGCCCTGCTTTTCCGCTTCCTTTTGTTCCTTTTCAAAGGCGCTTTGTGCGGCCCGTTCAATTTCCTGGGCCTTTTTTTGGGCTTCGGCGATTATTCGTTCCGCCTCGTCCTCCGCTTCCCGTTTAATTCTCTGGGCCTGGTCGGTTTTCCGTTTGACTTCCTGGAACGCCGCTTCTTCTGCCTGTTTTACGATAGCCTCGGCTTCCGCTTTGGCCGAATTGATCAGGGTTTCCTTTTCGCTTTCCCATTGGGTTTTAAACAGTTCCGCTTCCCGTCGCAGATCATCCGCCGTAGGACCGGCGTATTCCTCCACCTCGGGAAGTTCCTCCTCCTGCTCGGTCGTCTGTTTGGACGCCAAGAAGGGGGCAAACGCCTCGGGCGGTTGCAGAACCACTTTTTTTTCGCTGATCACGACCTCGCCGGGTCGAAAAACCGCCTTGGCCATTCCTTATACCACCAGCTCGTCTTCGCCAGACCGGGCAACCACAATTTCTCCCGTGTCTTCCAAGTGTCGAATAATGGATACGATCTTTTGCTGGGCTTCCTCCACGTCCTTTAGGCGGATGGGCCCCATGTATTCCATATCCTCCTTGAGCATCCCCGCCGCCCGTTTTGACATGTTCCGGAAAATCTTGTCCTGAACTTCCGTATCCACCGACTTGAGGGCCTTGGCCAATTCTTGGGAATCCACTTCCCGCAAAACCTTTTGAATCGCCCGATCGTCCAGCATAACGATGTCCTCGAATACGAACATCCGTTTTTTGATTTCCTCGGCCAATTCGGGATCCTCGTCCTCCAGGGCTTCGATAATCTGCTTTTCCGAAGACCGATCGACCAGGTTTAAAATCTCGACGATGCTCTCTACGCCCCCTGCGGCGGTATAGTCTTCGCTGGACAGGGTGGATAATTTTTTCTCCAGTACCCGTTCAACTTCCCGCAGAACTTCGGGGCTCGTTCGGTCCATGGTCGCTATACGGCGGGCCACGTCGCTCTGAACTTCGTGGGGAAGGCTTTGAAGGATTATGGAAGCCTTATTCGGTTCCAGATAGGCGAGAATAAGGGCTATCGTTTGGGGGTGTTCCTGTTGAATAAAGTTTAAAAGATGCGCCGGATCGGTTCGCCGGATAAAATCGAAGGGCCGGACCTGAAGGCTGGAGGTCAAACGGTTGATGATATCGATGGCCTTTTGACTTCCCAGGGACTTTTCCAGGAGTTCCCGGGCGTAATCGATACCCCCGGTGGTGATGAACTCGCTGGCCATCATCAGTTCCTGGAATTCCATCAGAATAGCGTCCTTCTGTTCCGGTTCGATGGTTTCCAAACGGGCAATTTCGAAGGTAAGCTGTTCGATTTCGTCTTCCCGAAGGTGCTTGAATATTTCCGCGGAGATTTCGGAGCCGATGGTTACCAAAAATATGGCGGCCTTTTGCCTTCCCGTCAGCTCCTTGATGGACTTGCTTCTTTTACCGCCCCCGGAGGTGGGAGCGTTACCGGCGTTAGCGGCGGATGTTTTAGCCATACCCTACTCCTCCAACAGCCAGGTTCTGATCAATTGGGCCACATCCTCCGGATGTTCCTTTGCCATATTGATCGCCGATTCCTGCAGTTCCATCCGTTTTCTCTCTTCCACGGACATGGAAACCTCCACACCCTCTTCCTCCGCTTGCCGAAGGGCGCTTTCCCGCATCATCTGATGCTGTCGAGAAAGTTCCTCTTCCCGCAACCGGCGGCGGCGTTCCAATTCCCGGGATACAAGCCGGAAAATAATGAAGGCGATCAAAAGTACCGCCAGGCCGGCTAGGAAATACATCAGGGAGGTCTGGAACTGCTTCTGCCGGAGGAACGCCGAATCCTCGTCGGAGAACTGTTTTGTCCTATCGAACTGAATATTTTGCACGGTTACCGAATCGCCCCGGTTTTTATTAAACCCTATGGCGTCCTGCACCAGGGCTTGCGCTTTTTTCAGTTCGTCATCCGGTATGGGAATGTATTCCCGCTGAATCGAATTATCCGGTCCTATCTCGGGCTGTCCCTTGGCATTATACTTTATTTTCCACCGGCCGTCGATATTTACCGATACGGTAATCCTGTCTATAGAGGGGCTCTTATCTTCCTGGGTATTCCGTTTATTTATTTCCTCGTTTTGGGTCAGGGTTTGCTGTTCCACCTTCCCGTACAGGTTCGACATATCCTTGAGCGCCGGAGGGGTCTGCCCTTCTACCCCTGCGGGCCCCTGGGGATTAAAGCCCGTACCCTCCCATTTGGTGGTGGAGGTGGACTTGGAGCGGGTAACAGAGGGAACGATTTGGGAATCGTCGTAGGGCGTATTGGGGTTGTCGGGTTTTAACGTGACCGGGAAGAATTCTTCCGTTTGGATATTTTTTTTGGACATATCCATTTCGATTTTTAAGTTTAGGTCCCGAACCCGGTCGGGGGTATATATCTGTTGCAGGGCCCGGAGGACCGAAGCCCGGTACTGGGCTTCCAAAGATTGAATAAGCCTCTGCTCCCTCTTGGAAATTTCAAGTCTATCCAGGTCCTTCATCCCCGCGAAATCGTTCAGGATGATGCCGTTTTGATCGGTGATCACGATATTATCGTCCGTAAGGCCTTCCACGGCAAACTTGAGGATCTTTTGTATGCCCTCAACTTTCTTTCTATTGGTCGTAATATCGCTACCCGGCCGGGGAGTTATAATAACGCTGGCGGTGACGGGTTTTTGGTCCGCCTGAAACAGCTGGGTTTCGGGCATGACGATGGTGACGTTCGCGTCGTCCACGTCGTCCAGGGCTTTGATATGGTCGGTAACCATTTGGGTTATGGACCGGCGGAGGTTCACGTTCCGTTCAAAATCCGTGATGGTCCACCGTTCCCGATCAAACAGCGCCCAGGGGTCGGTGCCCGAAGGAATCAGGTCTTCCCGGATTAAAATGGAGCGCATCCGTTTGGCCGTTTTATCATCGCTGACCATAACGACCCCTGTAGCAGACACGGTGGCCTTTACGTTTTCCTGATTTATTCGGGTAACGATTTTATCTCTGGCCGCTTCGTCCCGGATGGGCGCGTCGATGACCGGTACCATGGTGGGGGCGGAAGATACGGCAAAAAGGGCCACCACCCCCGCGATTGCCGCCACGACGATACCCGCGAGGATCAACTTTTGAACTAAGGTCCATTTGGCCCACAGCGCGGTTATCTGTTCTAAAAACTTTTTAAGCCATTCCTGCATGTTCCCCTCCCCAGAAGAACCTACTTCAGGTCCCTACATACCGTGTATTCCTACCTACCGTGTATTGATTATTTCCTTCCAATCCTGAACAACCCGAGATAAAACGGTCCGAGCGATGTTTAATGAAAGATTTGCCTTGGCCATGGCGATGGTTACGTCGTGGGGGTCCACCGATTCGGGATCCGTGATCATGGTTTGCATCAGATCCGTCGATTCGTTTTGGTCCGCGTTCACCGAATCCAGTGCCTGGAGCATGGCCTTTTCAAAAGAGCCGGCCCCATCAAGGACCCCCTGGGCTCCCACCTTGTCTGTCAGGGCGGCAAGGTCCGAACCACTGGCCTTAAAATCCCCAACCTGGGGGACCATGTGCCGGGGGTTAGTCACCGTCATGGGAATGGTATCACCGGTTACTAAAGCGGGCGTATATATGTTCATCTATTTATCTCCCCCCAATTTCTAAGGCCTTAAGAAACATGGCCTTGGATCCGTTTATCATGGCCGCGTTGGCCTCGTAAGCCCGGGACGCGGCGATAAGATCCACCATTTCCGTAACGATATTAACGTTGGGCATTTCCACGTACCCGGCCCTGGGACCGGTTTTGATCGCGTCCGGATGGGTTGGGTCGTAGACCAGCCGAGGCTTGCTGTCGTCTTTTTCTACGGAAACCACCCGCACGCCCTTGCCGACACCGTTATCGATCATGTCGGGAAGAAAGGGAGAACGCCAGTAGGGTTGATCCACCCGGGGACGCAGGATTACCCGGCTTCTGCGGAAGGGTCCCCCCTCGGCGGTCCGGGTCGTGGAAGCGTTGGCGATATTGTCGGCTATAACGTCCGAACGGAGCCGTTCGGCGGTCATCCCCGAGGACGCTATGTTGATCGAACTAAACAGTCCCATACCCTGCCCTACCTTAAGACCAGATTGACCTGGCCGAACTCAAAGGTTTCCGCCTGGGCCATCAGGGTGTACATCAGCTGATTCTGCATGGCGTTCATCATTTCTTCTTCCGGATCCACGTTGTTCCCGTTATTTTTAGCGGTGGTAACGTAATCTAAAACCCGTCGGGGTTGCACGTCCCTATAATCCCGTTCCCGCCAATTGGGGATATGCTTTGGATCGGTAAGGGTCAATTCCAAAGCAGGGCGCTCCTTTTCCGAATTAAGCGCCCGTTTTAGTTCGCTTTCAAAATTGACCACCGACCGTTTAAAATTAGGAACGTCGGCGTTGGCCATATTGTTGGAAATCACGTCCCGGCGAATCAAACTAGCGTCCATGGCCCGTTGGAGAATATCGACGGTTTTGGAAAAATCGTTGCCTATGGTCACCTGGACCTCCTTACAAAAGGGATTTCTTCTTTAAACATCGGTTAAAATCCCCCCAGTCTTTACAAAATGTACCGCCCCAAGTCCCGGTCCACCACCAGGCTCCGGAGCCGTTCGTCCACATAGGCCGCGGTAATGGGGATCTTGGCGGGGCCTATATCCGGAGCCTCAAAGGAAAGATCCTCCAAAAGAGCTTCCATAATGGTATGCAAACGCCGGGCCCCGATATTTTCCATCCGGGAGTTTACTTCCGCGGCCAAATCGGCCAACCGTTCGATGGCCTCGGGGGTAAACTCGATCTCCACCTTTTCAACCGCCAAAAGGTCGGTGTACTGCTTGGTCAGGGCGTTTTTCGGCTCCGTCAGGATCCGTAAAAAATCTTCCTTACCCAGGGATTCCAATTCCACCCGCAGGGGAAACCGCCCCTGCAGTTCCGGTATCAGGTCCGAGGGCTTACTCACGTTAAAGGCCCCCGCAGCGATAAAGAGGATATGGCTGGTATCGATGGGGCCCCATTTGGTCGAAACGGTGGAACCTTCGATGATGGGCAGGATATCCCGTTGAACCCCTTCCCGGGAAACGTCAGGGCCCCCACCGTGCTCGCCCTTGACGGCGATTTTATCGATCTCATCGATAAAAACAATCCCCGTTTCCTGAACCCTCTGGCGGGCTTCATCGGAAACCCGGTCCCGGTCTATTAATTTTTCCGCTTCCTCGGCTATCAAAATTTCCCGGGCCCGTTTAACGGGAACGAGTTTTTTCTTTTTTCCGCCCCCAAAGAGCCCCGCCAAACCGGAAAGACTGTTTTCCAGGTCCTCCGCGTTTCCACCGCCGAACATCTCGAAGGCGGGAATTTGGGGTGTCTGCTGGACGATCAATTCCACCATCCGGTCTTCCAACTTTCCTTCCCGAAGCAGGGCCCGCATTTTTTCCCGGGAGGATGAATCCTTGGTCGACGTATCCATGGACGACCCATCCTTCGATTCCTGGGTTCCAGGTTCCGCTTCGGCTGACACGGCAGGGCTTTCGATGACGGACTCGGCGGAGGACGGGGATAGGGGGATACCAAACAACCCCAGCCCCTTGCCAACCGACGGTGAAGCGGGGGAATTTTTTTTTGCCGTCCCTGGAAGCAGGAGGTCCAAAAGAGCTTCTTCGGCCCTTTTTTCGGCCTCCATTTTTACGGATTCTTGCATTTCCTGCTTGACCATTTGGACCCCCGCCGCCATAAGGTCCCTAATCATGGATTCCACATCCCGCCCCACGTAACCTACTTCGGTGTATTTGGTGGCTTCTACTTTCAAAAAGGGGGAGTTGGACAATTTGGCCAAGCGACGGGCGATTTCGGTTTTTCCGACCCCCGTGGGTCCGATCATTAGAATATTTTTAGGGGCTATATCTTCCCGAACCTCCGGCGGTAGCTGTAAACGGCGAATTCGGTTTCGCAGAGCCACCGCCACGGCCCGTTTGGCCTTTTTCTGTCCCACGATGTACTTATCCAGTTCGGCCACCACCTCGCGGGGGGTTAGGCTATCTAATTTTATGTCCGCCATCTTAGGCCAGCTCCTCCAGGGTTATATGATCGTTGGTGTAGATACAAATGGTACCGGCGATTTTCAGGCTCTTTTCGGCGATCTCCGCTGCGCTCAACGTGGTACCGTCCAAATAGGCTAGGGCGGCGGCGTACGCGTAGGGTCCCCCGGAACCGATGGCCAAGGCGTCGTCCGCCGGTTCGATCACGTCTCCGGTTCCGGAAATTAAAAGGGTCTTTGATTTATCGGCCACTAAAAGCATGGCCTCCAGCCTCCGCAGAGCCCGATCGGTCCGCCAATCGGTGGCCAATTCCACCGCCGCCCGGGCCAGGTCCCCCGAATACTCCTTTAATTTTTCTTCGAATTTTTCAAAAAGGGTAAACGCGTCGGCGGTGGCTCCCGCAAAACCGCAAAGGACCCGCCCGTCTAGCAGGGTCCGAACCTTTTTCGCGTTGTTTTTCATGACCGTATTACCCGCAGTAACCTGACCGTCCCCGGCCATGGCCACCTTTCCGTCCCGCCGGACCGCAATAACCGTGGTGCTCCTAATTTTCATGTTCCGTTCCTTTTAGCCGCCCCATGGGGATGGGCGTGCCGATAAACCTTTTTTAGTCCCTCTATGTGCACGTGGGTATACCGTTGGGTGGTAGAAAGCCCCGCGTGGCCCAACAACTCTTGTACCATCCGAATATCGCAACCCGCGTTTATAAGGTGGGTTGCGAAGCTATGGCGCAACGAATGGGGATGAATATTCTTTTGTATTCCCGAACGTTCGGCGTACCGGGCAATAATCCAACGGATTCCCGGAATAGAGAGGGGCCCGCCGTTTCTATTGATAAAAAGCGCTTCCGTGGGACGTTCGGCGTTAATCCGGTTCTTCCGTTGGGGAAGGTACGCGACTATGGCGTCCCTGGCCTCGTCGGAAAAAAACACCCTCCGCTCTTTATTACCCTTTCCCAGGACCTGGGCTCCCCCCCAATCCCGGTCTACGCGCCGGAGGTCCAAAGAAGCGACCTCGGAGATCCGTAATCCGGCGGAATACATAACCAAAATAAGAGCGTGGTCCCGTTCGGGCCAAAGGATTCCCGCTTTTTCGGGAACCTCGGCGAAGGTGGCCATCTCCTCTTCCCATAAGAAGGAAGGCAACTGGGTAGGGGTCTTTAAATTCCGCAGAGCCGTGGTAGGGTCGTCCAATCGATAGTTAAAGCGCACCATCCAACGGTAAAATCCCCGGAGAGACGAGAGACAGCGGTTCACGCTGACCGAAGCGATACCCTCGGCGCTCAGGTCCCCGATAAAAGAACGAACCTCGTAGGGCGTAGCGGTCTCGACTTGGAGACCCGCGTTTTCGCAGTATTGGGAAAACCGCTCCAAATCGTGGGCGTAGGCCACCAGGGTTTGGGGAGAAACGCCCCGAACCGAACGGAGATAGGCCACGTAGTCTTCAATCTTCGTCGGCATGTTCCCCCTCCTCGTCCTGATTATGCAGGTAGTCGCAGTCCGGATTGATACAGGCCTTGTGGGTTCCATTTTTTTTATCGTATTTTTCCACCAAAAATTGACCGCATTTGGGGCACTTTAGCGCCAGGGGTTTAAAATGGGTAATAAAATCGCAGGTGGGGTAATTGGTACAACCATAAAAGGCCTTTCCTCGGCCCTTGGTTCTCCGTTCCACGATATCCCCGTCGCACCCGGGACGGGGACATTTGGCCAGGGGAATAGACCGGGTGTTGTGACATTCGGGAAACCCGGAACAGGCTAAAAAATAACCAAACCGACCCAATTTTTTAACCATGGGCCGTCCGCAGAGTTCGCAGGTATAATCGGTTTTTTCATCCAGGGTTCCCTTATAGGACTCGATGGATTTCGCAATTTCGTCTACCCGACTTTTAAAGGGATCGTAGAATTCCCGAATCATATCGGGCCACCGAACCTGATTTTCCTCCACCTGGTCCAGTTGGGTTTCCATCCGGGCGGTAAATCCCACGTCCACCACGTTGGGGAAGTATTCCACCAAAATATCAGAAATCATCCGTCCCAGCACCGTGGGGATCAGCTGTTTATTGGACCGATTTACGTAGTACCGTTCCAAAAGGACCGAAATGATCGGCGCGTAGGTAGAGGGCCTGCCGATACCCTTTTCCTCTAGGGTCTTAACGATGGAAGCGTCGGTATACCGGGACGGTCCCTGGGTAAAGTGTTGTTCAGGATAAAACTTTACAAGCTCCGCCTGTTCCCCCACCTTCATTTCCGGTAGGGGCGAAGCTTTTTCTTCCTTGCTGGCTAGGAGTTTAAGAACCTTATAAAACCCCTTGTCCACAAACTTGGTCCCCGAAACCCTAAATACCGCCTGGTCAACAGAGATATCCACGCTGACCGTCTTGGTCCGGGCGTTTTTCATTTGACTGGAAACGAAACGTTCCCAAATAAGGGTGTACAACCGTAACTGATCCCGGGAAAGGTAGTCCTTTACATCTTCGGGGGTGTAGGTCACGTAGGTGGGCCGTATGGCCTCGTGGGCGTCCTGGGCCTTTTTTTCTACCGCGTATTCCAAAGCTTGGTCGGGTAAATCGGAGGGGTACTTTTCGGCTATCCACTTCCTAACTTCCGTTAAAGCGGTTTGGGAAATCCGTGTGGAGTCGGTACGCATATACGTGATAAGCCCCACCCGGTTGTTTCCTATACTGACCCCTTCGTACAGTTGTTGGGCTATCTGCATGGTTTTTTTACTGGTAAACCCAATACGGTTAGCGGCGGTCTGCTGAAGCGTGGAGGTGGTAAAGGGGGGTTTTGGTCGAACGGATTTTTCGGTTTCCCGAATATCCGCCACCGTGCAGGGCTTTCCGGATATTTGATCAATGATGGCTTGAACCGCCCCCTGGGTCTTTAATTCGGCCTTATCCTCCCCCCATTGAACGAGCTGGGCGGTAAAGGTTGCGTGGCCCTTTTTAAAATCCCCATCCAGGGTCCAATATTCCTCGGGAATAAAGGATTCCACTTCCCGTTCCCGGTCGCAGATAAGCCGCAGGGCTACCGACTGGACCCGACCCGCGGACAGTCCGTTTTTTACTTTTTTCCAGAGCAGGGGAGAAAGGTTGTACCCCACCAGACGATCCAAAACCCGGCGGGCCTTTTGGGCGTTCACCTTGGGTTCATCGATCTCCGAAGGATTCGCCACCGCTTCTTTAATGGCCGTGGGGGTAATTTCATTAAAGGATATCCGCTTTATAGGAACCAGGGGATTTTTCGCGGTTATGGCGTTCCGGAGATGGTACGCGATGGCTTCCCCTTCCCGATCGTTATCGCTGGCTAGAAGAACCGTCTGGGACTTTTTCGCGTCGCTTTGCAATTCCTTTAATAATTTAGCCCTACCCCGGACGGTGATATATTCGGGTTCAAAATCGTGATCCACGTCTATGGCGATCCTTGATTTTGGAAGATCGATCAGATGGCCCATGGAAGCCTTGACAAAGTATTTGGAGCCCAAATATTTCTCTATCGTCTTAGCCTTCGCCGGGGATTCCACAATCACGAGAATCTTTTTAGCATCCTTACTTTTTTTTGTTTTAGTTATCGCCATTCTACGCTCCTCTGTTCCTTCAATTCGTCCGTTTTTTTTATCGATTCGGGGGCCCAATCTTCTAAAATCGCGGTCCCGCAGGTGGCCACCCGGGCCCCCTGGTCGGCTAAGGCGCGAACCCCGGCCCCGTAGGGTGATGAGAGTCCCACCGAAGCGACCCACAGGTCCCGCCCCTGGTCCAGCGCGAATTGGGCGGTGATCAGGGCTCCGGATTTTTCGGGGGCCTCTATAATTACCGTAGCCCGGGCTAGAACTGAAATAATCCTGTTTCGCGCGGGGAAATGCCATTTTTGTGGCAGGCTTCCGGGGGGGTATTCGCTGATTAAAGCCCCGCCGCTTTCCACGATGCGCCGGCCCAGGGTGCGGTTCGCCGGGGGATACACCCGGTCTAAACCGTTACCTAAAACGGCAATGGTTTTCCCGCCCCCCTCTAAATTCCCCCGATGAGCCTGGGCGTCTATACCCTTCGCGAGGCCTGAAATTACGGGAACCCCCGAAAGGGCCAGTTCGCGGCCAAATTCGTAGGCCCCCGCGGCCCCCGCGCCGCTGGGCCGACGGGTTCCCACGATGGCGGCCATGGGTTGTTCCGGATTCGGCAAAACACCCCGATAGAACAGGACTAACGGAGGATCGGTCAATTCCCGTAACAAGGGAGGATACTCCCGATCCCCGTAGGCCACGTAGGCTATTCCATGCCGGTTTAAAGCTTCCCTATCCCGGTAGGCTTCCTCTATATACTGTTTGGGATTCCAAGAAGGCAGGGACCACACCTTTTGGGTTATTTTTTCTAACTCCAAGAGCGAAAGTACCGATAAATCCCCCTCCTGGTCAAGTTTTTGGGATAAAAGAACCCTTTGGGCGCAGGATAGGGAGGGAATTCTCGCAATGGAAAGGTCCAACAATCCCCTATCGCCCATAAAGACCATCCAAAATTAATTTTTTATTGTTTTCCGCCTCGGTTCTTTTAACCGGGTCCTTGGTTATGCTTAGGATTTTATCGTATACATCCACCGCTTTTTGGCCCGCGTTGGTGGTATAGTACGCCCGAGCCAAAACAAACATGGCGTCCACGTCCTTGGATTGGAGGCGCAGATAATCCAAAAGGTACGGGATGGCGGCTTCGCTTTTATCCAGCTCAAAGACGTAGAGAACCGCCAAAGCGTATTTTGGTCTAGAATAGGTAGCATCCAGGGCTATGGCCCGAAGGTAAGACTCTTCGGCCAATTTAAAAAGCTGTTCCCTTTGTATTATTTGGTCCGACCCAGGCACGTTATGGATCGATTTCGCCAAATTTGCCGCCGAAATCCCCTCCATGTACTGAAGGCTGGCGTCCTCGGGATAATATTCAACCGCTTTCTCTATGGCCTTTAGAGCTTCCCCGTACATTTTCCTATCCATGAGCCGGGTAGCGAGGATTTTCCAATATATGCCCACCTGGGCTACATCCTTAACCTGTTGTTCTATACGATTTTCGTAGGTCGCGATAGCACTTTTAAGTCCCTCAATGGTCGCCGGTGGGGCACCTTCGGGACCCATTTCCACGATTCGGGTGGCCAAAATGCTTTGGCCCGAGGCACGGCTGTAAAAGAGCAATCCTAAAAGCACCCCCACGATCAGGGTAAGAACGGCCAACAGGACAATCGTTTTACGGGTTATTTTTTTCATTCCCGATACCCCCGTAGCTGGGGGATATATCGATGATGACTTTCCTTTAACAACCGATTATCCACATGGGTGTATATTTGGGTGGTCCCCAAATCAGCGTGACCCAGCAATTCCTGTACCGACCGAAGATCTGCCCCACCGGCGAGCAACTCGGTGGCAAAACTATGCCTAAGGGTATGCAGTTTGCTGGTGGTTCCCTCTAAAACCGCCACCTGGGAGTAGTTTTTCCAAATACCCTTGCGGGAAAGCCGTTTCCCGGTCCTTCCGATAAAAAGGGCAGAACTTTTACGCTGTTTGGAAAGCGGGGGCCGTCCTTCGGCCAGGTAACGGCGAAGCCAAAAATCGGCTTCCCCCCCAAAGGGGACAAGCCGTTCTTTTTTGCCCTTTCCCCGTACCCGGATTACGCTTTCGGAAAAATAAACGTCCGTCATATCCATAGCCACCGCTTCGGAAACCCGAAGTCCCGCCGAATATAACAACTCAAAGAGGCACCGATCCCGCAGGCCCGTGGGAGTCGTCGTATCGATTCGTCCCAGAAGGGCTTCCACCGTCTCCCGAGAAAGAAAGCGGGGAATTCGCAGGGACCGTTTGGGCAATTCCAAAAGCTGGGCGGGGTTATCTTTTCTAATTCCCTCGTCCACGAGAAAGCGTCCAAAGGAACGCAGGGCCGAAATGCCCTTGGCGATGGATCGGGAATCCAAGCGGTCGCCCTCCCTTCGATGGGTCAGGTATCGGGAGAGGTCCATCCCGGTGAGGTTTTTTATATCCAAGCCTTCCCGATCGGACCAATCCAAAAACCGTTTGATTTCCGATTCATAGGCCGACGCCGTTAAAGGAGAACGGCGTTCCAAAGCTAAGAGACGGGATCGATACGGTCGGAGCAGATCGGGGCTTTCCATGGATATCCTAGGCTTCCTTTTTTTCAGAATTTGATTTTTCGTTGAATTTTCTATCCCGAATTACCGTGGGAACGTCCAAATCATCGTCCCTAAAATTCCTATAGGAAAGGAATTCCGCGGGCTTTTTTGATTTTTCCATCATGGACTTCCAGTCGTCGTACCGTATAAACTCGCTGTCCTCGTGACGCACCGCTTCGGTAGCCTCGGCTTTTCGGGGAGCCTGGTTGGATTCGGTTTGAAAGCCCGTGGCGATTACGGTAACCTGTATTTTATCGCTCATGGAAGGATCCATGGCGTTTCCCGCTATAATCAGGGCGTTAGCGTCCGCGTTGGCGGTGATAATACTCACCACCTCTTGGAATTCGGTCAGGGAAAGGTCTTCCCCGCCGGTTACGTTAACCAGAATGCGTTGGGCCCCCTCGATGCGGCAATCCTCCAACAGGGGGTTATTGATGGCGTTGGTAGCCGCGTCGACGGCCCTATTATCCCCCGTGCCGATCCCAATGCCCATAAGGGCGTCGCCCTGGGCCTGCATGGTGGTCCTGACATCGGCGAAGTCAATATTGATGATCCCGGGGACGGTGATAAGATCAGAAATCCCCTGAACGCCCTGGCGGAGCACGTCATCGGCGATTAAAAAGGCTTCTTTTATGGGGGTCTTTCGTTCCACAATTTTTAAAAGATGCTGATTGGGGATAACGATAAGGGTATCCACCGCTTCGCGCATTTTGGCGATCCCTTCCTCGGCAAGCTTCATTTTGTATCGTCCCTCAAAATCAAAGGGTTTGGTGACCACGCCCACCGTTAGGGCCCCCAATTCCCGGGCGATTTTGGCGACTATGGGCGCGGCGCCGGTCCCGGTTCCGCCCCCCATGCCGGCGGTAACAAACACCATGTCCGCGCCCTTAAGGGCGTTGGCTATCATTTCTTTGTCTTCCAACGCGGCCTTTTCGCCCACCTCAGGTTTTCCGCCGGCGCCCAATCCGCTGGTCAGTTTAGAACCCAGGGGAAGTTTTACCGGAGCTAAGGATAGGCCCAACACCTGCTGATCCGTGTTGGCGGCGATAAACTGTACGTTTTGCAAACCGCATTCGATCATACGGTTCACCGCGTTGGAACCCCCGCCGCCGGTACCGATTACCTTAATAACCGTCGTTCGCGGACCGTTTGTTCGTTCTTCGAGTACTTCAATATTCATGTTCCCCCCCCTATGGTACTTTTTTTTTCAATCCGGTCCCCTCCGGATCGATTCTCTCTATCCTAAAAGAACTCCTTCTTAAGCCATTCGGTCAATTTTCCAAACAAAGGTTTCTGCCCCTTTTCCCGGGAACGAGCGTCCCCGCTCCTGTCGGGATTTTTAGGAGCGTCCCTGTCGGCCCCTTCCAAAACCAAACCCACCGCGGTGGAATATACGGGGCTCCGATACTCCTCCACAAGCCCTCCCACCGAAAGGGGTACCCCTATCCGGACGGAGAGGTTAAAAATATGGCTCGCCAATTCCATGACCCCGGGGAGCTGGGACCCCCCGCCGGTCAGCACGATCCCGCCGCCCAGGGGCCGGGAAAGGGAAAGTTTATCCAACTTTTCCTTGGCTAAATTAAAAATCTCTTCCATTCTGGGCTGAATGATCCGTAAAATTTGCGAACGGGGTATGGGCATGGGCGGACGGCCCCCAACCCCCGGGACAATGATATCCTCATCCCCTTCCAGGACCCCTTCCCAACAGCAACCAGCTTCGAGCTTTATTTTTTCCGCCGTCTCGAAGGAAAGATTTTTAATGATCGATAAATCGCTGGTTACCTGGGCTCCTCCCACCGGAATCGTGGAGGTCGAATAGGGCGCCCCCTCGGAATACACTAAAATATCCGTGGTACCTCCCCCTAAATCGATAAGGGCGACCCCCAGCTCCTTTTCTTCCTCCGTCAGGGTGGACCGCCCAGCGGCCAAGGACTGGAGGATTAGGTCGTTCACCCGAAAACCCGCCCGGTTGACGCATTTAATCAAATTTTGAGCGCTGGTAACGGAACCGGTGATAATATGGACTTCCGCTTCCAAACGGACGCCGATCATATCCAGGGGATTCCTAATTCCCTTTTGATCGTCCACGATGTAGGTCTGGGGAATTACATGCAGGACCTGCCGGTCCATCGGGATTACCACGGCCCGGGCCGCCTCGATAACCCGTTCAATGTCCGCGCTATCGATCTCCCGGGTTTCCCTGTTTTTACCCGTTACGGCCACCACACCCCGGGAATTGAGACCCTCGATGTGAGCGCCGCCGATACCGGTCCAGCAGGAATGGACTTCCCTGCCGCTCATCATTTCGGCCGCTTCTATGGCCGCCGTCACGGAACGGAGGGTGGCTTCTATATTTACCACGACTCCCTTGCGTAGCCCGGTGGACGGACTTACCCCTACCCCCGTGATTTCGAGATTACCGTTTTCATTTCGTTCGCCTATAACGGCACACACCTTTGTGGTACCGATATCCAGGCCGACCACCAATCCGTCGCTAGCCAGAGGAGGCCTCCTTCGTCCGGTACGCTATCGTACCGGTTCGGAAATCAATTTCGTCCGCGTCGATTCCCTTGGAAGCGAGCACGTCCAGTACGAGCATCATATACCGAAGGGATTGTTCGTTCAACTCGGGACCGGTTCTCACCCTGGTCTTTTGCCGCGCCGGGTAAAGAACCAACTCAAAACCGTCGTAGGCCTTCTTTTGTACTTGAATTTCCGAAATAAGGGCAAGTAGCTGGGGCGCGTTCTTGCTCATCCTATCTAATTCCTCAAACAGGGGGATAAGCTTTTCGGGCAACCGTAATCCCACATAGACCTTATCGAATTGGATTCCCGAAATGATGGGTAAATTTTGGCCCACGGTCCGGGCTTCTGGCAGATCGTTGCCCAACGCAAAAACCAGACCCTGATGGTCAAAATAGACGGGAGTGGACCGGCCCTGAACTAGGGTAAAGGCCATAGCCACGGCGGTCCTGCGGGTCACCGTTATAGAAACCGAATCGGGGTAGCGTTTTACCACCCGAGCCGATTCTACCAGGGGTAGCTGGGTCAACGCTTTTTCCACCGAATGGGGCCATACGCTGATAAACGTGGATTCCTTATCTATCCCCGCGGCCCGGAGTAAGGTAGCCCTGTCCAAACCGGGCAATTCGTTGATCGTTACGGTCTTAAGGGGCATACAAGGGGTTATTCCAAAGAACCAAATCAGCTCCACACCCAGGAGAACCGCGAAAACTAAAAGTATCCGTTTTAAAACCAGATCCAAACGCGGTTTGGTACGTTTTTCCGCTGGTAAAATATCATCAAAAAACAAGTACCCCTCAGACATGGAAAACCTCCGGTTTTTGTGATTGCCGGGAAATATTTACGATTAACCCGGCGGAAAACAGCATGGTCGCCAGGGACGATCCCCCGGCGGAAAAGAACGGAAGCGGCACCCCCGTGGCGGGCAAAGCTCCCGCAACCACCGCCACGTTTAAAAGGCCCTGGGACGCGATAATCGTTCCCATAGCACAGGCTAACAATCGCTGGAAAATCAAATCCGACCGTAGGGCGGCCCTAAACGAGCGGACGACAAAAACGCTAAAAAGGGCAAAAAAGAGGACCACCCCCATCAATCCCGCCTCTTCGGCAAAGGCGGAAAAGATAAAATCCGAATGAATTTCCGGGACGCTGGCGATTTTCCTCGTCCCCTGCCCTATGCCCTTACCCCACCAGCCCCCGGAAACGATGGTAAGAATGGAGGACCGGACCTGATATCCCGCACCGAGGGGATCCCATTCGGGACTAATAAAGGTCATCAGCCGCCGGAGCCGATGCTCCTTGGTCAGCACTAGCAACAAGGAAAGGGGGGCCGTGAGTAAAGCGGCCGCGAAAAAATACCGCAATTTAAGACCCGCTAAAAAGAAAATTACCAAAGCGTTTACCATGATGAACGAAGCGGTAGAAAAATTGTTTTGAAGATAGATGATTAGGAAAAACAACACCGTAACAAGGGTTGGAGGAAGGACCGAGGTGAAAAAATTGTCCATCCGGTCCTTCTTTTTATCAAAAATATGGGCTAAATAGATAGGAAGTACCACTTTTACCAACTCCGAGGGCTGGTAGGTAGAACTACCTATACGGATCCACCGGGAGGCGCCATTTTTTGACACCCCGATTCCGGGGAGAAAAGTTAACAAACAGAGGAACAGCACTCCCAGGACCAGGGGGCCTATAAAACGCCGAATCAAATCCAATTTGACCCGGGAAGCTATGGCAAAAAGAAGTAGACCCAGGGCCGCGTAGGCCACCTGTCGTTTTAAAAAGTACAAACCGTCGTGAAAAAAACGATCCGAAAAGGCAAAGGAGGCTGAATAAAGGGTAACCAAACCAAGCCCCACCAAAAGAAGGATGGAACCAACCAGAATAGGATCGGCAAAGGCTTTTAGGCTGTCTCTATCCACGTCGAATTGGTATCTGGTCATTGAATTTTCAAGGTAGAGAGGGCAATAATGGCAAAGAGCCCCCCTAATATCCAAAAGCGAATGACTACCTTGGTCTCCGCCCAGCCGGATAATTCAAAATGATGATGAAGCGGAGCCATTTTAAAAATCCGCTTTTTCCGTAGTTTGTAGGACGCTACCTGTAAAATAACCGAAGCGGCTTCCAACACAAAAACGCCGCCGATCACGAGTACCAGAATCTCCTTCTTTAAAATTAACGATAGGGTCGCAATAACGCCCCCCATGGAAAGGCTTCCCACGTCACCCATAAATACTTCCGCAGGATGGGAATTAAACCATAAAAAGCCCACACAGGAACCGACCATGGCCAGGGAAAAGATAGTCAGCTCTCCAGCCCCTTTGATGTAGGGAATTCCGAGGTAGGAAGAGTAGTCGGACCGCCCTGAAAGGTACGTAAGAATGGATAGGGTAATAAAAACCATAATGACCAAACCCGTGGCCAAACCATCCAGCCCATCGGTTAGGTTCACCGCATTGGATTCCCCCACCAACAGCAAGACCGCGAAGGGAATCCAGAGCCATCCTAAATTTATGACGGGATTTTTAAAAAAGGGAATGTACAAATAGGAAATCTTATCACCGCCGGAAAAATAGAGGGTCAAGGAAATAAGGATGGCAACCCCAAACTGGCCCGCTAATTTTGCCCACGCGGGTAGGCCCGCAGAATTATGCCGGCTGACTTTTAGGTAATCGTCAATAAACCCCACAGCCCCGAAGCCCACAAAGGAAGCCAAAAGGACCCACATGTTAAAATTATCAAAATCCTGCCACAGGAGTACCGCCACCACCACCGATAGGATGATTAATATTCCTCCCATGGTCGGGGTTCCCCCCTTTTTAAGATGCGTTTGGGGCCCATCGTCCCGGATAGATTGGCCGATTTTTAATTTTTGTAGGGACTCTATAATACGGGGCCCTAAAAGATACGAAATTAAGAGAGCCGTCAAGGCCGCGTAGGCACCCCGGAACGTAAGATACCGAAATACGTTAAGGGGAGTAAAATATTTAACCAAGGGATAGATAAACTCTAAAAACATCGGACTAGACTCCTTCCTGGATTTTCAGGTTTTTGTCGATGGAAGGCAAAATGACCTCGGTTAACCGTTCTAAAGCGGTTCCCCTGGAACCCTTTAACAAAACCAAATCCCCTTCCGTCAGGAGGGGTACCATTTTCTGCTTTAAAATTTCCATATCGTCGGAGCGGATAATCAAAGGTTTTGGATACGCCAGGTTTGCACCAGCTTGTACGGTCGAATAGACCTCCTCCAAGGCGTGTTTAATGTCCTCGGTTTCCGGACCAAATAAAACTACGATCTGGGCTTTGGAGGAAGCCAGAAGACGGCCCAATTTTCGGTGTTCCTCCATGGATGCGGAACCCAATTCTAACATGGACCCTATTACGTATACCCTGCGGCCGGGCCAATCCACGGAATCGCAGAATTCGATGGCCGCCGCTACGGCTTCGGGGTTAGCGTTATAACAATCCTGAACCACCGTCACGGGGCCGCGAAAAATTTCCCCCCGACCAAATAGGGGTTTAGCGTTGGCCAGGGCCTGCCGAATACCGTCGGCCCGAACCCCAGCCTCTTCCGCTATCGCCGCTGCGGCCAGGGCGTTGAACACGTTATGAAGCCCCGGCAGGGCAAAACGAACCTTTTTCCCGGCCCACACAAGCTCCGTCCCTTCCAAACCCAAACTTTTATACCCGCCAAAGCTGGCCATAGAATCGGTACCGTAGGAACGGACTCGGCCCCGAACCCCTTCGGCCAAAAAGGCGGAAAAGGAATCCCGTTCCGGGATAAGGGCTACTTCGGCCCCGGAAAATTGGGAAAATATGGCTTTTTTTTCTTTAGCTATAGCCTCTTGACTACCGAGAATACCGATATGGGCGGTCCCGATATTGGTAATCAGGGCGATGTGAGGCCGAAGCACCCGGGCTAATTCCTCTATTTCTCCAAAGCGGTTCATCCCCATTTCAAAAATTCCAACCCGGTGTTCCCGTCGAACCGTGAATACCGATAGCGGAAGTCCGGTTTCGGAATTAAGGTTCCCCGGGTTCATAACCACCGGTTTTTCCAGGGCGATCATGGCAGCCGCCAGCTCTTTGGTGGTGGTTTTGCCCGCCGACCCGGTAATACCGATCCGTAGAAGCTGGGGAAAGAACCGAAGATAGGCCCCCGCCGCATCCTGTAGGGCCCTTAGCGTATCGGGAACAATTACCAAAACCCCGTTATACCGTTCCGCCGCAGACCGAAGAGCCGGACCCATGGAGTCCATCCGGGATTGGGCCACCATCGCCATGGTAGCTCCGGCGGCGAAGGCGTTTTCCACAAATCGATGCCCGTCTTGGGAGGACCCCACCAGAGCCACAAAGAGGGCCCCCGGAGACACGGTCCGGGAATCGATACAAACGGAGCTGAAACCCCTCTTTTTATCCGATACGGCAGGAAAGAGAGAAGCGCCCACCGAAGGGACTAAATTTTCTAAATCCATCAACATGGGTTCACCCATCGTTTCGTTTCCCGTTTTCTATGTGAATTTGCAACACCTGTTCGGGGGGCTTTTTCTTTAGGCCCAAATCCGTACGGGCAATTTGTTCGATCCGCTGGGGTGAAGAAAGGACAGCTATTCCGGCGATAAGTTTTTTATTGCTTTCCAGCCACTGCTGCTGGGCTGCCTCAAGGGATTTAAGATCCTCCGCGACGGAGCGATAGCGGGAAGCCTGTGCGGCGGTAAGGGCCAGCATAAGGGGAATGGTCAACACTAAAAAATAAAAAACGATACGGGGTTTCACGATTGAGTGTCCTCTTCTAATACCTTTTCTACCACCCGTAGTTTCGCGCTTCGCGAAGGAGGGTTACTCCGAATTTCTTCTTCCGAAGGTCCTACGGCTTTTCGTGTTAGTATATTCACGATTCGACGGCCCTTACATGTACATATCGGCGCGGTTGGAGGACAAGTGCAGTCCTTGTTTTTCTCTTGAAAAAATTTTTTTACTATCCGATCTTCCAGGGAATGGAACGTAATAACGCCCAAGCGTCCCCCTACGTCCAAACAATCCAAAGCCGATTCCAACAACCCCTCCAATTGGGACAATTCCCCGTTTACCGCGATTCTAAGGGCCTGGAAAGTTTTAGTTGCCGGATGGGTCGGCCCATGTCGATAAAACGGAGGAACCGCCCGTTCCACAATCGACGCCAGGGCCGACGCGGTGGTAATGCGGGAACGTTTGCGATTTTCCACAATAGCCCGGGCGATTCGCCGGGAGAACCGTTCCTCCGCGTTTTGATACAGCAGATCCGCCAGCTCCTGTTCTTTTAACGTAGCGATTAGATCTTCGGCGCTGGACCCTCGGGAAGGATCAATCCGCATATCCAACACCTCATCCTTTCTAAAACTAAAGCCCCGGCCGCTTTTTTCGTAATGGAAAACGCTTACCCCTAAATCTATAAGAATTGTGTTGGGCCGTTTAAGGTCCCGGTTTAGATCCGCGAAAAATTCCTGAGACCACCCGGAATAGAAGTGAATCCGATCCCCAAATTCCGCCAGCCTCTGACGGGCAATCTCCTGTATCTGGGGGTCCGCATCCACCCCGATTATTTTTAAACTCGGGAACCGGGAAAGGAATGCATAGCTATGCCCCCCTTCGCCCAGGGTAGCGTCAACCATCAATTCCCCTTCGGACCGGGGGGCCAGGTATTCGAGGGTTTCTTGCAACAGGACCGGTGTGTGAACGATATCCATCCAGATCCTCCCTACAAAAATACCGAGCCCAGCTCTTCGGCCGCGGCTTGGAACTCCGCCTCATTCTGGGACCAATATTCCTTATACTGGTCCGCGTCCCATACCTCTATATACTTGTCGATCCCTAGGATCACGCAATCCCGGGATAAGCCCGCGAATTCCCGAAGGCTCTGGGGTACCGCTACCCTTCCGGCCTTATCAATTTCCACTTCCTGGGCGGGGGCGATAATTCTCCGCTGAACCAACCGTGAACGGGCCTGAAATGGAGAGGTGGCCTCCATTAATTTTTGAGAAAGCTGTTTCCATTGTTCGGGGGCAAACAACCACAGGCATCGATCGACCCCTTGGGTAAGGATAAGGACATTCCCCGGGAGCTCCGACCGCAATCGGGCCGGCAGGCTGATACGCCCTTTTTCATCTAATGTGTTTTTAAACTCCCCGGTTAACAATTCCATTCCACTTTTTCCTATTATTTCCCACTTTCTCCCACTAGTCTCCATTATTTACACATAAATTTCTCCCGTCAATAATGGTTTCTAAAGAAAAAGTTATAAATAGTATTTTTTTTAAAAATGACCTACACTTCAGTATAGTAGTGCCCCAACGGATTGCGTTTTTACCAAAAGAGGGGCTATTATTGGCCCATGTACACCACCGAATTCTTTATCGTATTCCCCGAAGGGGATACCCAGGAGATCGCGCATAGCCTACCTATAAACGAATTGGTGGATATCAATGGAAATCCCCTAGCCCTTCCGTTGGTGACGAATCGCTGTATCGTATTCCGTGTTTCCCGGCGAATTCAAAAGGAAAACCGCTGGGGCCAGCAAATTTTCCACTATTTAGAGCTCATGAGCGCCCAGGAACTGCTCCCCTATGTGGGATAAGGCCCCCCGGTCCATAGGAACCGAACGGGAAAGCAGTCTCCACGCGGAATTAAAACATTTTTACGCGGGGGCCCACGGAACGGTAGAAGTTCCCCTGGGCCCCTACGTCTGCGACGTCCATAGCGAATACGGGGAAATTATTGAAATACAAACCGGTAGTTTTGGGCCCCTTAAAGATAAGGTGGCCTACCTTATCGACCGCTTTCCTCTTAAAATCGTCCATCCCATACAAACGGTGCGCCACATTGAATTGTCCGACCCCTCAGGGGCTTTGCTGTACCGCCGAAAAAGTCCACGGCGAGGTACAATTTGGGACCTCTTTACCGCCCTGGTGTACGCCCCCCGGCTTCCCCTTTTTCCGAATCTTTCCGTGGAATTAGTGTTCCTGGAGATTCTGGAAAAGCGGGTTCAGGATGGTAAGGGGTCCTGGCGCCGCCGGGGTATTAGCCTTCGGGACAAAAAAATCCTGGAACGCCAGGGGGAACTTTTACTGCGTCATCCCCGGGATTACGCTTGTTTTGTTCCCTTCGCGGACGACGAGCCCTTTACGACAAAGGATTTAGCCCAAAGGGTTCACATTTCCCCTTCCATAGCGGGAAAGACGGTGTACGTCCTTTCGATTCTGGGAACCATCGAGCGCCAAGGGAAAAGGGGTAACGCCTGGGTCTATGGGAAAAAATAGGAGTCATTGGTCGGATAGGAGTCAACAGTCCGAGGGGTATTAAAAAAACGCCGCCCCTTGCGGGGACGGCGTCTAGATTCATCAGGATTCGATGGAATTTTTACCAGTGGTATTTTACCAAGAGTCCACCATATCGTCGGGGTCCCGGTTGTCTTCCGCGAAAAGGTCCGTCACAGCCCGTAGATCGTCCAGGTAGAAGTAGTAGCTTCCGTAGGCTTCCATGGGGTCGCACACCACCCTGAATCCCACGATTTTTATTCCCATGTGGTTGTTATAGTGATAATTCCGCTGAACAATACCATTTTGTCCGTCCGGAGCTTGGGGAGGAACCGCAACGGTCAGTTTTTTCCAACCCTGGAAATTAAGACGCCCCATAAAGAGGGAGTATTCCCGGCCAAAGAAATCCTGGATCACCACGTACAATTGGTGATTATAGTTCCGGCCCACCGCCCAGACGGAGATGGTTTTCGTGATACCCTCTATGGGAATAGGCCGAATAGGATAAATGAGGAAGCTGGTGGCTCCCCGGCGGAGGAAATCCACCCGGGTGCCCAGGACGTATTTATCCTGAATATTCAAACCCTTTTCGTCGGGGATCGGTTGTTTTCCCGCGGGGGAACCTTCAAAAAGCCGGGTAGTGGTGAACCCTTCGTCCGTGGACATAGAAGAAAGCCAAAAACCAGCGTTTTCGAATTTATCCACCGAAACTTCTTTTAGCTTCTGCTGAGCCGCGTCGACTCCGATTTTTTCCGGATTGGGAGCCCCCACATCGGCCACGGTTTGGGCGTTCGAATTCTGGGCCGCAGTCGTCTGGGTCGCGGCAGGCTGAGGCGCCGCGCCCGTGTTCTGGGTGCCCACAGTGGCGGCTTGAGCGAACAGCAAACCAGAGACAGACATCATCAGGGCGGCGGCAACGGTTATTCCTTTCATGTCGGCCTCCTTATTTACTCGTAGTAGCGGTGTTGGACGATCCGGCATTCCAAAGTTGTTGTACCTTGGTAGGATCGGCCAAATTATCGCCGTCAAAAAGACTTTCGTAGGTATCGGTCAGTACCTTTACCTGATCAAAATAAATTTGGAAATCATCTACCTTTTCCATCGGTCGCGTCCAAATCCGAAACTTGACCAAAGAAAGGGGTTCTTTTCGGGGAAGCGTGGGCTTGGATTGGGGGATGCTTTCGGGAACGTTGATCCGGAGATTTTTCCATCCCTCAAAGTTCAGGTCCCCCATGTTGATGATATGGACAACCCCTTTATAATCCCGGAGGTACGCCTCAAGATAATAATTAAAACCGCCGCTCCATACCCACATATCCAGCAACTTAACCCTGCCGGGAATAGGGATTTCCGCAGGGGGAGCGTTGTCGCCGCCATCCTTGGCTACGGGGTATACATCGATCCAATTATACCCCATCCGGTCAAAACGCCCCCAGATACCAAGGCTTTTAAAGGCCTTATTATCGGTGTTTGATCCCTGTAACGATGCGGGCCAAGCCGCGATATAAGCAACCTTGGGAAAGGTGTCCTTATCGGTCTTGGTCGCGAATTTGCTCGCGGATACCTTCCATACGTACCCGGAATCACCATCAAAGCTCTCAAGCACCTTTGATTCAAGATTTACGGTTTGTTCGTCCGCCGAAACGGAAAACAACGTAACGCTAGCCCAGAGAGCCAGGCAGACAGCTTTGAAACCGCCGTGTTTCATCCCTTACTCCTTTTGCCGATCATCGCGGATTCTTAGTCGGTTAAGATTATATTTCCTTGCGAAAGCTTTGTCAAACCTTTACAAAGATTTGTCGCTTTTTTCGATTGTCGGCATTCTTGGTGAAACTAATAGGCATTATGAAGCGGAATAATGGTAGATATGGGTAAAACGGCCTCTTTTTTATCGAGTCCCCGGACAAGGGGAACCAAGAGGGCCCAGGGAGAATCGTCAAAGATGGCCACCACGTTCCGGGGAACCCAGCGGGGATCGATCCAGGAAAATAAAATAGTTGGAATATTTTTTCCAAAATCGGGGTAGGTTCCCCCCGGTGACGGGATAATTATACAGCTGGGCCGGAGCTCCGCTTCAGAAGTATGGGCCGCACCCATATAAACCGGGTCCCGGCGGTCACCCTTGTCTCGAAGTCCCCGGATCAGGGCCTTTCTGTAGGCCTCCAAAATTGGAGAACCTGAATAAACGACCACCGTTTCATCGGATTTGTGGGGAATTTGGGCCGCCAAAGAACCGGCGCGGAAAAAATCTTCCTCCCTATTTTGTACTTCCCCTATCAATACGGGAATCCCAGGGAACTGACGACCATAGGCCCCCGCGATTTCCCGAAGGGCGGGAGAAAATACCACGCAGTAGGGGGTACGGGGGATGAATAGGGCCTTTTGGATGACCGTCGGAACCAAAGATTCGGGGATAGTTTCCGAAAGGGTGACCGAATAGACGGGTCGAAACAACCGAAGGGTGGCTAGAAACCGTTCCCCCAGGGACCGCTGGGGACCGTAAAGGGCATTAAAGCCCCTATCGGTGACCACCACCACGGGGGCCCGGAAGAATATCGCCAGGAGGGGAAGTAAACAGAACAGAAGGAGCAAAAAGCGCTTTTTTAATCTTTTTTTCTCCTTCCTATTCATAGGATGTACCATACCCTCCCCTCTTTAGCCGGTCAAGCTGAGCTTGCTTGACCAAGGTTTATACAATCCTTACAATTAAAATAACTCTAGAGAGCTAAGGAGTGTTCTATGACCAGTTATAAAGAGCTTGGCCTTGTCAACACCGTCGAACTGTTTAAAAAGGCGGTGACGGGCGGATACGCGATTCCCGCGTACAACTTCAACAATATGGAGCAAATGCAAGCTATCATTCAGGCCTGCGTGGAAACCAAATCTCCGGTGATCCTCCAGGTATCCTCCGGGGCACGAAAGTACGCCAACCAGACCCTTCTGCGGCACATGGCCGCCGGAGCGGTGGAATACGCCCACGAGTTGGGCTTCGACGTGCCTATCGTTCTGCACCTGGACCACGGGGATAGTTTTGAACTCTGCAAGGACTGTATCGAATCGGGATTTTCCTCGGTCATGATCGACGGGTCCCACCTGCCCTACGACGAAAACGTGGCGCTGACCAAAAAGGTCTGCGAATTTGCCCACTCCCGGAAAGATTATGTGACCGTGGAGGGTGAACTGGGGGTTCTGGCAGGGGTCGAGGACGACGTATCGGCGGAACACAGCCACTATACCCAACCCCATGAAGTCGAGGATTTCGTAAAAAAAACCGGGGTCGATTCCCTGGCCATCTCCATTGGAACGAGCCATGGGCGGACTAAATTTAAACCGGAACAATGCACCCGGGATGCCAACGGGATCCTTATTCCCCCACCCCTGCGCTTCGACATTCTAGAAGAAATTGAAAAACGCATCCCCGGTTTCCCCATTGTTCTCCACGGGTCCTCGTCGGTTCCCATCGAATACGTAAAAATGATCGAAAAGTACGGCGGCTCCCTAAAGGATTCGGTGGGCATTCCCGAAGAACAGCTTCGCAGGGCAGCAAAAAGCGCGGTATGCAAAATCAACATCGATTCGGACGGCCGTTTAGCCATGACTGCCATGATCCGCAAGGTTTTCGCCGAAAAACCCGAAGAATTCGATCCCCGCAAGTACCTGGGCCCCGCCCGGGACGAACTAAAAAAGCTCTATATGCATAAGAACATCAACGTCCTTGGGTCCGCTGGCAAGGCGTAGATAAGGCGTAAAATAGGAGAGGTTTTAAAAGCCATGACGGTTTAAAACCCCTACCCGTTAAAACCCTAGAACCGAATCGAAAGGGCGTGGGAATACACAAAACGATTGGGGTGTTTCGGAGGATCTTTTCTTCCGAAACACCTTTTTTTTAACCTAATCCGCGGGCCGACAAACTCCTAGGCTCCCGAGTTTTCGGCCCCCTGGTTAGTAGCCTGGGGGTCCTGGTTGGCCATCGGGTCGCCATCCTTGGCGCCCCACCGATGGGGAACCTTCCTATAATCCATAAAAAACTGGACCACCATAGGAGCAATGGATACGATGGTGCAAAGTAGTCCTATCACGATTCGTTGACCAAAAAAGGCCCAATAGGCGGTAATCGAGACCAGGGGAAGCAAAATTACGCCAAGGACGCTTAAAAACGCTTTAAAGCCCAGGTTTTCCCGTGCCAGCTCTACTAAAAAGGGTAAGGATACCGCCAGGGCGGACCATAAAAGGGGAATCAGAACCAAATGGAGGGGTTCCACTTGAACGCTCCACCGAACGCATCCAATGATCGATAGGGGTACCAGCCAAAGGAGCGTAAAGTCTACCGCGTCGATGGATAATCGGCGTCCCCGTTCTTTCCTGACCAGGGCCCAAAAACCAAGGGGCAACAATAAAGGCAGGCCGATAATATCCACCGCGCTATGGAACCAGGCGGAAAGCCCAAAACCGCGGCTTTCAACGAAGGGGCCCAGGGAGTCCCAAAAAAGCCCCAAGACCAGGGCGACGGCTACGCTAAAAAGGTGTTCTCCCCTAAAAGGCCCGGCGTTTTTTAAGGATCTCCTAAAAAAATACACCAGGGGTATCCAAAAAATACAGAATAAAATCATAAAAGTACCGTACCACGGCCCTGCCTTTTCCCGCAAGCCTTCAATAGTGTCACGAAGATTAGGGAAAGCTTTCTCTGAGGTTCAGCGGGATCCATCATGCTAAAGCAAACTTTGGCAGATACCCGTAGGTAAGAGAACCGGCTAAGGGATCGTAGACCGCTTTCATCTTTTTTACTTTTTCCCTAATCTTCGTGACACTTTAGGCGGGGTGCTAGTAAATTCCACCGAACCGAAAGGCTCCTAGGGCTGGACAGAGAAGCTCTATATTTGGTATAGTTTTCCGAAAGTTGTCGTTGCTCGCCCCGTTGCGGCGATAGCTCACGAGGAGGTCAGTTGGCGGACAAGGATTTACGGATCAATGAACAGATTCGAGTGCGAGAAGTTCGACTAATCAGCGATGATGGGGAACAGCAGGGTATAGTGCCCACGTTGGAAGCGCTTCGAATGGCCAAAGAACAGAATTTAGACTTGGTTGAAGTCGCCCCCCAGGCGGTTCCTCCGGTATGTAAAATTCTTGACTACGGCAAGTTCAAATTCGAAAATGAGAAGAAGGTTCGGGACTCCAAGAAAAAGCAGAAATTGCTTAAAATCAAGGAAATCCGGATGCAACCTAAGATCGACGATCATGATCTAGATTTCAAATCGAAACATGTTCGTGAATTCCTTGCGGAAGGCAACAAGGTCAAGGTTACGGTCCGATTCCGCGGCCGGGAACTTGCCCACACCGAACTCGGATTGGACGTCCTTAAGGACGTCTTACAACGGATCGAGGGTGAATACGTTATGGATAAACCTCCAGCGATGGAAGGACGGTTTATGTCCATGATTTTGAACCCAAAACCCAAGAAATAAGTAGAGGGATGGCGCCATGCCGAAAATGAAGACCAAGAAAAGCGCCGCGAAGCGCTATTCGTTCACCGGATCGGGGAAGGTTAAATATAAAAAACAAAACCTTCGCCATATCCTGACCAAAAAAACGAGCAAGCGGAAGCGTAACCTCCGCCACGCCGGTATCCTGTCCAGCGACAATGTACCGGTGATCAAGAAAAAATTGTTACCCTACGGATAAGGAAGGACGGATCCCCATGTCAAGAGCAGTAGACGGTACCCGACGAAAGGACCATCGTAAGAAAATTCTCAAACTGGCGAAGGGCTATTGGGGCCGCCGCCATTCGAACTATAAGGTCGCTAAAGACGCCGTAACCAAGGGCCTTTTTTACGCGTACCGGGATCGGAAAGATCGGAAGGGTGACTTCCGGAACCTTTGGATTATCCGAATCAACGCCGCCTGCCGGGAAGAGGGCCTTTCCTATTCCCGGTTAATCAATGGCTTGTCCAAAGCCGGCGTGGCTATTAACCGGAAAGCCTTAGCGTGGATGGCGACGGAAGACAAGAACGCTTTTAAAGCGGTAGTCGCCCAAGCAAAAGCAAGTTTGGGAGCGTAATTCGATGGTAACCCTCGAGCAAGTCAAATTGTTGGAAACCAAGGTAGCCAAGGCTATCGATTACGTTAAAAAGCTGTCCGAAGAAAACGCCCTGTTACGGGGAAAGTTGGACGACTATCGTAATAGGATTGACGAGCTCGAGGTACTCATTCGAAGTTTTAAAGAAGATCAGGGACGTATCGAGGCGGGAATTATTTCCGCCTTGGATCGTTTAAATCAATTTGAGGACGCCATGGAACGGGAAATCATCGTTCCAAGCCAGGACAGGCCCAACGCCGCCGGGATGGTAACGGAGGATCCACCGTCGGTTCCCCCTCACGGTAGCCCGGAAAAACTCGAAGACGATAGTAAGCCCCCAGAAGGTCCCTCCACAGGCTCGGAGTTGGATATTTTTTAGGAGTACCTATGCCGAAGGGTGGACTTCGCATTGATATCCTCGGCACGAGTTTTACCATCGCCGCCGACGAGCCGGCGGCATATCTGGAATCCCTATTAGCAAAATATGCCTCCGCCGTTGAATCCGCCCGACGGGCCACCGGTTTAACCGATCCCTTAAAATTATCTATCGTGGCGGGAATTTTGTTAAGCGACGAAGTGGAACAATGTAAAAAAGATACCAAGAACCTATTAAAACCCAACGCGTCCGGTTCGGAGGATAAAAACGCCGAGGCAGAACGGCTGACCCTCGATCTCATCGCCCGAATTGATGAAGCCCTCGGCTTGACGAAACATTAAATCACCGGTAGTACCGTCTATGGACCAGATATTTAAATTAGAAAACCAAGTTCAGCATTACCCCTGGGGTTCCCCAACATGGATTCCCGATTTAATGGGGGTACCGAACCCCCATGCGGAGCCGTGGGCCGAATTGTGGATGGGGATCCATCCCAACGCGCCCTCCGCCGTACGGAACGCCGAAAGCGGGACCCGGTTTCTGTTAGGGGATTTGATTCAGCGGGATCGGACCTTTTTTTTAGGGTCCTCGGTAAGCTCGACCTTTGGGTCCCTACCCTTCCTGTTTAAATTGCTCGCCGCCCAGCGGCCCCTTTCAATCCAAGCCCACCCAACCTTGGAACAGGCTCGTTTGGGCTGGGAACGGGAAAATCAACGGGGCATACCCCTATCATCGGAACAGAGAAACTACAAGGATCCAAATCATAAACCCGAAATTATCTGCGCCCTTGAACCTTTTAGGGCCCTTTGCGGCTTTAGAAAGCCAGATCAGATCGGTAAATTGTTAGATATCCTCGGGGCCCCAACGCTGAAGGGTCCCCGTTTAGCCCTGGAAAGGGGGTCCGAAACCGAGGCTCTCCGCTTTTTTTTACAGAGCCTTTTAAACCTTTCGGAATCCGATAAAGCGGGGCTGACCGATTGGATTGAAAGGCTGGATAAAAACCTTCAAAACCCTCACGGGGGAGGGCCATGGAAAGAATATCAGCGGGAAGGGGAGCTCATGGTCAAGCTGGCTCGCCAGTACCCCTCGGATCCTTCGGTTATCGCGCCCCTATATCTAAACCTTATCGATTTAAAGCCCCTTCAGGCCCTGTACTTACCGGCGGGCCAGCTCCACGGGTACGTAGAAGGGTTTGGAGTTGAGTTGATGGCCAATTCGGACAACGTCCTCCGGGGAGGGTTGACATCCAAATACGTGGATGTTCCGGAACTGCTTTCCATCCTCGATTTTTCTCCCCTTACACCTTCAATTTTAGAAGTTCCATCGACGGTGGGAGCCCTGGTTTCCTATCCTACGGCGGTACGGGAATTTTCTCTCCATGTGGTTCGCGGAAACGGTAAGCCCATCTTTCTAGAGTCGGGGGAACCCCGTATTCTGGTGCTCACCCAGGGGAATATGAAGATTCTAGACGGGACGGGAAAAACCACGGCCCTTGGGCGAGGAGAAAGCGTTTTTATCGCCGCAGGGGCCACAAACATCCAACTGTCCGGTACCTTTACCGCCTTCGTGGCCTCCGTTGGGAAGTTTCTGTGAAAATTTTAGTGGATTCGGATTCCTGTCCCCGGCCCGCGCGGGAATCCGTGGTCCGGGCTAGTAAAAGAACGGGAATTACGGCGATTTTTGCCGCCAACCGACCTATTCCGGGTATAGAGGGCCCCACCGTACGAATGGAACTGTGTCCCCCCGGCGAAGGGGCCGCCGACGACCGGATCGTGGAATTGGCTGAACAAGGGGATTTGGTGGTTACCCGGGACATACCCCTGGCGGCCCGGTTGGTAGAGCGGTCGATCCGGGTAATCGATGACCGGGGTACCGTGTACACCAGAGAAAACATACGGGAACGGTTATCCCTACGGGATTTTATGGTCGGCCTAGCGGACAGTGGCCTGGGGGCGCCGAGGATTAACACCTACGGGAACCGGGAACTCAAGGCCTTCGCTGACGGGTTCGATAGGGAGTTGACCAAATTGATGCGGGAAGCCCGGGAAACGCGGGCCCAACCGGCTGGGGCTACTCCTGTTCCGGATACAGCTCCCGAATCTGTTTGATGCTCGGAAGGATTTCAAAAAACACTTCCACCATTTCGGGATCGAATTTTATACCCGACATTTTCCGAATTTCATCGTACACGTCCTGTTCGCTCCAGGCTTGCTTATAAACCCGTTTAGACGAAAGGGCGTCAAAAACATCCGCCACCGCCACGATACGCCCTCCCAGGGGGATTTCTTCCATTTTCCGTCCCAAAACCTTGCCTTGAGCATCGGTTTTTAGGGGTTTCCCGGTCATCACATCGATCCAGCCGGGATACCCGGAGCCGTCCCAATTTTCGTGGTGCGTCAGGGCCACATCGGCGGCGATGGTATCCAAAGGAGATTGGGGATCGTCGAACAACCGGGCCCCAAAGTACGTGTGGGCCTGCATAATCGCGTACTCTTCAGGGGTAAAACGGGCGGGCTTTTTTAGGATCAGATCAGAGATTGCTACCTTCCCCACGTCGTGAAGCATGGCGGCGATTTTTAGGGTATCCCGGGTCTTTTCCCGCTCCACGTCGTTCATCCTATGACGGTAGGCCCAACGGTCGAAAATTTCCACCGCGTACCCCGCGACCCGATTGACGTGGGCCCCCGTTTCCTTAGGATCCCGGAGTTCGGACATTTTGATCATCCTTAAAATCATCGCCCGGGTCATATACGCCCGCTGGAGGGCCACCGTGGCGTTGGCCGCAAAATGACTGATAAGGAGTTCGTCTTCCTTGGTAAAGGCCACGGTTCCGCCGTCGGGAGAACGAGCGTTGATTACCTGAATAACCCCTAACAAACGGCCTTCCGCGGTTTTCAAAGGAACCGTAAGGGTAGAGGTAGTCTTATAACCGGAAATTCGATCGTAGGAGGTACTAAAAGAGTAGGGCATATCCTGGGGAATATTGTACACATCGCTCACGTTAACGATTTTTTTAGTCAACGCGCAGTACCCCGAAATGGTTTTTTCGTTGATGGGAACAGAAAAAACCGAGTAGATTAATTTTTGTCCCGGGGGTAATTCTTTTTGTTTTGTATCGTTTTGAGCGTATTTTATAACCAGGCGGTCTTCTTCTTTAACGTAAATGGACCCCGCATCCGCCCGGACGACCTTTCGGGCTTCTAAAAGAATCCGTTCCAAAAGGAGGTCTAAGTCTTGAATTTGATTCAATTCCGAATCGATTCTAATTATCGACCGTAGATCCGTTCTCTTTGCCATCGATCCTCCCCAGAATTATACACCCTACCCTATTCTTTTCGACCGGTACACTTGATTACATGATACCCAAATTGAGTTTGTACCACGTCGCTTATGGAGCCGGGAGAAAGCCGCTTTACCGCCGATTCGAAGGGGGCGACCATTTTTCCCGGGCCAAACCACCCTAAATCACCCCCCGACGATTTGGAGGGACAGGTAGAGTACTCCCGGGCTAGGGATTCAAAATTAGCGCCCTGTTTAATTCGTTTTAACAGTTCCGTAGCAAGGGACTTATCTTTGACTAAAATATGACTAGCTCGCCATTCCATACCAACCTCCTTGTGCATACCCCTTTGGTGCTATACTATTCTTATACTATACTGAAAAAAAACGCAAAGGGGGTTAAAATCCGTTAGGATTAACCTGATAGGGTTACCCGATGGGGTTAAAAACCTATGCGGTTAAAACCTTAAAATCCTACGTTTTTTCGGAACCCTTATCCTCCCTTTAAAGGAATTGACCATGACCGTTCGTCGTTTTTTTGGGAACCTTTTCATCTTTTTTGGGATATTAAATTTTATAGATTTTATGTCACCCCGGCCCATACCGACGGTAGGCGTCTCGGCTATCCTCGGGGGGATATTTTTTGTTTTAGCGGGCCTGTATTTCCGCTCAAATCCCCAGGGGGGAAGCAAATTCCCCTGGCTCTCCCTGGGACGACTAGTGGGAGGTCAAGGGAAGACTTCCTCGAATACGGAAACTAGGGGAAACGGAGAGGTAAAGCTAAAACCGGGGGATCCGCTTTTATCGGTCCGGGTACTGCGGTTGGCGTCGGAAAAAAAGGGGCGCCTAACCGTCGCCCAAACGGCCATTGCGTTAAACGTACCCCTGGATCAGGTAGAAGGGGCCTTGGACGAGTGCGTGAAAAGGGGAAGCGCCTCCATGGAGGTGAACCCCCAAACGGGCCTGACCACCTACTGTTTCCCCGAGTTTCTGGATACCCAGAAAAAAGACGAATAGGGGATACCGCAAGGTGGCCCGGGGTATTACACGTGAATCGCCCGGTCTTGGGATGCCAAGGACGCTTCTTTTATAATTTCAGAAAAGGTCGGATGGGCGTGGACCGTGTCTATTATCTCATCCACCGTCAGTTCTCCCTGGGCGGCGACTAAAAGTTCGTGGATCAATTCGGTCGCTTCGGCGCCCACGGCGCTGGCGCCGAGGATTTCCCCGGTTTCGGGATCCGAAAGAATCTTTATAAAACCTTCGGACCGTTCCACCGCTACGGCCTTTCCTATGGCGCGGAAGGGGAAACGACCTACCTTGTAAGGCCGTTTTTGCTCCGTCAGTGAGGCCTCTTTAAGGCCAAAGGAAGCTACCTGGGGCTCACAGTACACCGCCTGGGGAATGTACCGGGGATCCAGCCGTTTTTTCACGGGATTAGGCCCCTTTCCTAGAATAGCGGCGACCCGTTCGGCCACTAACTCCGCCTGGGCGGAAGCCACGTGAGCCAACTGGGCCTCCCCCGCCACCAGGTCCCCCACGGCGTACACCGACGAGACTGAGGTTTCGTAATAGTCCCCCACCACCACGTACCCCCGATCGAGCCGAACGCCCAGGGCTTCCAATCCTAAACCGGAGGTCCGGGGAAGGCGTCCCGCGGATACGAGTATTTTTTCCACAGCCAAGGCTTCCCCAGGCTCCTCCCCTTCGGCTGATACCAGGGAAAAACGCAGGTCCCCCGTGGAACCCTTTGTAAGCCCTTGGGCCTTCTTGCGGGTATAAAAAACCACGCCCCTTTTTTCCATAACCGTTTGGATAAATTGCGATACCTCCGGATCCTCCATAGGAAGGATCCGATCCATCAGTTCGATCACCTGAACCTGTACACCGAAGGAGCTCAAGATGTAAGCAAACTCTATGCCTATGGCCCCGCCGCCAATGATTGCCATGGATTTTGGCAGGCTCTTCATCATGAGAGCCCCGGTGGAAGAAAGGATCCGATCCTCGTTGAATTCAAAACCGGTCATGGGCCGGGGCATGGAACCGGTGGCGATGACCAGGGCCGAAGCGCCAAGGTGGCGGATCGTATCGTCGGCGACAGAACGTACCTTCACGCGGTGAGCCCCCTCCACCGTGGCTTCGCCGTTGATATAATCGACCTTATTCTTTTTTAAAAGGAAAGAAACCCCCTTGGAAAGGGTATCCGCCGCGGAACGGGAAGAGGCCTGCACCCGTTCGTAATCGAATTCGGTCAAATCGGCCTTTACGCCGAAGGCCCGTAATTGTTCCAGGGTTCTAAATTGGGTTGCCCGGTCGATAAGGGCTTTGGAGGGGATACAGCCGATGTTTAGACAAACGCCCCCGGCTTTATCCTTTTCTATTACCGCCGTCGAAAGGCCCAACTGACGGGCCCGGATAGCCCCCACGTAACCTGCGGGACCGGCTCCAATAAAAATAATATCGTAATCGTAGCTCATACCGTTTTCCTTTAATCCTTGAGTCCACTCTAAAAACCAGTTGTTTTTCGAGTGGACTTAAGTTATTCCTTACAGGAATAACGTTTTCATAGGAACAAATCTAAAAGCTGAAGTTTTTAGATTTGACTCATCCTTCCCTTTTTTTGTCTACAGAAGACCCCAAGCGGGTTCTTCGAAATATTTCTTTACATCCCCCATAAATTGGGCTCCCTGGGCACCGTCAATGGTCCTATGATCGCAAGAGAGGGTGACCCTTACCATGGATCGGATGACCACCCTATCGGTTCCATTGGGTCTGGAACGGACCACCGGCTCTTTTACCGTGGCACCCACAGCCAAAATGGCCGATCCGGGGGGGTTGATAATGGCGGTAAACTCCTCTACCCCCCAGGCTCCCAGGTTGGAAATGGTAAAGGTGGCCCCTTCGTAATCCTGGGGGGTCAGGGTTCCGGACCGCGCTTTGGCGATAAGTCGGCGCAAATCCCCCTCGATATCCTCCAGCCCCCGGTGGTAACAATCCCGGACCACCGGAGCTACCAGGCCTTCGGGAAGGGCCACCGCCAGGGCAATATCCACGGAGGAATGATACACCAGGGCCGATTCTCCCCAGCTGACGTTGATATGGGGGTTTTTACCGATGGCCATGGCAGAAAGTTTGATAAACAGGGCGTTTAAAGAAATTTTAGAGTCCTCCGATCGACCCTGGTTAATCAAGTTTCGGAAAGCTAAAAGCCGGTCCATGTCTATGGCCGAACGGAGATAAAAATGTGGGGCCTCCCGCATGGATTCGCTTAAACGCCGGGCGCTTACGGCTTTGAAGCGGGAAAGGGGAACGCTCCGGTCCTCTAACCGGACTGTACCGGTCTGGCTCTTTACCTGGGGGCTGGCCCCTTGGGAGAGTTTTCCCTGTTCCCAAGCCCCATAGGGCGCTCCCACGGCATTTTTCTGGGACAAGAGAGCCTCCACATCCCGTTTGACCACCCGGCCGTGGGGCCCCGTCCCCCTCAGTCCCCGAATATCGATACCCGAAGCTTTGGCAATCTGCCGGGCTAAGGGGGAAGAGGGAGGGAAGCCGGGGGGAAAAATCGGTACGGGGCCCTCAGGCGCTTCGGATTCTTTTGCAAAACCGCGATCGGCTACCGGGTTTGTCCCTGGGTTGGAGACAGGTATCACCGGGGGAACCGGGCCTGGGGAAGCAGAACCCGGGGGCACCGGGGCGCTTGCATCCGCCTTGGGGGGTACCGGAGCCAAGGTCGCCGATACGGGGGGTAGCTCTAGCTTCGCTGGAGGGGCCGCTGGGTTGGTTTTACCCGGCAGGGAACCCAAGAGTTTGGAAAAATCCTCTCCCTTTTGACCGATGATTGCGATCGGTTGGCCCACCTGAACGGTGGAACCCGGCGGAACCAGAATTTTTAAAAGGGTTCCGTTGCTCGATGCCTCGTAATCCATCACCGCCTTATCGGTTTCTACCTCCGCCAAAACGGCTCCGTTTTTTACAGAACCTCCTTCTTCTATTTTCCAAGCCGCTATGGTCCCTTCGGTCATGGTGGGAGATAGGGCTAACATGGGTACCAATTCGGCCATATTACGCTCCTTTTGAACTATCTTGAATGTAGAGGGCCCGTTTTGCCGCCCTAAGAATCTTATCAACGCTGGGCTGGGCCGCCAACTCAAGGCTATGATTGTAGGGCATGGGGACATCTTCCGAGGCCACCAATTCTACCGGAGCGTCCAGCCGGTCAAAACAATCCCGGGATATCCGGTAGGCCACGTCGCTACCCACGCTAGCCTGGGGCCACGCCTCGTCCACCACCACCGCCCGGTTGGTCTTGGTTACCGAAGCGATGATGGTTTCCATGTCCAGGGGCCGCAGGGTCCTAAGATCGATAACCTCCGCCTGAACGCCCAATTTTTCCAGCTCCCCGGCGGCTTCCAAACAGAGTTTTACGGGCTTGGAAAAACTGATAAGGGTGATATCCGTCCCCGGGCGCCGGATATCGGCCTTCCCCAGGGGAACCAAAAACTCCGTATCCGCTACCTCACCGGTCCAACCGTACATCAGCTCGGCCTCTAAAAAAACCACCGGATCGTCGTCCCGGATGGAACTCTTTAAAAGTCCGTAGGCGTCCGAGGGATTCGACGGCGCCACCACCTTGAGTCCTGGAACGTGGGCCCAATAGGAGGCGAAGGATTGGGAGTGCTGGGCCCCCAGGTATTCCGCAGGTCCGTTAGGCCCCCGAAATACAATGGGCATTTTAAAACGCCCCCCGGACATGTAGCGCATTTTGGCGGCGTTGTTTACCACCTGATCCAACGCTAAAAGGGCAAAATTGTGGGTCATCCATTCGATAACGGGACGCAGACCCGCCTGGGCGGCCCCAACGCCGAGTCCCGTAAATCCCAACTCGGTGATCGGGGTATCCACCACCCGTTGGGGACCGTATTTAGCTAAAAGTCCTTTAGAGACCTTGTAAGCCCCATCGTATTCGGCCACCTCTTCTCCCATCAAGAAAACGGAAGGATCCCGGGCCATTTCTTCGTCCAACGCCCTGTTTAGGGCCTCTCTAACCGTGATTACGGCCATAACTTACCTCCCCACCAAAGCTGAACGGGGATAGGGTCCAGCGTAAACGTCGTCGTACAAAGCCGACAGCGACGGTTCGGCTCCCTCTTCGGCAAATTGAACCGCTTCGGCGATTTGTTTCTCTATCTCTGCGTCCATTTGATCGATACTTGCCGGGGAAATGTGATTCTCTTTTACGAGCCGGTCTTGAAATATCATAATAGGATCGTGGGAACGGTACCGTTCCACCTCTTCCTTAGTGCGGTACTTTTGGGGATCGCTCATGGAATGGCCCTTGTACCGGTAGGTCTGCAGGTCCAAAAGAACCGGCAGGCCCTGGCGGGCCGATTCGAGGGCTCCTTTGAAGGCCTGGTATACCTCCAGAACATCCATCCCATCCACTTCCTGGCCCCCTATCCCATAACTGTTCCCCATAATGGAAAACTGTTCCACCGATGAGACCCTTTTAAAATTGGTTCCCATACCAAAGTGATTGTTCTCGCAGGCGTATATCACCGGGAGGGACCAGATTTTGGCCATATTCAAACTTTCGTGAAACGCCCCCTGGTGTATGGCCCCGTCGCCAAAGAAAACCGCTGTAGCGCCTCCGGTCTTATTGTACTTTTGAGAAAAAGCCACCCCGGTGGCCACGGGAATTTGGGCGCCCACGATACCGTTACCCCCCAAAAAATGAAGTTCCTCGTCAAATAGGTGCATGGATCCCCCTTTCCCTCGGGAGGCCCCGTTAGCTTTCCCAAAAAGTTCCGCCATCACTTCTTTGGGATCCATGCCGCAGGCCAGGGCAAATCCGTGGTCCCGATACCCGGTTAAAACATAATCCTTCCCTACGTCCATTGCCGTTAGGGCCCCCACGGCCACCGCCTCTTGGCCGTTGTACAAATGGCAAAAACCGCCGATTTTCCTTAGCCCGTACATTTTGCCCGCCTCTTCCTCAAACCGGCGAATCAATTTCATGGTTCGAAGCATACCCACGAGCGTATCCTTTGAAAGTTCCATAACCTACCTCGATCTCCAAAAATGGCGTTCATTTTTCATGGGATAGAACAGGGAAATTTGCTCAATTTCGGTCTCCAGGACCACAAAATTTTTAGAATCCCTGTTGACCCGCCAAAATATTTGTAGATTCGGACCGATGGACTCCATCACTTCGGCCTTTAACTGGGGTTCCATAATCAATCGGGCCACCCCGTTAAGGGTGTAAATTTCGTTCAAAACCGTACTCTGAAAGGTCCATTCCACCTTCCCGTGGGCCTCCACCTGTTTTGCCTTAGGGCTGTCGGTGGCGGTAATGGCGTAGAGATAGCCCGTCCTACCTTTTAAAACCGTGGGGGTCATCCAGCGACTGTGGGGATACCCCTCCTGGTCCACCGACGTGAACAGGGCAACCTTTGAAACCCTTAAAAGGCGTTCTAAATTTCCGAGCAAATCCGGAGCTTCCATGAGCAATCCTCCTTTATACCTATGGATATATATTACTAAATATGTAATGTAATAGGCAAACAATTAACCAGGTCGAAAAAAGTTTTGGGGATGGTTTTGCAGCATTACTACTTTCGCGGTAGACCACCACGCTAGAGGGTATGTGTGCTTTAATGATGCTTTTTTAAAAGGACCTCTAATAGCCACAAAAAAAGAAAGCCCCCCGGGAAAAGGAGTCAAAACCCGGGAGGCTAAAGAAAAAGGAAAGGAGGAATGAGATGAGAAAACGGTTTGTGCCGCTTTCAATAATAAAACAAGGGGATAGAAAAAAGGTAACAGGAGCAAAAGCAAAAAACAGACTTTTTTTAAGGTCCCGACGCTTTTTAACGGTCCCCTGTTGATCCCTGGGCCAACCGTTCTTCCTTTTCCCATTGGGCGATTACGTGTTCGTACGCAGCGATGGTGGCTTGCATTACCACATCCTGTAGGGCTCCCCGGCCTACCCAATCGGACCCATCCATGTTGTAGAGGTGCGTTAGAATTCCCTTTACATCCCGAACCGTGCAGGTAGGATCGTGGATCCTTCGACGTTCTAGACCCCGAACCTCCTGTTCGTAGACCTCCTGGTATTTTTCTTCCTGCCAATTAACCGACTCGTTCATCGCGTTCCCTCTTTAAAATAGGTTATTTTTCTCTCTACGGTGGGTCCCCACTGGGGGACCAGTAGGCCAAACCGTTCTTCCATGGACGTGGTTTTTCGCTCTATCCAGGAACCCCGGGAGTCCAGCTTGTAATCGTACCGATAATCCAGGGGTGTTCCATCGGCCGCATAGCCCGTGATTCGCCGCAACAGCCCGTCATCTCCCCATTGGAAGCGGTACAACTCCTCTTTGGGATTCTCGTCATCCCCCTGCGCGTCCTGGCTCACGGTCTGGGCCTGGCTCACGGTCTGAGCCTGGTTCGCAGTCTGAGCCTGGCTCGCCGCATGGGTCGGGGTCAGATTCCCCGTTGATACAGGAGCCTGGGGCACGGTGTTACCCTCCGTACCCTTGGGCGCGGTTGTTTTAGCCTGGGGCTTTTTTTTCATCCAACGCTGTAGTTCCACGGGTCGGCCCCGGGAATCGTACAGGGCCGTCATGGTTCCGCTGGGGCCGATGATACGGCTTATCATATTTTGGCTGTTGTAATCGTAGGAAATTTCGGAAACCACTTGCCCCTGTTCGTCCCGTTGAATTTGGTAACGAAGGCGAAACTGTTCGTCCACCCTATACTGATACAGGGCCACCGCAACGGCGGATTCGTCGTACCAAGTTTCGGTTACCCCCGTACCGCTGTAGGTGAATACCACGGTCTTTTGGTCTTTTTCCCCCCGGAGTTCCATCCGAGCGGGCAAGGGGATAGGAGCAATAACGTCGCTAAAGCTCCCGATACGCCATATTTCGCTGGTCGAGTCCTGAAGAATACTCAGGGTTACCAGCCGGCCCTGATTATCCCAGGCTACCGCGACGGGAAGAAAGGTCCCTGATTCCCCATCGGGAACCAGAAGCCGCTGGACCTGCCCCCTTTGATCGAGGGTATAGACCAGGGAAGTCTTATCCTGGGGAAGCTCCACGGATGCCGCCGGGATGGTTGTTTTAAAAGCGTCCGGAGGCAGGGCCGGGGGCCAATCGGGACGCCAGTGAAAATCCACCGTAGAACCGCCCCCGGCGATGGCGCTCAAATACAGGGGGAAAAGGGGCCCCTGCGCAGTGGAACCGGTATCCAGGGCCAGAAGGGGTAGTAGTGTTGCCATACCAACGATCAAAGAGAAGAAAAAATGACGCATAGAAATAGTATACATCCCCAGAAACGGGATTAAAAGCCCGTTTGAAGAAGGTATAAGCCCCCCATAAGGACTGAAGGTATAAGGGTCGACAAAAAATTCACCATATCGTTATTTACCCAATGAATACCCCGAACCAGGAGGTTCGGAACGTGGTCGGTCATGGGACGTTCGGTTACCCTGCCGGTGGTGGTACAGAGGTACTGGGCTTGAAGGGTAGCTCCTAAAAGGGAATCCAACAGGGAACCCAGGAAGCCCCCGACAATGATTAGACCAAAAGCCCAAGGGGAAGACCAGGGGATAAGGTGATCCCGTAAGGGAATGCGCAAAAAAGGGTTCGAAGGGAATAGATTCTGTAATTGAAGGTACAGACCCTGGGCCGAAAAAAGCAGGGCTACAAAGAGGGCCCCCAAAAGGGAGAACAAAAAACCTAAAACCGTGACCCCCCCGGACACCCCGGGTTCAACGATCTTACGAGTCAAAATATGCCGAGGTTTTTGGGGATGCAGAACCCCCATCTCACCAGCCCAGGTATCGGCGGTGGCCGCCGAAAAGGCCACCACCAGGGCGATAAAATACATCCCCTGGCCCGTGACTGCAAAAAAGATAGAGGCAACCACCGCCACGCCGCAGTTGGCTAAAACTTGGATCGAATCTCGCCGGTCGCCCTTTTCGATGAGGGAAGTCAAGCGTAAACTTTTCCTTTTTTCCTTTTTTACCCGTCCGATTAGGACAGAGGATACAAAGAACGAGAAGAGTATCACCAGGGGTCCAAAACCACCGAACACGAATAGGGCTGTTCCAACCCCCACCCCCGCCAGAGCTCCTTCGGTGGTTACCTTTTTAAGGTACCAGGATACAAAGGCCACGGGGATGGTAAAAAGAAAACCGAACAGCACCAGGGCGTTGACCGTACCGGGGGTCGCGAAGGCTAGATAAAAGGCCGTCCCTAAGGGTACGGTAATGTTATCGATCCCCAGGGGAGTGGAAACCTCTAAAAAGGCACCGATTACCGCGGTTCCCCCGGCTCGGTACAGGGCGACCCAGGGGTCGGAAGAAGGGTCAAAGACCATGGATAGGAAAAACACCACCAAAAATGAGGCCCCAAACATGGTCAAAGTTCCGGCCATGGATTTTCGGGAACCAAAGACCATACCCCAGGGGGATTGAACCGATTCACCCACGATAGCCGCCAGACCATCCCCCCACCCCATGACCAAAATACCCGCTCCGGCCATCCAAGGGGGCAAAAAGCCGTTCCATGAAAGGAGGACAAGAATTAACAAGGAAATGGGGAAATACACGGTGCCATAGTTTCTGGAACTGGGCTTCCCTTCCATCCCTTTAAAAAGGTTCAACCTCAATGATAGCCAATTCAACACAATAAAGGTGCCAGGACCGATAGCGGCCATAAGGGGGCTTTTTATCCACAGCATGGCAAAAAGCCACCAATGGGACACCCCAATGTGAACCAATTTCCGGGTCATGGACGGGCCAAGAATACGCCGCTTTTCCAAATATCCGGCTACACCGATAAAAACGAACACGTAAACGAAGGAAAAAATAAGACCCCACAGGTCCTGCATAAACATACTATTCATAATAATTATTCCTATTCTCAATATCGTTATAAAACGGGGAAAAGGACAAGGGCTATTCGGGTTAAAAGGAAAAAAAGCGCCTGAATAAGTATGTACCCCTCTAAAAAAATGGAGGTTCCCGGTTTACGGATAAGCCAGGTAGGGAGGGCCACCGCGTAGGCGATTAAAAACCAGGCCATATAGTTTTTAACGGGAATAGAAGGACCGAACCATCGCCAATACCCCAACCGAATCGCCAGGGGTTCCATGATAAAATCAAATAAAACGCAAATCAGGGCGGCAACCACGGCGGGGAGCGCTCCGTTGGAAGTTTTAAACAAACGGCGAGCAAAGGTAGAAGCCCCCAGAACCACGAGGACCCAGTTAAAACCAATAATGGGGGGAACGGAAAGGATGTTTTTTCCTAACACATCCCCGTATTCGTAGGGGCCAAAAACCAAGCCCGTGGAAACCCCCAGAACTTCTAATCCAAAGGTGGCCAAAAAGGTGGGGATGGCCCACCAAAGAACGCTAACACCCCGATCTTTAATAGCCATGCCCAAGGCGATGGAACCAAAAACAAAAAGCAGGTAGGGAGTTAAAACCAGCATGAGGGGCCGAAGGGATGGGTGCGTATGCCCTCCTACGCCGACTAAAAAGAAAAATCCCACAATTATAAGAAGCCAACGATCGATGGGGGTGGATTTTGGGAAATGGGTAGTCATCTAAAAACCTCGACAAAAAAATTTCTTATCAAGCGACGAACGATACGCCCTCGGCGGGGTTTGACTTTTTTTTCAAACACCACCAGGGGGTTACGTTCTATCGCGGAGGCGGTCCACCAGTACATGTCCGAAGCGGTTACAATGGGTAGCCGATAGCGGAACGGAAGATACGGGTATCCCTCCATGGCCTGGACCTGCCAAGTACGGAACCGCTTAATCTGAATCCATATCCAGGCTTGGAATTCCCGGGGGTGGGATCGGGCCCATGAAGGGTCGGTTATCCGTTCGTCCGCCCCATCCAGGGGAAGGTAGCGCCGGTGGAGCTGTCTATCCTCGTCCAAGTCCCGGATAAAATTAATGTATTGCATGGCCCGGCCCAACAGCTGGGCTGTGGGGTACGCTTCGGCGGCAATTCCCATGCAGGCGCACATAAATAGACCGATAACCTCTGCGGAGCCGTAGACGTACTGAAGGATTTCTTCCAGGGTATCGTAGTGGCTCTTGGTCAAGTCCGCCTGCATGGCGTCCAAAAAGGCCTCGGTCCAGGAGGGAGAAAAGTGCAACTCCCGGGCTAACTCCCCGTAGGCCCTAATTACCCCCTGGTCTTCCGGGGATACCAGGGGTGGAGGAAGGGAACTGGAACCGGCTAAGACATCCCGGGTAAAGGACCGGAAGGCAAAAAATTCCGCCTCCCGTTGGGGAATAGCGTCCACCAAATCGTCGGCCCGCCGAACAAAGGCGTAGAGGGTAAACACCCGGCGCCGGATTTGTTTTGGAAAAAAGAGGCTGGAGTTAAAATAGGTGGTACTTCCCCGTTTAAAGGTTTCCCTTTGGTACGTCGCTATATCCATCCCTACGCTTTCCCCGAAAGATAGGCGGCCACCACCGGACTAACCACCTCGGAAGCGATAAAGGTCATGGGAACCCCGACGCCGGGATGGGTATATTGGCCCGCGTAAAAAAGGCCCTTGACCTTTTTGCTTCGCATAGCAGGCCGGAACACGGCGGTTTGACGGAGCGTGTGGGCCATTCCAAGGGCGGTTCCCTTAAAGGCGTGGTAGTCGGCGGAAAAATCCCGATGGGAAAAAAGACGTTTAACCTCTATGCGGGACCTTAACGACTGACCGAGTAGGGCTTCGACCCTTCGCAGGGTAACATCGAAGTATTGTTCCCGAACCTCGTCCGTATCCGACAGACCGGGGGCCACCGGAACCAGGAGGAACAGGTTCTCCTTCCCCTTTGGGGCGGCCCTTTGGTCGGTTTTGGAGGGGGCGGAAAGATAAAAACAGGGATCCTGGGGCCAGGATGGTTGTTTAAAGATACGGTTAAAGTGGTCGTTCCAATCGGGGGTAAAGTACAAGTTATGGTGGGCCAAGCCTTCCACGGGTCCATCGATACCCAAATAGGCGATAAACATACTGGGGGCTAGCACGGCCCGGTCCCAATAGGCGGGGCTGTAGGATCGGTACTCCCTGGCCAACAGCTCCCGTTCCGCGTGGGGATAATCCCCGGTCATCAATACCGCGTCGGCCTGGAGGGAGACGGTTTCGTTCCCCCGACGGGCGGAAACCCCCGACACCCTGCCGGATACCACATCGATGGAGCGTACCTCGGTATCGTAGACAAATTGAACCCCCAATTCCTGGTTCAACCGTACAAGCCCCTCGACTATGGCGTACATTCCCCCCACAGGGAAGTGGATACCATCCTTTAAATCCAAGTAGGACATGAGGGAATAGAGAGCCGGCGCGTTGGAGGGGCTGGAACCCAGGAAGACCATGGCGTACTCTAATATTTTTTTTGCCCGATGGTCCGTAAAAAACTTACCCACGTAGGAATCCAGGGAGTTAAAAACGTTCAGCCGCAACCCTTCGGTCATAAGGCGGCGGTTTAAAAATTGAAACACGTGCCGATAATCCCGGTATAAAAAATCCTTAATGGCCGTTTCGTACTTGTACTGTGAAAGGTCGACGTACCTTTTAAGCCTTTCTCCTCCACCCTTTTCAAAACCCTCAAATATTTCCTGGGTCCGTTTAAAATCCTCCGTAATTTCTACCTGCTCGGAGTCTCCAAAAAAAACCTTATAGTGGGTCCGCAATTTTTGTAATTGCCAATAATCCTCCCGTTGCTTATTAAATAAAGAGAAGTACCGATCAAACACCGGGCCCATAAGGTACCAGGAAGGGCCCATATCGAAGGCGTAGCCCCCCTGTTCCCATAAACGGGCCCTTCCGCCGGGGGTGGCACGGGCTTCCACCACCGTAACGTCGTACCCCTCTTTTCGGAGCAGGGCCGCGGAACTTAAGCCCGCAAACCCCGATCCTATGACGAGTATTTTTTTACCCATTGACCTAACTTCCTTGTTATAAACCGAGAATTCTTTTTAAAACCGGGGGATCTAAACGGAAGGCACTATCCCGACCTTGGCAAAAATGGTGAACCCGTAAAAGATGGATGGATAGGTCCGAATAGATGATCCGGTCCCCTCCCCGTTCCACGGTGACGGAATTTTTGTGGAATATCCCATCGCCCCAGGGGCAGGGTAGCTTGCCCCGGGCCTCATCGCTCTTTACGAGCCAGGTATCTCCTATGGTAATCGGTTCTCCCAAACCGGCGGCCCCCGCTTTTGCCAACCGTTCCAATTCGTCGGCCACGGTGTCGAATTCCAGGCCCAAAGCCCGGAATTCCTCCTCGTCCGCTTCTACGATATCCGTGATGGGTCTTTTATCGGACCCAAGAAAACCCATGCTGGTGATTACCCCGGGGGCCATTTTTTCCATGGCTAAACGATCGCTACTCTGCATTTTCATGGATGAACCCTCCCTTAAGCGAACTTGTCGTAGTAAATTTTATCAATCGAAATTCCATTACCGGTCATAACCTTGATGCAGGCGTCAATCATCCCGGGACTGCCGCAGAGGTACCCCTCCTTGGGGACATCGGGGGCCATTTTTTCTTTAAAGTAGGAATCCAAAACGTTGGTGATAAGCCCCACGGGCCCCGTCCAATTATCCTCCGGTTTGGGTTCCGACAGAGCGGGGACAAAGTGAAAGTTGGGAAACCGCTTTCCCAATTCTTCCATCTCGTCCAGGTAGAACATATCCCGTTTAGACCGGGCCCCAAAAAAGTACCATATATCCCTATCCTGCCAAGCGCCCGTTTGGGCCATGTGGTTCAGCATGGACTTAAAGGGAGCCATACCCGAACCGCCTGCCACAAAGACCATAAGGGCCTTGGTATGGCGAACCCCGAACTCCCCAAAGGGTCCAACCACCTCGATCGTATCTCCTTCTTTGAGCCGGGTGTGCACGTAGGTAGTGGCGATACCGCCGGGGACCAGACGGATCAACAATTCGATGTGTTCCTTATCCTGGGGGGTGGAGGACATGGAGTAGGCCCGTTGGACCGTCTCCTTTACCTCCCCATAGGGGGGAACCACCAGTTGGGCGTACTGTCCGGGGGTAAAGGAAATACCCCCATCGGCTATCGCCGTGTCGGAAAGCCGCAAATACACTTCCTTAATGTCGTAGGTAAGGTCCCGTATCCGCTCTACCGTGGTTTTGAATTTTTTAATATTGAAAAGGGCTTCGGGTATTTCTATGGAGATATCTTTTTTTACCTTTACCTGGCAGGCCAGCCTAACATTTTGGGCCACCTCTTGACTGTTCATATAGGGCAGTTCCGTGGGCAAATGGGGTCCCACATCGGAGCTAACCTTGACCTTACAGGCCCCGCAGGAACCACGACCGCCGCACGCCGAGGGAAGAAATATATTTTCAAAGGCCAGGGTTCCCAATAAGGGGGAGCCCCCCTTAACCTTGAGAACCTTCTTCCCGCCGTTTATATCGATCTGGACTTCACCGTAATCGTTGACCACCCGGTCGGTTAGAGAAATAAGGAAGGCCAGGGCGGACGAGACCAGGGCTACTACGAGGGGACCGAGGATTAAGGGATTCATGGGTACCTCCTACTGTACGTTCAACATGCCCGAGAAACCGATAAAAGCCATGGCCATAAAACCGATGGTTATGATGGTGATCCCCGGCCCCTTCAACCCCGGGCTTACGGGAGCCACGTCGATCCGTTTACGAATCGATGCTAACAGCATAATGGCAAGCCACCAGCCCGCGCCGGAGCCAATTCCAAACGCCAGGGTTTGAAAAAAGTCATAATTCCTGATTTGCATAAACAGGATGGCCCCCAGAATAGCGCAGTTCACGGTGATCAGGGGGAGGAAGATCCCCAGGGCCATGTATAAGGCCGGGGATACCCGATCGATAACCATTTCCAGAATCTGCACAATGGCGGCGATAACGATGATAAAAATAATAAAGGAGAGGTAATCCAGATTCAACGGTTCTATGATAAGCTTTAGAACCACCCACGAGGCGACCATGGTGATAGTCATGACAATTGTCACGGCAAAGCCCAGTCCAAAGGAGCTTTTCTGGTCCTTACTGATGGAAATAAAGGAACACATCCCCAAAAAGTTAGCCAACAGAATATTGCTCGTAAAAATTGAGGCGAAAAATAAAATTATAGGATTGATCGCTGGACTCATTTGGTACCTCCGGCGGGGGCTTGTTTAGAAGCCTTAGCCTTTTCTTGAATAGTTTTGCTCGCCCAAATCACCATGGCTACCAGGAAAAAGGCGCTCGGGGCCATGATCATGATAGTCCAGGGGGTAAAGGCGTCCCCCAAAAGGGCCGTCAAAACGGGTATTCCAAAGAGACTTCCAAAACCTAGCAGTTCCCGAACCACCGCGATAAGCATCAACACCCCCATATATCCAAAGCCGGAGGTAAGACCGTCCCAAAAGGAAAGCAGGGGTGGGTTGGATCGGGCAAACCCTTCGGCCCGGCCCATAATAATGCAGTTTGTGATAATTAAGCCCACGTAGGGCCCCAAGGAACGGGAAATATCGGGTAAGTAGGCCCGCAAAACGATATCAATAATAATAACATAAAACGATATCACCAAAACCTGGACGATCATACGAACCTTGTTGGGGATCAATTTATTCATTCCCGAAAGGGTAAGGCTGGAAAAGGCGGTGGCAAAACTAACCCCAATGGTCATAATCGCCGTATTGGTCAGGTTGTTCGTCACCGCCAAGGTAGAGCAAATCCCTAAGACTTGGATAAAAATCGGGTTGTTGTACCATAGGTTTTGAAGGAGCACCTCGGTCCCCTTCCCTCTTTTTTTCGCGGCGCTCATTGCAGAACCCCCTCGCTCTTCGCTGTACGGAAATCGGTAATACCCCGGTTCACCAGGGCTTCCATGGATTGGCTGGTCCGCGAAGCGCCGGTTACCGCGTCCACTTGACTATTGTTGGGGTCCTTATCCCCCTTTCCCGATCCCTGGACCACCCGGATCCCCTGGGGACCTATTTTTTCGTCCCTAAATTGGGCTTTAAACCACGCTTCGTCGATCCGGCCCCCCAGCCCGGGGGTTTCGTTGTGACTTACCACTTGGAGACCCACAATGTGTTCCACCGGGGCATCCACCGCCAAAATGATCGTAATGGTTCCCCACAGGCCCGGCCCGGCAAAACGCTGGGCGTACACGTTTTTTCCCCCCACGGAAGCCCTGTACAGCTCGCCGGTCGATGCCTTAACCGTGGAAACCGACCGCTCGTAGGTGGTATCGATGGTATCCTGGGTGTAGGGAATTCCCATGGCGCTTAACACGGCGGAACGCTCGGCCAGACGTCGGTTGGAAGCCACCCTATCCTTAGTGGACTCGTTGGCCAGGGATAGGAAAAATACAAAAAAAACGCACACGAAAAAGGTAAAAAGAACCGTATAGGCCATACCGTCCCGCTTCATTTGGCCTCCTCCTTTCCCTCGCTATCGGTGGTTCCAGTTTCTGCTGGAATAGGCTTTTTTTTGGTCACCAGGTCATCAAAAAGAGAGGCGGCGGTGTTTCCCATAAGGATGGCGAAGCTAGTACCTTCGGGAAAGAGGGAAAACGTACGGATCAGCACTACCGCAACCCCGATGAGAGCGCCGTACAACCACTGGGCCAGGGGCTTTTTGGGGGCGCTCACCGGATCGGTGGCCATAAATACCGCCACAAAAAGGAAGCTCCCCGCCAAAAGGGACTGGAGCGGTAGGGCCTTGGGAACGGAGCCGAGCAATAAGGCGGCGGTAAAAATAAACGCCACTAGGACAGTACTGACGATAAGTCGCCAACTGGCGGTCTTTGTGGCGATTAGATAGATCGCCGCTAAAACAATAAGGATCGGGGCGCCCTCTCCCAGGGAACCCATGCGGAGACCCAGGATAAGGTCCCCGAGATTGACGGATTGACCACCCCTCATAAGGGCCATGGGGGTGGCCGCCGTAAGACCGTCCACGGGGTATCCAAAGATACCCGCGGAGGCTCCAAAAGACCCGGCGCTGACAAAGCCCCTCTGCATAATCGTCGCGAAGGCGATATAGACAAAAAGACGCCCCGCAATGGCTGGGTTAAACACGTTCCGGCCAAAGCCACCGTATACCTCCTTGGCCATAAAAACGGCAAAGAGGATACCCACGCCGACGATCCACAGGGGAACCACGGGGGGCATGGAAAGGGTGAAGAGCGTACAGGTAACCAGAACCGCTTCGCTCGGTTTTTTACCCCGCTTTTTTTCCATAACGTATTCCGTCAGAATACCTAACGGAAAAACTACCAGGGCGGTCCAAAGGGGTCTAAATCCATAGAGATAGATGGAAAATAGAAAGATGGGCGCCAAGCTTATAAGGACCCGGCGCATGATCGGTTGTTTTTGAAACAAGGGACCCTCCTTTTGCTTTTTCAAGTATAAATAATGATTCTTATTTTGCAAGCAAAAAATTGGGTAGGAGGACGATTTCATAAGGGGCCTAATAAAAGTCCGTTGAGGCTTTTACAAAAGTAACAGACTTTTGAAAAAGCCTCCGTTATCTTCGTACAATTTTCTAAGAACCCGTCGGACGTACGGGGTATAAAATATCTACCGTCTCCGGTTCCATTCGGGATTGGCAAACCGTTCTTGGGCCACCACCGAAGCGCGTTCCAGTTCATGCGGCATGGGGACGCCAGGTTGATAATCCAAATCCAAGGCGTTTTGGAAGCCCCGTTTAAGGGCCTCCACGGTCTCTCCAAAGGATACCTCCCGGCCCAATATCTGCCCTAGCCCCCGGACGCGGGCTTTTACGTCTTCGATAAGCTTTCCCTTGGCTTTTTCAGAGGGTACCCGTAAAAGGGAAAACATAAGTTCCACGTCCACATCCAGAAGTATGGTCCCGTGTTGCAGGATACACCCCAGTTTCCGGGTTTGGGCGTTTCCAGAAACCTTTCGATTATCCACCACGATATCGTTTATGGGGGCGAATTGGGCCTGGACGCCCAAGACCCTTAGTCCGTCGATAATTCCTTGGCAAATCAGTTCGTAGGAATCCAGGACCCGTTGCCGATACAGGGGGTGGGTCTCCGGGATGATGATACTGTAGGTAACCTCCGCTTGATGGAACACCGCCCCCCCTCCGGTAATCCGGCGAACCACGTCGATGCCCTGCTTCGCACAGGCCTGGGTATCCACCTCTTCTTCCAACCCCTGGAAGTACCCGATCGAAACGGCCCAGGGGTTCCACCCGTAAAACCGAATCGTGGGAAGCACCGACTGGGATGCCACGCCTTCAAGAACCGTTTGGTCTAGGGCCATGTTGAAGGCCCCGGTATTAAACCCGGTCTCTAATATCCTAAAGGAATGGGACATAAATTTTTACTCCTTTGGGGTTTTTTCAAAAGTCTGTTACTTTTGAAAAACCCTCTTGCAGTATTTTTACAATTTCGAAATCAATATTTACTTCGTATAGAATAGTGAAAATACTGCATATACATCTAAGGTAGTTCTTTCAAAACTCCCTGAGTTTTGAAAGAGCCTCCTATACGCAAGACTTCCGCCACTCCGGAAGCCGTAATACCGTACCCCTCCACGGACTCTTCGGCCATTAGGGCGGCGAACCGTTCTTCCAAGTGGTCAACGGGAGTTCCCCCAAGCCGAGCTTCTACCCGTTCAAAACCCTCTTCGGGGAAGGCGAAAAAATCCCCATGAATTGAGATGCATCGAATAAGATTTCCGTCGATATCGGCGGTTATCCGTAACAGCTTACAATCCGCCGGTTTCCCCACCCCGTGCACTATCATACCCTACCTCCCCGTTTCCCAGGCCTCAGCACTCGACCGCCTGGCCCAGGCTTCTTGGGCGTGATAACTGGTCCGGGCAAAGGGGCCGGCGACCACGGTGCTAAAGCCCCGGGCCTTACCTTCCCGTTCGTACTCCTTAAAAATATCCGGATGGATGTACTCGTGGACGGGAAGTTGATGTATACTGGGTTGGAGGTACTGGCCAAGGACCAAAACGTCCACCCCCACGGAACGTAGTTCATCCATGGTAGATAACACCTCCGCCCTGGTTTCCCCCACCCCTAAAAGGAGGCTCGATTTGGTCACCCCAACACCCAATTGTTTTGCCAGGGCTAGGGTACGCAGGCTCTTATCAAAGGAGGCCCGGCGGTCCCGGATCGACTGGAGGGATCGCACGGTTTCCACGTTGTGGGCCACCACGTCGGGACCCGCTACCGTCACGAGTTCCAATTCTCCCTCCACGTAATCGGGGATTAAAACTTCCACCAAAACATCGGCGTTTTTTTGTTTTATGGCCCGGATGCAGGCGCCGAAGTGGGTGGCCCCCCGATCAGCCAGGTCATCCCGGTCCACCGATGTAATAACCGCGTACTTTAGGGCCAGATCCTCTATAGCCAAGGCCAAATCCTCGGCTTCCTGAGCCTGAACGGGCCGCCCATGGAGAGCGTTTCCCACCGCGCAAAACCGGCAGGACCGGGTACACAGATCCCCCAGGATCATAAACGTGGCGGTTCCACAGCCCCAACATTCAGCCTTATTGGGACAATGGGCCTCCTCACAAACCGTGTGGAGGCCCCGTTCCCGTAGAACCCGGGAAACGTGTTGTCCCTGATCTCCCCCAGGACTGGGTATGCGGATCCATTCGGGCTTTCGTTTTAATGTTTGAGTATCCATGGGTCCACTATATATAAAATCAAAAATCTCGTATAGATAAAAAAAAGGCGAACCTTGTACAGGTCCGCCAAAAAAACTATTCGCGTTAGTCGAAACGCTACAGCCTTAGCCCCCGAAGAACCGGCAGGGCTTGGCTGGCGGGGCTTGGCCCCTCGGTCAGCGTCAGCCGTAAACGGCTATCATGACTCCGCGGAGTCACCAAAACCCCACGGATGTCAAATTTTGCCCGCGGGGCTTGGCCCCTCGGTCAGCGTCAGCCGTAAACGGCTATCATGACTCCGCGGAGTCACCAAAACCCCGCGGATGTCAAGTTTTGCCGGCGGTGCTCTGCCGTAAGTCTAGCGTCAGCCGTAAACGGCTATCATGACTCCGGCGGCTATGGCGGTGCCGATAACACCGGCCACGTTGGGGCCCATGGCGTGCATGATAAGGAAGTTCCCCGGATCGGCCTCTAGCCCCACCCGGTTGGTAACCCGGGCCGCCATCGGTACGGCGGAAACCCCCGCGGAACCGATAAGGGGGTTGATCTTCTCTTTCAAGAAGAGGTTCATAAACTTCGCCACCAGAACTCCCGAAGCGGTCGCTATAGCAAAAGCTAAAAGACCGAGAAAAACAATGGAAAGGGAAGCGGGGTTTAGGAATTTTTCAGGGGTCATTTGGCTACCCACCCCCAGGGAGAGGAAAAGGGAGACCATATTCAGAAGCTCATTCTGAAGGGTTTTAGAGAGTCGATCAACGATTCCAATTTCCTTCAAAAAGTTCCCAAACATCAGACTTCCAATCAAGGGCGCCGCTGCGGGAATTAAGAGAATAGAAAGCACAAAGGCCGAAAGGGGAAACAGCATCTTTTCTACCGGAGAAACGTGACGGAGTTGTTTCATCCGGATTTTCCGTTCCTCCACCGTTGTCAGGGCCCGCATGATGGGTGGCTGGATGATGGGGACCAGGGCCATATACGAGTAGGCCGCCACGGCAACAGTGGCCAAAAGATGGGGGGCCAATTTACTGGCGATATAAATCGTCGTAGGACCATCGGCTCCACCGATAATACCGATGGCGCAAGCGTCCTTCATGGTAAACTCAAAGCCAGGAACCAGGTTAAAGGCGGTAACCCCAAAAATGGTACCGAAGACGCCGAACTGGGCCGCCGCGCCCAACAGGGCGGTTTTAGGGTTGGCGATCAGGGGTCCGAAGTCGGTAAGGGCACCGATTCCCATAAAAATAATGAGGGGAAAGAATTCATTTCCAACCCCCGCATTATAGATAATGTTAAGGAAGCCGTTTGGAGAATCCCCCATGCCCGCGAAGGGAATATTGACAAAAATAGTGCCAAATCCAATGGGTAACAAAAGAAGGGGTTCAAAATTTTTAACCGCCCCCAGGTAGACGATGATGAATCCCACAATGATCATCAACAGTTCTTGCCAGCCGAAAACGTTAATCGGTAATCCGGCGGGGGTGGTTTTGGCAATCTTGTCGTTAAAAAACGCGGCGATACCCGTAGTTTCCACTATCTTTTTAGCGAATTTGGGGATCGAAATTCGGGGGATATTTTCGCTACCCTGAATGATTCCCCCCGGATTGCTGAACGAGGCGGCCTCCGTATTGGTATTCCCCTGGGTGGAACTTTGGGCCATTACCCTTCCCATGAAAGAGAAAACAAAGGCGACGGTTATCATGGTTAAAACGATAAGGGTCACCATGCGGGGATCTTTTTTTAGGTTTAACATACCATGCTTTCCTTTGTTCCCTTGCCTATTTAATTTCCGCTAAGGGTTGCTGAGCCGACACTTGGGCACCCGGAGCTACTAAGAAATGAACGGTCCCGGCGTGGGTAGACTTGACATCCAATTCCATCTTCATGGATTCGATTATCATGATGGTCTGTCCAACGCTCACCGATGCCCCTTCGCCCGCCACAAGACGGATGATGGTTCCTGCGACCGGGGAAGGAATAAGGGTTCCCGAACCGGAGGGCGCGGGGGCTGGGGCCGCGCTAGGAGCGCTGGCGCTTTGGGGCCCTTGGGCGGCGGGAGCCACAGCCATGGTTCCTTCGGGTCGGACCACCACCGTATAGTCGGCGCCGTTGACGTTGACCACGTACTTGGCAGCTTGACCGGCGGGGGCAGGGGCCACCGCAGTAGCTTTGGGGGCTTCCGGCTCGGCGGTAAACTTTACCGGGCCTTGAGACCGTTTTTTGAAGAAATCGGGGGCTACCTTGGGGAACATGGCGTAGGTAAGTACGTCTTCCACCGCCACGTCCTGGGTTCCCAGAAGTTTTTTCGTCTCATCTTCCAACTTGGCGAATTCATTGGGGATATCGTCGGCGGGACGGTGGGTAATTTCAGCGTCCATTTTAAGCGCCTCCAGGGCCTTCTTTACCACTTCGGTATTTTTGGGGGCCGGGCATTTGCCGTATTTTCCCGCTAATAGGTCCATCGATTCGCCGGTTAGCTTATTGTAGCGCCCGAAGAGGACGTTGAAGACCGCCTGGGTTCCCACGATTTGACTGGTTGGGGTTACCAAGGGAGGATACCCGAAGTCCTTTTGGACCACGGCGATTTCTTTAAGAACCTGATCGATCTTATCCGAGGCGCCCTGATCCTTCAGCTGGCTTTCCAAATTGGAGAGCATACCACCGGGGACTTGGGATACTAAAATTCGGGTATCGGCGCCGAGGAAGCTAGATTCGAATTTTTTATAGTTCTTCCGCACTTCCCGGAAATACGCGGCGATTTCCAACAACAGGTTGGTATCCAAGCCCGTATCGTAGGGGGTGCCTTTGAAAATTTCTACCATGGTTTCTGTCGGACTGTGGCTTGTTCCCATGGCGAGGGAAGAAATAGCCGTATCGAGGATTTCTGCTCCCGCTTCTGCAGCCTTAGCCAAGGTAGCCACCGACATACCGGTGGTGGAATGGGAGTGGATTTCGATGGGCAGGTCCACCACTTTCTTGATCGCCTTTACCAATTCGTAGGCATCGTAGGGTTTTAAAAGCCCCGCCATATCCTTAATACAAAGGGAATCGGCCCCTTCGTTGGCTAATTCTTTTGCCAGGTCCACGTAGGTTTTGACGGTATGAAAGGGGGTCGTGGCGTAGGAAATGGTAGCCTGCACGTGCTTCCCTGTTTTCTTTGCCGCTTCGGTGGCGGCTTTAAAGTTTCTTGGATCGTTGACCGCGTCGAAAATCCGGAACACATCCACCCCGTTTTTCGCGGCGGCTTCCACAAACTTCGCCACCACGTCGTCGGCGTAATGCCGGTACCCCAGCAAATTCTGGCCCCGGAGGAGCATCATCACCTTGGTGTTCGGAAGAGCCTTCTTTACCTGGCGCAGACGATCCCAGGGATCCTCGTTTAAAAATCGAATACAGGAATCAAAGGTGGCCCCACCCCAGGCTTCCAGGGCAAAATACCCCACCTTATCCAATTTGGGACAAATGGGAAGCATATCGGCGGTGACCATACGGGTCGCCAAAAGGGACTGATGGGCGTCCCGAAGTACAAGATCGGTAAGTTGAACTTTAGCCATTGAAAATCTCCTTAGGAATTTTGTTTTCGATATTCGTTCACCGCAGCGGTAACCGCGGCAACGGTAGCGGCGTTATTTCCCCCGGAAGCGTTGGCCGCAGAGGGAGCTGAAGTTCCATTGGAAGCGTTTTTTTCCACGTCCCAACCTAGGGCATGGATTATTTTGGCCACCAAATTCATAAAGAGCACAAGGATGATCAGAAACGAGAACACCACCGCCATTCCTAGCAGGGTGAGGACTCCGCTCTGCCCGAACATTTCTATTATGGTCATAGGGCCTCCAAAAAAATCGTATTAGGACATCTAAAAACGAAAAAAGGTTTTAGAAGTATCCATATCCAACTTGAAAAACGTTGAATATTCATTTTAACCATACCAAAAATCACCGTTCCTTTGCAACCCATCCCTTCGGCTCCTGAACTGCCATATCGGAGGAGGTTTGTGGTTCTTTCAAAATTCCCTGAGCTTTGAAAGGAGGATCTCCAAAAAGAGAACCGTTTTATCTTGCCCTAGGACAAAAGGGAGGGTTATACTTACCGATGGAGGATCCAGATGGAAAAAGATACCATACGTAAACGGGCCATGGATTATATAGCAAAAGAAAGGGACCCGCGTTTTAAAACAGAGGTGGAAAAACTGCTTTCCGAAGAAAATTGGAAGGAGCTTGAAGATAGATTCTACAGGGATTTGGAATTCGGGACCGGAGGTTTACGGGGTATTATCGGGGGCGGGTACAATCGGATGAACAGCCTCGTGGTAAAACGGGCGACCCAAGGCTTGGCCACGTATATCAGGAAAACTTTTCCTCAAAAAGACAAAGCGGGTACCTTGAAAGCGGTAATCGCTTTTGATAGCCGCCACTATTCTCCGGAATTTTCCGAAGCCGCCGCTCTCGTTTTGGCGGCCAACGGTATTACTACCTACTTATTTTCGTCCCTTAGACCCACGCCGGAACTTTCTTTCGCCATCCGAAAGCTGGGCTGTGATACGGGCATCGTGGTTACCGCCAGCCATAATCCGCCCCAGTACAACGGGTATAAGGCCTATTGGAACGACGGGTCCCAGGTTATAGAACCCCACGATAGGGGCATTATCGAAGAAGTTAACCGGGTTACGGACCTTAAAGAGATGGATAAAGCGGAGGCCCTTAGTCGGGGACTCCTAAAGATAATTGATAAGGAAATCGACGATAGCTACGCCGACATGGTTCGAAGCCGTTTATTCCGCCCCGCTTTGATTAAAGAAAAGGCTCGGGACGTTAAAATCGTCTATACCCCCCTCCATGGAACCGGAGCGCGGCACGTCGAAGGGGTTTTGGGAAGTCTGGGATTGAATGTACAAACCGTGCCGGAGCAGAGGGAACCCAACGGGGATTTCCCCACGGTCTCGTATCCTAACCCGGAAGAAGCGGCGGCCCTTCAGATGGCCCTGGACCTGGGCCTTAAAACCCACGCCGACGTGGTAATGGCCACGGACCCCGATGCGGACCGGCTGGGTATCGCGGTTCCCGACGGCAAAGGGGGCTTTACGCTGGTTACGGGCAACCAACTGGGGGTCCTGTTGGCGGATTATATCTTTTTATCCCTCAGCGAACTGGGAAGGCTTCCTCCCAAACCGGCCATGGTCAATTCTATCGTTACCACGGGAATGCAAAAACGGGTGGCCGCAGGGTACGGGGCCGAATGTTTTGAATGTCTTACGGGGTTCAAATGGATAGCCGATGTATGGCGCCGGTCCGAAATCGACGGGAAGGGCTACACGGTGGTCTTTGGAACCGAAGAAAGCTACGGCTACTTGGTGGAACCGGAGGTCCGGGATAAGGATGGGGTCTCCGCCGCGGCGATGACCGCGGAAATGACCCTGTATTGGAGAAGCAAGGGGAAAAGTCTCATCGACCGATTGGGGGATTTATACCAAAAGTACGGTTATTGGCAAGAGATGGGGATTTCCAAATACTTCCAAGGGCCCCAGGGCGGAGCGATTATGAAGGGCATAATGGATGAATTTCGGAAAAAAGCCCCCGCCACCCTTGGGGGGATACGGGTCGAGAAGGTTCGGGATATTTTGGAATCCACGTGGAAATTCACCGATGATCCCTCTCGCCGTGAAGTCGTAGACCTACCAAAAAGCGATGTTCTTCAGTTTTACCTGGCCGATGGGACCGTGGTCAGCGCCCGGCCCAGCGGAACGGAGCCAAAAATCAAATTTTACGCCACCTGTACCGCCGACGTGGGAACCGGAGGCCTGGAGGAGGCTAAAAAAGTGGTTCAGCAAAAGTTAGGGGCCATCGAAAAGGATATCCGCACGGTGATTGGAACCTAACGAGCATTCCATGGGAACCTACGATTGGGTAGCCGAAACGCTCTTTTCCCCGGAGGGTTCGGTTTTTACGGCCTTTGATATAGAGACCACGGGGCTCGATCCTAAAATTCACCGGGTTGTGGAAATTGGGGCCCTTAAGTTTGATCGCCGGGGCGTTATCGGCCGATTCTCGGCCCTGATAAACCCCGGTTGTCCCATGCCCGCCGAAGCATCCGCGATAAACGGTATAACGGACGAACAGCTGGCCGATAAGCCCCCGGTGGAGCGGGTCCTGCCCGATTTTTTGCGGTTTATCGGATCGTCGGTCCTGGTGGCCCACAACGCTACTTTTGACTGCTCGTTTATCAATGCCACCCTAGGTTCCTTTTATTCCGATGGGGGTCTGCTATGGCAGGCGCCCTTCCCTTCTCTGCCCAACCGAATAGTAGACACCCTAACCTTCGCCAAGGAAGCCTTTCCCGGTCGGCCCAACTATAAATTGCAGAATTTAGCAGCCTTTTTAGGAATAGAAAGCAAAAACGCCCACCGGGCGGAGGATGACGCCCGGCTTTGTATGGAACTATTGCTCCAGTGCGTTCGTCACACCCAAGAAAAATAAAAGTATACGATTCCTTCAAAACCGATGGGTTTTGAAGGACCGATCTTAGGGATTTGCGGGGTATTTTTTAAAAATGTTCGTTGTATTCGTTTAACTGCTTCAAGTTTCGGAGCTTAAAAATCGCCTTTTCCTGAATTTGCCGTACCCGTTCCCGGGTTATTCCCAACAGTTTCCCCGTTTCTTCCAAAGTCAGGGGACCTTCGCCCGTAAGGCCAAAACGGAGTTGGATGATTTTTACTTCCCGCTCCGACAGGTTGGAAAGAACGTGACCCAGGGTCTCCTGCAGGGTCATGGAAAAGACGAGCTCAAAGGGTTCCTCCATGGACTCGTCCTTAATAAGATCCGACAGGCGGGTGACGTTATCATCGTCCACCGTAGTATCCAGGCTGGTGGTTTCTTGAGAAAGCTTCATAATTTCTTTGATTTTGGAAACCGGCAGGCCCATATACTCGGAAAGTTCTTCGTCGCTCGGATCCCGCCCCAGGTCTTGGGTAAGTTGCTTTGCCACAAAGTAACATTTTTTAATAGTATTGAGCATGTGGATGGGAATACGTATTACCCGTCCCTTATCGGCCAGGCTTTTTATAATCGCCTGTCGAATCCACCAGGTTCCATAGGTCGAAAAGCGGCAACCCCGTTTATAATCAAACCGTTCCACCGCTTCGATTAGCCCGATGTTTCCTTCATCGATTAAATCGAGAAGAGATAAACCCCGATGTTGATAATTTTTCGCGATAGAAACCACTAGCCGGAGGTTGGAATTGATCATTAAATTTTTATAATGCATGAGCGAAGACTCTAAAATGGAACGTTCTTTCTTGTAATCCGGATTCTGAGGGTCATCCCGGTACGCCCCGTCTAATTCCTCTATTTGTTTTGTCAGAGTTACTATCTTTTCCCCAATCGACTGTTCATCCTCCACTTTTAAAAGGGGAAACCGGGAAATTTGTTTAAGGTACATGGCCAAGGGGTCAGCCTCTTTCTGAGGTTTTACTTTTTTTTGATTTTTAATGTATACGGGGGCGCTTTTTTTCTTGATCCGTGGCTTTATAGCGTCGACGGGGGGCTTCACACTACTGCGGCTTTTCTTGCTTTGCGTTACTTTTATATCCGAACCCATGGTAGACACAATATACCACCCTTGTATTAGAAATTCATACCCTAATATACCAAATTTTAATAATCATTAGCAATTTAATACCGAGGAGCCTTAGCGGGATCGATGGGGGCGTTGTCCTTATACACCAGGAAAAACAGTTCCGCCTCCTGGGACACCCCATCGACACCTAGGGTTCCCAACTGGGACCCTGAAGAGATTCGATCCCCCACCTTTACCAGCACGGTATCACAGCCCCCGTATACGTACACCAATTTATCGGGGGCTTGAACGATGACTACCCTTCCAAAGCCCCGATAGGGTCCTGCGGAAACCACCGTTCCTGGAGAAAGACTCTTAACGATTTGAGACTTCTCTGATCCGATCACCACCCCGTATAATTTACCGGTCATATACGCAATGGCTTTAGGAGGAACAGGCCAGGTTATGGAAGGGTCCACCGTTTTGGGGACCGTCGGCCGAGCGTCGGTAGCTATTCCGGAGCTCGAAGCGGTACCGGTGTTTTGTCCAGAGGCTGTCTCAGCGGAAGTGGAAGTGGCGCTAGGTCCAGCGGTGACCGTGGGGATGGGAACGGCTTTAGAGTTGGCTGAGACAGTGGAACTGGAGGCGACGCTGGAGCCAGAAGCACTGGTGGGGCTAGGGGCGGCGGTTTCGGAGCCACCGTTCGCGGGGACTTTTAAAATCGCCCCTTCTTTTAGAACATACGTATCGGGAAGCCTATTGATGGACCTCAGGGTAGTTACGCTGATCCCCGATTCCCGGGCTATACCAAAGAGGGTTTCTCCTTTTTGTACCCTGTGGTCCCTATAGTTTTGATTGTCCGAGGGACTATCCTTTGAAGCGGAAGGGATCCGGATCTTTTGACCCACGTAAATTTTTTCTGGATTCTTTATATCATTCAGCTGTAATATAGATTGGTACGAAACCCCATGCTTTCGAGCCACCGAGTACAGGGTATCCCCCGTTCGTATGACGTAGGTGGTCTCCTGGGGGTACACCGCGAGTATATTAAGGGCAAAAAAGATGATCCATACAAAAGCGCGTGTGTTCATGCCCTTAGAATATCGGTAGGCTTGTAAAAAATCTTCATCCTTGGAGACGCGAATTATGCTGTATAGGATAACCTTTCCCTCGGGGCTTGAAGATCTGGTAACCCCATTGCTTCGCAGAGACTTTCCAGGTTCCACGGTCGAGCTTTCCCCGGAGGATCGAAGCTCCCGCATCGTTACGATTCCGCCATCCCTTTCTGTAAAAAAACCAGCCTACGCCCAAAGCTGGGCCCCCGTTTTAGACATTTTTTCAGCCCCCAGCTTTCAAGGGGCCTGTGAAACGCTCAGCCATCGTCTGTCTCCGGATTTTATCCGAACCCGGGAATGGAACGACCCCCTGGTAAAAAGCGCTTTTTTCCGGGCCTTCGTGGTCCGCTCCTTCGATCAGGGCCAGCCTACAGCCATGCCCCAGGGGATTAGAACAAAGGTGGAACGCTATTTTAACCATCTATTAAAGATTCCACCGGATTCACAGCGGCCAGATTTGGAAGTGATCCTTCATTTCCGTTCCGATAACCGGGCCCTGGTAATCCTGCAACCACGGGATCGGCGTACAGAAAAGACCCCCAAGGGAGCCTTGCCTACCAGCACCACCCGTTTGTTGTTGGAACTTTCCGATCCCCAGGGGGAGGATCTTTTTTTAGACCCCTTTATGGGTTCCGGAAGTATTCCCTTAGAGCGCGCTAGGATGGGGCCCTTTGCCATGATCTTCGCGGGGGACCGGGACCGGACTTTGGTAGAATCGTTTCAAAAGAAGCTCGGACAGCCGCCGTGGAACGCCAAACGGCGGACTATTTTTCCTAAGGTACTCGATGGACTGGATCTTAATAATTTCGAAGCGGATTTTCTGACTAAAATTGTTACCGATCCCCCCTGGGGCCACTGGGAACCCATGGACGATGGGGCTATCCGACGTTTCTATACCCAATTCTTTAAAGAAGCGGGGCGGATCCTGCGGAAAGGAGGAGCCGCGGTAGTCCTTGCGGGCCGGGATGTCCCTATAGAAACCGCGATGGAGGATTCGCAAGTACCTTGGAAAATGGAGAATAATTTTGAAACGCTGATTTCAGGTCGGAAAGCTCGATTGGTAAAAATGCGGAAAACCTAGGAGCCTTTCGGACTGGAGAATTTTTTTAGGATATGTCGGACAGGGATGAACGACGAAGATTCCGCTCAAAAAAGAAAAGGAGGGTTTGATGGCCACGGAAATAGAGTTAAAAGCCTGGGTGGACGATCCCGATACAACACGGACCCAGATCAACTCGTTAGCCCGAAGCGAGGGGACCTACGAAAAATTCGACACCTATTGGCGATGGAAGGACAATAACCCCCAGAACCCGCCCCTCGGCTCGGGGGTACGGGTCCGTAAGGAAATTCGGCGGGGGAACACCACGGGGATCATCACGTTTAAAAACAAGGAAGTCCGGGATGGAATAGAAATCAACGACGAGCGGGAATTTGAGGTTTCGGATACCGTTGTTTTTGAGGAACTGCTACAGCGTTTAGGCCTGATACCCTGGATAGAAAAGCATAAAACCGGGCAATCGTGGCGCGCTGGTCGAATCACCGTAGAATTGTCCCTGGTTGAAAAGCTCGGCTGGTTTGTGGAACTGGAGATTCTTTCGGACCAACGGGATTCCGAAAGCGTCGACAAGGCCCGGACGGAACTGCTAACCCTGCTCGATCGTCTTGGGATCGGCCGGGACAGACTGGAAGAACGGTACTACATAGAAATGCTTAAAACTCGGTTAATCTCATCCAACGCGGAAACGAGCCGTTGACGGTCCTCCGCAGGTACCCTCTCCAGACGCTGAACGAGCAAGGCCAGATGCTTTTGGGTGTATTCATCCAGACGGTCCAGGGCGGCGGGGGAAACCGCGTAGCGGACCACCCGTCGGTCCGCCGTGTCCCGGTTTCGGGAAACCAGGCCCTCCTGTTCCAGTTTTTTTAACATTATACAGAGGCTGGAAGGGGATATCCCCAGACCTTCGCTGGCCTGGGTAAGGGTAGCCCCATGGATATCCCGCAGGTATTGCAGACAACGGAATCGCTCTAGAGAGAGGGAACAGTCATCTTTGGAAACGTCAGAACGAAGGGTGTTCCGTAGGTTGGCCGAAAATTTAAACAACGCGAGGGCCGCTTCCTGGCTCGTCATTCCGCATCCACCACCGCCATAGCCTTATGGGTTACGGCCTTTCTGGTCCACCGTCCCGATCGATAGTAGATCAGTGAAAAGCCCATCCCGAAAAGCCACCCCGTGGGCATGGCCCACCAAATTCCCGCTACGCCTAGGGAATGGGAAAACAAGACAGCGCAGGGAAGACGGATAAGCCACATGGCGAATAACGTGGAAAACATGGGAATAAGGGCTTCTCCTGCCCCTCGGATAACCCCGTTGGTCACAAACATGATGGTAAAGGCAAAATAGAAGGGTGAGATAATGGAAAAATATTGGGCCCCCACGTCGATAACCCGCTGGTCCTGGGTAAAAATACTCACCAAAGGACGGGCGAAAAACAATAGAATCGCCACGAGCAGGGTGGTTATACTAAGGGCTATGACCAGGGCGGCCTTGTATCCCCGCCGAGCCCTATCGCTTTTTCCTGCCCCTAAATTTTGGCCCACAAACGTGGAAACCGCCATACTGATGTTCATGGACGGCATACCCACAAAGGCATCGATCCGGCTTGCGGCGGTAAATCCGGCCATTACGGTGGTCCCGAACCCGTTTACCACCGCCGAAATGAACATCATCCCCATAGCTACCAAGGCTTGCTGAATTCCCGACGGAAGTCCGATTTTCAAGCTTAAGAGAAATATTTCCTTATCAAAACGGAGCTTTCTGAAATTCGTCCGCAATAGCTCGTGGGTAAGGTTCAGATAAATGAGGGATCCGATCAACGAAATCCCCTGGGCAATCACCGTGGCCCACGCCACCCCCTCGACGCCCCAGTGAAAAACCAGAACAAAGGTCAAATCCAAAACCACATTTAAAAGGGTGGCGATTATAAGCATGTACAGGGGAGTCATGGAGTCCCCCAGCCCGCGAAGAACCGCCCCCACCCCGTTATACCCGAACATTAAAATAAGTCCAGAAAAGATGATCCGTAAGTAGGAGGCCGCTTGACCAATAACATCATCGGGAACCCGTAAGAGATTCAAAATCGGAACTGCGGCGACCAAACCCAGGACCGTAAGGATCAGGCTTCCCCAAAACAGGACCAAATAGGTGGTATCGATGGCGGAACGAACCCGTTCCATGTCTTTGGCCCCGTAATATTGGGCAATAAGAACGTTGGAGCCCATGGTCAGGCCCATAACCAGGGCTATCATTAAAAAAATGATCGGGAACGAGGCCCCCACGGCGGCCAGAGCGGTGGTCCCCACGAATTGGCCTACCACCCAGCTATCCACCATGTTGTAAAATTGTTGAAATACGTTACCCACCAACATGGGAAGAGCAAAAAAAATAATCAGTCTGGTCGGATGTCCGTTGGTCAAATCTTTCATATTAAAATAATTTTATCATAAAAATATTTTACAGGTCAATTATCCACGATGGTTCCCGGTTTTAGATACTGGGCGTTGAGTCGACCACAGCGGGCCCCCTGGGCCACCGCATCGTAGAGGTCCCGACCATCGTCAAGAGCCGCCGCCAAGCCGGCGGTAAAGGCGTCCCCCGACCCGGTGGTGTTGACCGGCGGAACCGATGGGAACTCCAATTCTTTAAATTCCCCCTCCGAAACCACCCACACCGCCTTGGCGCCCCGGGTCAGGACCACGCGGCAGTGATAGCGCCGTTCCAGGTCCTGGGCCACCTGGATTACCGCCTCTTTAAGCTGATCCGGGTCCTCCGGTGGGCTTGGAAGGTAGGTAGAAAGAAACTCCGCTAAATTGGGTTTGATAAGATCGGGCTCAAAGGGAAGGCTTTCGGTTAAATCCTTACCCCGAATGTCCAAAATGACCCGGAGCCCCCGTTCTTTGGCCATTTTTGTCATGGTTGGAAAAACCGTATTCGAAAACCCGGGGGCCTTGGTCCCCGAGATAGTCAGGGTCCCCCGTTCGGGGAGGGAACGTTCAAAGAGGTCCACTATTCGCCCTTCGGTCATCGAATCCACCGGGAGGGCTTCTTCTACCAATTCGGTGACGCTGAGGTCAGAACCGTCGATGAGGGTATAGCAAAACCGTATGGGGCTGTTGCTTTCCGCCCAGCGGATCGAAAGACCATCCTCTTCGCATAATTGTAAAAATAGGGGCCGCAGGCTTCCCCCCAGTTGGGTCAGATGAAGGGCCTGTTTCCCCAATTGACCTAGGACTCGGGCCACGTTAATCCCCTTCCCCGAGGCGTCGAGCCGGTGGTCTGCGGTTCTATTCACGTGATCTTTGGTTATGGAAGAAAAACGGAGTGTTTTTTGCAGGGTGGGATTTAAACATACCGCTAAAAAAGTTCTATCCGCCATGGTAAAGGCCCTCCAAATTAGATGTATGTACATAAAAACACGGTTTCTAAAAAGGACTTTCATACGTCCCCCCTAAAACAAACTGTTTTTAAAACAGATTCAATTTTAGAGGCCCTTTCAAAACTCGGGGAGTTTTGAAAGGGCTACCTTACTTTACAGAAAGATTAAACATGATACAATGCATTAAATCAGAATAGGGGAGCTGTGATGGAAGGAACAACCTACCGACGTCCCAGTTGGGACGAATATTTTATGGAAGTCTGCGACGCCATCGCCAAACGGGCCACCTGCGACCGGGGACGTTCGGGGTGCGTCATAGCTAAGGATCATCAGATCCTGGTAACCGGGTACGTGGGAGCTCCCTCCGGGCTACCCCACTGCGACGAGGTGGGGCACCAGCTAAAACAGATGGTTCACGGGGACGGGAAAATCACCACCCACTGTGTTCGGACGGTTCACGCGGAACAAAACGCCATCTGTCAGGCCGCCAAGCGAGGGATCGCCATAGAAGGGGCGACCCTGTACTGCCGTATGACCCCCTGTCGTACCTGCGCCATGTTGATCATTAACTGTGGTATCGTTAGGGTGGTGTGTCAGAAGCGGTACCACGACGGCAAGGATTCGGAAGACATGTTCAAACAGGTGGGTATTCAATTAGAATACATCCACGACGAAACGGAACGGTACGAAAATCAATAGGAACGACACGTATGAAATTGTATGGAAAATTATTGTTGGGAATCGGGGCGATTATCGGGATGATGATAATCGTCATAGCTGTAATTGCGGTCCAATTTATGACGATTATCGGTTACCTTCAGGTGTCCAAAAAGGCTTCGGTTTTGGTGGAGCGCTGGGACGCCGTACAGATCGATTCCTTCAATATTCTAACCTCTCCCTACCAGCTCAACGACTTGGAAAAAAAATGGAACGATGATATTGACACCTTTGAGGCCGCGTTACGGAATCTAACGGCGGACCAAAGGGTTTCTGAGCTGGGTAAAGCCACGATGGAACAGGTGGAAAACACCAAAAGCCTTTGGGCCTTTACCCAAACCTATTTGGTAGCGGCTCAAAAAAGCTTTGGAGAATTCAACCTTTACTCGGTTTCTAAATTTCCATCCCTTGGCCGAGGGGGCGCCGAAGGGCTTCAGGGAGAGGTGGACCGGCTCGTAAAGGCGAACTTGCTGGATCCATCCTCCCAGATGTATTACAACAATCTCCGTAACGCCCTTAAGGGCATCGCGTTGGCCAACGACGCTTTTAAAACTGTCCTTACTAAAATGGATGCCACCATCGCCGCGGGGGTTCAAAGGGCCAATCAGGCCACCATCCTGGTAGCCCTGGGTTCTATCCTTGTTTCCATCGTCCTAGCGATCATTTTTACTATCTTCTTTGCCCAACGGTTAACGGGGAGGGCAAAAAAAATAAAAGAATCCATGCGCCGGGTGGCGGAACGGGATTTTACCCATACTCCGCCTCCGTTGGGGTCCGATGAAATTGGTATGCTTTCGACCTATTTAAAAGAGGTGATGACGTCCCTGGGGGTTTTCTTTGAATCCGTAAGAACCGCCGCGAATAATGTGTCGGCCCTCAAGGACACCCTTTCTTCGGGGACCACCGAAAGCGCCGCGGCGGTTCATCAAATTAATAAAAACATAGAAAGTATAAAAAACAAGTTCGCCGTCCTCGATTCGGCTATTATCCAAGCGACCCAGGCGCTGGAAGAAATTGGAAAATATTTGGAATCCTTTAAAAACGAAACGGAGACCCAACGCTTTACCATGGAGCGGGCGGGGACCCAGCTAGAGGCGACGGTTTCCGAGATCGGAGGAGTTTCGGATCAGCTAATCCAGGGGGCCAAACGGGCGGAAGCCCTGAAGCAGGTAGTGGCCGATGGGGCGGATCAGGTGCAATCCACCAACGATATCATCAAAACCGTTTCCCGGGATATCGATAACATTGGGGAAATTATCGATCTGATCGATGAAATTTCGGAACAGACCAACACCCTTTCCATGAACGCGGCCATTGAGAGCGCCCACGCGGGAGCCGCCGGAGCGGGGTTCGCCGTGGTCGCCGAGGAAATCCGCAAATTGGCCGAATCGACCCAAGAAAATGCCCAACGGATTGGGGATGCCCTGAACTCCATAACCGAAAAAATGGGGTCTGCCCTACGGTCCAGCGATTTATCCGCCCAAGCCTTGAGTACCATCAGCACCGACGTGGGAAACTTTGCGGAGGATTTGCAAAAAATATCCAAAACCGCCGAGGAGACAAACCAACGGAGTATTCAGGTTGGGCAGGCGATTCGGGAAACCATTGGGGGAACCAAACGGGTTAGCGAGGGAACGGAGGAGATGTATCAGCGGCATCGGGCGGTACAAGACGCCATGGAAAATATCAGACTTATCTCCGACGAGACCCTTTCGGGGATTACGGAAATCGATATGGGGTCTAAGGAAATCCTGGAAAGCGTCATCCACGTGGAAGAGATAAGCCTGCAAAGCAAAGAACGGGCCGCGGAATTGGAAGCGGCGGTGGCGGGCTTTAAGACCGCCCAAAACGCCGATTGTGAAGATGGAAGCGAACCTTTGGACCGGGGCGTGACGGTAAAACAGCCCCCCGAAACCATCAAATAGGAGCGGAGACTATGCAAAACCACGTAATTTTAACGGCCATCGGAACGGATCGGCTGGGTATTGTGGACGACCTTTCCCAGGAGATTCTTCGACGATCCTGCAATATAGAAGAAAGCCGCATGGCCCTTTTAGGGGGAGAGTTTGCGGTTCTTATGCTCGTTTCGGGTTCCGAAGAAATGATTTTGAATTTAATCGGCGATAGCGAAAATCTGGGAAAAAACCTGCGCCTTTCTATACAGTGTCGCCGTACCAACGCCCCGAGCCGGCAAGAGGACGCCCTCCCCTACACGCTGGAATCCACGTCCCTTGACAGTCCCGGGATTGTTCACGCTGTATCCGCCGTTTTACGGCAGTTTGGAATCAACATTTCGGATATGGAAACCGCCACCGAAAGCGCCCCCTGGACCGGGGCTCCCCTGTTTACCCTAAAGGCCCGTCTTTTTGTCCCCCGGAAACTCTCTATTCTCGCGTTCCGAAAGGAATTGGAAAAATTAGAGATGGAATACAACCTGGATTTACACCTAGAGCCGGTCGTATAGGCCCAAGAACCGGTTGTGTAGGCCCTAGATCTAGTCGTGTAGAGCTAAAACGTGGCCATGCGGTGGATCAGGTACAGTTCCTCCAGGGATCGTTTTGGTCCGGGAAGGCCGACTCGACCTCTGGTAAGCGCAAACTCTCGGCGTTGGATATAAAAATCGTACATGGACCGGGGATCCGAACCGTCGATGGGACTGTACGCGGGACGGTCGCCTAAATAGGCGCGGACCTCATCCTGACCCACCGCGCCGATTCCGAATTTAGCCAACCGCGACCGGACTTGACGAATTTCCTCGAAGGAAAGGCCGAAGAGAAACTCCTCTAAGGCGCCCCGGGTCTCCTCGTCGTTTAAGGAGTCTAAAATAAATTCTTGCCAGTCATTTTCCAAATCCAAGGAAATACGGATCAATTCGCTGGATCCGTCCATGGTTCCAAAAATAGGAGGGGTCGTATCCCGGGCGGTCCAAAGGGCCCGCAGGGGAGGAACGTGTTCCGACGAACGGGGATCCGTACCGTTTTCCCAGAGGCGAATCAAATCGTAAGCCAAGTTTTCCTTTTTGTCTGAAGATACCAGGGGATCCTCTAAAAGGGATGAATAGACATCCTCCACTAAAAACGCGCACACCATTGAAAATACGGCGGCTCGACAGGCCGAGCGAAGGGGTTCTTCTTTCCGAACCAGAAGGGAAAGCAACGAAAAAGCGTGGACCTTGGCAACCAGAAGCGAACGGAGGGCCACAACCCTGGTTGGGGTATGAAGAAGCCGAGCGGAAGACGAGAGGCCAACCAAGGAAGATACCAGAGTGGTCCCATCACGGATACGGCCCAACAGAAATTGGGCATCCTTGACCGAAGGGAACCTACCTATAGCCTCGGCCAATTGATCCACCGCCTTAAAACGGTTTTCCACCATTTCCGCTTCCGGCGAATCGTGAAAGCGAAGGTATTCTATAGAGCGCCGTACCAGGTCCTTTTCTACCGCATTGAAGGCTTCCAAATGAACACTCCACGGGAAAAACCGCATCATATAGTACCAAAATCAACCCTTTAATACAATGAGGAGTTCTAGGAGTTTGTCGGTCTTGTCCGTTTTTAAAATAAAAATTGCGGCACCGCAATTTTTACCTTTCAAACTCCCAAAGCAGTCGGGTTTATCGTGATTTTTAGGGCCCAAGGAGTATCCTTGGACCCTAAAAATCCACCAGTCCGACAGACTGCTCGGTATTCCTTGACCCAAGGGATAAATGTTTGTATAGTGGTAGTAGGACCTCACGTTTGTGGGACGGCCACTGTTTAAGAAATCGGGGGTGCACCGGTTTCGACTGGTACGATTCGGGGTACAGGTTGCAGGTGGAGCGCCGACCTCCTAACATTCGGCAAAACTTTTAACTGCCAACAACGACAGTTACGCTCTCGCCGCGTAAGCGGCAGAACGCGGAAACCAATCGCGCCGCCTTGAGCGGTTGACTTTCCGTCGCAATCGAGGCTGGTTGACCATTGGGCCCGAACGATGGAAGACGAGATTAACCGGGATACGGAACCGCCGCGCGCCCCGTAGCTAAGCGGCTCCCGACAATACCAATACGAGGCTAAACCTGTAGAGATCTGTATTTCGCGTATTAGGACGCGGGTTCGATTCCCGCCACCTCCAAACTGAAAAAACCGCCGTCAGGCGGTTTTTTTCTTATACCCCGTGGCGGGAATCGAACGGGTGCTTGCGACCCCCGAAGCCCAAGCAGGGGCGTAGGGCTTCGGGGGTCCGCGGCCAAGGATGGACGCGGAGCAAGCACCCCGGCCTGGAGCAAGGCGCCACGACGGCGCCGAAGCGGAAGGTCGATTCCCGCCACCTCCAAACTGAAAAAACCGCCGTCAGGCGGTTTTTTTCTTAT
>CAYRLW010000006.1:83277-103143 GCA_964425215.1 uncultured Treponema sp.
CAGGCGGTTTTTTTCTTATACCCCGTGGCGGGAATCGAACCGGAGGCGCGTCCCTGTGGCCCCGCGATTCGATGAGCGGGGACACCGGGGCCCGGTGCAGGGAAGCACCGGGAGCGCCGCAGGCGGCCCGAAGAGCCAAGGCAGGAAGCCGAGGCTCGTAGGGCGATTCCCGCCACCTCCAAACTGAAAAAACCGCCGCCAGGCGGTTTTTTTCTTATACCCCGTGGCGGGAATCGAACGGGTGCTTGCGACCCCCGAAGCCCAAGCAGGGGCGTAGGGCTTCGGGGGTCCGCGGCCAAGGATGGACGCGGAGCAAGCACCCCGGCCTGGAGCAAGGCGCCACGACGGCGCCGAAGCGGAAGGTCGATTCCCGCCGCCAGGCGGTTTTTCTTTCCGAACGGCTGATCGCACCTCCCAAGGAAAGCGCACAGCGTTTTTAAAAAAAATTATTTTTGAAATAACATCATAGGGCAATCCAATATCTATCCTACGATTTAAAAAGAGTGATTAGCAAAACACAAGCTACCTGGAATCGTAAAAAGTATTATAATTACCGTAAGGGCAAGCTATGGTACAGATACTACTGGGTATCTGCTTTCTAATCGGTGGAATGGTTTTCAGCCAGAGCAGTAGTGATTTTAACATTTTTATACACGAGCTTGGACATTGGATTTACGGACTTGGCGGAACCATCGCAGGTTATGTGACATACATTAATGTGGATTGGCCATTGGCCTCTGTGGGCTCCTTATTATTTCAGATGCAACTTGCGCTACTAACAGGGAAGCTCGCGAGAAAATACTTCACCCCGATGGCTGGCTTTGGGATAGGGTGGGCTAACTGGCTTGCTGTAGAGGTTTTCATGACGGATGGGGCAGAATTTAGTTATGATATCAAAAGAATGGAAGCCTGGTTTTATGTAATAACGGTAGTCTACTTGATTAGGATTTACGTTAACCTGGGGGTCCTCATATGGGAGCGTATAACCGGGGTACAGCCGAAATACGTGGGTCTGCTTGAAAGGCTGTATGTCAAAGTAAAGGTGGCGGTATTAAGGGAAATCAATCCTAAGGATATTAAAACAACGTAGAGGTTCTTTCAAAAGTCTGTTACTTTTGAAAAAGCCTCCGTAGGTAATCTGTATCAAGGATTCAGACCCTATCATTCCGTTACTGCCCTGGAACAAAGCCAAACCACGGCGCTATGGCGGAAAGTGGAATTCCTCTAAAGTTACGCCCGGATGGCCCAGCGCAGTTTTGCGGAAGACGAACGGGGATTGGCGTACCGTTCTTCGTGGCTAGGGCGAAGCGCCTCCGTGGAAATCGATGAGTAGATTCCCCCTTCCAAGCCCGCGATAAAAGCGGTTTCGACCCTGCGGTCTTCGCCGGAATGGAACGAGAGAATAGCCACGCGGGCTCCCGATTTTAAATAGGACCGGAGGTCGGCGAGAAAACGTTCCAGAGAAGCAAATTCCCCGTTTACTTCGATACGGATCGCCTGGAAGGTCCTTCGCAATTTTTTGGTCATTTCGGGGTCCTTAAAAGATAGATTGGGAAAAACCGAACAAATTGCCTCGGCAAGGTCCCGGGTCGTTTCTAAGGTCCCCCGCCGGGAGCATATCCCGTGGGCTATCTCCAGCGCCAGGGGCTCGTCGGCGTTGGAGATCAGTACCGTACCCAATTCTTGTTCAGAAACCGAGGCCAGATAGTCCCGGGCAGAAGGGCTACGGTTCTGATCCATCCGCATATCCAGAGGGCCCTTCTGTTTAAAGCTGAAACCCCTTAGGGGATCATCGATTTGCATGGAAGAAAGCCCCAGGTCGGCGAGGACCATATCCACCCCATAAATCCCCCGGGAGGCCAACTCCACCGATACCCGGGAAAAATTGGCGTGGATCGGGATAAAGGAACGTTCGGAACTAGGGGAAGCAAAAAAACGTTCCGTAGTTCGCCGCAACTCCCGTTGATCCCTATCAAATCCAACCAATAGTCCTCCCGGTTGGATAGCCTGGAGGATTTCTTTCGCGTGTCCGCCGTACCCCACGGTAACGTCGACCGCTAGTTCTCCCGGTTTAGGAGAAAGGATGTGGAGTATTTCCTGGACCATGATGGGACGGTGACTGCCCGCTGGGGTGGCTCCCCGGGCGAGGATCCGTTCTAGGTCAGCCTTATACAGTTCGGGGTGTTGTTCCTTATATTTTTCTGAAAAATGCCGTGGATGGGTTCCCCGATAGCGTTTGCGGCGGATGTGGCCTTTATTATTATCGCTATACACTAAAAGCGACCATGGCTCCACTATCGCAGGTTTCCAAGGATAGATCCAGTGTTAGAAGGCAGAACCGGAAGGGATGAATCTTTTAGGTTTCTTCGGATATTTATCTTTGTCCCGTACTTCACGGTTTTGACGGGTGATTATATTTACCCTTTTTAAGAGGCGCGGTATTATGGCCTATGGCACGAACAATAATCATCGACTGCGATCCGGGGATCGACGACGCGGTAGCCCTGAGTATGGCTTTAGCGGCTAAGGAATTGGACGTGGTGGGTATCACCACGGTGGGTGGGAACGTGGGGGTGGATATGACCACCCGGAACGCCCTTCGGTTAACGGCCCTGGCGGGTAAAAAAATTCCCGTAGCTCGGGGGGCAAACCAAGCCTTGGTGGTCCCGCCCCATCGGGCCGAATCGATTCACGGCTCCGATGGCCTTGGGGGGGTCCACCTTGCGGAAGGGACCTACGACGAGGAACCCCAACGGGCCTACGAATTTATCCGCGATACGGCGAAACGGCTGAACGGGACTTTGGAACTGGTGGCCATCGGCCCCCTAACCAACCTGGCCATCACCCTTCGCTCGTACCCCGAAATCATTCCGCTTATCCGGGGGATTCATATCATGGGAGGGTCCGCAGGGCTGGGAAACGCGAGTCCCGCGGCGGAATTTAATATTTTAGCGGACCCCCACGCCGCCCAAATGGTTTTCCACGCGGGAATTCCCATCACCATGTGCGGCCTGGACGTGACAAACCGGGCGACCCTTTCGGCCATGGAACTGGAGACGTTAAAAAAGATCGGAGGCCGGGTGATCTCCCCTATCGGAGCTATGTTGGACCATTATCTTTCCATGTACCGGTCCTTGGGACACCAGGAGTTGGCCCTCCACGATCCCTTGGTCATAGCCCGGCTCATCGATCCCCACCTGGTACGCCTGGAGCCCTGTAACGTAGAAGTGGAAACCCAGGGTCAGTATACCATGGGGAAAACGGTGGTAGACCTGCATCACATAAGCGGCCAACCGGTCAACGCGGAAGTGGGGGTGGACCTGGACCGGGAAGGAGTTATCAAATTGATGGAAGCCCTGCTCCGGTCCTACGACCATTAGAAGGCTATACCCGCCGAAATGCTGGTGGCGGTATAGATCCAGTCGGGTTTGCCGAAGAGCAAATCCTGCTGGAATTGGAAAATCAGGCTCATAACGGGATGCACTTGAAATCGAACGGTTCCGTTAATATAGGGACCCATAAGGAAGGATGGGGCGTTGGTGTCGCTGGTGGATTGGAAACAGGGTCGTATTCCCGTTCCAAGTCCATAGATCGCCTTGGGAGTCTCGAAGGGAAAATTGAGGCCTATTTTGAGGGGTATTAAAAAATCCGCCTGGGTAGCGCCGGAGGCCGTTTGTTCCGTGTGGATACCAAAATCGGCTCCCCCCACCACGTCCATCCCCGGGCGAACCTGCGTTTGATAGGTAATCCCGGTGGTTAGGTAGACGGTTTTGTAGTTAAAAAAATTAACCCCCAGATTCCCCGAAACGAGACTCTTGGGGCCCTCCGCGAACGCCAGGGTAGCTACACAAAGAATTATGAAAATGGATCCAAATTTTTTCACCGGTTAACTCCTCGATTTTAAAATATAGCGGAATCTGGGGGAATTCAAGGGAGCCGAAAAGAAACGGGAAGGTACCCGCGGTTCTTTCAAAGATCTGTACGTTTTAATAGGACCTCTCTTGATTGTTTTATTAATACCTTACTATATTGGTAACACAAGGAAGTCACTTGACCATCGAAACATTAATTTTATTCATGAGTACCTTATGCTCCCTTATATTTGCCCTTTTCGTTGCTCCTTCTCTGGTTTTCTTTTTAGGTAGAAACCGAGGGAGAACGTGGGGAGTCCATTTTAACGATAAAAACGTTATCCCCTACTCAAAAAAAATAAAGACTGTGGTTTTTCGTGGAACCGATCTTACAGAAAGCGAACCTACCGTAACCGATATTATTAGTTTTTCGGAATATTCTAAAGAAAATATTTGGGATCTTGCTAGCCTAGCGGTTCAGAAAACCGGACAACCCTTAGGTTCCGATACTACAACGATTATTGAGGATAGGACTATCACCGTTGGGCATGGAGACTACCTCATAAAAAAGTCCGTAATCCAAGATGGGGCCTTTGACAGAGGTTTAGGAAGAGCCCTTTCCCTGGCGTCGGAGGGGAAAAGGGTTGTGCATTTAGCGGAACATGGACACTATGTGGGATTGATAGCCCTACAGTATCCGTTAAAACTTTTAAGCCGAAGGGGAATTCGATCACTTCAAGTCCTGGGCATTCAAACGGTGATGGTAAGCGAAGAAGAGACGCGAACTGCGATCGCCATCGGAAGAAGCATGGGGATTGATCGGGTAATTGGGGAAACCAGGCTTCAAGAATCATGGACCCAATTTGAAAACCCCGTGAATCATCGCAATAAAACCGCGCTGGTAATAAACAGTACCGAAAGGTCTATTTTCCAAACGATCGGAGCCCCTTTTACTATCATCCTTGGGGAACCTTCGAATCTTCAAAATGACACGGAGACCCATTCCCAAAAGAAAACCTTTGAACTCTCTCTTTCCCATGGGGATAGTATAGATATTGCTATGGCGCTCTCGTATTTAAAAAGATTGCAGGGCATTAACACTCAAAATCTTTTTCTTTCGTTCTTTTCCGGATTTTTTTTGGCATTGTACATATCTATGATAGGACGCCCAAGTTTTTCTATCCTATTCCTGTTCCTCTTTTTAGGCCCCATCCTGATGGTTCTAAACATCTTTCGGATAGTTTTTTTTCGATTTCCCACCCAAAATCTTGATAAACAAGAAGATGAGACCAAGGGACCCTCGAATACAGTCCAAAAGATACTTACCATCGACGGCATGAGCTGCGGTCACTGTACCATCAAAGTCAAATCCGCCCTGGAGGACGTTCCGGGAGTTACACAGGTAAGCGTCGATTTAATAACCAAAAAAGCGAGGATAGCCGGTTCGGATATTTCCGATAGGGACTTGCAAGAAGCGGTGAACAATGCGGGCTATAGACTTACGGGGATCCTAGGGTAATCGTTAAGCTGATAAGCGTTACCATGTTTCCTTCCCTTCCACTTCTTTATAAGCTTCCATCGTTAAAATATAAACGACTTGACATAATATGACCGACGGTCATATTATTACCTTTAGTAATAGTTTGAACTATTTTCGGGAGTGTGCATGGGAATTCCGGAACGAAAACAAAGGGAACGGGACGAACGGCGTCGTCTGATTTTTGATAAGACCAAGGAGCTGATTTTAGAGCAGGGCTTGAACGGTTTTAGTATGCAGGACGTGGCCCGGGAAACCGAACTGAGCAAGGGAACCCTCTATCTCTATTTTGAAAACAAGGAGGCCCTTCTATCCGCCCTATTGGACGAGGCAGTAGAGGCGTTTGTGGATTTCGTGGGGAGCCGGGTGTCCGATTCGATGACGGGAATCGAAGCCCTGCGGGCGTTGTGGTCCGCCTATATGGAACTCTTTGGGGAATCCCAGGATGTGTTCATTATGATCGGTATTAAAAACTTCATCGATCCCAATTTTCCCCTGCTCCCTCCTCCAGAGGGGGAGGATGCGGATATGCCCCACTATCATTTGGTGAACTACATTGTGTCTATTTTGCAGAGGGGTTTGGACGATGGGACCCTCGCGACGGAAATTCCCGCTCCCCAAATCGCCCGGAGCGTCATGCTTATCGCTTCGGCCATTATCGACCATGTGGCTAAATTGCCCCGGACAAAACGGGATACCACGTTGATCCAACGGGAAATGAGAAACGTTTTTGAATTGATGCTCCGGGGCCTCGCGGCTCCGGGAACGAAGGAGTCATACCTTACGTTGGGATGACGGACGAATGGGTCCGCTCTAAAAACAGCGGTTTTTTAGAGCGGACGTAAGGATGGTGTTACATGAAGCGTTTTTTTAAATACCCCTGGCTCATCGTCGCGGGGGTCACGATCATCACCGTATTTTTCGCGTTCCAATTAAGACGGGCGGAGGTGGACAACAACAACTTCCGTTTTGTCCCCGCCAACGATCCGGAGCGTCTATTATCAAAAAAAATTGACGATACCTTTGGGAGCCAAGTATTTATCCTGGTGGGTCTCCATCGGCCCTACGACTCGGTGTTGGACGCGGAATTTTTAAAAAAACTACGGTCGTACACCGAAGAAATAAAAAAATTACCCATAGTTGACAAGGTAGAATCGATTATATCCTCCGATTATATCACCGGCACCAGCGATTCTATCGTGGTGGAACCCCTGGTACCCAAGGACTTTTCTGGCACCCCGCAGGAGATTGGTACACTCAAAAGCCGTCTTTTAAGCTGGGACCTGTACCGGCGAGGTCTTATTTCCGAGGACTTACAGGCTACCCAGGTACTGATTACCCTAAAAATTTCCGCGGAGGACGCGGGGAAGTCGGATGTCATGGATACGTACCACCAGATCCAGCGCTTAGCCCAGGAAGCGTCCTTTCCGGGAACGTCGGTCTACTATGCAGGGCTACCGGTTCTTAGCGTGGAAATCAGTCAAGCCACGTCCAAGGACCTGCGATTTTTAATTCCCCTGGTGATCCTCGTGGTCCTGACGGTGCTTTCCCTTTCTTTTAGGCGGATAAAGGGGGTAGTTTTGCCCCTATTGACCGTCCTCATTTCCACGATTTGGGCCATGGGGGCCATGCCGCTGTTGGGGATCCGCCTTTCAATCCTTTCCACCGTGCTCCCGGTTATCCTTATGGCGGTGGGAAGCGCCTACGGTATCCACGTGGTAAGCCATTATTTTGATGAAATCGCGAAAGATCCCAACCTTTCCCGACAGGAGTTTGAAAACCGCCTTTTTGCTCTGTTAAAACGGGTAGGTCGTCCGGTTTTTTTAGCGGCCCTGACCACCTTTGTGGGGTTCGTATCCTTCTGTTTTACCTCCGTGGTACCTATTTTTGAATTTGGCATTTTTTCCAGCTTTGGAGTTATCGCGGCTTTTATCGTATCGGTCACCTTTATCCCAGCCCTCTTGCTGATCCTGGGTCCGGAAAAAAGAAAAATCGGGGAAGGAAAAGATAGGCCCTATCAAGATCCCTTCAGCGACCGTATCGCCGACACCTTTACCCAGGTGGTACGGAAACGGCGCACCATCGTTTTTGTAGCCATGGTTCTCGTGTTGGCTTCCCTAGCGGGTTTGTCCAAACTGGTGGTGGACAACGTGTTGGTGGAGTATTTCAAACCCACCACCGAAGTTGCCCGTTCGGATCGTTTTATTCGGGAAAATTTTGGGGGCTCCAAGGTTGTCAGTGTGGTGGTTACTTCGCCGGTTAAGGGAAGGGTGCTCTATCCCGACGTTTTAGGGCCCTTAGACGGCTTGGAAACCTATCTGACCACGTCGGTTCCCGAGGTAGGAAAGGTGATGGGCTTTACCGATTTAATAAAACGGATAAACCAGGTGTTCAACGTGGACGCTCTTCCCGGAGGCCTGGCCGCACCGCCAAGCCGCTTTGAGCCGGCCGCCCCGTCGGCCAGGACCGGCACAGGTTCCGATGAGAGCGCCTTCGGTTTTGGCTTTGCCTCTGCGGGAAGTTCCGACGGAAAAGAAGCGAGCGGGGCCCCACCCGGGAGCGGAAGCCCATCGCCGACGGTGAGCCAGAAAGTCCAGGGGGCCCAACCCCCGTCGGAGCCGCCCCTAACGGATAAGGCCATGGCGGACCTGCTGAGCCGCGCCCTGAGCGCGGGAACCTATGGGAGCCCTACGGCGGATAGCCTGATCAAAAATTTGTACCGGCTGGTGAACTACCAGGGCTACGGGTATTACGAAATTCCCGTGGATCCACACCGGTACGGGAAAAACAGCGACGGGGAACTGCAAAACCTGGTATCCAACTATTTGGTCCTCCTTTCGGGAAATATCAGCTCCTACGCCGACGATCCCCTGGAGCCCAAGGCAATCCGGTTAAATATCCTTCTGCGGACGGTGGGGCAGATCGATACGAACAGGGCTATAGAAGCGATACACCGGTACGTGGCAGACCGCTTTCCCAAGGACGTAACGGTGGAGGTGGGGGGAACGGCCCTGGTGGAACGGTCTCTGAACAACCTGGTGGTCCAGTCCCAGCTCGTATCGATCCTCGTCTCCATATTCCTTGTTTTTTTAATCCTGGCAGTCTATTACCGTTCGATAATCGCCGGCTTGATCGGCTTAACGCCCCTGAGCATTTCGGTGCTTTTTAATTTCGCGGTCATGGGATTCGCGGGGATTAAATTAAACATCGGGACCGCCTTGGTAGCCAGCGTGAGCGTGGGGATCGGGATAGATTATACGATCCACTACATGGCGGCGTACCATCACGAATATTTAACCACCGGGGGCCGGGGGGATTTTATACGGAAGACCTTTTACAGCTCCGGTAAGGCCATTATCTTTAACGCCATCTCCGTCGGAGCTGGGTTCGCTGTTCTCATGCTGTCCCAATTTGTCATCCTAGGGGACCTGGGCTTTCTTATCGCCCTGACCATGGGAACGAGCGCATTGGTGGCCCTGACGCTGTTGCCGGTTTTACTCGATTGGATCAAACCGTCGTTTATTCAACGGCCCCTTCCTTCGGACGCGGAAAAGGGTGCCATACAAATAGAGAAAGAATAGGAGAGTACGATGAAACGAGGTATAGCAATTGCGTTGGTGGGCCTGGTGGGTATCCTGGGGCTCTTTGCCGAATCGGCGGACCAAATCGTGGCCCATTCCCGGAACCGGATCCAGAAAAACACCCTATCCAGTCGAGCCAAAATGATTATTACCGCCAAAGACGGAAGCACCACCGAACGGCTGGTGGATCAATACTCCAGCTACGCCGGGGGCAGGACCCGAACGGTGGTTATTTTTCAAAAACCCGCGTCCGTGGCGGGGACCCGATTCCTGACCATCGAAAACCCCGGCAAGGACGACGACCGGTGGATCTTCCTCCCTTCTTTGGGTAAAATTCGAAGAATTTCCGGCGGCGAGGGTTCCAACAGCTTCGTGGGAACCGATTTTTCCTACGACGATATCTCCTCCGCGGATCGGAAGGTGGATAAGGACGACCATACCCTGCTTAGCCAGGAGGAGTATCAGGGAAAGGATTGCTACGTTATCCAATCCGTTCCCAAGGATAAGACGTACCAATACTCCAAAATGGTCTCCTGGATCGATACGAAAACCTTTGTGGCCTATAAGTTGGAACTGTACGACCATCAAAACCAGCTGGTAAAGGTTATGGAAGTTCAGGACCTAAAGGATATGCAGGGCCGCCTTACCCCCATGGTTTCCAAAATGACCAGCGTTCAAAACGGTACCTCCACCACCCTTTCGGTAGAAATAATAAAATACGATGACCCCATTCCCGAGGGGGTCTTTACCACCCGATTCCTGGAAACCGGGAGGCCCTAAATGAAAAAACCGCGTTTGCATCTTTTATCGATCCTGGTTTTCGTGTTTTTAGCCCTCGCACCGGGGCTCGGAGCCCAGCAATTCGGCTTTGGGGACGGGGCCAGTAACGACGGCACCCGAAGTGACGGTAGCACCGGAACAGCGTCCCCGGGAACACAAACACCGGGAACACAAACACCTGGAACGCTAACAGCGGAAACAGCGGCTGGATCGAACGTCCGCGTGGGGGGTGAACTGACCGTCGCGGGAAGCGTTTTTGTGGACCATCTGGACCAGATGGGGAACCAAAGCCTGGGGGACCTGAGTACCGCCCGGCTCAATTTTGCCGCGACCGAATCCAAGGTAGAAGCGACGATTCACCTGAAGCTCTCGTCCACCATTCTCGCGACCGACCCCTCCCGCCTCATAGACGAGGCAATGCTCCGGCTGTATCTGGGGCCCCTGACCCTGGACGGGGGGATCATCAAGGCCACCTGGGGGCGGGCCGATAGCCAGGACCCCCTGGACATCATCAATCCGATCGACCTTTCGGACCTCACGGTGACCGATACTATGGAACGGAAGATAGGCCGGCCCATGGTACGGATCGATTGGGCCCTGGGAGACCTATCCAAAATTGAGGGGATCTTCCTTCCCAACCTTGAGGGGAACCGGATCGACCTTTCGGGCCGCTGGATTCCGGCCCAGCTACTGACCCTGGAAAATACGTTCCATAAAACCAGTAGCGATATCGCTACCCTGCTCGGCGACACGTCCACCCTCAGCTACGCCCAGGGAGGACTCCGCTTTACCACCACCACCGCCTCGGTTGACTGGGGTCTCCAGTATTTTTACGGATACCTGCCCCTGCCGGCGGCCAAAATTGTACCCCTACCTGCTCCATATTATGCCAACCTTTCGGGCCTCTATTACAACCGGTACCACCAGGTCGCTGTGGATGGGGCCACGGTCCTCGGGGGCTTTAACCTGCGGGCCGAGGGGGGCGCTAACATTACCGATGATCTGGGGGGCGACAAATCGGACGTGTACAACCCGGCTCTGGTTTTTTCCCTGGGCTTCGATCGGGACACCCTTTTTGGGATTAACCTGAACATCCAGTACCATGGGTCCTACCGATTGATGAACGATAAAATCGGTCCCTACCCCTATGACGTGGAGGCGAACACGGAAGCCCTGTGGTCCCGGTTCACGGCGGTTCTTTCCCAAAGTCTCTTTAACGACCGTTTCTCCTGGAAACTTACCGGTCTTTGGGGTGTCCAGGACCAGGATTACCTGATTATTCCCCGACTCTCGTGGAAGGTTGCGGACGCGGAACTGGCTCTGGAGGCGGGTATCTTCGGGGGCTCATCGTCGGGCCAATTGGGTTGGTACGGGGATAACGACTATATCAAGGTATCCATGGATTATACCTTTTAGTACCTCAAAGAAGGCTGAGCTAGGAAACGCGTAGGCCCCAAAGGATTCGGATGAGAGGGCCCTCTGTATAAAAGCTGGGGAGGGGATCCCTTACTTGCCCAGTCTTCGTTCAATACATTACACTTTCCCCATCATTGCGCCAAAGGAGTCTGCCATGGTTAGGCACGAAAAAGACGTTCCATCGTCGGAAATGAAGGGTGAGGGAGTCCAGGGGGTTTCCAAAAGGATCGTTATCGGTCCCCGGGACGGGTACAACGGATTCTTCCGGGTATTTACGGTTCAGCCGGGGGGAACCTCCCCGTACCACCAGCACCCCTGGTGGCACGCTAATTACGTGCTAGAGGGGGAAGGCCATATCCTAATCGATGGGAAGGAGCATCCCGTAACCGCCGGTTCGGTGGCCTATATAGAGGGGGGAAAACAGCACCGGTTCGTGAATACCGGCAAGGGGCCCCTTAAATTTATCTGCCTCGTTCCGCCGGAGGGCGACGCGTACTAAAAACAGGGGCCCACTGTGGCAAACTTGGAACTAAAACTTCTACGGGAGGGGGTCTACTACCTCCCCTCCGCGTCCAACGTGGGGTTTTGCGAAGGCCCCCGCGCTTCGGTCTTGATCGATTCGCTCAACGACGCCGACGGGGGCCGAAAAATCCTAAAGGCCCTGGAAGCGGCGGGTAAACGTATAGACGCGGTGGCCCTTACCCACTCCAACGCGGACCATATGGGGGGCGCGGCCTTTATCGCCTCCCGTTTGGGTCTCCGGGTCTACGCGTCCCGGATGGAGGGGGCCTTCTGCGCCGATCCGCTGATGGAGCCGAGCTTCCTCTACGGAGGCTACCCGCCCAAGGAACTGCGGGGCAAGTTTTTTATCGCCCCCTCCTGCCCGACCAGCCTGCTTTCCCCCGAAACGTCCCCCCCGGACCTAGGAAATTTCCAGGTTGTTCCCCTGCCGGGTCACTATTTTGGCCAGGTGGGATACCAGTACGGGGGGGTCTTCTTTGTGGGGGACGCCCTCTTTGGAGAGGGGGTAATAGAAAAACACCCCGTTTTTTTTGTCTACCAGGTGGCGGAGTTTCTTGAAAGTCTGGAACGGATTCGCCGATGGGCGGCCTCCTACACCCCGGCTCGGGGGTCGCCGGATGGCCGGCCGCCCCTGGTGGTCCCCAGTCACGGGGAGCCGACGGAGGACGTGGAGGCCCTGGTGGACTTGAACCGCCGAACGGTGGAACGGATCGCCGAAACCCTGGTGGATCTGTGCGACCGGGAGCGGAGTTCGGAGGAGCTTTTAAGCCTTTTCTGCGAACGCTTCTCCATAACCCTGGATTGGGCCCAATACGCCCTGGTGCTTTCCACCATCCGCTCGTACCTGGTGTACCTGCGGGAACGGGAACGCTTGACCGCCTATTTTGACCGCCAGCGACTCCTGTGGAAGCGAAGTTGATCCATAAAAGCCGGCCGGGGCTATCGGATACCCCCTAGCCGAACCGTTCCTGGGAAAAGGCGGTGGAGAGCAGTTCCCGGGTGTAGGGGTCCTGGGGTTCTTTGAATATCCGCTCCGCCGGGCCCCGTTCCACCACCCGACCGTGGCGCATGATAATCAAATCGTGGCACAGGCTCCGGACCACCCGCAGGTCGTGGCTGATAAAAATATACGACAACCCGTGGCGGATCTGCAGTTCCTTGAGGAGGGCCACGATTTGGAACTGGACCGTCCTATCCAAGCTGGAGGTAGGCTCGTCCAAAACAAGAATTTCAGGCTTTAAAACCAGGGCCCGGGCTATGGCGATTCTCTGCCGCTGGCCCCCGGAAAACTCGTTGGGGTACCGGTCCAAAAACTCCGGATTCCCCAGGCCCACGTCCGCTAGGGCCTGTAAAACCTGGAGCCGCCGTTCTTCTTCGGTCCCCAGATGGTGGACTAACAGCCCCTCGCCGACCAGTTCCCGGATAGTCAACCGGGGACTGAGGGATCCGTAGGGATCCTGGAAGATGATTTGAATCGTCCGACGGAAGGGCCGCAGTTCCCTTTCCGAAAGCAACCGGATATCGAGACCCCGGATGGTCAGGGAACCTTCGCTCTGTTCAAGCCGCAGAAGCGCCTTGGCCAGGGTGGTTTTTCCGCACCCGCTTTCCCCCACGATCCCCAGGGTCTTTCCCCGGCGTAAGCTAAAATCCACCCCGTCAACCGCCTTAACGTACCCGTGGATACGCCGTAGGAAGCCCTTTTTGATGGGATAGTGGACCCGCAAATTTTTAACCTCGGCGATGTTTTCCGCCCCGCCGGCCTGATCCTCCGGCCCCGCACCGGTCTCCGTACCGATCAATTCCACCGTATAGGGGTGTTGGGGGTGGGAAAAGAGCTCCTCCACCGACCCGGTTTCGACGATGCGGCCGTCCCGCATAACCGCTACCCGGTCAGCTAAACGCCGCACTATCCCCAGATCGTGGGTGATAAAGAGAACCCCCATCCCTAACTCCCGCTGAAGCTCCTTGATGAGGGAGAGAATCTGGGCTTGAACGGTCACATCCAAGGCCGTAGTGGGCTCGTCGGCGATAAAAAGCTTTGGATCGTTGATCAACGCCAGGGCTATCATCACCCGTTGACGCTCCCCCCCGGAAAGCTGATGGGGGTACGAATGGATCCGCTGGGCCGCGTTGGCAAGCCCTACCCGCTCCAGGCGGCGGATAATCTCGTCTCGGCTTTGGGTAAGACTTAAACCCCGGTGAAGCCGAAGGGATTCGGCGAGCTGTTTTTCTATGGTGTGCAGAGGGTTGAGGGATATCATGGGTTCTTGGAACACCATACCGATGTCCCGGCCCCGGAGGGACCGGAGATCAGCGTCCCCTAAGGTTAAAATATCCTTCCCCTCAAAGAGGATACGGCCCTGGGGGTAGGAGATATACGCTTCGTCGTAGAGCCGTAAAAACGCTTGGGCGGTAACCGTTTTTCCCGATCCGCTTTCCCCCACCAGGGCAAAAATCTCGCCCCGGTGTATATCAAAGCTGATGCCGTGGACCACGGGATTCGCCGAGACTCCCTGACCGAACTGGGCGTGAAAATCCTGTACTTGGGCTAAAATTTCGCTCATCGGGCCCTCCGGGGGTCAAAGGCGTCCCGGACCCCTTCGCCGATAAACACGAGGAGGGTCAATGACGCGGCCAAAACCACAAAAGCGGAGATCCCCAGCCACGGGGCCTGGAGGTTGGCCTTCCCTTGGGCGAGCAGTTCCCCCAAAGAGGGAGATCCCGCCGGAAGCCCGTAGCCCAAAAAATCCAAGGATGTCAGGGTGGTGATGGAGCCGCCCAGAATAAACGGCAGGTAGCTTAACGCGCTGGTCATGGCGTTGGGGAGGATATGGACAAAGATGATACGGCGGTGGCTCATCCCCAGGGCCCGGGCGGCCAAGACGTACTCGAAATTTCGGGCCCTCAGGAATTCCGCCCGCACGACCCCTACCAAACCCATCCAGCCAAAAAGGAGCGTAATGCCCAAAAGCCACCAAAAGTTCGGCTCCACCACGCTGGAAAGGATTATCAGCAGGAACAGGGTGGGCATACCGGACCAGACCTCCATAAACCGCTGGAACAGGAGGTCCAAAAGCCCCCCAAAATACCCCTGAAGAGCCCCAGCGATTATCCCCACGATGGAAGACAGGACCGTAAGGGTTAGGCCGAAGAGGACGGAGATACGAAAACCGTAGAGCAACCGGGCCACCACATCCCGGCCGTTATCGTCCGTACCCAGCCAATTGGTGGACGTGGGAGGCGATGGGGCGGGACTGGGCAAATTGTAGTTGATCGTGGAATAGCTAAACCGGATGGGGGGCCAAAGCATCCAACCCGACTGGGTGATAAGGCCCTCCACGTAGGGGTCCCGATAATCGGCGGGGGTGGCAAAGTCGCCCCCAAAGGCGGTCTCGGGGTAATCGTTCCAAAGGGGAAAATAACTTTTTCCCCGATACTGAATGTAGAGGGGTTTATCGTTGGCGATAAAATCGGATAAAAGGCTCACGCCGAAGAGGGTTAAAAATACCCAAAGGGACACGTAGGCCCTTCGGTTTTGCGTAAATCGAAGCCACCGGCGGGCCCCGGCGGAATGCCGGGCCCGGATGGTTTTCCGGGGCTTGTCGTTTTGCGGACTCCTATCGGTTTGCGGGGCCGTCTCGGAAGGCGGAACCGTGGAGTTTTCCGGGGGTACAACATGACCGTTCATCGGCGCCCCTCAAAATCGATCCGGGGATCGATAATCGTATACATGAGGTCGCTCAGAAGCGTTAAAAGGAGCCCCAGAAGGGTAAAAATATAGAGGGTCGCGAACATCACCGGATAATCCCTCTGCATGGTCGCCTCGAAACCCAAAAGGCCTAACCCTTCCAGGGAGAATATCACCTCCACCAGCATGGAACCGGTAAAAAACATACTGATAAGGGCTGCGGGAAACGAGGCGATGACGATAAGCATGGCGTTCCGAAACACGTGACCCAAGAGAACCGCCCGTTCGGTCAGTCCCTTGGCGCGGGCGGTCATGACGTACTGTTTATTGACCTCTTCCAAAAACGAATTTTTGGTAAGCATGGTCAGGGACGCAAAACCGCCGATGGTCATGGCTGTAATGGGCAGGACCAGGTGCCAAAAATAGTCGAGGATTTTCCCCATCAGGCTTAAATGGGCAAAATTAACCGACCACAGACCCCGAAGGGGAAAGATCTTTAAGAAACTTCCCCCAGCGAAGAGAACGACCAACAGAACCGCAAAAAGAAACGACGGGATCGCGTTTCCCAACACGATGGCCGTGCTGGTCCAAACGTCAAAACGGCTACCGTGTTTGACCGCCTTTTTTATTCCCAGGGGGATAGATACCAGGTAAATTATCAGGGTACTCCAAATCCCCAGGGACGCGGAAACGGGGATCCGTTCTATAATCAGGGCCATCACCGATCGGCCCTTAAAAAGGCTATCCCCAAAGTTAAAGGTCACATAATCCCGTAGCATGGTCAAATATCGAACCCAGAGAGGTTTGTCAAAGCCGTAGCGTTTTTCAATCTCCTTAATCACCTGGGGGTCCAAACCTCGGCTTCCCCGGTAGCCGCCTCCCTGGGTCTTGGTATCCGAAGGGGTTCCCTCTTTAACGTTTTTAGCTTCGGTTACCTCGGTTCGGCCCACACCGGATAGGCGTTCCATGGACATATTCGACTGGATGCCCTGCATTTGGGCCACCGCTTGGTCCACCGGCCCCCCGGGGGCTATTTGTACGATAAAAAAATTAACCGTAATAATAGCCCATAGGGTCGGAATAATCAGGAGAAGCCGTCGTGCTATGTAGGCCAGCATCCTACTTTATCCACCAGGTATCCAGCCCCACGGCGTATTTGGGCCGAACGGAGGGTTTGGCGAATTTGTTCGCGTAGGCCAGGCGGAACATACTGATATACCATTGGGGGATCACGTAGTGGTTCCAGGTCAGAACCCTATCCAAGGCGCGGCCCCAGTACAACAGGGCCTGTTCGTCGTTTTGATGGGCGATAATACCATCAATAAGATAATCCACCGCCGGGTCCTGGACCCCCGCGCTATTCCAGGTGGAATCGATATAGTTGGACCGCCAAACGATGCTTAAGTTTGAACTGGGAAAAAAGTTGGTGCCAAACCCTTGGGCTATCATATCGTAATCCCGAGACCGAAGCCGGTTGGTGAATTGGGTGGTATCCACCATCCTTATTTTCATCTCCACCCCCATCCGTTCCAAGTTTTTTTGCAGGGGCAGGGCGATCCGTTCGGTAGAGGGGCTGTAGATCAGCAATTCGAATACCAGGGGCTCTCCGGTTTTTACGTTGACCAACTTTTGCCCCCGAAGCTCCCAACCGGCGCTTTTAAACAGATCCAGGGCGGCGCGGATCTGGGACCGTATGTTTCCTGAACCGTCGGTAACGGGGGGATTATATTCCTTGGTAAATACCTCGGGGGGTATTTTATCTTTAATAGGCTCCAAAATTTTTCGCTCCTCGGGGCTTGGAAGCCCCGAGGCGGCGTAGGGGGTGTTTTGGAAATAACTGCGGGTCCGAGTATATTGATTGTAAAAGAGGTTTCTGTTCATCCACTCAAAGTCCAAGGCCAGATTGATGGCCATACGGACCCGCCTATCTTGAAAAACGGGCCGTTGAATATTAAACACAAAGGCCTGCATGGGCTGGGGAATTTCATGGGGAACCTCTTCCTTAACGATCTTTCTCGAGTCAAATGCCTGTCCCTTATACTGGGTAGCCCAGTTCATGGCCACGTTTTCTTCCCGAAAATCGTACTCCCCCGCTTTAAAGGCCTCAAAGGCTACCGTATCGTCCCGGTAATAATCGTAGCGGATGGTATCAAAGTTCATTTTACCCACGTTAACCGGCAAGGAGGCGGCCCAATAATTTTTAATCCGTTCGTAGGTTACGTACTGACCCATTTTATAATCCTTTACCCGATAGGGCCCTGTCCCTTCGGGGGGTGTCAGCAGGGGTTCGGAAAAATCCCGGGTGCTCCAAAAACTCTTGGGAAGTATCGCCAGACTCGCCAGACTGAGCATGAGTTCCTTGTCCCCCTTGGCAGGCAGGGTAAACCGAACCCGCAAACGATCCAGGGCTTGGACCTTAACCCCCTCGTAGTAGGCCTTAAACTGGGGAACCCCCTTTTCGTAAAAGGTGTTGAACGAAAACACCACGTCGTCCGACGTAATAGGAGCCCCATTTTGGGCCCGGGCCGCAGGGTTTATAAAAAACGTGATGGAAGAATAATCATCCGGGTATTGAACCTTTTCGGCTATCAAAGGATAGTATACCTCGATCTCATCGTCCGAAGCCACGAGGAGGGTATCGTAGAGCCCCTCGATTCCCGCGGGCGAAAGCCCCCGCAGGGCGTAACGGTTAAAATTATCGTAGGTGCCGATAGCGTGGAGGGTTAAAGAGCCCCCCTTCGGAGCGTTGGGATTTACATAATCAAAATGTTTAAACCCCGCCTTATACCGAGGTACCCCGTGCAGGGCTATCGCGGAAGCCTCGATCATGGTGGGCGTCTGAGCCCAGACCGACAGGGTCCCGATAAAAAGCAATAGGCCGAGTATGGATCCCCGATTCATGACAACTCCTCCCCCAATTTAATGGTGTTCGGTACAATTTTACGGTAACCGGTACTATGTAACCATATCCGGTACAGGGGTACCGTAAGAAAACTCCTTTCCCCACGCTATGTTACACAAAATTTAACGGAACGCTAAAACTTGCCAAATTTGTATCAACGGGAGAACAACGCACACCACGATAAAAACCGTTTCCAGGATTAAAAACTTTCGTTCCGTGGAGTCGGTTTTTACCATCTCGTAGACCGACGAAAGTACGTCCAACCTCCGTTCTACCGACCGGCTCCAACCGTCGGTATTAAAAATAGAGCAGAGCCGATCGTAAATTTGCCCTAAATAATAATCCCCGATAATTTTGGCCGAATTTTCCAGGTTCTCCAAAATAAAGAGGGCCTCAAAACGAAGGGCCTGTATTCGGGCGAATTTTCTCTGGGGGGCCCGGCCCTTTAGCCTAGCCCGGGGTTTCCGAGATCCATGGCCTCTAATACCGTAGACGGTCAAATCCTTTTCCGCCTCATCGAGCCGGAAATCTAAAAGCCGATCCAACACCCGCAATTCCAAGAGCCTAAAGTTCGCGTGTTCCGTAATCAGAAGAATATCTTCGTAATCGGCTAAGGGATCGATGATAAAACAACGATCCATATCAAAAATCGCCATATCGTTGGTCCGGTAAGAAAACGGCCGAGCCAGGGCGGCGGAAATTTGGGATTCGTGAATGTGGTTAGGATCCTCTTCCCCGATTAAAAGGGCGGCTATTTTTTCCCGGTGAGCCCCCACAAAAGCGGAAGCCCCTTCGGGGCAATCTAAAAGACAATAGGACGTGTAGGATTCCCGCTCCCCTTTTTCCCGAGGTACGGGATCCACGACAGCGAAGGAAATTAAATTAAGCACCCGGATAAACAGTTGGGTGCCGTAGGCTTCCACCGAGAATTTTCCACCCTCGGTAGATACCACCATTTCCCGGGAAAGGGGTCCCAGGTCGTCGATAGAAAGCTGACCCTTGGTCCGTAAAATGATGGTTATAGCCCCGTCCTCGTAAATTTTTGCGGTGGCCGAAAGGGTTCCCACCCCTTGAACGTGGGCGTTTTCCAGGGTAACGCACAGGGGCTTGGGCAACGATAGGGAAATGGGCGTATCCCGCCGGACAAGGGAAAGGGATCCAAAGCGTTTTGGGGAAAGGGAGGACCAATTGACATCCCGCTCTAATTTAGCCAGGTCTACCGATCGGCCGATATCGTGGATGTAGCAAAAAACCAGTTCAAAAAGCCGGGTATCCGATTCGTGACCGCTCATGGGAAAGAGTATACCATTCCGGAGGCCCTTTGGCGAGGGTTATGAAGCCACGGGCGCGGAGGATCCTACGGAGGAAACCTCCCGAAGGGGGATTGTGATCGTGAAACGGGTGCCTCGGCCTTCCTCGGTGGAAATCTTTATAGAACCCCCTTCTTCGTTTATCCGATCTAAAACCAAGCTAAGCCCCATACCCCGACCCGCCGTAAGATCCGCTTGGGCCGCCGTGCTGAACCCGGGAGAAAAGAGGACTTTCAAGAGACCGTTTTTATCATCCAATGGATAATCGGGTGGAACAAG
>CAYRLW010000006.1:103243-105750 GCA_964425215.1 uncultured Treponema sp.
ACCCTGGGATCGATTTTTTTCACCGAAAGTTTCGCCTTTTTCCCTAGGGCGTTGGAAGATTTTTCTACCACCTTTTCTAAAGTTTTAAGCAATACGTACCCTTCCTGAACCTGTCCTTCATCGGATTTAAAGGACCGGATTTTTTTTACTAAATCTTTAAAGCTATCCTTTTCTTCTAAAATTGTGTTTAATTCCACCGTTATATGTAGAACTTCCTCAAAGGAAACGTCCTTTTGATCCCGTAGTTGGGCTATCTTTCGTTCCAAATCGTGTAATTTAGCGCTAAAATTCCCCAACCCTAAAATAACGGCGTTGGATTTAATAGCGTGGACACTTTGATAAATCTCGATCATCACCGACCCGGAAGACCTTTGGGTGTCCTTTAAAAGGTCGTTGATCCGCTCAAACTCGTACTCCGTATCCTCGATAAAATCTGAAAGTACATTCGGATCCACATGAATCACCTCAAAAAGGGAGCGCATTTCCTTTTGCCGTTTCTCTTCTTCCTCCGAGAGCTGTTGCGCCAGTTCCGCTTCCCGGGTCAGGTCCTTTACGGTTCCCAGAATCAGTACCGCCCCATCCTGCCTATCCACCGGGGCAAAAGCGCAACTAAGAATCCGTTTTTCTCCGGTTTCCACGCTATAATAGGTTAATTCTTGCAAAGGATTGATCTCTTCCAGCATGGCTACGTCGTAGGACCTTTGATGGACCATATCAAAATAATCCTTAAGGGTGGAAAGCTCCTTTTCCTTTAAAGAATTCTGTAAAAGTTCCAAAAAGTTTTTTCCCCCCGGTTCTTGAATGGCCAAAATGGATGAAAGGACCGGAGCATAACTAGGTTGGATAGAAAAGGAGGAGTCCATTAAAAAAATCCCATCCTTAAGATTATCCTTCATGGTCACGACTTCATTCCGTTCCGCCTCTAGGGTTCTATGTAGAATCGCCAGGTGCCGATCCTTCTCAATTTTTGTTTTTTCGTACACCAGGGTACAAACGAGAACTAAAATATAGACACCCACGGTACGTAAGGCAAAGGACCTTTGGAATTCCACGGCGGAAAACCCGGGAACAAGAACCGCGACCGCTATAAAAGCCCCTAAAAGACTAGAAAGTAGGGTTCCCATACCCATACCGAGGAGAAAAATAGAAAGCAGAGGAAAGGAGTACGCCCATAGGACCCCCGATCCCTGAACCCCTCCGCTCTGGGCCAGGTACGCGCAGAGGAACATAAAAGAAACCACCGTAAGAAAACCGGAGATGGCGAATGAAAAGCGGGTACGGAGGAGAATGAAGCCGAGCAGGGTGATACAGCCCATGGATATATCAAATACTCCAAGAAGAGGGGCTCCCACTCGAAGACTTTGGTATCCAAAAAGAAATAGGAGGGTACCTCCAAGGAATATCATAGAATTGAGAAGAATATATCGGACCCGCATATCCATAAGGGATACATCTTTGGGGTCAAAGGTTTTCCCGCTGGTCATTATGTTGTAAAAAACGTTCAATCCCTTGTTTGTGGACATATCAGGCTCCCTTGCTCGACTCTATCGCCACGGAAAGACAAAAGGAATCCGTTTCAAACACCCTAAAGGGAATACAGATTATCCGAGCTTGATCGGTGGGCCAGGCTATCTCATGGCTTTTTCCCCGAACGATAGTAGGTAAAGAAATTACGAGCTTAAAGGATTCTTCCAGGCCCCGTTTCGCGTTTCCAGCTATAATATTGATAATTTCGCCGATCGCGTCGATAACCTCTTCATCCAAGTCCTTATGAGGACTTCCCGTAAGCGTGTCGGTTATTCTAATCGCCAGGTCCCGTTTCATAGATATTACTACCGCCCCTCGGGCTTCACCGGTAAGCCCAATGACCGCGGAGATATCCCAAGCGCCGAAATCGCTCTTTTCTTGAAAATACGGCCGATCGGTAGTTAATTCCACACCTAAAAAATCCTTAAATACGGACGTGCAAACGTCCACAAAGGGTTGTATATACTTTTCCATGGATAATCCCCTATAAATTAATTTTAGAAAGTTTTTCCCGGAAAATTTTTTCGTTCACCGGTTTGATTATGTAATCCGTAGCCCCGTTTTTTAAAGCCTCTATAACGTTGTACCGAGCCGCTTCGCTGGTAACCATGATGATGGGCAAAGTCTTATACCGTTCTAGCGCTCTGACCTTTTTTAAAAATTCCAGCCCCGAAAGCTCGGGCATATTCCAATCTAGTAAAATCAAATCTATTTTGTTTTTTTCCAATTGAATAAAAGCTTCCCGTCCATTCCCCGCGTCGATAAAATCACAGGGAATCTGCATGGACATAAAAATATTTTTAACGATGTTGCGCATAATTCTCGAATCATCCACCACCAAAACGACTTTATTTTCCATTAGTTTTAACCCCCGGGACTATAAAAAGAATATAGTACGGCCTTCTTGCAAATTCTATGGCAAAGAGAGGTTTTTGCAAAAGTCTGTTACTTTTGCAAAAACCTCTTGCAGTATTTTTACA
>CAYRLW010000007.1:0-58934 GCA_964425215.1 uncultured Treponema sp.
TCATCGCGGGAAACAGAAATGATGTCTCCGCCTGGTACTTAAAGGGTATGGCCCTCAGCCGAATGGGCCGAAACGCCGACGCCCGGTCCGTCCTTTCTATCGGTCTATCCGTGGATCCCCAGGATGAATTTTGCAGAACCGCCTTAGAAAACCTGCTTATTACCACCACGGCCGTGGAATCCAAAGAACGAATTCCCCTGGCGACCTGGCATTTTAATCGAGCCCGGGATTACCGGGACCGGAATTTATCCGACCAAGCCCTCTTCGAGTACCGGCGGGGCTTACGGGTGTATCCCTACGCCAAGGATAGACGGGAATACGCCGAATTATTGCGGCTTCAGGGCTATCCGGAAGGGCAGTTGGACCAGTTGCGATTTTTACAACAAAACGGGGCCGCCGATCAGGCGGTAAACGACGCGGTGGAGGCCTACGACTCCCTGTTGACGGACGCCCTGTACCGTCTTTGGCAGGTAGATCCGGCGTATCTTAACGTCCGCCATTGGAGCGTGGCGGTTTTTTCGGTTTCCAACCAATCTACCAATAAACACGTGGACGCGGGCCTGGTAACCGCCCAATACTTAAGGGATCTGTTAGCCCACAATGGAAATATTTCCGCTCTGGATCTTCCCGTTTCTCAGCCCAGTTTTTCCGCCGCCTTCCGAACCGCCCGGGAAGCGGGGGCGGATTATTTTCTTATTCTTTCCACCTCCGAAAGCGATTTGGATCTATCCCTCAAGGGTTCCCTCTACGTGGGCCGTACCGGTTCTTCCGCCGCCTCGTTTAACGCCTATAGAACCGGTTCGGATCGGTTACGGAACGCTACGTTGAATATCATTGACCAGTTTGCCGCAGTTCTTCCCTTTAGGAGCGTCCTTTTGCAAAGGAAGGCTGGTCTAGCCCTGATGGATAAGGGAAAGGCCGACGGTGTTAAGGAAAAGGACGTCTACGATATTGTAAAACGAGGTTCCGTGACCGTAAAAAACGAGGGGATTGGGTTAACGTATACCCCCGACGACGTGGTCGGAACCCTTACGATAGACCAGGTGGACGAACAGGTAGCAGAGGGAAGTTTGACCCGCAACGGTTTCTTTGACCGTATTGCCGCGGGGGATGAGGTTATAAAGAAGGCCGCCGAAAAACCTTCCAAAGCTACCCCCAGCGAAGCCCCCATGGATCCGGAACTCCGGTCCCTCCTTAGGGCTCTGCGTTAATCAACAAACGGGGAAGAACCGCTTGAATCCACTCGGTCGCTTCCTGGGGATAACTCGATTGGACCAAAAGGAATTCAAACAGCGCTGATCGGGGATCCCCGGAAAAATAGAAAGCTTGACCTAGATAAAAGCGGGCCCTTCCTTCGGAGGCGGAGCTTCGGGGCAGGGAAAGGTACTTGGATAGCTGATCCTTTACGGCCTCCCAATCCTTATGGGCAAAGGGTCCCTGAACCACCGTTTTAAGGGCGTACTCTTCTCCCCCCGCTGGGGTCGAAAGATCCTGGGAAAATGCCCGGGGCTTTTTATCCGGTTTAGCCGGTTCGGTGCGTACCGTGGCCCACCGGGCTACCGCCTTTGTGGCCTCCTCGCTGAGCGGCTGGGGTACCGGGATCCCGGAGCCGGGATCCGCGTGGGGGTAGGCGGTGTATATGGAGAGGAGCGGCAGGGGCATGGATCGGATATCGTTCTGTGGCCCCGGAAGACCGATGCGGTACTTGCCCGCCGGTATTTCCACCGGCACGATGGTGGCGTTTTTTCCCTTCTCTATGGCCGCCGTGCCGGTCTTTAAATCATCTTCCAAGAAAATCGCGTAAAAGTAGGAGATCCCGGGGACGGGGTAATCGATGAAGGGAGAAGAGGTTACCCCGGTTTGGACGATTACCGCGTCGAGCAGATCCTGGGTCGTTTGAATAGGCTGGGCGTTCCGATAGACCACCACGGTTTTACCGCTTTTAAGGCTATGGAACGAAAGGTTTACCGCATCCCCCTGAACGGTGGCTGAAATATCGGAAAAGGGAACCGTCTTTTGGGCTTCCGCTACGGTTGTTTCCCCGGGACTAGACTTTGGTTTTGCGGCCGGGGGACTCGCTTTCCCGCCTGCATTAGGTTCCTCTTGGTTAACCGCTAGGCTTATTTTTACGGAGATTGTATTGTTGTAGGGGATAATAACGTCGTACCGACGTCCCTTTCCGTCGCTGGCCATGACGCTATAATACCAGGTTCCCGCCGCGTCAAGCCGGTCAATGTACGATTGAGCCCCGTACGGAACCTCTACGGAGGGCAATTTTGATAATCCCGCCGTGTTTTGAATCGGCTGGGTCGATCGGCTTACGTAGACCGGGCCGGTAACGTCCCTGGAATCGATCCATGTAAGTTTTACCGTATCGCCCTGGGTTTCCGCAGAAAGACGGGAAACAAAGGGCGCGAATACCGTGTCCTCCTGGGCGAACATCGCTGATCCCAGGGAAAGGAAGGGAATAATGAATAATAACGCGCCTGGACCTTTCATACTACTATTCTATTCGGCTATAATCCCCCTCGTCCAGAGAGATTTGACATAGTTTCTCCTTTTTCGTACTCTCTAGGGTATGTTTGTGTCCATTGCCCTAGACCCGGCCTCGGAAGAGAGGGCCCGGGAGCTTTCGAACTTGTTAACCCAGTATGGGTTTGAAAAGGTACAAAGGGGTCTTTGGGAATCTTCCCGAATAGCTCCTTCGGTACTGGACCGCGTTAAATACGATTTAGACCGGGCTACCGACGGCTTTGACCGAATACGAATATTTCAATTCCCGGTGGAGGGCAACCTGGTGATTTCCGTCTTAAAGGATAAAAAATGGCGCCGCTTAACCGCCCGATCTTCCGATCGGAAGGGGCCGGGCAAACCGCCTTCCGTTTTGCCGCTGAAGCTTAAAAAATAGGAGAACAGGTATGTTGCTTTCAGAATTAGGACCCCAAATTAGGGAATTAAAGGCCCGAATCCACGATACGTGGAGGCGTCTTTGAATCCGCGGATTTTGAGAAACGGATAGGGGAACTAGAATCCCTTACCGCCGGGGAGAACTTTTGGAACGACCCGAGCAAGGCCGAAAAAACCATGTCGGAAATCAAGGCCCTAAAGGCCCGGTACGAACCCTGGAAGGAAATACTCCGGGGGATCGAGGATGTGGAGGTATTACAGGAGTTGGCGGAGGCGGAGAACGACGAATCCCACGTTCCCGAAATAGAAAACCTTCTTCGGGACCTGCAAAAACGTTTCGATACCCAAAATATCTACGAACTTATGTCAGGGGAAGTAGACAGGAACGCCTGCTTTTTAACCGTCCATTCGGGGGCCGGAGGTACGGAGGCCTGCGACTGGGCTCAAATGCTCTACCGGATGTACCTGCGCTGGGCCGAACGACGGGGCTTTTCCACAGAAGAGGTGGATACCCTGGAGGCTGAGGGGGGCATTAAGTCGGCTACCGTTAGAATTGATGGGGAATACGCCTATGGGTACCTTAAGGGAGAATCGGGGGTCCATCGGCTCGTCCGGATTTCCCCCTTTGACGCCAACGCCCGAAGGCATACGTCCTTCGCTTCGGTGTACGTTTTTCCCGTACTGGACGATTCGGTGGAAGTGGAGATCCGGAGCGAAGACCTCCGCGTCGACACCTACCGGTCCGGAGGCGCGGGGGGGCAACACGTTAATAAAACCGACAGCGCGGTCCGATTGACCCACCTGCCTACGGGAATCGTGGTGGCCTGCCAAAACGAGCGGAGCCAAATTAAGAATAAGGCCACCGCCATGAGTATGCTCAAGGCCCGGTTGTACGAATACTACAAGGCGGAACAGGAAAAGGATAACGAACGGTTTGCTCAGGAAAAAAAGGATATTTCCTGGGGGAATCAAATCCGTTCCTACGTTTTTCAGCCCTACACGCTGGTAAAAGACGCCAGAACGAAGGTAGAGGTGGGGAATATTCAAGCGGTAATGGATGGGGATATCGATCCATTTATCGAAGAGTATCTGCGCTTTGCCTGGAATTCGGAGCGTCGGGACTAGGCGATGGGGCGGGAGAAGCTCCCCTGGACCCGTATGAAGGCGGTTTACGGGGCTTTTCTTTTCCTCGTTTTCGGATTATCCGGGGTTTATGGCCTAGGGAAAAGAGAGATCTCCTCAGAAACGGCCAAGCCCCTGTATCGGGAGTGGAAGGTCTTTATTCCAGGAATAGATTTTTCGGCCCTGACGGATACCCAAAAACTTACCGGATGGGCGGTCCTACGGGAACTGCGCTCCCAGGCAGAAATGGTACCGTTTCATCAACGCGGTTCCGAAGAGCTGGAAGCCTACAGGTCTTACGCTCAGACTTCCGCTCGGCAGTCTGCGGGAAAGGCCCTGGCGGATAAACGGGCGGAACGGGATGCCCTTCTTTTTAAGGGATACCCACCGTGGAAGCTGAAACAGGAAATTGCCAAAATGGATGCTTCTATTGGGGACCTAGAACGGGCTGTCCAAAGGGCTTCGGTTACGGTTCCATCCATAGAGGAAAAGCCGGATATCAAAATTATCGTGGCGGATAAACAGGGGCAGGAATATCCGAGCCCTCCACCGCGGGGGAAGGAATATCAATACTGTTCGGATCAAGGGGTGGACGCGTTGCTAGTCACCTCGATGGATTTTTTTTACGGCCATTACCGACTAACGGTGGGCCTGTACAGCGCGATTTTGGACACCTATCCATGGCGGGAAGAATTGCTTTTTTCTCCGGATGATAGGTCCGCGGCCCTGGGGGACCTGGAAGATCGGCTCTTAGAAGTTCTATCCGGGAAGGGGTACGCTCGACTGGCGCTTCACGCTACCCCACCGGATTCCCTTCTTTCGGTGGATGGAAAATCGGTGGGACGGGGAACCGTGGATTCGGTGCCCCTGTCTCCGGGGTCCCATACCGTGGAAGTTCAGGCCGACGGATACGTTCCATTTTCCACGACCCTGGATATTCAGGCCCAGGAAAAAACCATCCTGACGGGTTCCCTAAGTCCTCTGGCTACGGAGTCTCTTCTGATAGATTCCACGGAGAGCCAGACCGCCATTCATGCGGGGGGCCTGTTTAAAGGAACAACCCCTCTGTGGCTTTCTTTACCCGTAGATTCCCTTACCTACGTGGAAGGTACTGCCGGGGATGGTAAAACCAGTACCGTGGTCGTCGCGGGCCCCTCCCAGCCTGACCTTCGGGTACTGCTAAAGCCCCAGCGCCCCAGCGCGGATCCCCAACCGGTAGAAACGGAGCGAAGAAAGTTTTATAGTGCCTACGGCCGTTTTTGGATTGTCCTGCCCGTGGCGTTTTTTATGGGCGGTTTGGCTACAACCTACATAAACGCGGTCAACTATCAGGGAAATTGGACCCTAACGGATTCGGCCTATCGAACCTATTATCTGTCCATAGGGTTGTACACCGTGGCGGCAACTTTTTTGGCCGAATCGTTGTATCGGCTGGGCCGTTATGTGGTTGTATCTAATGACCGAAACCCCCAGGAAATTCGGCCCACCGGAGCTACTAGCTCGGTTGAACTAAACCATAGCGGGGACTCAAACAAGGAAGGATACTAGTGGCGGCATTGGGTTTTTCAAAGAAAATAAGGGCGTTTTTTGGAATAAGGGAACCTATTTCCGATGAGTTTTTCGATTCCCTGATGGATCTTTTGGTGGAAGGGGATTTTGGCGCCCCGGAGGCGTACCAAACGGTGGAAACCCTCCGTACGGTTTGTAAAAAAGAAAAAATCGAAACTCCCGAAGGGGTACGAAAACGGTTAGCTACGTTGTTGGAATCCTACTTTCAGGACCTTCCCGTGGTTAATGTAGAAACTCCCGGTTTTACGGTCCTGCTTTTGCTGGGGGTCAACGGGGTAGGAAAGACCACCACGGTAGCGAAGTTAGCCCATCGGTTCCAGGAAAAATACGGCAGAAGCGCCATTTTGGCCGCTGGGGATACTTTTCGTGCCGCCGCCATTGACCAGCTAAAAATTCACGGGCAACGGCTCGGCTGTCGGGTGGTGGCCCATAAAACCGGGGGTGATCCCGCTGCGGTACTCTTTGACTGCATGGAAGCCGCCCAAGCGGGGGGCATAGACCTGGTAATCGCCGATACGGCTGGGAGAATGCACACCAAATCCGCCCTGGTGGAGGAGCTGAAAAAAATTGATCGGGTCGTGGGGACCAAGGCCCCCGGGGCGACGTATAGAAAACTCCTGGTGTTGGATGGAACCACGGGACGCAACGCCTTACTGCAGGCCCAGACGTTTCAGGCTTCCGTACCCCTGGATGGGGTCATCCTGACCAAGTACGATTCCATCGCCCGGGGTGGGGTCGTTTTTTCTTTGGCCCGGGCTTTAAAACTGCCCATCCTGTACGTTTGTAACGGTGAGGCTTATCAAAATATAATTCCCTTTTCTGGACCCGACTATGTACGGGATTTTTTGGATCTGTAAACGAGAATACCTCCGTCGTTTTGGGGTATTCTTTTTCCTGGTGTCCCTGCTTTTGCCAGCGTTCGGGGATCAATGGTTCCGATCCGACCCTGCGGGTCTTCCCTTGGAAGCCCTTCCTCGCCTCGTGGCTCTACGGGAAGAATACGGCCTTTCGATTCAGCCGGTATCCCCGGGGGTACTTTTAAGCCGGTTGCCCCCGGAAATTCAGACTGAGGTGACCTCGGAGGGGCTCTTGTCGGGTTTTGGGGAAGAACGGATCCTTTATCACGGGGGGACGGAATATCAGGTTTTTTTGACGATACGGGATTCCACGGGGCATCAGCGGTTATCCTATGGGGAACGTCCGGGGGAAACCGCTTTTCTAGAGCGCTACGATGAGCGGGGTATGTTGACGGAGGAACGGCGGTGGAACTCCGGCGTACTGGATACGTGGATTACCTACCAGTATACGGGAGGTCAATTAGTACAGGCTCAAGGGCGGGAAAAAGAAAACGGGACGGTGCTCTGGGTAGACCGGTACTATTACGAAAGGACCGGAGCCCTTCGGCGCATAGAACGGCAGTATACGGAGGGCCAATTCCCAGCCCGTTCAATCCGGTTCTCCAATGCCCTCCAGGATACCCTGGGAGCCTACGGAGCCGATCTGGGTGCCCCGACCGGCGTATCCGTATCGACAAAGGAAGAGGCGCCGTCGACCAGGTATACCACCGATTCAAAAGGACGGGTTTTAACCGAAACTCGGTACGACGCTTCGGGTCAGGTGGTGGAGGAACTACGGAATACCTATAAGGATAACCGGTTAAGCTCCACCCTTCGTTTGATCGGTGCGGATTCGTATCGCCGGGAGTATACCTACGACGGGGCAGGGAACCGGGTGGAAGAACGGGACTATCACGGAGATCGATTGGAACGGACGCTTAAAAAAATGGGCAACCAAGAGGTAGAGGAATTGTACATGGATGGAAAAGCAGTGTTGCGGACTATCTGGCGGGATGGCATAAAGGTGTCGGAAGAACGGATTCTCTATGCTCCAAAGGATCGTCCGTGAACCGTCCCTTCAAACGAACCTCCTGGGCCTGGGTGCTTTTTGCGGCCCGTCGCTACGTATCCAGTCGCCGTAGGGATAAAAGCAGTCCCTCTTCCGCCTTGGCAATTCTCGGCATAGCCACGGGGGTGTTGGCCCTAACGGTTATCCTGGCGGTGATGAACGGTTTTCAGTTGGGTTTTATAGAAACCATTTTGGAACTTTCATCCTACCATCTCCGGGTCGAGGTGCCCCAGCGGGATAATACGAGTTCCCTCTTAAAGGAGATACGATCTCTCCCGTCGGTGGCTTCGGTGGTTCCTTTCGTGGAAATTCAGGGTATTGTAAGGGGCCAGCGACGGAACCAACAGGGCTGTCTGGTCCGGGCTTTTCCCGAAGACGCCCTTCGCGTTGATCTCCGAATGGCTAAAAAACTGGTCTTTGAGGCTGGAGCCTTCAACCTATCCTCTCCCCACGGGATTTTAATCGGTGCGGAATTAGCCCGTACCCTGGGCCTTCGGTTGGGGGACCCGGTGTCTTTTCTTTCCTTGACGGGAACATCCTTAACGGTGAACGTGCCCGAAAACGTAGGATACACCGTTGAGGGGATTTTTCGTACGGGGTTTTACGAATACGATTCCAGCTGGGCCTTTATCAACCTAGACAAGGCGTTAGCTCTCTTGGGTTCCGATAGTCCAGTTACCCTGGGTGTAAAATTAAAGAATCAATGGAACGATGGAAATGCCCTGGGGGAACTCCGGTCCATTCCAGAGCTCCGATCCGTCCCCATAGTCTCCTGGAGGGAGTATAATCGGGCCTTTTTTGGGGCCCTGCGGATGGAAAAATTGCTCATGTTTTTCCTGGTGGCCCTTATTTTTGTGGTGGTGGCCTTGAATATTTATCAAGCCCAGCGGCGAAACGTTTTGGAACGGCGGGACGAAATTGCCCTTTTAAGGGCCGTGGGGGCCAGCGAAACGGCGGTTCGGTTGGTATTTGTCCTGGACGGTTTTATCATCGGTATCATGGGAGCCCTTGGGGGATTGCTCCCCGCCCTATGGATAGCCTTTCATATTGGTCAATTTTTCTCCACATTGGAGAGAATCGTAAACGGCACCCTGGGAATTTTGGACTTACTAATCCGTCCCTTTGTGGGGTCCGGGGCTACGGAGGGAGATTTCCGGGTGTTTTCCCCTGCGGTTTTTTATATCAAAGAGATCCCCAGCCGGGTTATTCCCTTGGAAGTTTTTGTGGTCTTCCTTTTTGGGGTTCTTTCGGCCACCCTGGCGGCGTGGTTGGCATCGGGAAAAACCGCACGGATACGGCCTGCGGAGGTATTGCGCGATGAATGAACATCTGGTAGTGGCGGAGGGAATAACAAAGAACTACACCTCCGGAACCGAAACCCTGCGAATTCTGCGGGGAATAAATCTTTCCATCCCCCGGGGCGTTTCGGTGGCCATTCGGGGGGATAGTGGAAGCGGAAAAAGTACCCTGCTCCATATTTTAGGGGGCCTGGATCGGCTTGATTCGGGCTCCATCGTGGTGGGTGACCGCCGTATCACCGAATTGTCTGAAAAGGCTCTTTCAACGTATCGAAGCCAAACGGTGGGCTTTATTTTTCAGTTTCACTACCTTCTTAAGGATTTTACCGCCCTGGAAAACGTTATGCTTCCAGCGTATATGGCGGGGCTCCCAAAAAAAGAAGCCCTTCAAAGGGCCCAGGCCCTGCTGGCGGACGTTCATTTGGAAAACCGTTCCCATCATTTCCCCTCCCAATTATCCGGAGGGGAACGGCAACGGGTGGCCGTTGCTCGGTCCCTGGTCAACGATCCAGAGTTGGTTTTGGCTGATGAACCCACGGGGAATTTAGACCCGGGAAACAGTGCCGTGGTGGCGGAATTGCTGTACCTCTGCGCGGAAAAACGGGGTAAGACCCTTATCGTGGTGACCCACGACGAAGGAGTCGCCGTACGGGCCAACTATCAATACCTCCTGGTGCAGGGAATCCTGCGGGGTAGCGGTGAAGGTACGGTCCCGGAGGCGGGCCTTTGAAAAACGGTTCCGCGTTTTTTATTGCCCTCCGGTACCTTTTGGGCCGGGGCCGCGAGGGGGGGCGCTACCTCCGGGGCGCTGCGATCGGAATCGGTGTGAGCCTAATCCCCATCGTGGTAACCCTTATCGTCGCCGATGGAATGATCCGGGGTATTACGGATCGGTACCTGGAATTGGGGACCGGTCATCTGGAGATCTACGATTTTGATAAGAGCTCCGACGTGGCTTTAATTCGAAACCGGGTTTTAGAGGAAGCCGGAGTTACGGGCGCCTGGGCCGAGCGGCAGGGTTTGGGAATCCTAGTCGGTCCGGTTGGAAAATCGGGTACCACCGTTCGAGCGGTGGACGATTTATTTTTGGATGATCCGGGAACTAAAAAACTGCTGACCCTTCGAAGCGGTACCCTGGCCTTTTCGGACGAACGTTCCGCCCTTTTGGGAGAAGCCCTGGCTAAAACTATCGGAGCGAAGGTGGGGGATACGGTCAGGTTGATGACATTGCGAACCTCCGATGACGGTCGGGCCATACCCCGTCTTGCCCCCTTTACCGTCCGGGGCATTGTATCCTCGGGGTACCAGGAATTAGACGCCCTGTGGTGTCTTATACCCTACCACGAGGGTCTACGCATGCTGTCCCCGGGGGAGTCTCGGAATTTTTTATTGGTAAAGGTGAAGGACCCGTATAGGGACTTAGATCGGATTACCCAACGCCTGGCGGTTTCTCTGGGGGATCAATACGGCGTGTACCCGTGGAAGGAACTTCAGCAAGCCCAGTATCGATCCTTTGAATCTACCCGCCAGCTTCTCCTTTTTATTATGGCTTTAATCGTGATCGTGGCGGCGGTAAACGTTTCCTCCGCCACGTCTATGTTGGTGGTGGAACGGCGAAGGGATATCGCGATCCTTAAATCCTTTGGGGTTCCTTCCTCGAATATTTCTCGAATTTTTACCTACGCTTCCTTTTTAACCGGTGTGGTTGGTTCCCTGGGGGGTATCGCCGTGGGGCTGATAATTGGGTATACTATTAACGACCTTATTCGGTTTTTAGAGATCCTATTGGGGTTTTTCTCTTCCCTCTTTCATGGGGGGGAAGTTAAAATATTGAATCCCAAATATTATTTGGAGACCATTCCGGTGGTTGTCGATTGGGTAGCCATCGCGGTTATCTGGGGAGCCACGGTTCTCTGTTCGGTGATCGCGGCCCTACGACCCGCTCGTCGGGCCGGGAAACTGTCCCCTACGGAAATTTTACGAAAATATTGAGGCTTCCGTTATGAAATGTGATCTATGCGGCCAACGGGAAGCGGTGGTGTTTGTGCATCAGGTGAGCAAGGAAGGGAACTCGGAACTCCGGCTGTGCATCCAGTGTGCCCGGGAACACGGGCTTGGTTCCCTGGATGGGGATATGACCGAGGCTTTAAAAAACCTCCTTTCCACGGTTCCCTCTTCGTCCTTTACCCCCAAGGGGGGGGCAAAAAAAATAGGTCCCTGTCCCCATTGCGGCCTTTCCCGAGAAGAGGCAAAAAAAAGAGGGACCCTGGGGTGTGCTTATTGTTGGGAACACTTTGGGAAGACCCTTTTGGAAGGGATTCTTCCTCCTCGGGGTCCCGCTAAGGGACCATTACCCCTTCACCGGGGACGCGTATCCCTCCGTTTAACTTCCCTGCGCCTTCGGGAGCGGGAATTAGTCCGCCTTAAAGAAGAACTGGAGGAAGCCCTTCGGGGGGAAAACTACGAGCTCGCGGCCCGTTACCGGGACCAAATTCGAGCCCTGGAAGGGAGCGGAGGAAGCCATGGCTGATTTTACCTTGCCCCCCTTAGGGTGGCTCCAGGGGGGTATGGATCGGGACGTGGTGGTTTACCTAAAACTCCAATACGCCCGTAACCTGCGGGAAGCCCTCTTCCCATGGAAAGCGTCCCCCTCCGAATTGTTGGATATCCGTCAAAGAATCGCCTCGATTTTGGCTCCCCACCTGCCCCTGGCTTTTCAGTATAATTTTGAGGACCTGGATACGGCTGCATCGGAAGCCCTGGCGGAACGGTATTTTTTAGGACCCCTTCAATCATTTGAAATCGCCCGATCCCTCTTTGTTACCGAAGGGGGCATGGTTTTTTCGGTTAACGACACGGATCATATACGGTTTTCCGTGTTTTCACCGGGATCCGATTTTTCAAAACCCCTAGAAACCCTGCGTCTCTGGGACGAAAAATTGGACGCCGATTTGGACTGGGCCTGTTCTCCCGATTTAGGTTTCCTTACCACCCGGCTCGATGAGGTGGGGTCGGCCTTCTCGTGCGGGGCCCTGCTTTTTATCCCGGGTATTGTGTACTCCTCCATGTTTGAACGGCTTTCCCAACGGCTTTTGTCCCAGGGGATTCGTATCCGGTTTTACGCCTCCGGAGGGGATGAAGACGGAGAAAACCCTACCCCAAATCCGCTCGTAGAATTAAGCACCCAGGCGAGCCTGGGAACCGACGAAAATTCATGTATCAGCGGATTTCGAAGCCTTTTAATGGAATTGGTGGAGGGGGAACGGAAGACCCGGGAACGGATAAAAATTGATAGGGCGGCGGAATTGGAAAACGAAGCTTTTCGGTCCGCGGCCCTGCTACGGGCTTCTAAAATGCTCGATTCCCAGGAAGCTCGCCGATACCTAGTGGCTCTCCGTTCGGGTTTAGTGTACGGCCTTGCTCCGGAAATAGTAGCCCAAGGCTCCATCGAAAAATCCCCCATCCCTTCCGTTCCTTCCCAGGAAGACGATCCCTTTGGGGTTTTAGATCGCTTGTACGTGGACGTAGGAGACTCCCAGCTTCGCTTTTCCGGCGTTTCGATTAAAGATGAAAATAAAATGAGGGCGGAACTTGTCCGGAGAGAACTTCCGCGTTACCTTATATGAGGGGGAAGATACTTTGTTTAAAGGCTTAACGCAACGGGCTCAACGCATCCTTTCGGTGAATTCTCAGGACGAGGCACGGCGGTTTCATTCGGACCAGCTTTTGCCCGAACATATACTCATCGCTATCCTAAAAGACGGAACCGGGTCGGCTTGCAAGGTCCTGGAAGCCCTGCACGTGGACCTGACGGAATTGCGCCACGACCTGGAACGGGAAATTCCCCAAAAGAACGTGGGTTTTATTTTTGGGGACATTCCCCCAGCCCGGCGGACCCGTTTGCTTTTGGAACTCGCCGCGGAGGAAGCCAGGATTTTTGGTCACGAATACGTGGGAACTGAACATATACTCCTTGCCTCTTTAAGGGAAGAAAACGCCCCGGTGGTTCGTTATTTAGGGAACCGGAATATCAATATAGAGGTCATTCGCACGGTTTTACAGGCCGCCGATGGAAATCGTTTCGATGAAGTCGAAGGGAATCGCGGAAATGTCTTCAGCGATTCTAATACCGCCCCGGATAGCCGGGGCGAAAATGTCAAAAATCAAGGGGAACCTAAGATTCTTGGCGCCGGAGGCCCTTCGGTTGCCCAGGGGCCTAAGACACCCATCTTGGACGAATTTTCCAGGGACCTAACCGCCCTTGCGCGGATGGAGAAGCTGGACCCCGTGGTGGGAAGAAAGAAAGAGGTGGGCCGCATTATCCGTATTTTGGCCCGGCGAACTAAAAATAACCCCATTTTGGTGGGTGAACCGGGGGTAGGGAAAACCGCCGTAGTGGAAGAGCTGGCCCAAATGGTGGCCTCCGAACGAATTCCCGAAGTGCTTATGGGAAAGCGTATCCTTACGCTGGATATCGCTTCCGTGGTAGCGGGTACCAAATATCGGGGCGAGTTTGAGGAACGATTAAAAAAAATAATGAAAGAGATCACCGCCGCCAAAAACGTGATCCTTTTTATCGATGAAATCCACACTATCATCGGAGCGGGGGGAGCTGAAGGGACCATTGACGCGTCCAATATGCTAAAGCCCGCCCTATCCCGGGGAGAAATCCAGTGTATTGGGGCGACCACCCTGGCCGAATACCGCAAGCATTTTGAAAAGGACGCGGCGCTGGAACGGCGGTTCCAAATGGTTCCCATCGATGAACCCAATTTGGAAGATACCATCGAAATTTTGCAGGGTATCCGAACCCAGTACGAGGATCATCACCGGGTACTGTACACACCCCAAGCGATTCAGGCCGCCGCTCGTTTGGCCCAGCGCTACGTTACGGGCCGGTTTATGCCCGACAAGGCCATCGACCTTTTGGACGAGGCGGGGGCAAAGCGAAAGCTTGAATCGGATACCCGGCCCTCGGAGCTGGGGGAAATCGAGGCGGAAATTCGCCGTTTAACCTCCCAAAAGGTGGCCCTGGTATCGGCGCAGGATTACGAAGCCGCCGCGGAACTGCGGGACCGGGTTCGGGCCTTACGGGCCCACTTGGAGTCGGTAAAGGAAGCCTGGCAGAGGGCGGCCCGGGAAGAACGGCCGGTGGTGGACGAATCGGATATTCGGCAGGTGGTAGCCGAATCCACGGGGATTCCCCTTTCCCGGTTGGAGGAAAGCGAGTCCCGGAGGCTTTTGAAAATAGAGGAAGAACTGCACCGGGCGGTGGTAGGGCAAGATGACGCGGTCCGCCGGATCGCCTCGGCCATTCGCCGCTCCAGGGCGGGAATCGCGTCGATAAAGCGGCCCCAGGGTTCGTTTATTTTTCTGGGTCCCACGGGGGTCGGAAAAACTCTTCTGGCGAAACGTCTAGCCGAGTACCTCTTTGGAACCGAAGAAGCCCTTGTTCGCATCGATATGTCCGACTACATGGAAAAACACAACGCTTCCCGACTGGTGGGGGCCCCTCCGGGCTACGTGGGGTACGAAGAAGGGGGTGTTCTAACCGAAAAAATCCGCCGGAATCCCTACCGGGTCATTTTGTTCGATGAAATTGAAAAGGCCCACCACGACGTGTTTAACCTGCTTCTCCAGGTTTTGGAAGAGGGGGAACTGAAGGATAATTTGGGGCACACGGTCAGCTTTAGAAACACCGTTATCATTATGACCAGCAACGCGGGGGCCCGGGAAATTTCCCGGGATTCCCGGATGGGCTTTACCACCGACACGGGCATTATGGGACTGGAGGAAATTCGTTCCGCCGCCCTTTCCGAATTACGGCGCCTATTTAACCCCGAATTTATCAACCGGGTAGACGACATCGTGGTATTCCATGCCCTTAATAAGGTCCAAATAGAGGCTATTTTGGACCTGGAACTGAAGGATCTTTCCCAGCGCCTCTCCGAGCAGGGGTATTCTATCCGATTAAAGAGCTCTGCCCGTTCGGCCCTGGCGGAAAAGGGCTGGGACCCCAAATACGGAGCCCGGCCCATGCGGAGGACCATTCAAAAGGAATTGGAAGACCCCCTGGCGCTTCTTATTTTAGAAAAGGATTATCCCCAGGGAACCCAATTTGTGGTGGATTTTGTTAGGGACTCCATTTCGATCCGGGGAATACGACCTAAAAAGAAGACCCCGGAAACGGCTAAACTTTCTTTACAAAACAAGACCCCGGATGTATCCTTTGAGGTCTCCGATCCTGTTGTAGGGACCGTAGCCCATAACTAACACACCGTAAGGAGCTTCTTTATGCTTCGTCTGCCGCTGAGGGGTACCCAGGGTACCGTGGAAATTCGTCCCTCTAAAATAATCGCCGTGGGTCTTAATTACCGGGAACACGTGACCGAAAGCCAGGTTTTTGATCTTAAAAAATTAGAGGTTCCTTCGGAACCGGTACTTTTCGCCAAAACCCCCAACGTTCTCATAGGTCCGGGGGAAAGTATCGTATTACCCGCGATTATGTACTCCTACAATTTTCCTTCACCCCGGGTGGACCACGAAGCGGAGCTGGCGGTTGTTATCGGTAAACGGGGCAAAAACATCAGCGAAGAGCGAGCCCTGGAGCACGTGTTCGCCTACACCTGTTTTAACGACGTGAGTCAACGGGATATTCAAAAAATGGATACCTCCGGCTGGTTCCGGGGGAAATCCTTTGACAGCTTCGGTCCCCTGGGACCCGAGCTGGTAAGACCCCAGGATCTGGGGGACCCAGGAAAACTGGCCATTTCTTGCCGGGTCAACGGGGAGGTTAAACAGAGGGCTTCCACCGCCGACATGATCTTTTCCGTAGCCCAGCTGATAGCCTTTATTTCCCGGAATTTTACTCTGGAAGAGGGGGATATTATAGCCACCGGAACCCCCAGCGGGGTTAGCCCCCTTAAAGAAGGGGACCTGGTGGAAGTGGAAATCGAGAATATTGGGATCCTGCAGAATCCCGTTACCCGAGAGGTTCTTCGGTGATCCTTTCCTCCTTCGCCGAGGCCTACACGCGGCCAACCGGTGTTTCCCGATTAATGGAGGACCTCTCGTTAGCCGCCTCGGGAAGCCGGCCCCTCAAAATGCTCGGGGGGGGCAATCCCGCTCGGATAGGGGAAATGGAGGAGCTCTGGCGGAAACGGCTTTTAGACCTGGCTGGGAACCCCGATGAATTGGGTAAACTGTTGGGAACCTACGATTCCGCCGACGGGCGAAAGGCCTTTCGGGTCGCTTTAGCGGCCCTGTTTAAAAGGGAGTACGGCTGGGATCTGGATGGGGACCACATTATGGTAACCAACGGAAGCCAAGTAGCCATGTTCTACCTGTTGAACCTTCTCGCGGGTTCTACAGCCGCTGGCCAAAAACGGCGCATCCTTTTTCCCCTTATGCCCGAATACGTGGGCTATGCTGACCAAATTGTCGCGGAAGACGCGGTGGTTGCCCTAAAACCCCGAATAGAACTAAGGGGAGACCGGAGTTTTAAATACTTTGTGGATCTAGAAGCGGTGGAAAGGATTTTGAAGAAGGAAGGGTCCACTATCGGGGGCATCTGCGTTTCCCGGCCCACAAATCCTTCAGGTAACGTCCTTACCGATACCGAAGTAAAAGCCCTGGCGGACCTGGCTAAACGGTACCAGATTCCCCTTATTACCGATAACGCTTACGGTCTTCCTTTCCCCAATATCCTCTTTACGGACGCAAAACCCTACTGGGATGAATCGACCGTACTGGTGATGAGTCTTTCGAAAATTGGACTCCCTTCGGTTCGAACGGGAATCGTCATCGCCCGGCCCGAATTGGTTCGATACCTTTCCTCGATGAATGCGATCGCCGGTTTAGCCACCGGTACCCTCGGGCCCGCCCTGGTGGAGCCCCTGGTCGCCTCGGGGGAAATTATCCGGCTCAGCCACGCTATCGTTCAACCCTACTATGCCCAAAAACGTCGGGAAGCCATCGACCGTATCATCGCGGAGTTTCAGGACCTGCCAGTGCGGTACCACGAAAGCGAAGGAGCCATCTTTTTATGGCTTTGGTTCGACGATCCCCGCTTAGATTCCCGTTCCCTCTACGAAAGGGCTAAACGGCGGGACGTGCTGGTGCTTCCGGGGGAGTATTTTTCCTTTGGTCGTTTTCAGGATGGAAGCCCCTGCGCCCAGTGGGATCATCCTCGCCGTTGTATACGAATTAATTATTCCGCCCCTACGGATCAAGTCGCGGATGGTTTAAAAATAATCGCAGAGGAAGCAAGGAGCATGCTCGACCATGGAAACCGAAGGAACGCTTGAGACTTTTTTTAAAGAATTTCGAAAAAATATAATCGGGATAGACGCGGAACTAGCTGGTCCCTATGGAAAGGTTCCCCTGGTCTACGCCGATTGGATAGCCTCGGGCCGCTTGTACGGGCCGGTGGAAGATCGGCTCCGGTCTAACGCGTACCCCTACGTGGCCAACACCCACAGTGAATCCAGCGCCATCGGTGCGGGAATGACCCAAGCGTACCTGGAATCCCACCGGTTGATAAAAAAAATGGTGGGGGCCAACGAGAACGATGTAATCCTTACCACCGGTTCGGGGATGACAGGGGTGATAAATAAATTACAGCGGCTGTTGGGCCTTCGGATCCCCGAACGGTCTCTGGGGATTTTAAACCCCCAGGCCCTGGACATACCGGATAGCCGACGGCCCGTCGTTTTTGTAACCCACATGGAACACCATTCGAACCACACCAGTTGGCTTGAATCCCTGGCCGAAGTGGTGGTTCTAAAACCCGACCAGGACCTCCACGTGGTAACCGATGAACTGGAACGGGAAATTGTCCGCTACGCCGATAGGCCTTTGAAAATTGGGTCCTTTTCCGCGGCCTCTAACGTAACCGGGGTCAGACCGCCGTATCGGGAACTTGCCCGGATCATGCACCGGCACGGGGGTATCGCCTTTGTGGATTTTGCCGCCGCGGCCCCCTACGATGTCATCGATATGCATCCCCAGGGAGATCCCCAGGGGTACTTAGACGCGGTTTTTTTTAGCCCCCACAAATTTCTGGGAGGGCCCGGGTCTCCGGGGGTTTTGGTTTTTAACAAAAATCTCTACGCCAACCGAATTCCCGATAACCCTGGAGGCGGTACGGTAACGTGGACCGATAGTTGGGGAGACCGGCGGTACTTTGAAAGTATAGAACTGCGGGAAGACGGGGGAACCCCTGCCTTTTTGGGGTCCATTCGGGCGGCCTTGGCCATGGAAGTAAAGGAAAAGATGGGGGCCGACCGTATCCACCAGCGGGAGAATGAACTGCTACAAAGGGCCTTCGAGGGGCTTGATGCCATACCGAAGCTTCGTATCCTGGCCCCCCAGGATAGAGAACGGATTGGGGCCCTGTCTTTCTATATAGAGGGTTTACACTATAACTTAGTCGTCCGGCTCCTTTCGGACCGTTACGGAATTCAAACCCGGGGCGGCTGTTCCTGTGCGGGGACCTACGGGCATTACCTACTCCATCTGGATAGGGATCGGTCTAACCGAATAGCCGGTCTGGTGCAAAAGGGCGACCTTTCAGAAAAACCCGGCTGGGTTCGCGTATCGGTCCACCCTACCATGACGGACGCTGAAATGGACTACGTCATCGACGCGTTAAAAGAAATAGAGAAAAAGGGCTCCCCATGGGCCGAGGATTATCGATTTAACAAAAAGACCGGCGAGTTTGAACGGCTGGATGGAAAGGATTTCTCACCCATCGATATTGGATCCTTCTATTCCCTCCAGGGACTGTAAAAAGCGACTCCCTTCTCCCGCCAGTCGGGGTGTTACGTGACGGCCCCCAACCAGCTGGACCGCGACCAGCTGGACCGCGACCAGCTGGACCCCGACCGGCCAAGTCGCAACCAGCCGAACCGGGAGAAGGGCCCCCGATTGTTCTAAATCACCGTTCCCGGGTAGAGGACCGCGTTTTTCGGAACCACGATAATTCCATCCACGACGTGATAATGCCCAAAGTCCCCGTCGGTCCGTTGGAGGTCGTCGATACCGATGCGACAGCCCTCGCCGATCCGGGCGTTTTTATCGATGATCGCCCCTTTGATGATCGTTCCTTTACCGATTCCCACGTCGGGAAGCCGAGCTTCCTTGTTCTGTTGCCGTTGTTCATCGGACTCGTAAAAGTCCGCTCCCATACAGTACACCCCGTTGAGGCTGGCCCCCGATTCGATAATGGTACGAATACCGACGATGGAGTTGGAGATCGACGCGTTGGTGATGATACAACCCTCCGCGGCGATGGACTGGTTCATGTTGCTAAAGTTCATTTTTGATGGAGGAAGATTTCTCATGTGGGTATAAATGGGTGCCGCTTCGTCGTAAAAATCAAACTTTGGTTTTAATGTGGTGAGGTTTAAGTTCGCCTCGTAAAAGTTTTTGATCGTTCCTATATCTTCCCAATAACCGTCGTAAATATAAGCGTTAACCTTCTTGTTTCCGATAGCGCTGGGAATAATTTCTTTGCCAAAATCCGTGTGGTCGTTGGCTAAACTGCTCTCCATGGCCGCCGCGTTGAACACGTAAATTCCCATGGATGCTAAATAATCCTTTCCCCTGGTTCTCCGGTCCGATAGAAGCTCCGTGGGTATTTTAAAATCCGAAATATCCTTGGTGGGACCGGGTTTTTCGAGGAATTCGGTAATTTCGTTTTTCTTGTTGGTTTTAAGAATTCCCAATTCGGAGGCGTCCTCCCTGGTAACCGACGTGCACGCCACGGTTATATCGGCTCCCGATTCCTCGTGTTGTTTTATTAGTTCCTTTAGGTTCATCCGGTACAGTTGATCCCCCGAAAGAATGAGGTAATGGGAGGGGTTTTGGGTTCTGAAATGGATAAAATTTTTCCGAACCGCGTCGGCGGTTCCCTCGTACCACCCAGAGTGCTCAAAGGTCTGTTCCGCCGCCAGGATCTCCACGAAACCCCGGGAAAAGGTATCAAAAAAATAGGTCCGAGCGATATGGAGGTGGAGGGAAGCGGAGTTAAATTGGGTTAAAATGTAGACTTGCCGCAGATCCGAATTAATACAGTTAGAAATAGGAATATCCACCAAGCGATATTTACCCCCAAAGGGGACCGCTGGTTTTGCCCTCGCTTGGGTTAGGGGAAATAACCGGGTTCCTTTACCGCCGCCCAAAATAATAGAAAGTATCTGAGACATTGTGTTCCTCCTGAGGTTCGATACCCGGATACCTGAGGTTTTTGAAAAAGGTTACCCCTTTCGCAAAAGCCTTAAATATCCACGGACTAAGTATAGGCTTACGAATCAATTCTGTCGATACTTTACCAGGAAACTTTTTACGCGGTAGTATGATGGTTATGGAAAACCACGCCGCTTTGGAGGCTATTCTTTCAAACCCTGCCTTTGCCGACTCTATCGTTCTGGAACGGACGCTTCCGGCTACGGAAGGAACGTACGAAGACTTTCCGGAGGACTTGGACGGCCGGCTTGTTCAAGCTCTTCGTTCTAGGGGGATCGATCGCCTGTACTCCCACCAAGGGGCAGTGTGGCGGGAACTTCGGGAGGGACACCACGTGGTCGTCGTAACCCCCACCGCCTCTGGAAAGACCCTCAGTTACAATTTACCAACCCTGCAGGCCCTGCTTCAGGATGAAACCCAGCGGGCCCTGTACCTTTTTCCCACCAAGGCCCTTTCCCAGGACCAGCAGGCGGAATTGAACGAACTGGTGGGGAATAGCGGGGCTCCGCTCCCCGTAAAAGTGTGTACCTACGACGGGGATACCCCCGATTCCCTCCGCATCGCGGCCCGGGATACGGGGAGGATCATCGTTTCTAACCCCGACATGCTTCATAGCGGAATTTTGCCGAACCATCCCAAATGGATCAAGTTTTTTTCCCATCTGCGTTACGTGGTGATAGACGAGGCCCACGCTTATCGAGGGGTTTTTGGTAGCCACGTGGCCAACGTCCTTCGCCGGCTTTTCCGTATCGCCCGGTTCTACGGGTCTAACCCCCAGTGCATCCTCTGTTCCGCCACCATCGGCAACCCCCGGGAATTAGCCGAAGCGCTGATCGGCCAAAGGGTCAGTTTGGTAGACCAAAACGGGGCTCCCCAGGGAGAAAAACGGGTGATTTTATACAACCCTCCCTTGGTGGACCCGGTGCAGGGGATTCGTCGGAGCGTTATAACAGAAAGCCGTCGTTGGGTCGTGGCGTTACTGCGGGGAGGGATAAAAACTATCCTGTTTGCCCATTCCCGGGTCAAAACCGAGGTAGCCGCGGCGTATATCAACGAAGATCTGGAAAATATCTATACGGATAACAACCGGATACGGGTAGAGGCTTACCGGGGCGGCCTTTTACCCAACGAACGGAGGGCCATTGAAAAGGGACTACGGGATGGAACCATCCGAGGGGTGGTATCCACCAACGCGTTGGAATTGGGCATCGATATTGGGGGATTAGACGCGGCGGTGGTAGCGGGATTTCCCGGGTCTTTTAATTCTTTTTGGCAACAGGTAGGCCGAGCGGGACGCCGGGGCGGTACTTCGGTGGCCGTTTTTATCGCTTCTTCTGCCCCCTTGGATCAGTTTGTCGTTTCCGAACCCCAGTGGTTTTTCGCAAAAAGCGCCGAAGAAGCCCGGTTGGACCCGGACAACCCGTATATTTTAACGGACCACGTTAAATGCGCCGCCTTCGAGCTCCCCTTTAATCGATCCGATTTGGATAGCCCCGCTAATCCCTTTGGACCCGCTGTGGAGGATATATTGAACTTTTTGGAGGAGGACGGCATTGTTCGACAAACGGGAAACCGTTGGTTTTGGGCTAACCGCTCCTACCCCGCCGAGGGGATCAGCCTCCGTTCCGCCGGGGCGGATAACGTGGTTATCGTGGATATAACCCAGGGGAGGAATCAGGTGATCGGAGAAATGGATAGGCCCAGCGCCAAGGAATTGATTTTTAAAAACGCCGTGTACCTACACCGGGGCCGGCAGTTTTTGGTGGCCTCTCTTGACATAGAAAATAGAAAATGTCTTGTCGCCGAGGCGGATGTGAACTATTTTACCGACGCCCTGGTTAAAACGGATATCCAGGTCCTTTCGGAGGATGAAACGTACCGGCTGGGACGTCCCGATTTCCCGGCGGCCCTGGGGGTGTTGGGTGATCTTTTGGTCCGTTCCCAGGTGGCAAAGTTTAAAAAAATTCGCTTTCACACCCACGAAAATATCGGCTACGGGAACGTGGACCTGCCGGAAGAGGAAACGCAAACCCGGGGTTTGATCCTGCTGTTTACCCCGGATACCGAGGGGGGAACGGCTTTGCAAGAGTTGGATGAAGAGGGCGTAGGGGCGGTACTCCGGGGTTTTGGTTCCCTCCTAAAGAGTATTGCCCCCGTGTATATCCTCTGCGATCCACGGGATTTGGGAATTTCCGAACGGGTCCGGGACCCCCATTTTCAAAGTCCTTCGGTGTACGTGTTCGATAAATACCCCGGAGGAACGGGCCTGTCGGAGGCTCTGGTTCGTCATACGGGGGAACTGTTCCGACTCCTCTACGAAAAGGTCCATACCTGTCCCTGCCACAGCGGCTGTCCATCCTGCGTGGGGGCGGGGGGAAGTAAAAATGCCACGGAACTTTTTTTGAGGGCCCTGATAGGCTTGAACGCTGACCGGGCTCCTGGGGATGGGAATACGGAGCGTGGACAAACGTGAGGCCCAATCTCCGTTCCCGGTTGGAACGGCTACGGGAAACAAAACCCCAATGTACGAAGACGTTGAAAACCGATTTGGGGTCCACCATCGAAAACCGGAACCAGGAACAGTCCCCCCCGCTTCCCCCCGAGGCCCTGGCCCAGGGCTGGGTTCCCATGTCCGATCTGGTAGCCCGGCGTTCACACCGGTTTCCCGTACCCCCTTCTTCTTACGATAAAAGCCTTGAAGCGGCGCTCCAGGTTCTGCTCCGGGAAATCGGGACCTGGGCCGACGAAGGAGCCGTGTTTCTCAAGGAGGATCTGGTTTTTTTTGACCTGGAAACCACGGGGCTTTCCGGCGGGGCCGGTACCCTGGCCTTTTTAGCCGCGGTCGGCCGTTTTAAGGGACCCGCTTTGGAGGTGGACCAGTACCTTTTGCTGGACTATCCCGGGGAGGCTGATTTTATTCAGGCCCTTTTGGAAACCCTGGGGGAGGGAGCCCCCTTGGTAACCTACAACGGTAAAAGTTTTGACGCCCAACTTTTTTCCATCCGGTGTTTAATGAACGGTTTTCGCCCTCCCACGTTTCGGCACCTGGACCTGCTTTACCCGGTACGCCGCCTATGGGGACGGAGAATCCCCTCCTGTTCCTTAACCGAGGTGGAACGATCGGTACTCCGTCTGGACCGGGGCGAAGACCTGGGGGGAGCCTTCGCTCCGGAAGCGTGGTTTGAGTTCCTAAAAAAGGGAACCTGGGATAGGGTGGGTCGGATCGCCGATCATAATCAACGGGATATCCTGGCCCTGGTACAAATTTTGGACGTCCTTCATCGAATCGCTGTGGACCCTGAAACCGCCGAGGAAACGTACCCCTTTGACACGGAAGCCCTGGCGTTTTCCTGGCGCCGGTTTATCCATAGGGCGGGAACGTCCCCGTTTCTGCTTTCCGATTCTCTGTTGGAGGAGGCTGGGCAACGGGCGGCGGCCCTTTTAGAACAGGCTGTTTCCCGGGGATACCTGTGGGCGACCCTGGCGCGGGCAAAGGACTCTCTAAGGAATCGGGACTACGATAGGGCTCGGGAGCTTTTACGCTGGATTGCCCAGCACGGGGAAACCGTGGAAGCTACCAAGGCCCCTCGGCGTTCATCGACCCGCCGGGTCATCCAGGCCCGATCCTGCGGACTCCTTTCTATCGACGCGGAGCGAAGGCTGGGGGATCGGGCCTTGGCTCTGGAATGGATCGAACGGGCCCTAAACCACGGGGATTTTCTGCCCCGAAGGTTTCGGGAGGAGCTGGAACGGCGGAAGCGGCGGCTTCAGGGTCCCCGTTAGGCGAATTTACTTTTTATTTGGGCAAAATAATCCGCCGCTTCGTCGGAGCTTTCTATGACCTCTTCGCCCTCGTGGTACTCCACCAAATGCTCGGGAATTTCGGCTAAAAACGGCGAAGGGGCGCATTCGACCACGCTCTGGAGCCTTCGGCGCTGTTTACAGCTAGTCAAAAAGAGTTTATCCCGGGCCCGGGTTATGGCCACGTAGAAGAGCCGGCGTTCCTCCTCGACGTTGCCGTCCCCCTCTTCCAGACTTCGGGCGTGGGGGATAAGGCCATCCTCCACCCCGGCGATAAAGACCACGGGAAATTCCAGGCCCTTGGACGCGTGGATGGTCATTAGGTTAACCTTGCCCTTTCCCCCTTCGTCCTTGTCGTAGGATTCATCGTCCCGGGTAATCAGGCTTATACGGTTTAAATAGGGAAACAGGGTAGGGTCAAAGTTATCCGGATCGTTCTCCCAGGTTTCTATGGACTGGATGAGGTATTCGATATTGAGAAATTTCCAACGGGCGGCCTTTTCGTTTTTATTGTATTCGGTGATTAGGTAACTCCAATAGTCGATATTGTCTACCAGGGCCCGAACTTTTTTAGCCAAGCCCCGTTTTCCCAGCAGTTCCCCCCGGTAGTATTCGATCAGGGTGATAAAACTATCCACGTCGATACGTCCCTTTTCGGGAAACAGGGTGTCGGGGGCGTAACGGAGTTTATTCATGGCGTCCCACAGGGATGCATGGTGCTTTTTTGCCTGCTCGCTGATATGTTCCACGCTCGTCTTACCAATTCCCCGACGGGGGGTGTTGATAATCCGCAGGAGGTTTACGTCATCGTCCGGGTTGGCGATAACCCGAAGGTAGCTGATCACATCCTTGATTTCCTTGCGTTGGAAAAAACTGGTTCCCCCGGAGACCTGATAGGGGATGTTTTCCGCTAAAAACGCCTCTTCCAGGTGACGGGTCATGGAATTGGTCCGAATCAATACCCCAAAATCGTCGTACCGAAGGTGTTCCTTCATCATGAGAGCTTTGATCCGTTCGGCCACAAAGTCCGCTTCATCGCTCTCGTTGTCGGGAAAAAACACCTCTATCGGTTTTCCGCTCCCGTTGCCGGACCACAATTTTTTTTCCTTCCGATTGGTGTTGTGGGCGATAACCCCGTTGGCGGCTTCCAGAATCGTGGAGGTGGAACGGTAATTTTGCTCCAATTTTATTTCCATGAGGCCGGGGAAATCCTTTTCAAACATCAGGATGTTTTCGTAATTCGCCCCCCGCCAGGAATAGATCGATTGGTCGTCGTCCCCCACCACGCAAACGTTTTTATTCGCCAACAGACGCAGAAGACGGTACTGGGTCAAACTCGTATCCTGAAACTCGTCCACCATCAGGTAGCGGTACCGTTGCCGATAGCTTTCCAACACGTCGCCGTGTTCAACGAAAAGTTGAATCGGCAGGGTAAGCAGGTCGTCGAAATCCACGGCGTTATATATCCGAAGGCAACTCTGATATTCCCGGTACACCCGTTCGTACTCGTCGTTGGCTCCCTCTCCCCAGGATACTCGACCGATTTTTACGTTGGAAAATAGGGCTCCGATTTTATAAAGATCCAGATTTTCCGTCGAAAGCCCGCACTCCCGGACGCAATCCTTGATAAGTTGGTTCCTATCCGTTTCGTCGTAGATTGAAAAATTCTTTCTGTACCCCAAAAGTTCGATATGTTCCCGAAGGACCTTGACCCCAAAGGCGTGGAACGTGCAGACCGTTAGGTTTTGCAGTTTTTTATGGGTCAATTCCCGAACGCGGCTTTCCATTTCCTTAGCCGCCTTGTTGGTAAACGTCAGGGCCAAAATGGAAGATTGAGGGATCCCCCGTTCCATCATATAAGCGATGCGGAATGTGATAACCCGGGTCTTGCCCGACCCCGCGCCGGCGATGATCAACACCGGTCCGTCGATGGTCTTTACTGCCTGGATCTGCTTATCGTTTAGTTCGCTTTCAAAGTCTAATTTGGTCATCCCTACCTATACCCGTTTGATGAAGATATCAAAAGCCCGGAGACCAAGGACCGTGACGAAGGTAACGATGATACCCGAAACCAGGACCCCCAGTATTACCGCCACCATGGTTTTCTTTTTATCCAGTCCCAGGACCCACGCCCCCAGGGTCCCCGTCCACGCTCCGGTCAAGGGAAAGGGAATAGCCACAAACACCCCAATGCCCAACCAGCCCCACCGTTCCACCCCCCCGTGGACCTTGCTTCGGGCTCGTTCTATAAAGCGGTTAAAGAAATCGGCGTACCAACGGAGGCGTAAAAACAGTTTGTGAAAGGTCCCTAAGAAGATCCAACAGGCCGGGGCTACCAGGGCGTTTACGAAGGCCCCGTAAAGGAAAGCCCCGTACCAGGGCCAGCCGTGGGCCACGGCGAAGGGAATGGCCCCCCGGAGCTCGGAAATGGGTAAGAACGCCAAAAAGGTGGTCCAAAAAAAAGTAGCGCCGTTCATAGTATCCTTCCTTCTTCTAAAAAATTGATAACCATAGGGTCCCCAGAACCACCGTAAGAATGGTCGTTGGAAGACCTACCTTGAGGTAGGCCCCGAACTTTACGTCTATGCCGTACCGCTTGGCGCTTTCCGCGACGATTAAATTGGCCACCGACCCCAACAGGGTCAGATTCCCCGCGTAGGTGCTTGCCATGGCCATGACCAGCCACGCGGTTTCTTTATCCTTAAACCAATCGACCAGGGGCCGCAGGAGCATCACCGCCGGAACGTTGGAAATTAAGTTCGACAGGATAAGGATAAAAAAGGAAAAGCGCCCCATCCCTTGGCCTACCAGGGGCATCCCCCGTTGTACCAGAAACGAAAAAGCCGAAGTCCGGCCTACCGCTTCGGTGATAACAAAGAGGCCTCCAAAAAAAGCGATAATCGTCCAGTCTAGTTCCGCGAAAACCCGTTCCGGTTTTATCCTTCTGGTCGTCAACAAAATCGCCGCCGCCGCCATGGCCGCCGCCGTAACCGGGGCGTTGAGCAAAAACGCCGCCGTCATAAGGAAGACAGCGGCTAGGGCTTTTAATAAGAGGGGTTTATAGACTCCGTTTTTTATTTCTCCCGGTCCGCTAAACTCTTCGGCCTGGACAAGCCGGGGAGAGCGCAAGGGCGGGACCTCTATAATTCCGCCCCGGGTAAATTCTCTCCTAAATCCCCATAAAACGACCCCATACGCCAGAATCAAACCTAAAATTGAAGGGATAGCCATTCTTTTAAGGAACGTTAAAAAAGGGATGCCGCTGGACGCTCCGATCAGCATATTCTGGGGGTTTCCGATAACCGTGGTCGCGGAGCCGATGTTAGCCGCCAGGGCAAGGGCGATGAGGTAGGGGACCGGGTTTCGTTTTGAACGGAGGGTCAACGCGGCCACCAGGGGGGTAAACATAATACAGATGGTATCGTTAAGAAAGAGGGCCGAAAGGATCGCTGAAGAACCCATGATTAGGGCTAAGAGCCTCCGGGGGGTTTTGGATGCCCGAAGCACCGCCGTACCGGCTAAATCAAAGAAGCCGGAGATTTTTAGATTTGCCGTAATGATCATCATGGAGAGTATAAGGATCAGGGTGTTCAGGTCGATGGCCCCCAGGGCATCGTGAATCGATAGGGCCCCTAGGGCGACCAAAAAGGCCGCCCCCGAAAAGGCTATGGTGGCTCTGTTCATCCGCAGGGTGGGAATTCGACCCAAGGCTATGCCAAAAAGGGAAAGAAGGATGATAAAGTCGGTTATCAGGGTTTTTACCAGGTTTTCAAAGTTCATCATAGATTTTTAAAGTTTTTCCCCTAGGCTATCGATCCACGTCATGATCCGTTGGGCCGCCTTGGCCCGGTGACTAAGGGTGTTTTTTTCGTCCTCCGACAGTTCCGCCACCGTCTTTCCCCATTCTTTCAGGTACAGGAGGGGATCGTATCCAAACCCTCCGGACCCCCGCCCTTGCCGAACGATGGTCCCTTCCAGGGTTTCTTGGACCGCGAAAAATCGGTATTCGCTTAAAACCAACACCATGGAGCAGACAAACCGGGCACTTCGCTGGTCCGTATCCCCCAGCTCTTGTAATAGCAGTTCGTTCCGTTCCTCCGAGGAAAGTTTTTTATTTTCCCCGTCCTCCCCAGGACCGCTATACCGGGCCGAATAAATACCCGGCCTTCCTCCCAGGGCGTCCACACAGAGTCCCGAATCGTCGGCTATAACCGGTTCGTGGACCCGTTGGTACAGGGCCAGGCCCTTTAGAAGGGCGTTTTCCAAAAAGGATTTTCCCGTTTCTTCGATGTCAAAATCGATGCCCCCCTCTTTGGGAAGCCGAATATGGCGACCCCGTAAAATGGCGGAAAGCTCCCGAAATTTATGCTCGTTTCCCGTGGCAAACCAAAGCGTCATGGAAGCATACTACAATATGCGGTGGGCCCTCGGGAAGGGGAGCCCTTGCGTCGTTGACGGGGGAAGGGTACACTGGATTTCCCATGGAATGTCCCATTTGTTCGTTTTCCCCCATTAAAAGCCTACAAAACCAACGGCGTGCCTTTTTTCACTGTCCCTCCTGCGGGTTTTATTGGGCCGATCCAGCCGTTGCTTTAAGAGCCGAGGACCAGAAAAATCGTTACGCCCTCCATAATAACGATCGGTCAAACCACGGGTACGCTGACTATGTAAACCGCATTATCGATAGAACCCTGGATTGGGCCCACCGGGATGTTTTCCCTGGTTGCCGGGTCCGACGGGTGGTCGACTGGGGGTCCGGCCCCTCCGGTTTGGCGTCGGAGTTCCTGTCAGAACGGGGTTTGGACGTGGTCAGCTGGGACCCCCTGTTTGCCCCCGACCATCCACCTGAACCGGAAAGCTTCGACTTGGCTCTCTGCGTCGAAGTGGCGGAGCACTTTAGCTCCCCCGTTAAGGATTTTTTATCCCTCGCCACCACCCTAAAACCCGGCGGACGTTTGGTAGTGCATACCCATCTGGCCCCGGAACGGGAGGAGGATTTTCTTTCCTGGTGGTACGTGGAAGATAGGACCCACGTTTCCTTTTATTCAAGCGGGGCTTTGAAAATTCTTGCTTCCCTGGGTTCCCTGATTTTAGAAGCCCTGGAGGATCAACGGTTCGCCGTTTTTCGCCGTCCCTTGCCCGTTTTAGTTGCCGGGGGTATCAACATGGATATCGAAGGACGGCCTTTTCAGGGTTTTATCCCCCGGGATTCCAACCCGGGACAGGTACGATTTTCCCCCGGCGGGGCGGGCCGGAACATCGCGGAAAATTTAGCCCGTTTAAAGGTTCCGGTGGAACTCCTGGGCGCCGTGGGGGACGACGGGCCGGGAAGGGATTGCTTAAAATCCTGCGAGGTTCTTTCGGTAGGGGTACGGGGTTGCGCGGTAATAGAGGGAGCGGTTACCTCCTGTTACCTTTCCATTTTGGATGACCGCTTCGATATGACGGCGGCCATAGCGGGGATGGGAATTTACGACCAATTTACCCCCGACCTGGTCCGAGATACCCTGGAGAAAGCTCGGGCCGAAGCCTTCCAACGTTCCTTCGGAGCCGACCCCGCCGCTCCCTTTTCCGCCGTGGTGGTGGATGGGAACCTGCTCCCCCAATCGATCGAAGAAGTGGTTCGAAGCTTCCCTCCAATTCCCGTATGGTTCGACCCCGTATCTACCCAAAAGGCCCTTAGGACCGTACAATACCAGGATGGGGCACTCCTGTGGAACTTTTACGCCGTAAAACCCAACGATATGGAAGCCCAGAGGATGGCCCAAGCCCTGGGGTGGGTAGGAACGGAAACCCCGATACCGCCCCCCGCGGTCACCGAAGAACCACCGGAGCTTCCTTTGGCTCGGCTACTTCACCAGCGGGGGGTGAGCCTTGTCTTAATCAGCCTGGGCGAACGGGGGGTCCTTTATTCGAAACAGGGGCCCCAAGGCGAGGAGTCTTCGGTTTTTAAGCCCCCTCCCGTCCGAGTCCTATCCGCCACCGGTTCGGGGGACGCCTTTGTGGCGGCGGCCCTGCGGTACACCCTGCTGAACCCTAAGGAGGAAAACCGGACAGCCCAGGAGCTCTGCGCCCACGGAAGCGCCGCTTCGGTTATAACCCTACAAACGGTGGAATCCGTGGCTCCCACCCTTTGCGCCGAGGCCCTGGAAAGGTTAGTATTTCAGTGGCGCCGTAGTAATGGGGTTATTTGAAAAGGGAGGTTCATTCAAAAGTCTGTAACTTTTGAATGAACCTCCTTCTAACAGTTGTTTTTAATGGGAGTATGATGATGGAGAAAGATTCGATGATGAAATTCTACCTTGACGCGTCCGAGGAAGTCTCCGCCGCTTTAGCCGAGGGAAAACCGGTGGTGGCCCTGGAATCCACTATTATTAGCCACGGAATGCCCTACCCGAAAAATGTGGAAACCGCTTTGGAGGTGGAACGTTTTATTCGAGCTTCGGGGGCGGTCCCCGCCACCATCGCCATAATCGGCGGCCGGTTAAAAGCGGGCCTTTCGGTGGATCAGATCGAGCTTCTCGGGAAAAAGGGTTCCGCCGTCGTAAAATGCAGTCGCCGGGATATCCCCTTTGTGGTAGCCCGCTCCCTCGATGGGGCTACCACGGTGGCGGGGACCATGATCGTGGCCCACCTGGCGGGGATACGGATATTCGCCACCGGGGGAATCGGCGGGGTCCATCGGGGTGCCCCGGAGACCTTTGATATTTCCGCAGACCTGGAAGAGTTGGGCCGGACCGACGTGGCGGTGGTATGCGCGGGGGCGAAAAGCATTTTGGACCTGGGTTTGACCCTGGAATATTTGGAGACCCGGGGGGTTCCGGTCATTGGGTTTGGCAGTTCCGAGTTACCCGCTTTCTATACCCGCCAATCGGGGTTTTCGGTGGATTACCGCCTGGATTCTCCCGAAGAGATTGCCCGGGCCCTTAAGGTTAAGTGGGACCTGGGGCTCCACGGCGGGGTGGTGATCGCCAACCCCATACCGGAACAATACGCCATGGAAAAGAAAGAGATCGACGCCATCATTGCCCGGGCCCTCGCTGACGCGGAGACCCAGGGGGTTCGGGGAAAAGAGTTAACCCCCTATTTGTTGGGCCGGATCGTGGAACTCACGGGGGGCCAGAGCTTGGAAGCCAATATTCAACTGGTCTTTAACAACGCCCGCCTGGCCGCCCAGGTGGCTCGATCGTATTCGTCTCTTACCAATCTCAAGGAGCGGTAACGGTGGCCTTCGATTTTAAAGAAGATCCGATTTTTAACCAACTTCATTCTCCGGGCTTACTGGATATTTCCAAGGGAGGCCGGGCCCTGGTTATCAGCGATTTTCACATGGGAAACGGCGGAAGGCGGGATGACCTAAAGAGAAACGGGGAACTCCTGTTGGAATTGTTGGATAAGTATTACTACCAGGGCGGTTGGAATTTGGTTCTTAATGGGGATATCGAGGAACTGCAACGGTACAGCTACCCGGCGATCCGATCCCATTGGGGGACGTTTTACGATCTTTTTGATCGATTTTTCCGCGATGGCCGGTTGTTCAAAACCCTGGGAAACCACGATGATGAACTGGTCTTTGAAAAGTCCTATCCCTATCCCTTGTACGATGCCCTGCGTATAGAAACGGCCTTCATTCCGGTTTTGGTCTTTCACGGGCACCAATCGTCCCGGGTGTATACCAAATACAACAATCTGGTGCGGGCAAGCATGCGGTATTTTTTTAAACCCCTAGGAATTCGCAACATCTCTTCCGCCCGGAGTCCCCGTCGGCGTTTTCATGTGGAGCGGCGGGCCTACGATTTTTCTCGGAAGTACAAGGTAATTTCCATCATCGGGCACACCCATCGCCCCTTGTTCGAATCCCTGGGGCGTTTTGACTACATAAAATTTGAGATTGAACGGCTTTGCCGGGATTATCCCTCCGTACAAGAGGCGGACCAGCTTCGCATCGCCGAAGAGGTACAGAATCTTAGGATAGAATTGAGTAAACTGAAACGGTCGGAACGCCGACGGAGTTTACAGGAAAGTTTATACGGGGATGAGCTTCCGGTGCCCACGGTCTTCAATTCCGGTTGCGCAATCGGCAAAAAGGGGCTCAACGCCATAGAGTTGGACGGGGAATCGATCTCCCTCGTGTATTGGTTCACCGAAGGGGAAGGAAAACGGTTTGTTCAACGGGGGGCCTACGCGGTGGAAGAACTGCCGGGAACCCTTCGGCGCCGGGTAGTGTTGAACCACGATAGGTTGGATTATATCAAAGCGCGGATCGATTTGTTGGGTTAAGCTTGACGGCTTGGATAGTAAGGGACCATACTAAAACGATAAACGCGGAGGAAAACACCGGTGGCCGCCTACGGAAAACAGAAAATTTTTGGAAGAGTTATCGTTCTTATCCTGCTTATCCTCGTTTTAGCGGGGGGCGGGGCAATTTGGTTCGATTATCTCAACCTTATCAATATCAAATCCTATCTGGGCCCCCTGTATAAATTGATGGGCCGCCCCGTTCCTACCCAACCAGCCAGTTCCCCGACGGTTCCCCTTAATTTGGACGAGGAGCGGCTTTCGGCTCGGATGGACGCTCTGGATCAACGGAGCCTGGAATTGGATAAACGGGAAAGCATCATAGCGAAAAAGGAAGCGGATATCGAACAAAAGGCCCAGGAATTGGAGGATCGACAAAAAGCGTTGGATGAACGAGAGAAAACCTTCAACGTTACGGTCCAACAGTTCGAGAATAGAAGGGTAAACGTCGAACAAAACGCGCGATATCTGGTCGGTATGCCCCCAGACAAGGCCGTGGCGATCATCGCCGCGATGGACGATCAAGATGCGATCGACGTTTTTCGGATGACCGAAGAGATCGCGCAAAAAGAAGGAACAGGGTCTATGGTTTCGTACTGGCTCTCCCTCCTTCCTCCCGCGCGTTCTGCGGAGCTTCAGAGAAAGATGGCGGGGAAACCCAAGACCCTCAACTGACGCCCCCTTCGGACCTCCGAAATCGCGCGTTGGTGACGTAGGAGGTTCGTTTGGCGGTACCAGTATCCCCCCTTATGACCGGAAAAGTCGAAGGCCCCGCTACAGAAGCCCTATCGGGAAACCGGGGTCCTAAGAAAACCGGCGCTTCTCCTGTAGCTTCCGGGGGTGGGCAAACCAAGGAAGTCGGTTCCCCGGTTTCCGATTTTTTAAAAATTATTCAGGATCTCTTCGCCGGTAAGGGGAACCCTAAAAAAGAGGCGGGGGAGTCAAAGCTTCCCGTTATGCAGGAAAAGCAGGTTTCCGTGGGGGAAAAGAAACCCCTGGATTCCAAAACTGCTCTTCTTCAAACGGGGACTATTAAAAGAAATCCCCTTGAAAAAGACGTCCTTGTTCCTCCTAAGATTGTAGCCCCGGGCGCCGAAGAGGGGGGCATTGAAGTCTCCAGCGCTACTACGCAAAAAAAAGCTCGACTCCCTGCGCCGTCCGATGCTGTTTCTGATAAGGAAGCCCAAGAAAGCAAACAAAAGAAAGCCCCCGTCGTGGAAGGAGACCGAGCAAAAAAAAGTTCAAAAGAACTTACGGACATCCCTACGGGGGTCCTCGCGGGGGCTCTTCTGCAAAATTCTCTCTCTACGGGTACCCTGGGGTCTAAAAATAAAAATTCTTCGGTAAACGGGGAAGGGGATACGGATGCCCCTGGGATAGCCAAGGCGGAGTCGAAGAAAAAGGATAAACGGACCGAACGATTGGAATTGGAGGTTTACGACCTCCGAACCGGGGCTAATCGACAAAACGCCTCGGTCAATAGGCCGGTTAGTGGAAAGGAAAACAAAGACGGGAAAGAAGGGGATTTAGTGATAAAACTCCACTCCCCCGTGTCCTCGGATTCCCCGCTTTCCGATAAGGCTTCCCCCGTTCCTTCTTCTCCCCTGGATTTTCAAAACGCCTTGGCCCGGGAACTGCGGGATTCGGGCAACGCGGATATCGTGAAGCACGCTTCCATGGTTTTAAAGGACGGCGACCAGGGAGTTATCCGGCTTTCTTTACAGCCCGAATCCTTGGGAACGGTTAAGATTCGGCTGGAAATGGCCGATGACAAAATAGCGGGTCATATCGTGGTTCAGACCCCCGAAGCCTTGCGGGCCTTTGAAAGCGAAATCCGATCCTTGGAACAGGCCTTCCGGGATGGGGGGTTCGGGGGCGCCAGCCTGGATGTATCAGTATCCGCGGATGGGGGCGGAAATCAAAATGGGGGACAAAATCCCCAGGAATCCGCCGAGCCTTTTTTTTCACAGCGGTGGGCCGCTAAAAGTTACGACGGCTCGGCCCCATCGGTGTACGTTCCGATCGCAAGCCAAGATCGGACGAGTAATTTGATGTCGATCAACCTATTAGCCTAAGGAGGCCCGAACGTGGAACTGAGCGCGACCCTCAACAATCAAGAACAGGCGACCTTGAAAATGCAGGTGGATACCTTTAACAAGTCGATACAGCAGGGGAAAAAACCTGCCCAAGAGTTGGGTAAGGATGATTTTATCAAAATACTGATCACCCAGCTTACCCACCAGGATCCCTCCGCTCCCATGGAAGATAAGGAATTTATCGCCCAAATGGCCCAATTCTCTTCCCTGGAACAGATGACCAATATGGCTCAAGATTTTAGTAAACTGGCCAACGTGCTCTCGGGAACGGAAGCCTCCGCCGCCTTAGGACGATCCGTGGAAATCGCCCAGGGGGACCAGGTGGTGCAGGGGGTCGTTAAGGCGGTTTCCCGAGGGGGAGCCCCCCAGGTATTGGTCAACGGTACCTACTACGATTGGGATCAGGTCACCAAGGTATTTAAGGAGTAACGCGATATGATGCGATCATTGTACGCCGGAGTGTCGGGCCTTCAGAACCATCAAATTCGGATGGATGTGGTTGGAAATAATATTTCGAACGTAAACACCACGGGTTTTAAAAAAGGCCGGGTTGAATTTCAAGACCTTTTATACCAGCAGATGTCCGGCTCCGCCCGGCCTACCACCGAGGTGGGGGGGGTAAACCCAAAAGAAGTGGGCTTGGGTATGTCGGTCGCTTCTATCGATACGATCCATACCCAGGGGTCTTTACAGACCACCGGTGTGGGGACCGACTTGGCGATCCAAGGGCAGGGCTTTTTCCTGTTAAAGGACGGAGAAAAGGCTTTTTATACCCGGGCCGGTGATTTTGGCTTGGACCAGGCGGGAACTCTGGTTAATCCTGCCAACGGGATGCGGGTCCAGGGCTGGATGGCCCGGGACGTAAACGGTAGTCCCCGTATCGATTCTGCCCGAAACACGGAGGATCTTATCATCCCCGTGGGTTCAAAGGATCCCGCTAAGGCGACCAGCGTCGTGGACTTTGCCTGTAACCTGGACAAAAGGACCCCCGAAATTCCCGCCAACGCCGGACCGGGGGCTGTTTTGGAAGGCACCTGGGGTACCGAATTCAAGGTGTACGATACCTTTGGGCAAGAGCATACCCTACGGGTGGATTTTACCCGCGCCCCGGGAACGAATAACCGTTGGCAAGCGGCGGTGACCGTGGACCCGACCGCGGCGACGGCGACCAATACGGCTGTTTCCATTGGACCCAACCCTCCCGCGCCGGGGGGGGCTAACAATTTTACGGTTAATTTTTCCAACCTGGGAACCCTGGCGGGGGCCACCGACGCCCAGGGCAACACGGCTCCCGCAGAGGGGGACGTGAACGTACGGGTAGCCTTTGACGTTCAAGGGGCCACTCCCCAGGCAAACGGCCAACCCACCCGGCAGGAATTCAACATCAATTTGGGCAAGATCGGAAGCGTGGTGAACACCATCACCCAATTCGCAGAAAAAAGTTCCACCAAGGCCTTTTCGCAGGATGGGTATCCCATGGGCTACTTGGAAAACTTTAAAATTGACCAAAGCGGTGTCATCACGGGGGTATTTTCTAACGGCACGAATCGACTTTTAGGGCAGGTAGCCCTGGCGACGTTTACCAACCCCGGAGGTTTGGAAAAAGCGGGGGAGAGTACCTTTGTGGTTTCCAATAACTCGGGAATTGCCAATATAGGTCCCTCGGGTATCGCTGGAAAGGGAAAGATAATTTCCGGTGCCCTTGAAATGTCCAACGTGGATTTGGCGGAACAGTTTACCGACATGATCGTAACCCAGCGGGGTTTTCAGGCAAACTCTAAAACCATTCAGACCGCGGACCAGCTTTTACAGGAACTCTTAACGTTAAAGAGATAATATGGTAGTGTAGGGTATAATGATACAAGTAACCCGTTTAGATGGGGTGGAGTATTTTCTCAACCCCCATCAGATTGAATCCATCGAGACCCATCCGGATACCACGTTGGTAATGTTGTCGGGGAAACGTATCGTGATTAAGGAAAAACCACAGACCGTGATCGACCGAATCATCGAATATCGCCGAAAAATTGGCGGCTTTAAAAACGAGGAGTAGGGGACCATGAATTTAGCGACCATCATCGGTCTAGTTGGCGGTTTAGGCATGACCCTTATGGCGATCCTCAGCTCCGGCGGGACGCCAATGACCTACTTTGATATCGCTTCGGTCTTTATGACCATCGTGGGTTCCTACCTGGTCCTCTACGTTCAGTTTGGGCTTCAGGAAGTACTGGGGGTTTTTAATATCATTGGACTCACCTTTAAAATTCCCCAATGGGGTGAGCAGGGAATTATAACAAAACTGATGTCCTTTTCCGATAAGGCGCGGCGGGAAGGTCTTTTAGCCCTGGAAGAGGAGCTGGAGGACCTGGACGACGAGTTTATGAAAAAGGGTCTCCGATTGGTGGTGGACGGCACGGACGCGGAAATTATACGGGTGCTTATGGATACGGAGTTGAACCAAATGCAGGATCGGCACTCCGCCAAAATAGGTATTATCGACGCGTGGTCCAAAATAGCCCCCGGTATGGGAATGCTCGGTACCGTTACCGGTCTTATCGCCATGATGAAAAACCTGGAAGATAAGAGCCAAATCGGTCCGAATATGGCCGTCGCTCTGATAACCACCTTTTACGGGGCTATTATGGCCAACGTCATCTTTATCCCCATGGTGGGTAAACTGAAGGATATGGACGCCGCGGAAGTGAAGGTTAAGGAAATGATCATAGAGGGGGTTCTTTCTATTCAAGCGGGGGATAACCCCCGTATTTTGGCCTTGAAACTCCTCTCTTATTTGAATCCTTCCGTAAGAAAATCGGTGGAAGCGGAAATCCTAAAGGATTAGGGTATGCCAAAAAAGAAAAAAGAAGAGGGTAGCGCGGGTGCTCCAGAATGGATAGTTACCTATTCGGATATGGTTACCCTGCTTCTCTGTTTCTTTGTTGCCCTTTTTAACACTTCCCAGGTGGACGAAGTCCAATTACAACAAATGATTTCTTCGCTTAACAATATCGGGATGGGAGCCGCCGAAGGAGGGGCTACCCTTTCTGCGGGTCGAAACGCCGATTTGGGCAACACGATCATGTCGCTTCCTTCGATGGAACGGGGCCGATCCTTAGCCACGGCGAAAAAAAAGGCCACTAGTCTTTTTGCTCCGGAAATAAAATCCAATAAAATACGGGTATCCACCGACGAACGGGGGTTGGTGATCAGTCTCGCTTCGGACGCTTTTTTTGGTCCCGCCAGCGCCCAGCTGAACATAGAGCAAACCCGGGATATCATGATCCGTTTGGCCACCCTCCTGTCTTCCAACGATTTGGCGGGCAGAAAATTCAGGATAGAAGGGCACACCGACTCGGCCCCTATCGATCCAAAGGGCCCTTGGAAGTCCAACTGGGAACTGTCCGCTACCCGGTCCATCAATGTGCTACACTTTCTTACCGATTTAGGGGTAGATGAAAAGCGGTTTCAGGTCGCCGGTTTCGCCGATACGGTGCCCCTGGCTTCCAACGATACGGCGGAAGGCCGGGCGTATAATCGAAGGGTGGATATTGTGATTCTGGATTCCGGTCATTTGTAGAAAAGGGATATACGGTGTTTGCAAATCCGGACCTTTTCGTGTAGTATTAGGGAGTCCCGAATAAGATTTTCGCAGGAGTTAACCCATGGCAGACAACCGTGACGAACTGGATCTTGATGGTTCCGAGGCTTCGGGAGGCGAAGGGGGACCAAAAAAAACCTCGGGTCTGGCGTCTCTTTTGCCTAACCTTCTCAAATTTATCGCTATCGGGGTAGGGGCCCTTATTTTTATAGCCACGGTTTCGGTAATTACCTTCAATATACTTAACGGATCAGGAAAATCGCAGACCAATTTGCCCACCGCAGACCCCTACAACGCCGCCCGGCCCCAGTATTCCTGGTTTACCACGATCGGGGTGATACGCACCAGGACGAAGGATCCCACCCCTTACTCGGTGGTGGTAAACATGATTATCGGCTATGATTTAAACGATAAGAACGCCCAAACGGAACTAACCAATCGGCTGTACGAATTGAAAGACTTTGTACGCAATTATTTCAGTTCAAAAACCGCGGCGGAACTTCGGACCGAAAACGAGGAACAGTTAAAAATCGAAATAAAGGAACAATTGAACACGAGAATTTTAGAAAAGGCCAAGGCAAGGGAAATTCTGTTCCAGCAGTTAGACGTGGTTGAAATGTAAGGAGAAAGGCGAACGCAAATATGACGGAAGTACTTTCCCAGGAAGAGATAGACCAGTTACTCACCGCGATTAACGCGGGGGAAGCGGAACCGGAGGATTTTAAACCCGCCGCAGATACCCGCAAAATAAAAATTTACGATTTTAAACGGCCCGATAAATTTTCCAAGGAACAGATCCGAACGGTTTCAATTATGCACGAAACCTTCGCCCGTCTTACCACCACGTCACTCTCCGCCAACTTGCGGAGCATGGTGCACGTGCATGTGGCATCGGTAGATCAGCTTACCTACGAAGAATTTATCCGTTCCATACCCACACCCACCACCTTAGCGATTATCAATATGGACCCCCTTAAGGGAAACGCTATCCTGGAAATAGATCCCGCGGTGACCTTCTCTATCATTGATCGTCTGTTTGGCGGTACCGGCGAGGGGACCAAGGCCCAGCACGAACTAACGGATATTGAACAGTCGGTCATGGAAGGTATCATCGTTCGAATTCTGGGAAATATGCGGGAAGCCTGGGCCCAGGTTATCGACCTACGGCCCCGGTTAGGACAGATAGACACGAATCCCCAGTTTGCCCAAATCGTTCCCCCCACAGAAATGGTGGTTTTGGTAACCCTGGAGACCAAGGTGGGGGAGGTAGAGGGGATGATGAACTTTTGTATCCCCTATTTGACCATAGAACCGATCATCGGAAAATTATCCGCCCAATACTGGTATTCTTCCGTACGCCGGGGGACCACCACGGAAAACCTTAACATTCTTAAGGAAAAGCTTTCAAATGTCGATGTTAATGTGGTAGCGGAGATAGGAAAAATTCAAATTCCCGTACGGGATGTATTATCTCTTCGGGTTAACGACGTTATTCGTCTGTATAACGTACGGGTAGGGGATCCCATGACCTTAAATATCGGAAATAAAAAGAAGTTCCTCTGCCGTCCCGGGGTGATAGGGAAAAAAATGGCGGTTCAAATAGTAAAGAAAATGGCCGAGTTCGAGCAGGAAGAATTTGAGGAGCTCGCGTCGGAAGGAGAGGAAAGCTTATGAGCGACGGCGCTCTTTCACAGGATGAAATTGATGCTCTGCTAGCTGGGGTAGATTCTTCGAGTTTTGGGGCCCCCACGGCGCCTTCTCCTTCGGCGGCTTCCGACGAAGCGGGGCCTCTGCGGGATTTTCTCGCGTCTACGGTTCAAGCCCAATCGTCTAATCTTTCCATGATGACCGGGGCAAAGGTGGGTCTCCAGGCTCCCCAGGTAGAAAAGGTAAATCGAGAATCCTTTTTGCAGAAACTCCCTGATATGGTTACCGCCGTTAAGGCGGATTTTACCTCCGGGTTTCCCGGGGAACACCTGTTCATTTTTTCCGAGGATGTGGCTAAACGTATCGCCAGTTTGATGAACAAGGAAGAAAACATCGAATTGGATGAAATGGCCCTTTCGGTGATTGGAGAAGTGGTATCCCAGTTAACGGGAACTCAAATTACCACCCTGACCGATAAAACGGGAAATAAAAATATAGCCTCCCTATCACCCCAGGCGACCAACGTCCCCAAGGCAGTGGTAGCCCTTCCGTCGGGGGATTTTATTCGGGCCACCTATCAAATTAACCTGGGGGACGGAAATTCCCTGCCCCTTTGGGAGGTTTTTAGCGCCCAAACCGCCAGGGATATAGCCAGCGCCTTGGGAAGCGCTTCCGGTGGGATGGATCAGATGGGAAACCTTGCCGGTGCCGGTGCCTTTGGCGGCTCCCCGATGGGCGCGAGCCCCGGGGGCGCTTCCATGGGAGCGGGAGGCATGGGCGGAGCTATGGGTCAGGCCATGGGAGGCGGGGCTTTTGGCATGGCGGGCCCTGGAGCCATGGGAGGCCTGGGAGCCGGCGCCTTTGGCTCACCCATGGGCGGAGGCTTCGCTATGGGCGGGCCCGCGACGAACGTTCAGTCGGTTCAGTTCCCCAATTTAATGCCCCAAAACGTTTCCAGCGAACAGGGAAATATCGGCCTTATCATGGACGTCTACATGGAGATGACCGTAGAGTTAGGCCGTACAAAAAAACTGATAAAAGAAATTCTCGGTATGGGCGAAGGCACGATTATCGAGTTGGATAAACTGGCCGGAGAGCCGGTGGATATTTTGGTAAACCATAAATTGATTGCCAAGGGCGAGGTCGTGGTTATCGACGAAAACTTTGGCGTCCGGGTTACCGAAATCGTTTCGCCTATGGAAAGAATGTCCGATATGGGGTAAACTGTTCGGGATGAAAGCCCACCGGCTTCATTCGATTCTTGTAAAAGAGAATCGTTTTCGGGAGGGGTATGCTGATCAAATTCCGTATAGTTAACCTGGTTTTTTTATTCGTTTTGCTTTCCTGGGTACCCTTGTACGCCCAAACATCCTCTAAGAATGGGTCTTCCCCCGGGGCCGCCGTTCCGTCGGCGGGGGGCGCCCCAGCGGCGTCGGCAACCAAACCAGCAACGATCTCCCCGTCTGCGTCGGCCACGCAAAACCCCGGAACCACCGACGAAACGGCCCTGATCCTGGGGGAACCAACGGCCAACGGTACCGTGGCCCCCGCGACTTCATCGGTTTGGGTCGTTATTAAGATGGTCCTCGTTTTAGCCCTGGTGGCCGCGGCGGTGTACGGGGTGGTCTTTGTTTTAAAAAAGGTAGCCCGGCCGACGGAAAAAAAGGACCCCTTTTTACGGGTTTTAGCCACCGCTTCCGTAGGATCAAACCGTTTTGTTCACGTGGTAGCCCTGGGCTCCAAGGCCTACCTGGTGGGTTCTGGAGACGCGGGGGTCAATCTGATCGCCGAGGTGGACGATAAGGAGACCCTGGACGCCATGTTGTTGGATGAATCCCAACGGGACGCGGAAGGGCGGGGGCCAGGAACGTTGGATTTTAAAACCATCCTTCGACGCTTTTCCCCCCCATCGTCCGGTACTCCTAACGCCCAGGCCTCGGTGGAAAAACTCCGGAAACGCCGGGAACGGATCCAGGGGTTATAGACTATGGTTCGTCAAAAAATTCTCTTTTTAACCGTTTTTGCCCTCTTTTTTTTATCCATCCCGGATCTTTTCGCCCAAACCACTACCCAGGGAAGTACCCAGAACCCCAATTTTCCTAGCCGGTCCACCCAGGGAACGGTTCAAATTCCCACTCCCCCCGCGAATCCGGTGGTTCCCTTCGTTAATGTTTCGGTCCGTAACCCCACCACGGGTAAAGAAGTAGCCTTTTCTCTCCAGATCCTGCTGTTGCTGACCGTCCTCTCGTTAGCCCCGAGCTTGCTCATTTTAATGACCAGCTTCCTCCGTATTTCCATCGTTTTAGACTTTGTTAAACGGGCTCTATCCCTGCAATCTTCCCCCCCAAACCAGGTTGTTTTGGGTATTTCTCTATTTTTAACCATATTTATCATGTGGCCCACCTTTGACGAAATGTACACCAAGTCTTTTAAACCCCTCTCCGATGGGACTATCGGGGTGGAACAGGCGTATAGGGAAGCGGAAAAACCCCTGCGTATATTTATGTACACCCAAATGAGAAATCACCCGGAAAATATCCGGCTCTTTATGTCCATGCGGGGACTCCCGAAACCCAACACCCTCTCGGATGTTCCGACCTACGTGCTTATTCCCGCGTTTATTTTAAACGAACTAACCGTGGCCTTTAAAATAGGAATTCTCCTTTTCATCCCTTTCATAGTGATCGATATGGTGGTGGCCAGCGCCCTAATGTCCATGGGTATGATCATGCTTCCGCCGGTGATGATATCCATGCCCTTTAAATTGATCCTTTTTGTGCTGGTGGATGGCTGGAGTCTTTTGACCCAACAGTTAGTCCGTTCCTTCGGTTAGGAGTGAATCATGGGAATCGGTGAAATCACGTCCCTGATGCGGGGAGGGGTGTTTCAAATCCTACTCCTTTCGGCGCCCCTGCTGTTGACCGCCCTGGTGGTGGGCTTGATCGTATCGATCCTACAGGCTACCACGTCGATTCAAGAGCAGACCCTGACCTTTGTTCCCAAAATTTTGGCGATTATGCTGGTTTTAGCGCTCCTGGGGGGGTGGATGTTTTCTTCCCTGGGGGACTACACGGTTCAGCTGTTCAAAATGATTCCCCAGATGACGAGGTAGGCGGTGTTCGACGAAATCCTGGCTAAGGCGCCTCTTTTTTTAATGCTCGCGGTTCGAGCTTTGGCGATGATAGAAACGGCGCCCCTTATCTCTTCGGATTCGAATCCCCAGGTGGCCAAGGTCGCTTTGGCTGGCTTTACCGCTTTTTCCGCCCTGCCTTCGGTTCCCGCTTCCTTCATTACGGCGGATATGTATACCCTCAGCTTTGCCTTTATGCTGGTGGGAGAAGCCATCATTGGCATTATTTTAGGATTTTACTTAACCATAATTTATTCCGCCTTTAGCGCGGCGGGGCAATTTTTCTCTCTCCAAATGGGCTTTGGAGCGTCGGAAACCTTTGACCCCCTGGCGCAAATCGAAAATCCTCTGCTAGGACAATTTTTAAACCTCATCGCCATGCTCGTCTTTCTTACCGTGGATGGGTTTCAAAAATTATTTTTAGGCGGCTTTTTCCGGTCCCTCCAATCCTTAAGCGTAGCTTCCCTTATAAAAGGGCGGGAACAAATTTTAAAAATTCTTGTGGGCGGCTTTTCATCCCTGTTTCTCGACGCCCTTGTGTTATCCATGCCTATTTTGGGAACCCTTTTTCTTATTTCTCTAGCCATGGGTCTGCTTTCCAAGGCGGCTCCCCAGATGAATCTTCTGACCGAAGGGTTTCCTATTTCGATTACCGTGGCCTACATTCTCATTTTGGCCACCTTACCCTTTCTGGTGGAAGCGTTCTCCCGAATTATAGACGCGGGGTTTGGTCAAATCGAGCAAATGTTCGTGCTGTTAAAGGGAGGGACCTGATGGAGTCCCCAGAAAATATAGATTTTTGGAACATGGACCTCCAATGGTTCGCCGCGGAGGACGAAGGCCGAACCGAGGAACCTTCGGAGTACAAGATCCGAAAGGCCCGGGAAGAGGGTCGGGTCGCGAAAAGTCAGGAGCTTATCGCCGCTTTGGTCCTCCTGCTTCCCGCCCTGACGCTGGTGTTTTTAGCTCCCTCCATGCTCCGAACCTGTATGGAAATGATTCGGTTCTTTTTTGAACGGTCTGTCGAGTTGGACCCCAGTAAGGATCCTATTGTTTTTCAGGCCTTTATAAACTATTTTGCCCGTCTGGCCCTGCCCCTGGTGGCGGTGGCCGTGGTGGCGGCCCTCTTTTCCAACATCGTCCAGGTAGGTTTTCTCTTTACCACCAAACCTCTGGTCCCCAATTTTTCAAAAATCGTTCCCCGTTTCGGGAAGTATTTTCAACGTACCCTCTTTTCCATGGAGGGACTCTTTAATTTTGTTAAATCTATTTTTAAAATGGTGATCGTGGGAGTGGTGGCCTATCTGTTAATTCGTTCAAAAATAGAAGTTTTAACCAACCTGCAAACCGCGACCCTGTGGAAGGGTATCACCACCGTATCTACCTTGGCGGCCCAAATGTTGATTATCTGCGCCCTGCTCATGCTGGGCCTTTCTATTCCGGATTATCTTTTTCAACGGTTCCAATATATGGAATCCCTAAAAATGACCAAGCAGGAAGTAAAGGAAGAGCGGAAAATGTACGAAGGGGACCCGCTCATAAAAAGCCGCTTGCGTCAGAGGATGCGGGAGCTTTTAAGCCGCAATATGGCCGCCAACGTACCCAAGGCGGACGTGGTTATTACTAACCCTACCCACTTCGCGGTGGCCCTTGAATGGAATCAGGGGTCCATGCCGGCTCCCATGGTAACCGCCAAGGGAATGGACGAGGTGGCCCTCCGAATCCGGCGTATCGCCGAGGAGAACGACGTGCCCGTGGTGGAAAACCGGCCCCTAGCCCGGGCCCTCTACGCGGAAACTGAAATTGGGGATATAATACCGGATAAGTACTTTCAGGCCATCGCGGCCGTCCTGGCTCACGTGTACAAAATGAACGCTGATCGTCAAAAAAAGACCGCCTTTGGGGCGTAGAAGGGGGAACCATAGACCGTGTCCGACGCGAGAAGGGTACTAGCGGATAATTTCTTAAAAAATAGAAGCGATCTCTTTATAGCCATGGGCGTTATAGCCGTGGTCATGATGTTGATTATTCCCATTCCGACGGTGCTTCTCGACGCCCTGATGGCGTTCAACCTAATCCTTTCGCTCCTTATCCTTCTGATCGTTTTATACACCAAGCGGGCTACGGACTTTAACGTTTTTCCCACGGTACTGCTGGTTTCCACGGTTTTTGGTCTGGCGTTAAACGTTTCTTCCACCCGGCTGATCCTTTCTAAGGGCGTTAAGTTTGACGGTAAAATGATCAAGGCCTTTGCTTCCTTTGTGGTTGGGTCGGGGGGAACCGACGGCCTCGTGATAGGTTTTGTGATCTTTATCGTTATTATCGCTGTTCAAGCCATCGTTATTACCAAGGGTTCTACCCGGGTAGCTGAGGTGGCCGCCCGTTTTGCCTTGGATTCCCTGCCGGGAAAGCAAATGGCCATAGAGGCGGAGTACAATTCCGGCGCCATATCGGAGGAAGAATCTTTTAGACGGAAAAACGAACTGCAAAAGGAAGTGGATTTTTACGGGGCCATGGACGGTGCTAGTAAGTTTGTTTCGGGCAACGTAAAAGTAGGCATTCTTATTACGGTGATCAACATTCTGGGTGGAATTATTATCGGCATGTCCCTCCACGGGGAACCCTTTACCACCGCCATCGCCTCTTACACGTCCTTTTCCATCGGCGACGGTCTTCTGTCCCAATTTCCAGCCCTTCTGGTATCCACCGCCACGGGCATCATCGTCACCCGGTCCATCTCCGATGGGACCTTCGGTTCCGACGTAACCACCCAATTTTCCCGGGATGCTCGGATCTATTGGATAGGCGCCTTTGTCCTTGCCGCCTTCGCTCTGCTTCCCGGTTTCCCCTGGTACGTGCTCATCCCCCTGGCGTTTTTATTGGGTACCATGGCCTACCGTTTGGGAAGAAACAAATTAAAAACCGAAGAATCGGAAAAATTAAAGGCCGTACAGACAAAAAAAGCCCAGGAAGAACCGGGGGAAATGTCCCCCGTGGTTCCCCTGGACCCCCTATCGTTGGAATTAGGGTACGGTTTGATTCCCCTGGTTGACCGGGATAAGGGCGCGGAACTTTTGGAACGGGTGCATAGAATTCGCCGGGAGTCGGCCCTGGATCTGGGACTTGTAATACCCCGAATTCGAATCATCGATAACATGCGCCTGGAACCCTCGGAGTACTGTTTTAAAATTAAGGGGATGGACGTGGGCCGGGGAAAGATCCGTATGGGCTACTTTATGTGCATTAACCCCGGGGGGATAAAGGATGAAATACCCGGAGAAAAGACAAAGGACCCCGCCTTTGGGCTTCCAGCCCTATGGATCAGCGAGGACAAGCGGGAAGCCGCCGAACGGGCGGGGTATACCGTGGTGGACCCCCCGTCCATCATCGCGACACACCTAACCGAAATTATAAAACGGCACGCTCAAGAAATCTTAGGGCGCCAGGAAACCCAAGCGATTCTGGAAACCCTGAAAAAGGATTACCCCGCGGTGGTGGAGGAGACGCAAAAATCCCTCTCTTTAGGGGAAATCCAAAAAGTCCTGCAGGCCCTATTGCGCGAACAGGTATCAATCCGTAATATGGTGGCGATTTTGGAAACCCTGGCGGATTACGCCCCGGTAACCAAGGATAGTCAGTATTTGACCGAGAAGGCTCGACAGGCCCTCGCTCGGCAGATATGTTTACAGTACGTGGACGATGAGCGGGTTTTACGGGTCCTGACCATCGACCAGGGCCTGGAACAGAAAATTATTGACAGCCGGGTGGAAACATCCAGCGGCGTTATAGCGGCTTTGGAGCCCAGCCTTCAACGTTCGTGGATAAAGGCCCTTTCCCGGTCCGTGGCTTCGGTTCAAGAGCAGGGGTGGATCCCCGTCGTTCTCTGTTCCGAAGCGGCCCGGCCTTTGGTTAAATCCAGTACCGAACGGGAACTGCCGGATTTGGTAGTCCTGTCGGTTCCGGAAATAGTTTCTGATATTACCGTAGAAGCGGTCGGTGAGATACGGATAGAATAATTACAATAAAGGATAACCATGGAATACTTCACCGAACAAGCTCCCACCTATTCGGAATGTATACGGAAGATCCGTATTAAATACGGGGAGAATGCTAAGGTTTTAACCCAAAAAACGATCCGTATCGGTGGCTTCCTGGGCTTGTTTGCAAAAGATGGGGTGGAAATGACCGGTATTGTCAGTCCCGAACCGATCAAGGCCCCCAGGAAAGCGCTGGATCTGGAAGAGGAAAAGAAAAAAATCCTCGCGTCGGTAAACAAAACCGATCCCACCTTACAGATGGTCCTTAGCGAAGTTCGAAACATCAAAGAGAAGATCGAAGCCTCTTCCAACACCCGGAGTACGGAAGAACATCCAACCCTTTCCCGGATCGGAGAACTATTATCCTTGAACGATTTTTCTCCCGCCTTTAGCCGGAACCTTCAGGAGCGGATTAAAAAAGAATTTTCCCTCGACGCTCTTAACGATTTTGACGCGGTACAGGAGCGGGTTATCGATTGGGTGGGAGAAACCCTTCAGATATATAATGAGGAACCCTTTCAAACCAGGCCCCGGGTCATGGTCCTCGTGGGTCCCACGGGGGTGGGAAAAACCACTACCATCGCTAAATTGGCGGCCATCTACGGACTGGGGGGAGCCCAAAGCCGGCCCTTATCGGTTCGGATGATAACCATCGATAATTACCGTATTGCCGCTAAGCAACAAATCGAAACCTACGGGAATATCATGGGAATTCCCGTTTCCTGCGTGGAAACCTTTGAGGATCTGCGGAAAACCATAGCCCTCTATTCCCAGGACGTGGATTTAATTTTGGTGGATACCATTGGAAAGAGCCCCCGGGATAACGTTAAATTAGCGGAGATGAAACAACTTTTGGCCGCCTGCGGTTCCAACGCCGAAGTTCATTTAGCCTTGGCGGCTACCACCAAATCCAGCGACATTCGGGAAATCCTTCAGCAGTTCGAGCCCTTTAACTACCGGTCCGTCATTGTTACCAAATTGGACGAGACGATCCGGATCGGCAACGTCGTCAGCGCCCTGACAGAACGGGGTAAAAGCGTATCCTACATCACCGACGGACAGCGGGTCCCCCAGGATATAGAAAAGGCGTCGGTGGTACGGTTTTTGATTAATTTGGAAGGCTTTCGGGTCGATAGGCGGCGGATAGACGAAAAGTTTTCTAAAAACTCTGCCGATTCTTTAAAGTGGAGATAAGAAAATGGAAGATCAGGCTGAACAGCTACGGGCCCTTATGCGTTCCAAACAAAAAGCCCCCCTGGAAAGCTCCGATAGGGTAGAGAGAAAAAAAACCCGCATCATTACCGTGGCCAGCGGAAAGGGTGGGGTGGGCAAAACGAACGTGTCGGTCAATATGGCCCTGGCTTACGCTCGGCTAGGAAAACGGGTTATCGTGATGGACGCGGATTTGGGGTTGGCGAACGTAAACGTGATGCTCAATATGATCCCCAAATTCAACCTCTACCACGTGATTCGTAAACAAAAGACCATGAAGGATATTATCCTGGATACGGAATACGGCATCCAAATCGTGGCGGGGGCTTCGGGTTTTTCCAAGATTGCCAATTTAACCGAGGAAGAACGGCAAAATTTTATCGAAGAGCTCTACACCCTTTCCAACGCGGATATCATAATTATCGATACCAGTGCCGGGGTTTCCAATAACGTCCTCGCCTTTGTAGCCGCGGCGGACGACGCGGTCATCGTTACCACCCCCGAACCGACGGCCATCACCGACGCGTACGGCATTATTAAAATCATAGCAACGGAAATTGACAACCTAAATATGGGGCTCAAGCTGGTGGTAAACCGGGTAAAAACCGTGGCGGAAGCCAAAAAGGTCGCCGACCGGATGATCAACATAGCGGGGCAATTTTTAAACCTGAAGGTGGATTACCTGGGTTTTATTTACGATGACCCCCTGGTTGGTCAGGCGGTACTTCGGCAAAAACCCTTCATGGTGTTGGATCCTAAATGCCGGGCCGCCCAATGTATTGCCCATATCGTGGGAAGAATGGAAAAAAGCGAGATTAAAAGCGGCGGCGGTATCGGTAATTTAATAAAAAAGCTTTTTGGTCGGGAGTAGGATATACTATTCCTTGACGGATTGGATACTTTCGCCTAGGCTTACAGGGGGAGGGGGAATGTTCGAACCAAAGGTAGGCCTGATCGCCGCCGCTGTGGCGTTTATACTGTCGTTTCTTTTGGGTATCTTTAGCGGCGCCCTTTTTTGGGTTCTTTTGGTTCGCGCCATGGGTTTTGCCCTTTTATTTTTTATTCTTGTCACGGGGGCTCACTGGCTCCTTTCCCAATTTACCCCCGAATTGTTGAATCCCAACGGAATTGACGCCGATGAGGGGTCGGACAACGGGGCTGAGCATCCCCAAAGGGAAGATCATCTGGGGAAATTGGTGGATGTTTCGGTGGACGATGAAACAGCTCCGGAAAAGGGGCCGGTGTTTTCTCCGGAACCAGAAAGTCAGGCAGGGGAAGAAGAAGATTTTGCTTTAGGTCTGGACCAGCGAAGCCAAGACGGATATACTGAGGGAGCTCGGGAAGATCCGGGGGGTGAGCATCCGGCCCCGACGGCCGCCGCGTTGCCCCTTTCTTCGGTGGATGATATCGACGTGCTTCCCGATTTGGAAAGCCTTTCCGATTCCTTTGTATCGCCCATAACGGACGGTATGGATGAGGGGACGGACAGGGATGCATCGATGAGCGGAAGCTATACTAAAAGTGGCGGCCCTCTGCCCGGTGGCGCGAGCGGCTCCGGAAAAACGGCGAAGGGTGGAGATTCTTTTGATCCACGGGAAATGGCAGCGGCTATTCAAACTATTTTGAAACGAGACCAGAAAGGATAGGGTATGGGGAATGTCCTCCTGGAGCACAAAACTGAGGAAGAACTCTGGGGTTTGTACCGTAAAAATCGGGACCCCCGCATTCGGGAAGCGTTTATTAAACAATACGCCCCCTTGGTTAAATATGTCGCCGGTAAAGTAGCGGTCGGTATGCCCCACAACGTCGAATTCGACGACCTGGTGGGGTTTGGCGTTTTTGGTTTGTTGGACGCCATCGATAAATTCGACCCCGAAAAAAACGTAAAGTTTAAAACCTACGCGGTTACCCGTATTCGGGGTGCTATCTTCGACGAACTGCGGTCCATCGATTGGGTGCCCCGTTCGGTTCGCCAAAAAACCCGAGAAATCGAAGAGGTTATCGGTTCCCTGGAAGCCCAGTTAGGAAGGACCGCCTCGGACCAAGAGATCGCCCAATCACTGGGTTTAAGCGAAGATGAATTTTTAAAAACCATGATGAAAATTTCCGGCACCTCGATTTTATCTTTGAACGATGTTTGGTTGTCGGGGGATGAAAACGATAAAATGTCGATTGGGGAGAGTATCGAAGCCCCGAACAGCCTTAACCCCGATGTTATCGTGGAAAAGGACGAGATCCGTCGGGTGATTATCGACGCCATTAACGAACTGCCGGATAAGGAAAAGAAAGTCCTGGTCCTGTACTATTACGAAGACTTAACCCTGAAGGAAATTGGGCAGGTCCTAGAGGTGACCGAATCCCGGGTTTCCCAATTGCATACCAAAGCTATTTTACGTCTCCGGGCCAAATTAACGAATATCCGCAAGGGAATCGTGTAGGAGCGAAGTATGGTCGACTTCGTGGCCCTGCAGAATAGAATAAAGAAACGTTTAGAACAGGATAGGGCTATCCATTCGGTAGAAGCCAGTGGACCCACCTTGGAATCTGCGGTTTCCGAAGCGGCGGCCCTGTTAGGTGTCCCGGTAAAAAGAATAGAATACGAAATTCTGGAACGGGGTTCCTCAGGCTTTCTAGGAACGGGACTGAAAGATTGGAAAATTAGGGCCAATGAACGGTACATTGAGCGGGAAGAGGAAAAATTACCCGAGTTTGACGTCGAGGGGTTGACGGTCCCCCAGGTGGTCATAGAGGACAAGGATGGTTCTGCCTTTGTACACCTGAGCCCCGAGGGCGCTTTCTTAAAAGTTACGCGTCCCGTAGGCAAGGGAAAACGGGTTACCGAACGGCAGGCCTTAGACGCTCTGGCGGCCCGGTTGGTTAAAAATATCGATACCTCCCTGGTGTCACAGATCGTAAAGGACGCGGAGGGCGAATATATCCGGGTGGGGACCTTCGAGCAAAACCCCGCCAACGACGCTATCGTTACTGTGGACATCGGGGATCAGGAGATGAAGGCTCACCTGTACGTTACACCCCCCGGACCCGGGGGCTGTGATCTTTCCGCGGAAACCATATTTAGTTTTCTACGGAACAACCGGGTGGTATACGGGGTAAAGGAAGATTTTGTCCGCGATTTCGCCGATAAACCCACGTACAAAGAAATGGTTCTGGTAGCCGAAGGAAGCCGGCCTATCAACGGCCGGGACGCCTACGTTCAGTATAATTTTGATATCGATCAATCTAAGGTTAAGCTTAAAGAGGGTGCCAACGGCCGGGTGGATTTTAAGGAACTGAATATAATCCAAAACGTGGTAGAAGGCCAGCCCCTGGCTCGAAAGGTCCCCGCCGAAAGGGGTACCCCCGGTAAAACCGTAACGGGAAAAGTTATCCCCGCCAAAAATGGGAAGGATATTCCCAACCCCCTGGGAAAAAACGTCCACCTGGGGGAAGATCAACTTACTATTTTTGCAGACATGAACGGTCAGGTGGTTGTCGCGGGGGGCAAAATAAACGTGGAACCCGTGTACACGGTACAGGGGGACGTGAACCTCCGTACGGGGAATATCATTTTCCTGGGAACCGTTATTATTACGGGGAACGTGGAAGATGGATTCTCCGTAAAAGCGGCGGGAAATATTGAAGTTCACGGTACCGTCGAGCGGGCCGAATTGGACGCCGAGGGCGATATTATCGTTCACCAGGGTATTACGGGAAAGAACGCGGGTTTTGTCCGTGCCGGCCGTTCTATCTGGGCCCGGTTTATTGAAAACGCCAAAATTGAGGCGGGCCACATGGTGGTGGGTTCCGACGGAATCATCAATTCCCAGGTGGATGCAAATAAAAGAATTATCTGTCAAGGAAAAAGGGCCCACATCGTGGGGGGACACCTGCGGGCTTCCGAGGAAATTAACGCGAAAATTTTGGGTAGTCCCGTCAGCGGTACCGAGACAATCTGCGAAGTGGGCTTTGACCCCAAAAGCAAGGAACGGCTTGATCTGTTACTGCAAAAAAAAGAGGCCAACGGAAAACAGATGGAAGATATCCAGCTGAACCTGCATACCCTCATCAACATAAAAAAACAACGAAAATCCCTTCCCGAAGATAAAGAAGCGTTTTTACAAGAATTGGTGGAACGCCGGCAAATCGTCATGGCGGAGGCTGCGAAGCTTAACGAGGAAATTCAGGAAATACAGAATTTGTTGAATACCCTTAAAACCCGGGGCAGGGTATCCGCTTCCGCCAAGGTGTATCCTGGGGTGAGGATCGTAATTCGGGATATTAAGGAAGACGTGAAAAATGAATACCGGGCGGTTACCTTTGTACTGGAAAACAACCTTATACGGGTCACCAAGTACGAAGAACCGGACGAAGAAGAGGTGAAGCGAGGTCCCGATGGCTATACAACCGATTGACCTTCAGACGATTTTTAGCCAGCTCGATAAGGTCGGGAAAACCCAGGCGGACCAAAAAGAGGGGGTGGCGATCCAACAATCCCTTCAAACCCTCGTGGACGCCCAGCGGCTACAAGAGAGGATCCAATCGGTCAATGAAACCCAGGACCCGGATCAGGGAGCCGAAAAGGTAAAGGACCGGCAGGGTAAAAAAAATACAGGGCAAGGGCCCTCGGGAAAAAGAGAAGAATCCGGCGAAGATGAGACCCCTCAGGCCTCCGAGATCGAAGTGGTTAGGGATCCAAATTTGGGAAAAAACATCGATGTGAGCGGCTAGGCATGAGTGGCGGACTAATCCTTTCTATCTTAAATATACTTTTTTGGGCCCTATCGTTTTTATATTTTCGTTCCTACCTGGTCCGTAAAACCGGTCCCGAGCGGATCCTCGCGGACTTTAGGGACGAGGTGGATAAATTGATCGCGGAAATAGACGCGGCTACCGATCGGGATTCGGTACTTATCGAAGATAGGATCAAATCACTCCGGACTCTTTTGGACGAGGCGGACCGACGTATCGCCTCCTATACCCGAGAGGTGGAACGGCGTTCCTCTGAAGAGCGGGCCTACGCCGAATTGGGCCGATACCGGGGCCGCTCAACCACCGCTCCGGCTGTCCCGCCGGCTTCAACGAGGGGCCCCAATGCTGGATCGACCTCCAGTTACGATGCCCTTTCACCGCCCCTCTCCGTTTCCACCCCATCTTCTAGTCCCAATTCCCCTTCCAATTCTACACCCAATTCCGTGCCCAATGTCATCCTAAAAGAAACCTTTGAACCATCAAATACCCCGCCTACATCGCCGGTTCCAAAAACGGAATCTACGGTAGCTTCGGCTTCTATTCCAGAGGGATCCCCAGAGAGTACGGTTTTACCGCCGCCTACCGGTAAGGGAAATGAAAATTCTGGTCCTTTGGAGGGGGGAAGAGCCGATTCGGGACCCCGATTTATCCGATCCTCCACCCCTGTGGAACCTAAGGGGCCCAGCTTCGCGGAACGGGTAGCCGAGCTTTCCCGGGCGGGCTTTTCCGCCGACCTGATCGCCAAACGGTTGGGGGCCACGGTGGCGGAGGTGGATTTAGCCATAGCTTTAGCTGGAAGACTGGACGAACGGTATGCCGACGATACTGGGAATTGACCTGGGGACCACTAACTCTTCCTGCGCGGTCTACGACGGTCGGGACGTGGTAATAATCCCCAACGACCGGGGATGGCGAACCACCCCGTCGGTCATCGCGGCTCTTCCAGGTGGAGAAATACTGGTGGGCGAGTCGGCTCGAAATCAAGCGGTTTGCAATCCCGGGGGTACTATTAAAAACGCAAAACGTTTCATGGGAAGCCGGGAACCCCTTCCCCTGGGGAACCGGTCTCTCCTGCCCGAGGAGGCCCTAGCCTACGTCTTGCGGCAATTAAAAGAGGACGCGGAACGGTACTTGGCCACCGATGTCAGCGAAGCGGTCATTACGGTGCCCGCCTATTTTTCCGAAGCCCAACGGAGGGCCACCCGGTCGGCGGGTAAACTGGCGGGCTTCACGGTTCGCCACCTCCTTAACGAACCCACCGCTGCGGCCATCGCTTGGGCGTGGGCATACAATTCTAATTTTGAAAATTCTCGCACCGAAAGCCACACCGTGTTGGTCTACGATTTGGGGGGCGGAACCTTCGACGCCACCGTTTTAGCCATGCAGGGAAGCGATTGTCGGGTCCTTTCCACGGGGGGGGATAATCGGCTTGGGGGAACGGACTTTGACGAACTCCTTCTTAAAGAAGCCCTCGTGTTTTTTGAAGGGGAGTTGGGTAACGATACCATTAAGGACGATCCGGTACTTTTACAGCAACTGACGGACCTGGTGGAACGGGCGAAAATCGAGCTTTCCAGCCGGGATACCGCCACCCTTGTCCTTCCCTTCGCCGGCTTAAAGGGCAAAAACCATCCGAGCTGGACCATCAGCAGAACCTATTTTGAAGGATTGATCTCCCCGTACATAGAAAAGACCCTGGAACTTACCCAAAAGGCCCTCGCAGACGGGGGGCTCACGGTAGAATCGGTAGATAGGCTCGTTCTTTCCGGCGGTTCCAGCCGCATACCCCTGGTCAGGCGGCGTCTGGGAGAAATCTTTGGCAGAGAACCCGAGGGGCGGGTAAACCCCGAGGAGATCGTAGCCTATGGCGCTTCCGTGTTCGCCGCCCTTTCTTCCGGCGCCATGGGTGAATTTACCGTACGGGACGCGGTGTCCCGCTCCTTTGGCCTGGAAATCGATGGGGACGTTTTTATACCCCTCATTCCAAAGAATACCCCCATCCCCGCGCAAAAATCCCGAATATTCACCACCGTGGCGGATGATCAGAGAACCGTAGAAATCCACGTTCTCCAGGGGGAATCGAAACGGGCTTCGGAAAACCTTAGCCTGGGTCGATTTATCCTTTCGGGAATCCGATCGTGCAAACGGGGCGAGCCGAGAATAAACGTTGAGTTTTCAATCGATGATGACGAAATTCTACAGGTACGGGCCAGGGATTTGGATTCCCAACTGGAACAACGGGTGACCATCGCGGTGGAATCGGAGGAAGGCGGTTCGGATCGTCGGCTCCGTTCCTTAATCGATCATCTTGCCTCCCTTTCGGGTGGGGCCCAGGGCGATAGGACCCTGGAGGGTGAACTGGAAGAAACCCTGGCGGAGGCGGAAAAACTTCTGCGAAGCCTGGGAGATGGAACCGATAGTTCCTTGGACCACCGGAACAGGGCAACGGAAATGGAACTAACCCTCCGTGCCCTGATAGCCGAATTGGAGGCCCGTACGGGGAGTCTCTAGCTGTGGATTTTCAAGAACCGTACCGCGTTTTAGGGGTGGAACCGACTTCAAATTTTGAGGAAATCAAATCGGCGTTCCGCTACCTTTCAAAAAAGTATCATCCCGATCGGTCTAACCGCCGGGATTCAAGCGATCGACTCGTGACGGTTATCCGGGCCTACAAGAGCCTTCAGACGGTTTCCCGAAAGGACACGCTGGTTCATACGCCCGTTAGGCCTCTGGATCATGGGAAGCCAAAGATGGCCGAACCGCGGCTTCCAAGGGGCGGCGCCCCGGAAGAGGGGGACCTGTTTTCCCTGGGGCGGATAGCCCTGACGGCGCCGGATCCCCTGGCCCGTCGGCAGGCGGTGCGGAAACTAGGATTTTCGGGGAAAAAGGCCGCGTATATTTTCCTGCGCCGGGCCCTTTCTGACAGCGAAGAGATGGTGGTCAGCGCGGCGGTACGATCCATCGCCGATCTGAGCGTGTACCAGGCGGCGGGAGAGTTGGCGGCCCTCTGGGCCCGATCTTCGGACCGTCTCCGCTCTTCTATGTTGGACATCGCCCAGGCCACCGGGGAACCGGTTTTTAAAAACACCCTGGAACTAGCAAGCCGGGAAGGGGAACCCTGGACTTCCCGGGCCCGGCGAATCCTGGGCTATTGTATCAATTCGTGACGGCAGGGCTTGGTCCACCGTTTTTTTACGGATGGACTTCGGCTAATTCAGCGGAATTTTCTAGGGTGTTTAAATAACTCACCTCGTCGGTGCTGAAAATTTTATCCATATCCAGGATGATAATAAATTTTCCCTCCCGTTTTCCCATACCCTGAATAAAATCGGTGGCCAATTTTGTTCCAAAGCGGGGAGGCGCTTCGATTTGATCCTTTTCCAGCTCTATCACCTCTTGAACCGAATCGGCCAAAGCCCCTAAGACCACGGGCCCCTCGGGGCTCTGAACTTCCATGACGATAATACTCGAGTCCCGGGTGGTTTCCCCCTGGCCCATACCGAACTTGGTCCGCAGGTCGATCACCGGAACCCCGGTTCCCCGAAGGTTGATAATACCCCGCATATAATCGGCGGTCCGGGGAATTTTGGTAACCCGGGTGTACTCCAGCACCTCCCGGACCCTCAAAACGCTAACCGCGTACTGTTCTCCCTCCAGGGTAAAGGTAAGATACTGATTGGTTTCGCCCATAGGAGCCTCCCAGAACTATTGTAGTTTATTCGGACTCCTCCGTCAAAGGGAGCGGGGCAAGCCTTTTAAGCCGGCCCCACTTTCCCGGGAAAACATGGCAGTTTTTCTGACCGTCCGTTTGTAACGTAAGGATAAAATAGTCCGACAAACTCCTAGAGCTGGAACCGAACGCCCAGGGTCCCGCCGTAGCTCCCGTCGGAGATATTATAAAGCCCCGTCAAATCCATGCGAATCACGAACATGTTAAGCGAAAGCCCCCCAAAGGCCCGGAATCCCCAGGCGTTCACGTCGTAGTACGAAGAAATCCCCGAAGCGGTGATATCCATAGGAGCTAATCCTAGGCTCTTCAGATAGGAGTTGATCGAATCTATCTGGGTCTGATTGATCGCTGTTCCGTTATAGAGTACCGTGCTTTTTACCGAGTACCCCACGTGGGACATGCCGTAGGCGGCTCCCAACCCCAGGTAGGGGGTAAAAATTAGGAAACTCTTGGAAACCTGGGCTTTAAAATCTAAAGTCGTGGTTTTCCAATCGATGCCGATGGTCGGAGCCTGCGCGGTAATAGTGTCGCTTCCAAAGTTGAAGGTTTGATTGCTCCCCACGGATTTGCTCACCCCGCCGCTCATATAGTTTACGCCCACCCCCAGGGAAACCTTGGGCAGGACCAGGTTGCCCTTGACCAGGGCGTAACGGATATCGGCCCCCGCCAGCAGGTAGTCCACGTTCAGGCCCCCCGCGGCGCTGGAAAGGGCTTCTCCGGCGGCCTGGGGAATAAAGCCCGCCTTAACACCGATGTCGAAGGGAAGGATAAAGCCGCCGATCCGGCCTTCCGCCGCCAGGGCCGGCAGGGGCAGGGTATTTCCAAGGCTCGAGGTATCGTAGCCCAGGGTCTTAAGCAGGGAGGTTACGTCGGAGGAATTGATGCTGGTGGCTCCTCCAACGATGCCGAACCCAAAGTGGGGTGGCAGGGAAATGAATTGGCCGATATACGCGTCGGACCAGTTGAGCCCCACGGTGGAATTAAAGGGCAGGGCCTTTGCCAGGGCGTTGGACATGGCGGCGGCTCCCTTTTGAAGGTCCGCTACGGTCGGTGTAGCGAAGGCCGTTGACAGGGAAAGGGCGGTTCCAAGCAGGGTCGCCGCAAAAATAGTTCGACTGGATTTCATAGAGTAGCCTCCTCGTAGGATTATGGTCACATATCCAATATATCTCATTTCTCACATTTAACAAGAATCGGGGAACCGAAATAGCACAAATAATCCCAGATTTGTCTTTCATCGGCCTACCTATTGACATTTTTTTTTAATCCCTTTATAAAACTACCCATGACGCCGCTGTAGCTCAGTTGGTAGAGCAAAGGACTGAAAATCCTTGTGTCAAGGGTTCGATTCCCTTTGGCGGCAGGTTGGTTCAAAGGGTTAAAAGCCCTTTGAACTTTTTTTTTAAAATGCGGTCAATCTCAATACAAGGCTTCTTCTGAAAGGGCTTCAGAAATTACGTTTTTATCGGAACAAATCACAAAATTGAAGTCTTTGGATTTAACTCAATGAGGTTCTTTCAAAAGTCTGTTGCTTTTGAAAGAACCTCAATAGACTTTTAAAAAAACCTCAGATTTGTATCTTTTAAATCCCCTTTGAATAGATTAAAGTTTTAAGTAATGTTGGATTTTATTTTTCCCTATTTTTCAAATTGGCTTGAGGGTGAACGGGGAAACCGGACTTCAGGGGAGAATTTTTCTGCCCTTGGACTAGGACTTTCCCTGGCCTTCGGTTTTTTAGTGTCCCTGTACCTGGTAGGCCTGATTTTGGCCGTCCAAAAAGAGCGTACCGTAAAAAAGAAAGCCTGGGCCAGGCTTATTCCAGGGGCTTCCTGGCTTGCGTCCCTAGCCCTTTGGATCGCCCTCGCGTCCCCCTTGATCAGCCTTTTAAACGCCGATGGAAATCCGTTGTTTTCGCGCTTAGGATTTTTCAGCGCCATCGCCCTTTTGATTTTTTCAGCCATGACGTTTTTGCTTCAGGTTTCTAATCCCTGGGGTAAAATAAGCGCCGTATTCCTGCTAGTTCTTGGGGGGCTCATCGCCCTGTTCCCCCTGTTGAAGGGGGTAGTGGCCCTTCCAGTTACGATTTCGATGGATTTTTTTATCTTAAGTCTTTCGGTTCTCCTATGGGTTTTCCTTTTTATCATTTTTCTGTACCTGCTCCTTAAAAAGCGGTACCCCACCAGGGTAGTACCACCTCTTTTACTGAGCTTACTTTTTATCCCGGTTCCTCTTTTTTCTTTAATCCCTCTCCGGTCCGGTGTTTTAGCCCTAGCGGTGACGCTCTGGGTGTGGAGTAGCGGGCTATTTCAGTCCCCCGGGTCCGAAAAACAGGAAGAGGAGGTTCTGCTCTCCGATTACGTGGATCGGGTTTCTCTGGTTCTGACCCGTTTCATTCCGAGGGAATTTTTAGCCATCCTCAACAAACCCAATGTGATGGATCTTCAATTGGGGGACCACGTAAAGCAGGATATGACGATCTTCTTTTCCGATATCCGGCAATTTACCAACCTTTCGGAAATTTTAACCCCCGAAGAGAACTTTAAGTTCATCAACTCGTACCTTTCCCGTATCGTTCCGGTTATTTCGGA
>CAYRLW010000007.1:59034-102940 GCA_964425215.1 uncultured Treponema sp.
GTGGAAGACCGGATGCAGAACACGGTGATCTCCGACGCGGTTAACCTGGCCAGCCGTCTTGAGGGGATTACCAAGGTTTTTAATATTTCCCTGGCCATAAGTGAAGAAACCTTTAAAAGTCTTAATAATCCAGGGGCGTATCTGTACCGGTTCATAGGAAAAGTTCGGGTCAAGGGAAAAATAGATCCCGTTTCGGTGTTTGAAATTTTTGATGGGATGGATCCGAACCTGCAGGAACGAAAAATGAGGGCCAATATACATTTTGAGCAGGGAATGCTTAGTTATTACCAAAAGGATTTCCCCCAGGCCATGTATAATTTTCGCAAGGTGTTAGAAATATTACCCGAAGACGGGGCCTCGGCTTTTTATTTGGATAATTGCCTAGCCAAGGTGAAAACCCCATAGCACGTCGGATTTTGGCGAAGGTTCCCTCCATTTGTCTGATCCTCCGGTGGTAGTTTTAATATTTTATGGTAAAATGTCGAAAATGAACCAGGAGCGTCGCCCTTGAGCGGAAAACTCCTAGGAGAAGCGTATCCTTGAAGGTATTTGTACTATGCGATACCCACGATATCCATCATGCTCGTCTGATATTGCGCGCGTTACGGGACCTGCAAATTCCCGCTCGGGCTTTTACGGTCGGTAAGCGCTGGCGAACGGAAAAACGGCGCCTGGATGAACTCCTTTCTCCAGCCACCCATATCGTGGTTCCCTATTCGGAGCACAACGTTACCAGCGCGTGGCTTTCCTTTGTGGCGGGGTATTCCATCGGCACGGGCCGGCTCTTAATTCTGTACCGCCCCTCCCGGTATCCCCATCAGGTTCCCTATCTGGCGCCCTTTTTTTTGGTCCTTTCGATAGAGGACCTCTGCTCGTTTATAGAGGCGGAACATCGGGAATGGGTATCCCTAACAGAGCGGCGGGAAGCCCGGAGGTCCCTGTTAGAGTTGGGGATTTCTTTCAGGGGCGACGCCTTTGCGGAAGCCGTGGTCGAGGGAAATATCCAGGCGGCGGAACTCTTTTTAAAAGCGGGGCTTCCCGCGGACACCCGGGATAAAAAGGGGGTAACCCTTTTAGGGTTGGCGGCCCGGACGGGCAATCTGGCCATGGTGGAACTGCTCTTGAACGCAGGGGCCCGCATGGACACCCAAAGCGAGGATCGGGGTAACAGCCCTCTGATGGACGCGGTGGCGGGGGGGCACGAACGGATAGCCCGTCGGCTGGTGGAAGCGGGGGCCAACGTAAACCTGCAAAGCAAGGATGGTCAAACCGCCCTGGTTCTGGCGGTGGGCCGAAACGACGTTCCCCTGGTTGATCTTTTGTTAAAAGCCCACGCGGATCCGGATATTAACGACAAATTGGGCTTCAGCGGCCGCAAGTACGCCAAGCTCTTTCACAACCCGGAAATACAGGCTCTTTTTTCTGCCTATCCTTCCCCCCAGAATCCTTAAATCCCGTAGGATTTCTTGCGAAAATCCCTTAGATCGTGTAGCCTAAGGGCTATGGTCACCATTGCGTTTACCGGCGGCGGCACCGGGGGGCATATTTACCCCGCCCTAGCGGTCGCAGAACTTTTACAACAGCGTTTACCCTGTCGCCTTATGTGGATCGGTTCCGACTCGGGGATCGATCGGTCCATCGTCGAATCGGCGGGTATCGAATTTTTTGGGATTCCCACGGGTAAATTGCGGCGTTACTTTTCCCTGAAAAATGTTACCGATACGGTTAAAATTGGAGCGGGCTTTTTAGCGGCCCGGCGGATCTTGAAAAAACATCGGCCTGCCCTCCTATTCTCCAAGGGGGGGTTTGTCAGCGTTCCTCCCTGCTTTGCCGCCGCATCCCTGGGGATCCCCGTTTTTACCCACGAGTCGGATTTTAGCCCCGGTTTGGCTACCCGCTTGAACCTTAGGGTTGCGGAAAAGGTTTTTACGGCCTACGAAGCTACGGTTCAACGACTGCCGCCGGGGTATCGTTACCGGGTAGCGGTGGTGGGCAACCCCGTCCGGCCCGCTTTTAGGCGGGGAAATCCGGAGCGAGGTCGCGCTTTTTTGGGCGTGGATAACCGGGAACCCCTTTTGTTAGTCCTTGGGGGTAGTCAAGGAGCCCGGCAGGTGAACGATTTAATTCGGACAGCCCTGGGGGAGCTAACGGCCCTCTGTACGGTGATCCATCAAACCGGTCCCTCAGCCCAGGATATTCCACCGGCTACGGCAAAATATCGCCCCTTTCCTTACCTAAAGGACGAACTTCCTGATGTTTTAGCGGCATCCACGGTGGTGGTAGGCCGCAGTGGAGCGGGAACCCTGTGGGAAGCCGCGGTGGCGGGTATTCCCCTGATTCTTATCCCCCTGGAGGGCTCGGGAACCCGGGGCGACCAGGTGGAAAACGCCGAATACTTCCAATCCCAGGGCGCGGCCCTGGTACTCTCGGGCTCTTCGGTTACGATGGCCCACCTGGTGGATACGGTTAAACGGGTTCTTGAAGATAAGGCCCTGAGGGACTCCCTTGTTCAGGGGGTGCGAACCATCGGCCGGTTGGACGGGACTAGTCTTATCGCTTCCGCCATCATCGACCGGATCAAAAACCAAGGGACAGCAGGAGGACAGGGATGAGTTTTACAACCATCGATATTATTTTCGCTTCGGTCGTACTTATTTTGGTGGTCCGCTGTGCCCTTCGGGGCTTTGTCGAGGAGTTTATGTCCGTCGCCGCAATTACCCTTGGACTAATCGTGGCGATTCTCCTGTACCCCCGGGGAGCGGTTTACATAAAAAATAAAATGAATATTAACATCCTACCAGAGGTATTAGCTTTTGCGGCACTTTTTATTGGAATATTTATTGTAGTAAAAATATTTGAACATATTTTGCGGGATATTGTTCAACGGGTTGAATTGGGATCCGTGGATAGATTTTTAGGAATTATATGGGGTTTGGTGGAGGGTCTTTTGGTCGTCGCCCTAGCCATCTTTGTTTTATCGGTTCAGCCCTTGTTTGACCCGTCACCCCTTTTGGGAAAGAGCCTCTTTGCCCATTATTTATTGCCCCTTATGGGTGTTTTGGAAAAAAACGTCCCTATCTTGAACGTAAGGGTCCCACAATAATGTTTGAAAACCTGGTGGCCCAACCGGCGGTGAATCAGCTGATAGAGGATATCCGATCATCATCCTTACCCTCTTCTCTGTTGTTCCAAGGTCCCGCCGCTTCGGGTAAGGGAACTGCGGCCCTCGAATTAGGCCGGGTTCTCTCCTGTGAAAATCCTCAGGCTCCGTGGAACTGTACCTGTTCTGCCTGTACGCTCCATCGAACCCTTTCCCATCCGGATCTCCTGCTCCTGGGAAGCCGTTCCTTTTCTGCGGAGATTTCAGCCGCCGCCGCCGCGTTTATCCGGGAAAGCGAATCCGCCGCCCGGCTCCTCTTTCTTCGGTCCTTAAAAAAATTGACCTCCCGGTTCGCTCCTGTCCTCTGGGAAGGGGAAGAGGCGAAACTGAACAAGGCCGCCGCTTTGGTGGTTACGATCAACGAAATGATCGAGGATTTGGAAAACCTCTTCGAGCCTCCTGTGGGCACGGGGTCCCTGATTCCCCGGTTAAAAGAAACGACCAAATCGGAAGATTTGACCGATTTGGTGGAAAAAATTATAAATACGGCCATAAAGCTGGAAGCCGACGGCATCGCCGATACCATTCCCATTTTTCAGGTTAGGCGGGCTTCTTTCTGGGCTCGGCTGGCCCCCGTGGGAAAGAGAAAATTACTGGTTTTAGAAAATGCCGATCGGATGCAGGATAGCGCCCGGAACGCCCTGTTGAAAATTCTCGAAGAACCGCCGGAAACCGCGGTGGTCCTTTTGACCACCGAACGACGGGGCGCCATATTGCCTACTATCCTTTCCCGTTTGCGGCCCTATCAATTTTCCCGACGAGAAGGCTCCAAAGAATTGGAGGTTATTCGCCGGGTTTTTCGGGATAACGCGGGGGCCGAAGCCCTGGGGACTGGGGCGGACCCCTGGGGGGGCAGTAAAATAAGCGCCTATTTGGAAAGTTTTCTCCCCATCTCCCCCGCTTTGATCGACCAAGCGGCGGCCTTTTTTGCCCATTCTATTTTTAAGACCGCCTCTTACGGCGCGGAACTGAAGGAACGTTTTTTCCAAAACCCTTCACAGACCGAATTTTCGACGGATTCCCGTGAGGTAGTCGGTCGGGTTCTAAAAATGATGGATAATTTTTCTATCCGTTCTTTGTTTCCCCTCTTTTTAGAACGGATGTTACGGAATTTGGAACCCCTCCTGCGGGAAAATCCTTTAGGCCCCCCTATTACGGTGGCGGCGGACCAATGGCGTCAAGCCGTACGGAGCGCCGATGTGGCCGTAGGGACTTACAACCAAAATCCAAGCCTGGCGTTGGAAGCTCTTTTTATCCGATTGACCAAACAAACGGGGCGCATATGAGAAATTTTATCGAACGGGCCCTAAAAAAACTTCCCAAAATGACGGCGGAACAGATCACCGAACTACTCCTCTCTTCCGCCGAAGAAAACGAACGGCTGGAATCGGTGTTGGATTCCCTTGCCGAGGGACTTCTGGTCTGCGATGAGGCCAATAACCTCATTTTAATCAACAAAGCGGCGGAACGGCTTTTACCCCTGGTGTTTCACGATCAGGGGGAACGGCCCCTGTGGACCTCCGTGTCGGATGAACGGATAGCCGAATTTTTAAAAACAACCCTGCAGAGCGGCGACCGGGTAGAAGACCGGGAGTTCGACGTGGAGTGTAAGGGGATACAACGGCTGTTGGCGGTAAGCGTCCTCCCGTTGGTAAAGGATCGTCGGGTTACGGGTTCCCTGGTTCATGTGGAGGATATTACGGAAAAACGGGGAAAAGAAGCCCGTTTACGCCGGGCGGAAAACCTGGCCAGCCTGACGACCCTCGCCGCGGGGGTGGCCCACGAAATCAAGAACCCCCTGGGTTCCATATCGATCCATATTCAGCTCATACAAAAGGCCCTAAAGGCAAGCCGGGCCGCCTGTTCGGACACCCCTGAACCCCTAGAGAATGCCAAACCTATGGCGGATATATCCAACGCCCCTTTTGACCTGCTGGATAAATATTTGATGGTGGTCAACGAGGAAATCGATCGGCTGAACCGAATCGTGGTAGATTTTTTGTTCGCCGTCCGGCCCATGGATATGGAGATCCGTGAAGGGGATATCAACAACGTCATTAGGGAGTTAATCGATTTCGTCCGCTATGAACTGCAAGCCCTGGGAATCGAATGCGTTTTAAAACTCGACAAAGACTTACCCCTGCTGGAATACGATGAACGGTATATTAAACAGGCCCTGCTAAACCTTATTAAAAACGCCATGGCGGCCATGAGCGGCGGGGGAACGCTGACCATTGAAACCTCTTTTCAGAGTAACGAAGCCCGCATACTGATTCAAGACACGGGGATCGGGATACCGGAGGAAAACCTATCAAAAATTTTTGAACCCTACTTTACCACGAAAGAGTCGGGGTCCGGTTTAGGCCTTACCTTGGTCTTTAAAATTATCAAGGAACATCGGGGAGAGATTTCGGTAAAGTCAAAGGAAAAGGAGGGGGCCAGTTTCCTTATTACCCTGCCGATTCCTCAAAAAGATACAAAACTGATCGCCTATGGGGGCCTGGAAAATGAAGTTTAAACTCCTGGTGGTGGACGACGAAAAAAATATTCGGCAAGGTTTGGCGGCGGCGCTTCAAATGGACGGCCACGAGGTGGAAGTGGCGGCCGATGGGGACGAGGGCTGGAAACGGTTTCAAAGGGGGGACATAGACCTGGTTATAACGGACCTTCGTATGCCGGGAATGGGAGGCGAGGAGCTGTTAAAACGGATTGGTAGCGAAAGTCCCGGGGTGCCGGTTATCGTTTTGACGGGCCATGGTACCGTGGAAACCGCCGTTGATGCCATGCGGAATGGGGCCTACGATTTTCTAACAAAACCCGTAAACTTGGATCGCCTTTCCCTTTTGGTAAAACGGGCTCTGCAGAACCGGGAATTGGTACTCCAGCATCGGCGCTTGGAAGAAGAGCTGGATAGAAAAAAACAATTTGACGCGATTATCGGGACCAGCGCGGCCATGCGGAAGGTCTTTGACACGATTCGGCAGGTGGCCCCGACCAAGGCTTCGGTGCTGATCACCGGGGAATCGGGGGTGGGAAAGGAACTGGTGGCCGACGCGATCCACGAATTATCGCCCCGGAAGGGAAAACCCCTGGTTAAGGTCCACTGCGCCGCCCTGGCGGCCACGCTTTTGGAGAGCGAACTTTTCGGCCACGAAAAGGGCGCCTTTACCGGCGCGGTGGGCAGAAAACGGGGGCGCTTTGAGTTAGCCCACGAGGGGACCCTGTTCTTGGATGAAATTGGGGAAATCGACCAGAACGTACAAATAAAAATACTTCGGGTACTGCAGGAGAAAAAGTTCGAACGGGTCGGGGGAGAAGAAACATTGGAGGTGGACGTCCGCATCGTAGCGGCGACTAACCGGGATCTAAAAGCGGAAATAGAAAAGGGAACCTTTCGGGAGGACCTGTACTATCGGCTTAATGTGGTGAATCTGCACGTTCCGCCCCTGCGGGAACGGAAGGATGACATTCCCCTATTAGCCACCGCTTTTTTAAAGGAGTTTGCCCAGGAAAACGGCAAACCCATCGAAGCCCTGGATAACCGAGCCCGGGCGGCCCTGTACGCCTACGACTGGCCCGGCAACGTCCGGGAACTGAGGAATTGCCTGGAAAGCGCCGTGGTAATGGCCAAAGGACGCCTTATTACGGTGGACGACCTGCCCCCCACCATCCGGAATTCCTCCGAAGCGGGTTGGATCCGCCTTCCCATGGGCATACCTTTGGAAGAAGCGGAGAAGATCATTATTCGGGATACCCTTTCGGCCCAACGGGGGAACAAAAGCCGTACCGCCGAGGTACTGCAAATAGGTAGAAAAACCCTCCACCGCAAATTGGCCGAATGGGGAGACGAGACGGAAGAAGAGGAAGATTCCAGCTCCTAGGAACCTTAACCCGGCTCCTTATGGCCTTGGGTCAGCCTACAAGGGTTGGGTACGATTTTTTAATCGATTTTGCCCGTTTCACGCCATTTTTCAATTCTTTGGTAGGACGCGTTGATACGGGACGATTTTTCGGTGGCCTTTTTCATGTTCCCCGGATGCCCAGCGTGGCGGTCCGGATGATGGATCTTTAACAGCTGTTTGTACGCCCTTTTACATTCCTCAGGTCCCGCGCCGAAGGGAAGCCCCAGCTCTTCAAAATCCTTCCGCAGAGCTTCGGGAATACCGTTTGTTGGGGATGGACCGGCTTTTTTTTGTTTAAATTGACCGTTTTCATCGAAGGAATACTCGAACCGTTCATGGGTTCCCCGATCGTTTTTTGATCGATTGTTGAGAAAATCATCCAGTTCTTCATAGGCGGCGTCCAGATCCGGGTCCCCGGAACCGCTGGTGAATCGACGGGAGGATGAGAATAGTTTCTCGTCATCGTCATGTAAGAAATTTTTTAACACATCCCCCAGGCGATCGAAAAACTTATCCATAGCCGGATCATAGCTCTTTTATCCCTAAAATTCAATGAGGTCGAGGAAGCCTTACCGAAAAAGCCTCAGCGCTGATCTTATAAAAGATCGGGGAATTGGAAGCCGTCTTTTTATTTCCCCTTGCGTTGACCCAAGGTCTTTGATACACTAAAAAACGTAAAGAGGGGGCGGCTATGAAAATTACGAAAAAAAAATTCGGTGTCCTTTCCTCGGGGGAAGAGGTTGATTTATTTGTTATAAAGGCGGGAGAATTATCCCTTACATTGACCAACTTCGGAGGGACCCTTATCTCTCTGTACGTTCCCTCCCGTTCTGGAAGTCGGGACGACGTACTGTTAGGTTTTTCCACCCTGGATCCGTATATGCAAAACAAGCCCTACTTTGGGGTTACCGTTGGCCGGTTCGCCAATCGAATCGCCGAGGGTCGCTTTCAATTGGGCGGTCATACCTACGCGTTGTACCGCAACGATGGGAAAAACACGCTCCATGGGGGGCGCCGAGGTTTTGATAAGCGGGTTTGGTCCGCAGAGGCCTACGAAGAAAAGGGCAACGTCTACGTTCGCTTGGAACTGGAAAGTCCCGACGGCGAAGAGGGGTATCCGGGGAACCTAAAGGCCGCCGTGACCTACGGTTTGACGGGAGACAATGAGCTTACCTGCGAGTTTAAGGCTAAAGTCGACGCCCCCTGCCCTGTTAATTTTACTAACCATGGGTATTATAATTTAGCCGGCGAAGGGAATGGGACTATTTTAAACCACGAGGTTAAACTGTTTTCTTCTTCCTACCTGGTAAGCGACTCCAATCTTATCCCCACGGGGGAACTGAGGCCCGTTAAGGGTACCCCCTTCGATTTTACTACCCGGAAGGCCATTGGTAAGGATATCGGGGCTACCGGCGGGGGCTACGATCATTGCTTTACGGTGGACGGGGAAATCGGTAAACTACGCCCCTGCGCCGAGGTGTTTGAACCTCTGTCCCGAAGAACCCTGCGCCTTTCCACCACCCAGCCGGGGCTTCAATTCTATTCGGGTAATTTTTTGGACGGTGTGGCGGGTAAGGCCGGTTCCGTATACGGCCGGAACGGGGGCTTCTGCTTGGAAACCCAACACTATCCCGATAGTCCTAACCGGAACGAGTTTCCATCCGCCATCTTTGGGCCCGATAGAAAATACAAAGAGACGGCGGTATACGCCTTCGATTGGTAAACCTATGAGGTTCTTTCAAAAGTCTGTTACTTTTGAAAGAACCTCTTGCAGTATTTTTGCAATATAAATATAAATATTTATATTATAAAGGATAGCAAAAATACTGCTTATACATATAAGGTGGCTTTTTCAAAACTCCCTGAGTTTTGAAAAAGTTTCCGATATATACGGAAATTTTGAAGCAAGTGGTTTTTAATTTTCTTGCAAAAAGAGAGGCTAACGCATAGAATGGGTATGAGCGGTTCCTTGTAGGAGGTCCACGATGCCCGAACGAAAGCGCTTGTTTTTGAAAATTTTGAAGGCGGAGATCGAGGATTGTCTTGAGGACGTGGAGGATCTGGAAAATCTCTACGAAAAAAAATTTCGGGGGAACGAAGTTACTCCCTACGTGTACAACGAGAACGAAGCCCTGCTTTCCCGCGAATTCGCGGGTTTAAGTCAGGTCTTATCCTCCATCGACCTGGTCGATTTAGATAAATACGCTTCTGTGGAGGATTTAGCCGCGGCGGTGGACGAAATGATCCAAAAAAAAGTTTTGGAATACGAAAACCCCCAGGCGGTATATGGAATTGTAAAACGCAAACTGCTCAAGGTGCTCCGATACGCCACCTCGTAGTTGGTGGAGCCCCTTCTGCTTACTCCGTGGTATAACGGATATATTTTTATGTTGATAAAGAGGAGTGTATGGATATTCAATTGCAGGAACTTATCGATAAAATAAAAAAAGATGGTATCGAATCCGCGTCCACCGAAGCGGGTCGGATTAAAGCCGAAGCGGAAGTGGAGGCAAAACGGATTATCGAGGCGGCAAAAAAAGAAGCGGCGGCCCTGGTTGAACGGGGAAAAGCGGACGCAGAACGGTCCGAAAAAGCCGGAGTTGCCGCAGTTCAACAGGCATCCCGTAATCTTATCCTTTCTTTTAAGGACGAAATACAAAACCTTCTTAATAAAATTATCGAACGGGAAGTTACGGTAGCGTATCAAGACGATACGCTTAAAACCGTAATTCCCGAGGTATTAAAAGCCTGGGCTTCTAAAAATTCCAATGAGCTGAACCTTTTATTAAACCCCGAGGCCTTAGGCCGTTTGGAAAGCTATTTTACTGCGGCTTTAAGCGCCGAATTGAAAAAAGGCCTCGAGTTAAGGGCCGACAGAACCCTTAGCGCGGGGTTCCGGATCGCCGGGAAAGATGGTTCGGCGTACTACGATTTTTCAGCCTCCGCGGTGGCCGAACTCATGTCCCTATATCTAAATCCCCGTCTGGCGGAGGTTCTTTCTTCTGCGGCAAAGGGGTTATAGACCGTGGGAGCCTACTATTATTTGGTAGCCCAGCTTCCAAGTCTCGCGTTTGGGGGGCCCGCGCCCTTTTCAGTGGATCATTTTCGGGAACTCTGCGCGGATCTTTTATCGGCGGAGGACAGGGATCTTTTAGACCAGTGCGTTTTAGTTCCCCAAAATTTCGAGGAAGCTCCGGATATTCTTCCCCATCCTATCCCCTCTGCCCTCATCGACGGCTGGCAAAGCTGGGAACGGACGCTCCGCCTAAACCTGGCAAAACTTCGGTTTGCGAACCTTAAACGGGAGGGCAACTTCCCTATCGATCCCCCTGCGGATCCGGTGGACGCGGTTTCGGCGGCTAAGGCGGCTCTGGGTCTTGAATCCCCCTGGGAAGCGGAGGTCTTTTTGGACCGTTCCCGGTGGGCCGCCATCGAAGCGCTTCAGGGTTTTGACTATTTCGGGCGAGACACGGTGTTCGCCTATATGCTCAAACTGCAAATTTTGGAACGGCAGGGAAGGCTGAAAACCGAAGAGGGATTTAAGGAATACAAGAATTTATACGCTTCCATCATGGAAGCACAATCGAACAGTATGGTATCGGGAGAACCGCAATGACGGGAACAAAAGGAAAAGTCGTCGCCGTTAACGGAAACATGGTGGGTGTCCGTTTTGATGGCGTCGTTTCAATGAACGAGGTCGGCTACGTTAAGGTGGGCGATAAACAGTTGAAAAGCGAGGTCATCCGTATCAGGGGTGACGTGTGCCAGCTCCAGGTTTTTGAATTGACCAAGGGTATCGCTATCGGCGATTCGGTGGAATTTTCAGGGGACATGCTCGCCGTAGAGGTTGGCCCGGGACTTTTGGGTCAGGTTTTTGATGGTCTGCAAAATCCCCTGCCCAAGTTGGCCGAAGAAGCGGGGTATTTCCTTGAACGGGGTATTTATTTGGATGCCCTTCCGTTGGATTCTTTTTGGGATTTTACGCCCACGGTAAAAGTAGGGCAGGCGGTAGAACGGGGGGATACCCTAGGCACGGTTCCCGAGGGAGCTTTTACCCATAGGATTATGGTTCCCTTTAATCTGTACGGTCGGTACATGGTGGCGCGGATAAACCAAGCGGGGTCTTACCACGTTCGGGATGCGATCGCCGAATTGGACGATGGAAAGGGCAACCGAATTCCCGTGGCCATGTCCTTCCGTTGGCCCGTAAAACGGGCGGTGGATTGTTACGCCGAACGGCTTAAACCCGTAGACCCCATGGTTACCCAGGTCCGGTTGATCGACACGTTTTTCCCCGTGGCCCGGGGGGGAACCTACTGCATCCCCGGACCCTTTGGAGCTGGGAAAACGGTGCTCCAGCAGATTACCAGCCGCCACGCGGACGTGGATATCGTGGTCATCGCCGCCTGTGGGGAACGGGCAGGCGAGGTCGTGGAAACCCTAAAGGAATTCCCCGAACTATTGGATCCGAAAACGGGCCGTTCCCTGATGGAACGGACCATCATTATCTGCAATACATCCTCCATGCCCGTGGCGGCCCGGGACGCCTCGGTGTACACCGCCGTGACTCTGGCGGAATATTACCGCCAAATGGGTCTCCATGTGCTGTTGTTGGCCGATTCCACCAGCCGATGGGCCCAGGCCATGCGGGAAATGTCCGGCCGCCTGGAAGAGATCCCCGGAGAGGAAGCCTTCCCCGCTTACTTGGAATCGGTAATTGCCGGGTTCTACGAACGGGCGGGTATAGTCCGATTACGGGACGGCCAGGTAGGGTCGGTAACCATCGGCGGAACCGTATCCCCCGCCGGTGGAAACTTTGAAGAACCGGTAACCCAGGCGACTCTCAAGGTCGTCGGCGCTTTCCACGGACTTTCCCGGGAACGGTCCGACGCTCGAAAGTATCCGGCCATTCATCCCTTGGATTCCTGGTCTAAATACCGGGGCATTATCGATGTCCAAAAGGTCAAGTACGCCCACGATTTTATGGCCCGGGGAAGCGAAGTCGAACAAATGATGAAGGTGGTCGGCGAAGAGGGCACCAGTTTGGACGATTACGTGGTCTACCTTAAGGGAAACTTCCTCGATTCGGTATACTTCCAGCAAAACTCCTTCGACGCCGTAGACGCGGCGGTCAGCCCGGAACGGCAACGGTACGTTTTTAACGTAATTCTGACCATTTTGGCTTCCAATTTTACCTTTAAGGATAAGGACGAAGGCCGATCCTACTTTAACCGGCTTAGGCAAAAATTCCTGGATTTTAACGGGGTAGAATGGAAAAGCGAACGGTTTGTCGCTTTGGAAAAGGAAATTTCCAACATGGTGGCGGAACGATCTTCGGGCCTTGATAAAGCCGCCGAAAAGATTCTGGCGTAGGACGGGGTAGGGGAATGAAAAAGGTATACAGCAAAATAGAATCCATTACGGGAAACGTTATCACCGTTCGCGCGGAAGATATTCGGTACGGGGATTTGGCGGAAATCGACACGGTGTACGGAACCTCCCTGGCGGAGGTAATCCGACTGCAGGACGACCTGGTGTCCCTGCAGGTTTTCGCCGGCGGGCGGGGTGTTTCCACGGGGGATACGGTACGCTTTTTAGGCCACCCCATGCGGGTGTCCTTTTCGGACAACCTGCTGGGCCGGGTCTTCACCGGGTCGGGGGAACCCCGGGACAAGGGCCCCGCGTTGCGGGAAAACCTTATCCCCATCGGAGGTCCTTCGGTAAATCCGTCCAAGAGAATTATACCCCGGCGGATGATACGGACGGGGATCCCCATGATCGACCTGTTTAACACCCTGGTGGTATCCCAAAAACTACCCATTTTCTCCGTATCCGGAGAGCCCTACAACGAGCTTCTTGCCCGGATTGCCATGCAGGCGGAGGTTGATATTATCATTTTGGGGGGAATGGGACTAAAGTACGACGATTATCTTTTCTTTAAGGATACCTTGGAAGAAGGGGGAGCCCTCTCTAAAACCGTATTGTTCGTCCATACGGCTTCTGACCCGGTGGTCGAATGTCTTATGGTCCCCGATATTTCCCTGGCTGTGGCGGAACAGTTTGCCCTTTCTGGAAAGGACGTCCTGGTTCTGCTTACCGATATGACCAACTTTGCCGATGCCATGAAAGAAATCGCCATCACCCAAGAGCAGGTTCCCTCTAACCGGGGGTATCCGGGGGATCTATACAGCCAGCTGGCGGCCCGCTACGAAAAGGCGGTGGACTTTGATACCGCCGGTTCCATCACGATCCTGGGGGTTACGACCATGCCGGGGGACGACGTTACCCACCCGGTACCCGATAACACGGGCTACATTACCGAGGGGCAGTATTACCTTAAAAACGGCCGCATCGAACCCTTTGGATCCCTGTCCCGGTTAAAACAGCAGGTCAACGGTAAAACCCGGGAGGATCACCGGGCCCTTATGGATGGGATGATCAAACTGTACGCCGCTTATAAGGATACCCTGGAAAAGAAAGCCATGGGCTTTATGATGTCCGATTGGGATACCAAATTGCTTAAATACGGGGAGCTCTTTGAAAAAGAGATGATGGATCTTTCGGTGAACATTCCCCTGGAGAGGGCCCTGGACCTGGGGTGGGAAATTCTGGCCAGCTGTTTTAAGAGCGAAGAAACGGGATTGCGGACCGAGTTGATCGAGAAATTCTGGCCCAAGAAAGCCTAGGCTTGGGGGAACTATGGCGAAGATCAAGCTGACCAAAAATGAGCTGAAAAAGCAGAAAGATTCGTTGAAAATGTATCAACGGTATCTTCCGACGTTGATGCTCAAAAAACAGCAACTACAAATGGAAATTCGCGTTACGGAATCCCGTTTACAAAAGCTCCGGGCCGACAAGGATCGGCTGGACGAAACTTTTAAATCCTGGATCGCCGTATTTGCCGAAACCGGCTTTTTTACGTCGGACCTTCTAAAAATAAAGGAAATACGCACCGTATCGGGCAATATCGCGGGGGTCGAAATTCCCGTGTTTAAGGGGGCGGATTTTACGGTCCAGGAATATGATCTGGTCAAGACGCCCCTGTGGCTCGACGCGGCGGTAGACCGGATGCGGCAGGCCTTGCTTTTGGATTTAGAAGCCCAGGTTTTGGACGAACAGCGACGCCTGTTGGAACGGGAACTTCGCGTTACCACCCAACGGGTTAATTTGTTCGAGAAGGTTAAGATCCCCGAGGCTAAGTCGAACATCAAAAAAATTCGAGTGTATTTGGGAGATCAACAGACCGCGGCGGTGGTGCGGGGTAAAATAGCGAAACGGGGAATGGAGAAGGTAGCCCAATGATAGAACCGATGAAAAAAATCTCCCTGGTGGTTATGGAATCCCAGCGTGAAGCCGCCCTGGTGGAACTACGGCGCCTGGGGGTTCTCCATCTTATCCACCGGACCGCGTCTTCCGCTTCTCTGGCGAATCTTTTGGATACCAAAGCTAGGATGGAAAACGCGATCGGACTTTTGCGGAACTACGAAAGCAAAAAGAAAGATCGCTCAACGAAAACAGAGACCTCCGGTGAAGCTCTGGAGCTTATGAATCGCATTCTTGCCTTGGCGGAGGAACGAAAGGCGGAGCAGGAAGCGATTTATTCGGACATCAAAGAAAAAAATCGCGTAGAGCCCTGGGGGGACTTTGATCCCCGTGATTTTGCCACTTTGAACCAAGGGGGCCTTTTGTTAACCCCCTACGAATTACCAAAACAGGCTTACGAAAAGTTACCCGAATCTATTCGGGTAATCGTGCTCGGGACGACGAAGACCACGGTCCGCTGTGTGGCTGTGGGGTCCCAGATACCGGACCAAAGCCCCTTTAGTTTGCCCGAAAAATCTCTATCGGAAATAGAAAAGTCTCTGGAAGACCATAAAAAAAATATTGAAAAAATCGATCAAACTCTGACCGGATTGGCACCCCAGGTGCCGGTTTTACTGGTCGCGTTAAAGAAAATCGAGCGGGATATCGAGTTTGAAACCGCCAAGGTAAGCATGGAACGGGACGAGGATTTAACCGAAGGCCGGGGGCTTTGCTGGTTAACGGGTTTTGTTCCCGCCGATTCCGCGGGAATCGTAAAACGGGGAGCGGCGGAACACGGTTGGGCCCTTATCGTCGATGATCCGGGTCTGGACGAACCGGTTCCCACAAAATTAAAAAATCACCCCGTGGTGGCCATGGTTCAACCGATTTTTGATTTTCTAGGGACCATACCCAACTATCGGGAGTACGACATTTCGGCCTGGTTCCTCCTCTTTTTCTGTTTCTTTTTTGCGATGATCTTTGGAGACGCGGTCTACGGCCTGTTTCTCTTCACCGCAGGGGTCCTGGTGGCTCTATTATCAAAACGGAAAGGGAAACCCGTTCCCGTTATAGCCCGGCTTTTGATGACCCTCTCGGTGTTCACCATTATTTGGGGTGTTTTGACCCTTACGTACCTGGGCATTGACGCGGACAAGCTTCCTTCGTTTTTAAAGGCCCTGTCGGTCCACTGGATCGCCAGCGATAACCCCAACGCGGGGGATAACATAAAAGTCATCTGTTTTATCCTTGGGACGGTTCAGCTTTCCCTGGCCCACCTTAAAAATATACGGCGGGATAGGGCAACCCTGAAATGGTTAGGTCAGTTCGGTCAATTGCTGATGATGCTGGGGATGATCAACGTGGTGTTTAACCTGGTTATCAATGCCCAACGGTTCCCCATCCCCAATTTTTCCCTGTACCTCCTGGGCGGCGGATTCGCCTTGAGTTTTATCTTTTCTAACTACGAAGGAAGCATCATTCGAAGCATCTTGGCCAGTTTGGCCAATTTTGTATCCGTTTTCTTGGGGGTGGTAAGCAACTTTGCCGATATTGTTTCGTATATCCGGTTGTGGGCGGTTGGTTTGGCCGGGTTGGCCATCAGCCAAACGGTAAACAGCATGCTTGGGCCCATGCTCGGGAAAGCGTCCCTCTTTATTATTGGATTGCTGGCTCTCATCATCGGGCACCTTTTCAATATTACGCTTAGTTTTCTGTCCGTCATCGTGCACGGAATACGATTAAACATGCTCGAGTTTTCGGTCCATCTCGGTATGGAATGGTCCGGTTTCGAATATCATCCGTTCAAAGAGCGGAACGAAAATAACGACAAAACGTCGAAGGAGTGAGTATGAATTTTGGAATGATTGGAGCTTCGTCGGTCCTCGGACTTTCGGCAATCGGATCGGGTATTGGGGCTGGAATCGCGGGGCAAGCGGCCATTGCGTCTTGGAAACGGAGTTTTATTCGCAACCAAGCCGCCAGCTTTCTGTTGTTTGTTTTCGCGGGTGCCCCGCTGACCCAGACTATCTATGGTTTTATACTCATGCAGAGAATGGCCGCTTCAAAAGCCGATCCCTTTTTCCTGCTGGGCGCCGGAATCGCCGGAGGGCTTGCCATGGGGATGTCTGCGGTAGCCCAAGGAAAGGCTTCCGCTTCCAGCTGTGACGCCTTTGGGGAAACGAACAAGGGATTCGGTTTATATATCACCGTCGTGGGTCTCTGTGAAACCGTAGCCCTGTTCGTTATGGCCTTCTCCTTCGGAGCCCTGTAATCGACCGGAATTATATGGGTGATCCGGTACGAAAGACCCGTATACTAAAAATAGGCGGATTCAACCACGTTGAATCCGTCCTGGTCGGGGGAGGCTACCCCGTGGTCGTACAAACCATGTGGAAGGATCGGCTGGAAAACGCCGATCTGGAGGGAGCTTCCGGTACGGCCATCGTTGCCAGAATTGAAAAATTAAAAAAACTCGGTTGCGGTATCCTCCGCTTCGCCGTTCCCAATTTGGAGGCGGCGGAAGTTTTGGGCGAATTGGCCCGACGGGTATCCATGCCCCTGGTGGCGGATATACATTTTGATTATAAAATAGCCCTTCGCTGTATGGACTTTCCCATCGCTAAGATACGGATTAACCCTGGTAATATTGGGACCCTCGAAAAGGTTAAGGCGGTGGTTTTAAAGGCCGGTGAAAAGGGAATTCCCCTGCGAATCGGTATTAACGCGGGTAGTTTGCCCCAGGATTTGCGTACCCAGGTGGAGGAAAAAACCTTAAGCCGTTCGACTGCCCTGGTTAAGGCGGCGGAACGGGAACTGGAGGTCTTTGAAAGCCTCAGTTTCCATAACGTACTCCTATCCATGAAGGCCTCTTCCATTGCCGATACTATTCAGGCGAACCGTCTTTTAGCGTCTAAAACCGATGTCCCCCTGCACCTTGGGGTTACGGAAGCGGGGCCCCTGATCCCCGGTATAGTCCGTAACGCCGTGGCCCTTCACGCGCTTCTTTCCGAAGGAATTGGATCTACTATCCGGGTGTCCCTATCGGATACCATGGAAAATGAAATACTCGCGGGGAGGGAAATCCTTGGGGCCGTTTCCGATTCCACGGGGAAAGGAAGGGTAGGACAGGGTGTTATCCTGGTTTCATGCCCCCGGTGCGGACGGAATAGTTTTGATACCCACGAATTTACCGAACGGTGGCGGGATACCCTGTATACGCTTAAAAAAGACGTGACCATCGCGGTTATGGGCTGTCCCGTTAACGGGCCCGGGGAAGCGAAACACGCGGATTTGGGTATTACCGGGGCTGGGGATACGGTACTTATTTTTCGCCACGGAACGATAGTTCGAAGGGTCAGCAGGGATCAAGCGGACGAGGCGTTCCGACAAGAACTGGAACAATTGTGAAAAAGCGAAGCACCGTCCTGGCTTTTGTGTTTCTTTTCTCCCTCCTTTGTATAAAAAACGGAGTCGCTCAAAGCTCCGATCCTTCTACCTACGCTCCCTACTGGTATACCCTGGAACAGGGAAAACAGCTGTTTCGCGGCGGAGATTATGGAAACGCGTTGCTTAAATTCCAAGACGCGAAACTACAGAGAAAGGAACTATACAATAGTTTCAGAGAAAAGCTGATACAGTTACTCTCCCGTCCCGATCTTTTACCCCTGGGAGACGCATTGGATAAGGTGGAAGGGTACGTGGCGCTTAAAAAAATCGACGATGGCCAAAAAATTCTTCCCCAATTATTCCGGATCCTCCCCAAGGAGGGGCTTAAGAATTCCTGTAAAGAGGCTCTTGCCCAGTTGATAACCATTCAAGCCTACCCCGAAGCGGAATATTGGATCGGCGAGGTATTCCGGGTAGAGGGAGAGTTAAATTTAGCCATCGGTCAATACAAGCTCGCGTATTCATTAAAAGAACTGCTAGAGGTACCGAATTTTTCGATACAAATTCTCTATCGTCTTTCGGATATCTACGTAATTAAAAAACAATACTTGGATATGGAAAATTCCCTAACGGAAATTTTAAAGCAGGATGCTCTGTGGACCGATACCGCAAAAAGTTATATGCGGACTATCATGTTGCGAACCCTGGAGGAAAAGGGAATAGATAGTTTTTTAACCCTTTACCGGTACGATAACGGGTTAATGGAACAGGCCCACCGCCAATTGGGAATGTATTATTATACGACGGGACGGCATCCTCGGGCGGTGGAACACTTAGCCTTTGCCTTTTTAATTCAAACGACCACCCTTATCGAATCGCAAAAGCGACGGCAATTCGATTATACGTTTACCAATTTTAAAGATCTGCTATCAGCGGTAGCGAAAAAGCCCGAGCTAACCGATTACGCAAAACAAGTTGAATATTATCGTACTTTGTACTATCTTGGTGCCGCGCTGTACGCGGTGGGGGTCCAGTCCACCGCTATGGAGGTATGGAAAAACCTGGAGACCCAGAAAGAAGCCGGCGAGTGGAGGGATAGATCGATTTCGCAGATAAAACATCCCCACGTAGAGGCTGTTCAAGAAAAACCCTAGGACACTTTCGAAAACTACCTAGTTTTTTAGAAGTGCCTTACGTATACAATCGAAGAGAACCAAAGGAGAGACCTATGAAAAAGATTCTTTTATTATGCGCGGCTTTAGCATGTGTGAGTCCCCTGTTCGCTGAACATCCGGCGGGGAAAATGGGTATTGGGGGTGTCGTTTCAAGCGGTTTTGGGGACGACGGATTTGGGGGGACTTTGGGCTTGAGTCTTAAACTGCCCACCATGCCGGTGTTTTGGGCCGCCCGAATGGAGGTTACGCCCAATGTATTCGGTTTTGGCGCCACCGGAGACGTGTATATCATGGATAATGCGCTGGTACGGGATAAGAACGTCGCCATCGATTGGTTTTTTGGGGTGGGCGGTTACGCCAATATCTTTTTTTCAAAATCCGCGACCCTCTTTTCCCTGGGAGCCCGTCTTCCCGTGGGGCTTTCGTGGTATATCGTTCCGGAATGGGAACTGTTTCTCGATATAGCCCCTTCGGTGGGAATGACCACCGAACCTCTTTTCCCCGCCTTTGGTTTTTCAGCTGAACTGGGGTTGCGGTATTGGATGAAAAAGTAAGCGGGGTATTCGATGAATAAGGTGGTTTTAAAGGCCCAGGATTTAGACGGATACCTAACGGACGCGGATAAGGCGAATATCGCCCAGATGGATGGATTTTACCGGCAGGTTATGGTTTCCTTCAATATTTTGTCCACCACCCATTCGGTGGCGGAGCGTCGCCGGGAAGAGCAAACCCTTATCGACCTTTATAACGAGATGGGCCGGTTGATGCAGAATATCTGTAAGGAAGAAAAGGGAATCCACGTGTACTCCTTTTTAACCCCCCAGGAAAGTCATCCCGAAGCTTCGCGCTTAATAGCCAAACTTCGGGACGTCCGTACGGGCGGACAGGAGTTCGTCTACTATATCCAACGGGCCTACGAGATGCTTTTTAAGCTCGCCTACGCGGGGGCCCAAGCGTCGAGTAAAAATTACCTTATCGTTAAAACCCCCGTAACCGTTCCGGTGCAAAATTATGCGGTGCATAAAATACCGAACATTGACGACAAAATCGAAAACACCGTGATGTGTGTCATGCTCAGGGGAGCCTTGCTCCCCTCGATGATCGTTTCCAAGGAAATCCAGGAGTATTCTTCCCACGGGTACGTCAGTCCCTTCGCGCTTTTTAAAATTAAACGGGACGACACCAAGCAAGAAAACGACATGGAGTACATTCTGGATTTAGAAAAATCCTACTTTGATTTGGAAAAATTAAACGATAAAGATTTAATCTTTGCCGATCCCATGAACGCTACCGGGGGCAGTTTGGTCACGGTGGTGAAGTATCTTTTGGATCAGGGGGTTAAGCCCCGTTCGGTTCAATTCTTTAACGTTATTTCCGCGTTAAAAGGGGCGCTCCGGGTGGTCCGGGCCTTGGAAAATTGTCAGGTCTACACCCTGTGGATGGATCCGGTTCTTAACGGCGCCGCGTATATCCTTCCCGGCCTGGGAGACGCGGGGGACCGGATTAATGGAAGGGATGGGGATGAACACCCCAGGAATATCATGCAGTTGATCGCCGACTATGGTTCCAATATCGCGAATTTGTACCGGTCCCAGCTTCGGGAAATTGAGGATACGGTTTTAGGCGCCTAACCATGAATCGGCGGGGGCGCATGGTAGCCATATTTGTAGGATCCTCCCTGCTGGTTTTCTTATCGGCTTGCGCCAGCTCCGGCAAAGTTCCGACGGCCCAGGAGTATTATTCCCTGGGAATGGCGTATTTTGAATTGGGAAAATACGCGGAGGCGGAAAAGTGGCTTTTACAGGCCCGGAGGTCGGACCAAACCTTTACCGCTTCGGAGTACAACCTGGGGCGCGTAGCCTTTGAATTGGGCCGTTACGATGAGGCCTGCGAACGTTTTGAGGGGCTTCTGCGAAAGGACCCGGATAATGTGATGGTCCTTAAAGCCGCTGCTTTTTCCCGTTTAAAACGGGGAAATTTGGGAAAAGCGGAAACCTATTACCAAAGGGTGGTGGAGCTTTCTCCGGACAGCGTGGATTCCCGGTATAATTACGCCCTGGTTCTCAACGCCCTGGGAAAATACGAGGCGGCGGAAAATGTGTTGCTTCAACTTGTAAATGAAAATAAAAACGATTACCCGTCCCTTTTACTGTTAGCCCGGACGCGAAACGCCGAAGGAAAAGTAGAGGCCCTGGATGATTACGAGCGATATTTAAAAAACAACGATAAAAGCGACGTTCGGTTCGAGTACGCCCAAGCCCTGGTAAAGGCCCACTATTATGGCAGGGCGCTGGAAAATTACGAAACCCTGTTAAAACTATCAGCCGATGCCCTCGGTGGTATAAAAAAAGCAGACCTCTATTTTGAAGCGGCAAAAATACTCCTCCTTTCGGGAACCGTTGCTCCTACCGTCGCTTCAGCCACAACTTCAGCCAACGCGCTTTCAGCTAATACCGCTTCAGCGGGTCCTTCGGCCCTGGGGGATCAGGAAAACCAGGGCCTTCGGTACCTTAAAAACGCCCTCCAGGAGGGCTTTAAGGATCCCCAAGCCCTTTCGGAGTTGCTCCAGGATCCCCGTTTGCCGAAGGACCAAAAAGAAGCCATAGAAGCCCTAACGCAAAAGTAGCGAAGGGCCCTGTCGTCTCGGACCCCTGAGCCCCCGGATCAGGTAGCTTTTAGAAGCGGATCCGGGTTTCAAAGGTTATAGAGGTCTCCACCTTGGGCTGTAGGTTTATCCCGGTCCCTTCATATATAATATTTCCGTTCCCGTCGTGGGCCGCCGTGGTGGTCGTCATAACGGCAAAGTCTACCGTGGATCCGATGGGCAGGACTACCTCGCTTCTGAATACGGCGTAGGCATCGAAAACATTGGTTTCCGAAACCAGGGCGTAAACAAAGCCGGTCCGTTCATAACTGAGGGAGAGGGAAAGGTCGTATACCGGGATCAGTCCTTTTTTTAACCCCAGACGGGCCAGTATATAATCATTTTTTGTCACATCCACCCAGTTAAAGGAGGTGTCGGTACTCCAGGGCATAAGGTATCCGCCGGTGAATTGGATCTGGTCTCTGAAAAAGGAGAACCCCGCCTCTCCGTAAATTCCGTTAGTTCCCGGATAAGAGGCCGTATCCGGATGTATAAGCAGATCGGCGAATTGCTGGGCGTACCGGGCCCGATTCCGTTCGTAGGCGGCGTCGAAAAAGCTGGGATGGAATATCCCTTGATACCGGCGGTATTCTAATCTCCAATCCATTACCAAGAGGCGTCCCATAAATCCGCTTATAAAACCGTAATTCCGTAAACCATCCAAGCCGGAAGACCTATCGGGATCGTAGACCGTTTTATATTGGAAGCCCGCGGATGGCCCCGAGGGGATATCGGTCCGGGTGTAGGGTACCACCGCTCCCAGGTCCGCGTAGGCCCGCAGGGCAAGGCTTTGGGCCTTTAGTACGGGAATATCGATGTCAAAGGCCCCTCCTAATAGAAGGGGATCCCCCAGGGCATCCCTCTGGGCTTGGGTTGCCAGGTCCCCCGCTACGTGGAGGTCCACAACGCCGGTGAGTCCAAAAATGGAGAGGAATTTGATTCGTCCCCCAAAGATGTCCGGTTGGGCCAGGTCGTTTACCACCCCTTCGACGCCCCAGGACCCGCCGTCAAAGCCCGTATTTACTCCCACACGGCGGACCGCCGGAAAGTCCGAATCGTTGGCGAAATTTCGCATCAAAATACCGTGTCCCAGAGACATATCCGAAAGGTTCCCGGCCTTCAGGTAGAAGGGGTCCACCAAGGGGTCCCCGTATTCTATAAACCGAATTTTTAACGCCAGGTCCCTCAAAGCGTCTTGGGATGCCTTGATTGGATCGCTTGCCCAATATTCTCCCCCAAAGGACCACTCGTTGTTTCCCCCAGGGCGGTACCAGGTACCAGCGTCAAAGAGGTTGGAGGTGTATATAATGGGCAAATAGAGACCCAGGGTAGCCTTACCCACGTGAAAGACCGGCTGAATAATGGCTTTGGAGTAGGTGTTTCCGTCGATAACCACGGAACCAATTTCAAAACCCACCATATCCCCTAGCCAGGCCATGAATTTTGATTTATTTTCCGAGACTCCCATCCCCTTGGATGGGGAAGAAGAAGCCGTTTCGGCGTTGGTTTGGGCTTTTTCTTCTTGTTTTGAAGACCCTGGGGTTTCCGTGCCCTGGGGAACCCCCTGGGGATCTAAAAATTTAAATTCCAGACTTGAAAATTCTGCCGCCCACTGGTCCGCGGTAAAAGGTAGGGGCGCAAAGGTGGCTCCGAAGGCGTCGGCGTACTGGCCCGCCTGTACGGTAAGGGTTTTCAAGGTTCCATCGCTCTGGGTTTTAGAAAAATCCACCACCCCCCGTTGCACGTACACCGCGTCCTTCGTTCCAGCGATGACGGTCATGGAAAAATCGGTTCCCCTGACTCCGCAAACCGACGTGGGGGTTCTAATGCGATACCCATTCGTCCCCAGAGTCTTGGCCGCCACAGTCCGTATTTTCCCCTCCGCGAGATAAAAATCGTTACTTGAAGAAGAATCGGTGTCCGCAAGGGCTTCTACGGCAAAGCTGGTTTGGGGCCCCACTTTGATAATGCTTCCGTTGGGGTCCAGGCGTAGTTCAACGGTGGTCAAACCGGTCTTAAGCGTGTCTCCAATCTTTACTTCGTCCCCTATGCTAGTGGAACGGGATAACCCCGAGGGATCGATCACCGTAAGGGCTGTCTCGTCATCCGCGAAGGCGATGAGGGCCCTACGGTTCCCCTGAGTCCAGGCACTGCTGAGGACGACAAAAAAAATAAAAAGAGCTAAACTTTTACGTCCATGGAAGAGTCCCGGCTCCCTGAATATTCCTTTGGTATCCATATACGCGCTCCTTAAAATCGAACCGTACTAAGCAGACCAGAGGTGATTATATAGTTCTTACAGGTTGGATCGTATCGAAGGTTGTACAACAACGATATAATCACCGCCCCCGTGTGGTAATTGATTTTTGCCCCAATCACCGCGCTTTCGGGACTTACGAGGTCGGCCCAAAAATTCCCCCGCCCGTAGGGGGTTTCGGCTCCTAAAAAGTACTTTTCATAGAGACCGTCAAAGGAAAAACCCGAAAGAATTCCCTCGGCTACCGTAATGGTACTCCGCAGGTGGGGGTAATCGGTGATCTTTGGATTAGGGCCTCCGCTGGGGGCTTTAAAGGGTCCGTCCAACGAAGTTTGGAAAACCAGCGTGTCCGACAAGAGGGAAAAGCCTAGACTCGCTAGATAGCCCACGTAGGGGTCCCCTGAGGGATCACCGGATATCATTCGGTACTTTTCGACCCTAAAAAGATCGTAGGAGGCGTCAAAGTAGGTGGGAATAAAATCGGGACCCAAAAGGCGTAGCTGGGCGCCGTAGAGGATAAGGCCGATAAAACGGCCTCCCAAGCCCGCCATGGTTCCCCACCGGCCCTGTCTTTCAAAGGCCGCGTCGGAAAAAGCGGCCAGGCTTACCGGAACCCCTTCGAGGATGGGTAAACGCAGATCGGCGCCGTAAACGGTTACCGGTTCGGCGCTACCGATGGCGGCCCTATCTGCGGTTCCAGCGTACCGAAGAGGGTCCGTATCCCCCGCCACGGTAAAACCAGCCTGAAGTTTTTGTAAGAGGGGGTTTGTTTGGGCCGCCAGAGGGCGTCCGTAGAGGCGGGAGCCGATTACGTCAAAGTGGGCCACGTTGCTGACGAAGGTTTCGATTCCTATATAGGGAAAATTAAAGAGGGCCCCGTCCACATCCAAGGCTCCGCCGAAAATTCGAGTGGCCGGTAGGAATTGGGTGTTAGAATAGTTGCCCATGATGAACCCATCCCCGAGGGTCCCGTCGTCAAAGGACCCCAATTTAGCAAAGAGGGGGTCCCCCTTGTGGCCCCACCGGATATAGGCAAATTTGGGGAGGTATAGCTCTAATACCGTTTTCCCCGCCTTGTCGGGTATCCAATCGGCTTCGTATATATCCACGGGACCGAGCGAAGATCCCGGCCGCAGGTTAAAGTGGATGGCCAAATCGAAACCTACACCCAATTTGCCGTAGGATAACTCTGGTTGGAGAAGTAATTTTTGGTAGGTGGTTTGATTATCCGCCCCTATCGGCGCGGTCGCGTCTATGGGGAGGGTTTCGGTCCCCAGGCCCAGCTGAAAGGCGAAACCAAGACTGGGAGCCTTCTCCGAAGGCGACGGCGGCACGGTATTTTGTTCCGCCCCACCGGTTGTGACCCAAAGGGTTACCGCGCACAATAAAAGAAATCCCCGTTTTCTTTGGTTCATGGCCGTTCCTCCCATACAATTCAGTATATCCTATTTTTGGAGGATTTTCGTAAAAAATTAGGGGCCCCCTTGACCTTTTATGGTGCCTAGTACATACTCTTAAAAGGTTTCCTGCCCCATATAGGCTACGAGTTACCACCTGTTCGGTTCGACGGGATTCATCTTACTGCAAAGGAGACTCCGAAGTGCCCTGCGGAAGAAAGCGCAAGCTCAAGAAGATCGCTACGCATAAGCGGAAGAAGAAGCTCAGAAAGAATCGGCATAAAAACAAGCGCTAAGCTCCTTCTAGGGCCGCGGAAAACATCCTTCCCGCGGCTTTTTTATTTTTATGAAAGCAAGGGGTGTTTTCGCGAAATACACCCATATTTTTATGACAAAAATGATTTGTTTGCTATATTATTAGGTACCATGTTTACAGAATCGATCTTAAAACGAATACAGGGTCCCGAGGATTTATCGGATCTCTCCTATAAGGAACTGGCTTTCCTGGCCGAGGAAATTCGTCAAAAAATCATCCATTCGGTGAGTAAAAACGGTGGCCATTTGGCCTCCAATTTGGGGGTTGTGGAATTGACCATCGCCCTGCATAGAATTTTTAAAAGTCCCCAGGACAAAATCGTATGGGACGTGGGCCACCAGTGTTACGCCCACAAAATGCTCACTGGCCGCGCGGAAGATTTTGATACGCTTCGCCGTTCCGGGGGACTATCCGGTTTCCCCAAGATCTCCGAAAGCGTCCACGATAGTTTTAACACGGGCCACGCGTCCACTTCCATTTCCGCCGCCCTGGGATTGTTGGCGGGGGACCGACTGTTAGGGGGGCATCACGTGGCGGTGGCCGTCATAGGGGACGGGGCTTTGACCGGCGGTCTAGCCTACGAAGCCCTCTCCCACGCCGGCCAGTTAGGACTGCCCCTTATCGTGGTCTTAAACGACAATAATATGTCCATAAGCCCCAACGTGGGGGCCCTTTCTAAATATTTGAGTAGTTTGACCATGAAGAGTCGATACCAGGATGTTCGGCGCCGCTTGGACCGGTTGATGAAACAAATTCCGTTTGCCGGCCCCTTTGTCTTTGATACGGTCATGCGCTTAAAAAAAGGCGTCAAGGCGGTTTTTTATCCGGATAATTTTTTTGTCGATCTGGGGTTTGAGTACGTGGGACCTATCGATGGGCACCATATACAGCGGTTGGAAGAGGTTTTTCGGGATGTGCGTCAGTTGGCTCGACCCGTGGTGGTCCACGTGATGACCCAAAAGGGGAAGGGATACCAGCTAGCGGAGTACGATCCCAGCGCGTTCCACGGGGTGGCGCCCTTTTCTATTACCGATGGGATTGTGGAACGGAATAGTCCCGTATCGTTTACCGAGGCTTTCGGCCGGGCTATGGTCAGCCTGGGGAATGAAAATCCAAAGGTAGTAGCCATAACGGCGGCCATGGAAAAGGGGACCGGCTTAGGCCCCTTTAAGGCGACCTTTAAAAATCGTTTTTTCGACGTGGGAATCGCCGAAGGTCATGGAATTACCTTTTCCGCGGGTCTTGCGGCCCAGGGTCTGCGCCCCGTAACGGCCATATACTCCACTTTTATTCAGCGTTCCGTGGACCAGGTTATCCACGATGTGGCTATCCAAAAACTTCCTGTGACCATCGCCTTAGACCGTTCGGGGTTTGTAGGCGACGACGGGGAAACCCACCAGGGCCTATTTGATATAGCCCTGTTTCGTTCAATCCCTAACTTAACGCTCATGGCCCCCGCCAGCGCATCCGAATTGGACCTGATGCTACGTTGGTCTGTGGCGTCCGATGGTCCCTGCGTAATTCGGTACCCCAAGGCGCCTTGTCCCCACGAAATCGCCGCGTTCTCGAAGGACCTTACCCTGGGCAGGGGTGTTTTGGTCCGTGCATCGGGGGCGGACCTTTGCGTCGCCTTTACGGGGTCCCTGTACCCTCAGGTGGCCGAGGCGTCGGATCTGTTGGCTTCCCAGGGCATCCAGGCGGATCTGTATAACCTACGTTTTTTAAAACCCCTGGACGAGGATTATTTGATCGACGTAATGAGGGGGTACGATCATTTTGTGGTAGTGGAAGAGGCCTCCCAAAAGGGCGGTGTGGGGGAATACATCAAAACCATCGCGGCGAATCGACTGCCTTCCCTGCCGGTACTTCACCTTGGGGCTCCAGACACCTTTTTCGCCCAGGGTACCCGCGCCGAACTGCTTCAACGGGCCGGTTTGGATGGTTCCGGAATAGCCGCCTCCATAGAAGCTTCCTACCGTATTCCCGGTCGTATGATCTTGGTAAGGGCATCGGGACGATGAGGCAAGGCTCATCAATCGGAACGGGGTTGGAACGCCGAATAGACTTGCCTTCTGGCTCTTCGCTCCGGGTCTCCGGCTTCCCGGTGGTGATGGCCATAGTCAACTGTACCGAAGATTCGTTTTATCCGGCCAGCCGTTCGTTCCAGGACGGGGCGGTGGAAGCGGCACTCCGCGCGGAAGCCGAGGGGGCCGAGGTGGTGGATTTTGGCGGAGAATCCAGCAGACCGGGGGCCCACTACGTCAGCGAGGAAGAGGAGCTTCGGCGGCTTATTCCGGTGATACACGCCTTTCGGCGCCGGTCTTCCCTTCCTGTTTCCGTGGATACCCGTAAAGCCTCGGTGGCCCGGGCCGCGTTGGACGCGGGGGCGGATATTATCAACGATATTTCCGCCCTAACGGACGATCCTTCCCTGGGAGCTTTGTGCGCGGAACGAAACGCCCCGGTGGTGTTGATGCATAAAAAGGGGAATCCGGAAAATATGCAGAGGGACCCCTTTTATACGGCGGTAGTTCCCGAAGTTACGGCTTTTTTACGGGATGCGGTTCTCCGAGCAAAAAACTCTGGGGTAACCGACGATAGAATTATTGTAGACCCGGGCATAGGATTTGGAAAACGGCTGGAGGATAATCTAGATTTGATTGCCTATCTTGAGGAAATTAGGTCCCTCGGTTATCCTATACTAATAGGCCTTTCTAGAAAAAGTTTTGTGGGTCAATTAACGGGTCAGACCGTGGAAAATCGATTGGCGGGAACCCTGGGTGCCACCGTGGTTGCCCTGGCTACGGGGGCGTCAATTTTCCGGGTTCACGATCCTCGATCCACCCTGGACGTTCTAAAGGTGGCCTTTCCTTTGCTTGAACGGCTAACCGTAAAGCCAAAAGAACGGTAGGGAGAGTAACAACGGTGGATTGGTTTCAACGGATTTCATTTATCTATAATCTTATCCGTCCCGTTTTAGACATCTCGATCCTTGCTTTTATCATCTATAAGGGTTACGACCTGCTTATGAAGACCCAGGCGGGTCAGCTGATAAAGGGCGCAGGTTTCTTAGTTTTTGTATACGGGTTTGCCTATTTTTTAAAATTGACCACCCTTCAATGGATTTTGAATTTTTTGGCCCCCGGTCTTTTTATCGCCGTGGCCATCGTATTTCAGCCTGAATTGCGGAAAATAATTATGCGTCTTGGGCAGGGTGAGTGGTTCCGTTTAGACGCCAAGCCCCGGTTAGGGCAATTGGAAGCCGTACTAACCGCCGCGGAGGTTCTTTCGGAACAAAAACGGGGTGCCCTGGTTGTTTTTCCACGAAATATAAACCTAAAAAATATCACCGATACGGGAACCCGTTTGAACGCGGACCTTTCTTCCAGTTTAATTATAACGATTTTTGCTTACGACGGTCCCCTGCACGATGGTGCTTTGGTCGTTCAAAGTGGGAAGATCATCGCCGCAGGGTGTTTTTTGCCCCTTTCGGATCAACAGGATATACGTAAAAGCTTTGGGACCCGGCACCGGGCCGCCTTGGGCATGTCGGAACAGTCGGACGCCATTGTCCTTGTGGTTTCCGAGGAAACCGGGGCTATTTCTCTAGCCTACGATGGGAAATTGTTCTATGATCTTTCCGCAATAGAGGTTCAGAGAAAATTAAAGGAACTTTTGGATAGAGAAAACAGGGAACACCCGGTCGCGCCGGTAGAGGAAGGAAAGGATGTCTTCGTTGAACGGTAGAAATATTCTTGAAAAACTGGCTAATAATTGGCCCGCCAAGGTTATCTCTATCGTGGTGGCTATCTTTCTCTTTATGTTTCACCGGATGAGCGCCCTGGACGAGCGATATTTTAGCATTCCCCTGCACGTTCAGACCGATGGTCAACTAGTCCCCGCCAGTTCGTACCCCCGGACCGTTCGAGTTACCCTGCGGGGGGAGGCCAATACGGTACTGACCATCGTGGAAGACGATATAGAGGCGTATATCGACCTGACAAAGTATAAAAACGAGGGGGTTTACAAAGCCCCCGTTCAAATTCAGAAAAAGGGGACCGCCCTGGGTATAAATCCCCTGGAAATTCAGGTGGACCCTGTGGAAATTGCCCTGGCTATAGAAAAAAAAGAAATCAAAGTTGTGGGGATTACCCCAAGCTTTCGGGGTTTTTTGAATAACGGGTACGAACTTTCTTCCTACGTGATGGAACCTTCGCAGGTCGAAATTTCAGGTCCTGCCAGCGTGGTGGATAAAATTTCCGACGTGACCACCGATTTTATCGAATTGACCGGTCGTAAAGAAAATTTTACCGTGTCGGTTAAACTGTTGAATAAGGACCCGCTGTTAAAAATAGCGGGAAACGGGATGGTTAATTTTCAAGCGGTGGTACAACCGTCGGTTTTGGTCAAAACGTTCGACCATTTACCCATCGTTATTTCCGGTCTAAACCAAAAATTCGTCGCCCGGCCACAAATAAATTTTGGAAGCGTTAAACTGCAGGGGAGTCAAAACGATTTGGATGTGTATACCCCCGACGCGTCCCTTTTATCCCTGGACTGTTCGGAAATTACGGAAGAGGGAACCTATATGCTCCCGGTGATCGTTTCGGCTCCCCAAAATTTATCCGTCGTCCGCTACGATCCCCTGGACGTTCCCGTGGAGGTTGCCAAGGCGGTGGATGGGGTAAAACGAAATTCCGGGGGCCAACCATGATAGTGGGAATCGGAGTCGATGTGGTACACGTGCGCCGCTTAGAGCGGTGGATTTCCATACCTGGTCTGTTGGAACGGTTTTTTCATCCCTTTGAACTATCCACTGCCCGATCCCGAGGGTCCGGTGCTGCGGTATCCCTAGCCGCCCGGTTTGCCGCCAAAGAAGCTTTTGGCAAGGCCCTGGGGACGGGCCTTCGGGGTATCGTTTTAAAGGATATTTTGGTTATCAATTCCCGTTTTGGACGGCCCGAAATGCACCTGTACGGAACCGCGTTGGACGCCCTCCGTATAGTCGGGGCCGAGCGGATTCACCTGTCCTTAACCCATGAACGGGATAATGCTATCGCCATGGTGGTCCTGGAAGGGGAAACCCAACAGATAAGGGTGCGCCCATGAAAGCCCACGAGGAAAGGGAACTAAAGCTTACCTTTCAATCCAAAGAGAAGATCCAATGTCCCGTTTGCGAAACGAATTTTCATCGGGAAGAGCTCCTCTCCGGTGGTGGCAGGCTTATAGCGGGGCCTTTGACCGATGAACTGCACCGGCGCTACGAGCCATCGGCTAAATACGGGGATGTCTACCCGTTGATCTACCAGTCCACCGTATGTCCCGCCTGTTGGTTCGCCTCCTCGGAATCGGATTTTCTTAATTTGCCCAAGGATTCTATTGCTCCAGTGGAAGAGGATAGGGACCAGCGGTTAAGGGATATTCAGGTGATCTTCCCTTCGGTGGATTTTTCCACCCCCCGGGGCCTGGCGGAGGGAGCCGCCGCGGAATATTTGGTCCTCCGGTGCTATGCCTTTTATCCCAAAGAATTTTCTCCCACCATAAAGCAGGCGATCGCGGCCCTGCGTTCCGGATGGTTGTTCGATGAGCTCCACGAAAAATTCGCCGGGCAGAATTACGATTGGCTTGGACGCCTTTTTAAAACGAAGGCCCGGTTTTTGTACAAGGAAGCGATCATTCGCGAACAAAGCGGTAAGGAACCCCTTTCGGGAATTAAAAACTTTGGCCCCGATACGGATAAAAATTATGGTTACGAAGGGGCCCTGTACTTATCCGCCCTGTTGGAACTCAAGTACGGAGACCGGAGGGATCCCATAGCCCGTATGGACGACCTATCCAACGCTAAACGGACCATCGCGAAAATATTCGGCCTGGGTAAATCTTCAAGAGCCAAACCCGGTCCCCTTTTGGAAAAGGCGCGGGAACTGTACGATAAACTAAACGAAGAGCTGAACGAGAACGATGAATGAGCGATCCCCAGCGAAACATACGCCTTTTGATAGCCTACGATGGTACCGATTTTTCCGGTTGGCAGAGACAGCAGAAGGATCGGTCTGTCCAGGGGGAACTGGAAAAGGCGCTGGAAAAACTGCATAAGACCCACATCCCTCTTACCGGGTCAGGACGAACCGACGCGGGGGTCCACGCCACGGGACAGGTAGCCAATTTTTATACTTCCATAGCCCGTATGGAGGCCCAGCGCTTTGTTCCCGCCCTTAATTCCCTGTTACCCCGGGATGTTCGGGTGTTGGAAGCCTCGGAGGCATCCGCAGATTTTCATGCCCGCTTTGACGCCAAATCCAGGACCTACCGCTACCACTGCGTTTGTGGACGACCGGCCTTTCCCCACGAATTACGGTACGCCCTGCAGATATGGCGTCGCCCGGACCTTACCACCCTCAATGCCTATTGTAGGTCCCTTATAGGGGAAATCGATTGTTCCACCTTCGCCAGCCCCCAGGATCCCAGCGAATCCCGGTTTCGTCATATTTCCCTGGCCCATTTTTTTGTCCAAGGGGATACGCTGATCTTTGAAATTACCGCCAACGCGTTCCTCTGGAAAATGGTCCGATCCATTCTGGGAACCCTCTTTTTTTACGAGGAACGAAACCTCCCCCCACGGGAATTTACGGATCTTATCCTCGCAAAGGATAGACGTTTAGCCGGTCCTACGGCCCCTCCCCAGGGGCTTTTTTTGCATAAAATTGACTATTACCGTATTTAATCCGGGGTTGCGGGCTTTTTCCCCATAGGGGGAACCGTTCTCTTGACCCCCTGGGTTTAAGAGGGTATGTTCATAGGGATTGGAATGCCTAAGGGCTATCCGAATTTTCGGATAAGGGAAGTCGGTAACAATGCCGACACGCTCCCAGGCACTGTAGGGGATAAGGACGACACGGAGTTCCAGGGTTTTGTAGACCCCCTGGGGCTATCACCACGGAACAATAGATGTTCCGGAAGGGCGTGTCCGACGTTAGGAATCCCGAGTCAGGATACCTATTCCAGTTCCGATACCCTAGGTATCGTGATTTTCGGTCCTCTGGGCGTAGGGCGGCGGAGTATGAGGCGAATCTCTTTTCCTTTCTTCTTTACGTTAATCCTGCTTTTTTTTGGATTTTCTGTCTTTTTTCCTCCCAATTCGATGGCCCAAAATTTTCCATCGGATAAAAAAACGATGGGAAATGCCTCCTTCGACAATCCGTTTCAAGGCTTAGACGCGTTGGGTCGTTCCGTACGGCTATCCGGAAGGGCTCAGCGGATCATAAGTCTTAGCCCCGCGGTGACAGAAACGCTTTTTGCCATCGGCGCTGGAGCTTCGCTGGTAGGGCGTACGGATTTTTGCGATTACCCGCCGGAGGTTGCGCAAAAACCTTCCGTGGGCGGCTTTTCGGGAAATACGATCAGCGTGGAACGGATTGTCGCGTTAAAACCCGATCTGGTAATCCTATCCGCGGAAATGCACGGAAAAATTATAGATATCCTAGACCGTCTTTCCATCCCTTCGTTCGCCATGGAGCCCCATACCTTTGCCCAGGTGTACCAGGATATTCAAACCCTGGGAAAGCTAAGCGGCCATAGGACGGAGGCGGAAAAAGTCGTGGAAACCATGCAAGAAAAGATAGCCCTGGTCCAACGGCGTGTTTCATCTATGCCGCGCATCAGGGTGTTTTGGGAACTTTGGGACGACCCATTAATGACCACCGGATCTTCCACCTTTATAAACGAGGCGGTTTTCCTGGCCGGAGGGAAAAATATATTTGACGATCTTCCTGAACGCTGGCCCACCGTTAGTCTGGAACAGATTATTATACGAAAGCCCCAATGGATCCTGTCGGCTACGGATCACGGGGATAGGGTGAATTTACAGGCCATCACGAAGCGAAGCGGTTGGTCCGGTATTCCGGCCATTCAACAAGGACACGTGGGTTTGATAGATTCGGACAGTATTAGCCGAGGGGGGCCCCGTTTGGCAGACGCGGTCCAAGCGATAGCCCAGTTGATCCATCCAGAACCATGAGCCATAGACGGTACGGCCTCAGTCTTCTTGCCCTCTCTCTGGTCCTCCTGGGGACCCTGGTGTATTCCCTTTTAGTGGGTGCTGTAGATCTGCCGGGGAAAGAGCTGTGGTCAGCCCTGGTTTCTTGGGTGTTTAAGGGAAAGGGCCTATGGACTACCGTGGATAGCACCACCGTTATCATTTTATTTTCAATTAGATTGCCGAGGATCCTCCTAGCCCTTTCGGTAGGAGCTTCCCTTTCCGTTTCCGGTACGGCGTTTCAAGGTTTTTTTAAAAACATTTTAGCCGACCCCTACGTGATCGGCGCTTCCTCCGGCGCCGCTTTTGGAGCGGCCCTGGCTATGGTACTGCAAATTCCAGCCCTGGGGCCCGTCTCTTCCGCCTCTCTTTTCGCCTTTGTGGGGGCCCTAGGGGCGACGGTTCTTGCCTTCGCCATTTCCCGCGCCTCAGGGGATCCACCCCCCGCGGCGGCGCTCCTTTTGGCGGGGACCGCCCTCAGCGCCCTGTTCTCTTCCCTCCTGTCATTGGTTTTGGTGGCCCGGGACAAGGACCTCCATCGGGTTTACTATTGGCTTTTGGGTGGTCTTGGAGGAACCACTTGGATCGAACTGGCCTATACGATCCCCCTGATGGTCCTGGGTTGTACCCTGGTGTTCCTGGCCGCCCGGCCCTTGGATCTGTTAGTCCAGGGGGACGATGTGGCCCAGTCTCTTGGTCTAAACGTAAAGCGGGCCCGACTGATTGTGGCCCTGGGAGCGTCCATGGCGGCGGCGGCGGCGGTCTCTTCCGCCGGTATTATCGGCTTTGTGGGGCTCGTGGCTCCCCACATGGTCCGGCTGTTGATCGGCCCTTCCCATGGGCGACTGCTTCCAGCCGCCGCTTTGGGAGGCGCGATTTTAGTCCTTTTGGCCGATCTAATAGCCCGCACCGTCGCTTCTCCGATGGAACTCCCCATCGGCATCGTTACCTCCCTTATCGGTTCTCCGTTCTTTATCTACCTGCTCGTCAAACGGGGCCGCAACCTGGGGGGACAGTGATATGGAACAATCCGTAAAACCATTGGAAGCTCGGGACCTCCGGGTGGGGTATAAAAAAAGGATCATCCTGGGCCCCTTGAACCTGAGCATCGGTTCGGGGGAGCTGTTAGTCCTCATCGGTCCCAACGGGATTGGAAAAACGACCCTACTAAAAACCCTGGCGGGGCTCCTGTCCCCCGTGGAAGGGGAGGTCCTCTTGGAGGGAGAAAGCCTAGGCCGGTTCACTTCCTTTGCCCGATCTAAAAAAATCGCTTTCCTCTCCCAAAACAGCCACGTATCCTGGCCTTTCACCGTGGAAGAATTGGTAGCCCAGGGAAGGTTTCCCTTCCGTCGCTGGTTTGGGGTGGAAGAAAAGGAGGATAAGGACGCGGTGGAAGAAGCCTTGGACCGGGCCTGCCTGGGGGAACTGCGGTATAGATTTGCTACCGAATTGTCGGGGGGGGAATTACAACGGGTCCTTATCGCCCGGGCCATCGCCCAGCGGCCCCAGATTCTATTGCTCGACGAGCCGATTTCCCAGCTGGACCCTAAGTTCCAAATTACGGCGATGGATTTGATCAAAAACCTAACCCAGTCAGGACTCGCCGCCGTAGCGAGCGTCCATGATTTGAACGTAGCGGCCCTGTACGCCGATAGGATAGCCCTTTTTTCCGAGGGAAACCTTTTAGCCCAGGGAACGGCCCAGGAGGTACTGCGGGAGGATCTTTTATTACGGGCTTTTGGTTCGGCCCTGGTGATCGGCAGTCATCCCCAGGACGACCAGCGCATATCCGTGTACCATCCCTTGCCTAAAGTTTTCTAAATCGAGCGATATACATGGGGCCGATCCCCGAATCCCTATCCGGCAGGATTAAACGGCCGTATGGGGTCTTTTCCCCCTCCGGACCCTGTACCGGATCGATAACCAGACGGGAACCGTATTTATCCATCAATCGGGACACCACCCCGTCGTTTTCCCCCGGATTTACGGCGCAGGTGGAGTACACCAGGGACCCTTCCGGAGCAAGCAGGAGAAAGGCCGCCGACAGGAGTGCCCATTGGCGCTGGGCCAGGGCCTTGGGCCGGGCGGGGGACCAGAGCTCCAGGGCCCGGGGATCGGCCAACACGTGACGTTCGGAGGAACAGGGGGCGTCTAACAGTATGGCGGCAAACCGTTCCCGTTCCTTTTCCCTTCCCCCCAGGGCCGCGGCGTCAAAGGCCGAAACCCGAATTCTTTGGCGCAGGGGGCCTTCGAGGTGGGTGTCTAAAACCTTCACTAACCGGCGTCTGCGGTCGCTGGAAAGTTCGTTGGAAAGGAGCTCCACTTCCGGAGGAAGCCGGGACGCCAGGACCAAACTTTTACCCCCCGGGGCGGCGCAGGCGTCCAATACGAGCCCCTCTTGGGGAAGCCGCAGGGCGCAGGCGGCCAAAATGGAAGCCCTGTCTAAGGTATAGGGTTCCGTTAGTCCCCGGCGGTACTCCTCCTTTTGCGGAACTTCCAACAGGGCCGCCTTTAAGGCGGCCCAGCGTTCTTGGTACAGGTGGGCGTAAAAAGTATCGAAATCCCTACTTCCCATTTTCTATTCCGGTATCAGAGTCCACAAATAGAGCATAAAGAGGTGCCCCAGCTCGGCCATTTCCACCGCCGCCCCCAGGGTATCCCCCGTGTATCCCCCAATGTTTTTTTGGTACCGCCGACCTAGGAACATGGCGATCAAAGGGGCGGTCCACAGGGGAAAGAGCCATAGGTAAAAAAAACGGATTGTAGGAGTTTTCAAGAAACTTTTCATCAAGAGGGGAACGTTGGATGGAGTAAAAAAAGAAACCCCAAGGATACTCAAGCCAATCAAGAGAAAAAAGCCGATGACAAAGCCCCCCAGGGTGCGGCGAAGGTGGCTATTTTGGACTAAATTTCCCAGGCCCTCCGGTTTCGCGGGGGTAAAAAAGCAGGGAATAAGGGCCGTGGCAAAGCGGCCCGTAATGGGGTAGGCGAACAGGAATCCCAAAAGGTAGGGCTGAAGGGAGCGCAGACGATAGATCAGCACAACCTTTACGGCCAAATAAACCATCCCCACAAAGAGGGCGTAGACCCCGATTCGGGAATCCTTGAGAATAGCCAAACGTTTTTCCCTACTGAGGGATCCCAAAAAAGCGTCCGCCGTGTCCAACAGACCGTCAAAATGGAAGAGGTTGAAGGCCCCGTATTGGACCATAAGACTGAAAATGATTGAAAGAACCGGGTCCCGAAGGATAAGCTGGAACGCGTAAAACGAAAAAGCCGTTAACAGGGCCACGGGGAATCCCACCAGGGGAAGCCAAAAATCCAGAGCCGAGGGGTCAAAATCGAAGGCCCAGGGGAGGGGAATCCGGGAAACGAGGGTAAAGGAGGAAGAAAATCGGTCCCGGACCTTTTTACGGTTAAAAAGCGGTTTCATCGGCTTGGCTTTTCGAAACCCCCGCGTTGGAAAAGGAGGACATTTCCCGGGCCGTACGGACCGCCAATTCGACGATGTACCCCCCTATAACCGCCCCGGTTCCCTCTCCGAGGCGCATCTCCAAATCGACTATGGGGTCTAAACCCAACGCTTCGAGAACCGGTTGGTGGCCTATCACGTGGGACCTGTGGCCCGCGAATAACCACTCCGTAACCGAGGGGTTCATCCTAAAGGCCATGTACGCCGCCGCGCTGACGGGAAAACCATCCAATACAAGGGCGATTCCCGTTCCCTGTAGCCCTAGAATAAATCCGGTCATCATGGCTATATCAAAGCTCCCCAGTTTTTGGAGAATTTCTAAATCCGAACGAAAGGGGCCCCTTCTCCGTACCCCCTCGGTAATCACGCGGCGTTTATGGTCCAGGGTCGCCGCATCGATTCCCGTTCCCCGATCGATAATCCGTTCCGGAGGAAAACCCTCGGCTATCAGGAGTGCTGCGGCGGTGGAGGTGTTGCCGATTCCCATATCACCGAGAGCCACCAGATCGTAAAGTCTGGATTGGGCATCCCGGGCTATTTTTTTCCCCCAATCCAGGGAACTTTGGAGTTCCTCTTCGGTCATGGCGTCTTGGGTGTAAAAATTTTTGTTTCCCAAGCCTACCTTAGCCCTAATAAGGCGGTTGGTGTTAGAAGCGGTTTCTTCGGGAGAAAATTCCTGGGCCACCCCCGCGTCCACGGCGGTCACATCCCACAGCATAGATCGGGCCAACGCGTTGATTCCCGCTCCCCCGTTTAAAAAATTTTTTACCATCTGGTACGTTACCTCGGGGGGGTACAGGGAAACACCTTCTTGGGTTATTCCGTGGTCTCCGGCGAAAATATAGACCCCCTTTTTCTCGATTTTAGGGGGAACGGTTCCCTGAATTTTCGCCATCCGAACAGCGTAGGTTTCTAATTTACCCAGACTGCCCTTGGGTTTGGTCAGGTTGTCCAAATGGGCCATCATGGCCCCCTCGATTGGTGATATATCCATGGTTCATCCTTTTAAAGAGCGGAGGGTTTTTTCTGCTTCCTCCCAGGAAAATACTTCCACGTTAATTACCCCAGGGAATTTTTTTAAAACCCCCTGGAGTTCTAAAAACCATCCCTCCGATCCCCCGATCCCCCGATGATCCGGCAAAAGGGAATCTACCTTTGCGGCTTTCCTATCCACACCGTGAAGATGGACCTCGGCTATGTGATTTTCATAGCGACGGAAAAAATCGAGGGGAGAAGCGCCAGCCAGGAGCAGGTGTCCCGTATCCATACAAAGGTTTGAATGGGGCCGCCGTTCTAAGAAAGCTTCCAAAAGACCCTCTTGGGTGTTTTCTATCAGGAAACGCTGTGGTCCTGTGCCGTTTTTAACGATATCTTTCCTGGCCATGGCATGATTTTCTGTTTGGCTGGCATGCATGGGTACCCCGTTTACGTTCGGCGTAACATCCCCTTTAACAGCGAATTTCCGTTCCCAGGAATCCACCAGAAGCATCGTCCGATCCATGGTTTCCGGCTTTCCTGGATGGACGATGAAATGGCGGACCAAGGGTTCTAATCGGTCCACCAACTCCTCGTGTTCCGGCAGAAGGGGATCGGGCAGATGGGCGGTAAAGGTAAAACGGGAACCGTAAGAGCGGATCAGATCGTATTCCCTATCTAACAGGGATCGGACCTCCGGATCGTAGATAAAAAAAAGAAGCTCCACCGTATCGATCTCCCGTTTGGAATCCAGGAACCGGAGGTTTTCGGCGTAGGTGCCCGGGATAACCCAGGATGGAACGGCTAAAAGGGGTTTCATTTGACCCTGAGGGGGATCCCGGCCACCATTAATTCCACATGGTCTACCGTGCTGGCGATCCGTCGGTTCGCCAGGGCTAAAAGGCCGTTATACCGGCGGGTTTCGGTGTCAAAGGGGATGTTTCCCCAGCCGGTTTCGTTGGAAACCAGAACCGCGTCGGGGGGTAATAGGGCAAGGGTGGCCTCTAAAAGATCCTGAAAATCGGACTCCCGTTTATGGTACACCAGATTGTTGATCCAAAGGGGAATACAATCGATAATTACCGCCGAAGACGCGAGGGACCTGAGGGCTCGGGGCAGATCGATGGACTCTTCGATGGTTAAAAATTCGTCCTTTCCGTTCGGAAGCCGCCGTTCGGCCCGGTGAATTTCGATTTTCTGCCGCATTTCCTCGTCCAGAACTTCGGCGGTGGCCAAGAATACCACGGGGCCAGAAAACTCTATACGGGCTATTTGGAGGGCCCTAAAACTCTTTCCACCCTTTACGCCCCCGGTGATAAGGTATCGCAAAACAAACTCCTAGGTGTGGTGGGTATAGCTGACTATTTGACGCAGGCGCGAGAGGGTTTCTTCGGATAGGACGTGCTCCATTTTGCAGGCATCCTGTTCGGCGATGGGATCGGGGACCCCTAAAATATCCCGCAAAAAGACGGTAAGGAACGTGTGCCGATCCCTAATTTCCGCGGCACGCTGACTGCCCAGCTCGGTTAAGGAAACACCCCTGTACCGTTGGTGCTCCAAAAGTCCCCGCTCTTCCAGGGCCTTAAGGGCTGTAAGCACCGAGGGCTTGGAAACCCCCAGCCGGGCGGCGATGTCGGTGACCCGGACACCCCCCTCATCGGCGAGAAAACTGACGGTTTCTAAATAATCTTCCAAACATTGGGTCATGGGATACCATATTGGGATAAATTAGGTCCCCTGTCAACGTGTTTTAGCGCCCCCCGGCGGTCGGCCTCCAGCGGTCGTTCCTCTGGGTCGGCCCCCTGGGTTGCTCCCCCAGAAGTCGTTTATCACAATAGTTGTACGGGGTCCACGTCCACCTCCAGGTATACCCGGTTTCCTTTGACTTCCGAGTAGGCCCGAAGGGCCCCCGCGGCGGCCCGGTGTATGGGACCCATGGTAGGGGCTCGGAGGATCAGGTGCCGCCGGTAATTTCCGGCTATTATGCCGATGGGACATTCGGCGGGGCCTAGCATGTCCGCTTCGCTGGGAAGCCGTTCCTGCACTAGATTCGCCAGTCGGCGGATTGAGGCTTCCACCTGTTCCGGGTCCTTTGAACGGAGAACCATACGGATAAGCCGGGTGTAGGGAGGAAATCCTAACTCCTTTCGCTGTTCCAACTCAGCCTTATAAAACCCCTCCACGTCCAATTCGCAGGCCCGGAGGATGGCCGGGTCCTGGGGACGCAGGGTCTGCACGATCACCCGTCCATCGGGAAAGTACCGGCCCGCTCTACCGGCCACTTGGACTATCAACGCGAAGGTCCGCTCGGCCGCACGGAAATCCGGCAGATGGAGCCCCGTATCCGCCAAAACGACCCCGACCAGCCGAACCCCCGGGAAATTCAGTCCCTTGGCGACCATTTGGGTTCCTAAAAGGATATCAATACCTCCGGCCCGAAAAACGTCCAAGGTTTCCTTCAGACTTCCTTTTTTTTCCGTGGTATCCGCGTCGGAACGCCGAATACGCAGATCCGGAAAGGTTTTGCGGACCTCTTCCTCTATCATTTCGGTGCCAAAGCCCGTAAACCCCGCCTCGAGGGACCCGCATTGGGGACAGACCTTGGGAGGTACCACCGAGTACCCGCAGTAATGGCAGACCGCCTTTCCCCGGCTTTTGTGGTAGGTAAGGGAAACGGAACAGTGTTTGCACGTCAGTTCAAAACCGCAGGATGGGCAATGGTAAAAATAGGCGAATCCCCGACGGTTTAAAAAAAGGATTGTCTGGCGTCCTAACCGGGCGGTTTCCCGGATTTCTTCCTTCAGTTCCTTGGTTAGACATCCCGGGGTGCCTTCCAGACTGACCGGTTTTATCGTCGGCGTGGCCCCGCCGGATAAGCGGCGGGTAAGGTTGAGCCTGCGAATTTGGCCCTCCGCCATCAGTTTCCAAGCCTCCGCAGAAGGGGTAGCCGATCCCATTAAAAGGATGCCCCCTTCGGCAACGACCCGGTGCAGGGCCACCTGCCGGGCATGGTAGCGGGGTTTGTTCCCCGATTTGTAGGAACCGTCGTGTTCCTCATCGATAATCACGAGGCCTAAATTCCGTAGGGGCGCAAAAACCGCGCTCCGAGGGCCCACCACGATGCGGACCTCGGAGCGGAGAATTTTCCTCCACTCGGTTAATCGCGCGCTGGGACTGATGCCCGAATGGATAGTCGTCGCAATGGCCCCAAACCGGGACGAAACCGCCCGTTCAACCTGGTGGGTTAGGGAAATTTCCGGGACCAGGTACAGTACGGTCCTCCCTTGCCGCAGTATTTCCTCGGCCACCCGGAGGAAGACTTCGGTTTTTCCCGATCCGGTCACTCCGTAAAGGTACCACATTTTCGACGGATTGGGTTCTGTCAGTATGGCCTGTAGCGCCTGGGCCTGTTCATCCGAAAGGGCCACGGGTTTTTCGGTAATATCCAGGTCCTCATCCGAAAAGGACGGGCCCAGCAGTTCCTTCCGTCCCGAGGGTATCATCCCCGCCAAAGCCTCCCCCAGGGATGATAGGTAATACCGGGATATCCAGCGGGCCAACTCGATCTCCCGTTCGTCAAAGAGGACTTCCTGATCCACCACCCGCCGGATCGGCTTAAGGGAAATATCCGGCGGCATCAGCGGGGGTAAGGTATTTTTTTGATCGATAATATACCCCAGCAGATCCTGTCGTCCAAAGGGTGCCATGACCCGTTTGCCCACCGCCGCCTCGCCCTTGGGGTCCCCCAGGTACGTAAAGGTCTGATCCACCGGCCGGTCAAATACCACCTCGAAATAGGGCCCCCCTTTCATAAGGACCGGGACCCCATCAGTTCATCCAATTTGGCCCTTAGGACCTTTAGGTCTTCCCAGGCGGGCCGTTTTAACGTGGGGTCCCGGAGTAGGGCGCTGGGGTGATAGGTAGGAAAGAGGGGGTATCCCTGATAGTCAAAAAAACGCCCCCGAAGCCGGCCAATGCCTTCGGTGGTATGTAACAAAGCCTGGGTAGGGACCCGGCCCACGGTAAGGATAACCAGGGGCCGAAGAAGGGCTAGTTGGCGCTTTAAAAAGGGAGCGCAGGCGGTAATTTCTTCGGGGGCCGGGTCCCTGTTGTTGGGGGGCCGGCACTTTACCACGTTGGCGATAAAACAGTTGGTTTGCCGGGATAGGCCGATCGCGGCGAGCATCCGGTCCAGCAGTTGTCCTGCGGGACCCACAAAGGGCCTGCCCGTCCGGTCTTCCTCCGCCCCGGGGCCTTCTCCTACCACCAACACCAAGGGTTGGGAATTCCCTTCCCCGCTTACGGCGTTATTCCTCGTGGAAGCGAGGACACAGGATGAACAGCCGTGAACTTCCTGGGCGATCGCGTCTAGGGAATCCGTGGCATTTTGGGTAGCCGCGCTCCCATTCCCCTCCTCATGAAAATTAACCCTAGGGTGGGGCATTCTATACCCGTCCCGGAGGTAATCTTCCAGGGTATTTAAAAAAGAATGGACCAGCGCTTTTTCTTCGCCCTTTAAAGGCTCCATAATCACAGCCCCCCTATGGGTACGGTTCCCACAGCCGCCATTCGATCGCCTAAAATCGCCAGGATACCCATAATTTTATCATCCTCCCCCAGCGTTTCTTGTCGCCCCAGGTCCCACAGCCCGTTTACGGCGGGTAACAGATCCCTTTGATAGCGGATCCGGTTTCCCAGAGCGGTAGCCCAGGCATCCGCCGACGGGGCGCTTTTACAGACTACCACCGCCGCGTCGGCCTTGCCAAAACTTTTGGATGGGCCCACGGTACCGGAGGAACAGGCTACTCCGCAGGGAGAATGTTCCGGCAGGACCGTGATGCCTATTTTCCCCGACAGGGAGGAAAGTCCCGCGTATACCGAGACCCGCAGGGGCGAGCGAACGGAAATCCAAAGATCACCCCCATTTTCTATCACCAGTTCTTGAAAATGGAACGTGTCCACCAATTCTACACCCAACGCCTCGGCGATTCCACCGGCTACCGCCGCCATGGGACCCACCCCAACGTTTTGAGAACTCCGTAGCAGGGTTTGAACCAATGGTGGCGCTGAAGGATCCGATGGCCAGCTTTCCAAGGTGGTAAGAAAAGCCGGATGATCGGCGGCGTAACGCCGCAGGGGGGCGCGGAGCCGCTCCAACGCGTGGCAGGCCCAGGATTGGAGCTCCGAAGCGAACTGGGGGTCCTCCTCTTCCTTTGCCCCATTCCACCCTATCCAAAGGTCCGACTCTTCTACCGAAAGGGTGATGGAAAAAAAACGGTCCTTTCCCATGGCTTCCCGGTAAAATCGTTGATTGTACAGGGTTACTCTCCAAAATCTAAAACAAAACAGCCGAAGGGACAGGCCTTAACGCAGGCTCCGCAGGCAATGCACTTTTCCCTGTCGACCACCAGTTTCCATTCTTGTCGATCCATGGTGATGGCCCCTGAAAAACAAACCCCAGAACAGCTTCCGCAATCCACGCAGGTTTCTTCGTTCCAGGAAAGCCGTTTGGAAACGTTGGTGCAGGTAACACCGATGGATTGTAACCAATCCAGAGCCTTGGTCATGGCGTCTTCGGTGCGGGTAGCGAATTCTACCAGCAGGTTTCCCTCCTGGCCCGGAGAAATAGAAGCCCGGAGTATATTGACCTGGATATCGAAATCCTTGGCCAAACGCCACAGTATGGGCTCCGATACCGTGTCGGAGGTGTAATCTAAGACGTATTTTCCGGTCATTTTGTGTTGTTTCCTTTCCGTTTAATGGTCAAGCCTTGCACGGTAGAATGTTCCGGCAGGCCCATGGACGGGGGAATTAACGGGAACGTTCCGTTGAGAACCCGTTGTTTTAAGGTTTCCGCCAAAAGCCGGGCCCGGCGATAGCTGGA
>CAYRLW010000007.1:103040-104348 GCA_964425215.1 uncultured Treponema sp.
AGGGTCCCCGCGTTGGAAAGGGGTATGCCCCGGTGGTTCCGAGGTTTTTCGGTGTTAAATTGGGTCCCATTCCAGGCCACCGAACCGACGGTTCCGCCCAGGAAAACGGGAGACCCGATGCCGATGGTTCTAAAGTAGGGATCGTTTAAAAGCGGCGATAGACAGCCCGAGGTGGAATAATTGACGTTGAGAAAGGAAGGCAAGAGGGTCCCCATGTAGGTGTAGAGGATCTTGTGGGTCGAATTGGTGGCCGCGGGGTAATTTTGATAGGCGTTTCGGGGGTTAAGGAGGATCATTTCGTTGACCCTATCCTTTTGGATGTACGTTTCTATCTCCCTGCGGGGATAACAATCGGTCCCCTTGGCGGTGGCTTTAAGAAGCACCTCCTCTCCCCGGATAAGCTTTTCTATAACGTGGGCGCCCCCAATTTTTCCGTCCACCGTAGGGGTTTCCGTAGCGCCGATATACGCATCCACCGCCGCTATGCCTCCAAAAACCGGAATACCGTCCAGGCTTATCTGTTCCATCCGTATCGGCGGTTCCGGATGCCCAAAGTTGATGAACATACCGGAAGAACACATGGCCCCAAAGGTTCCGGTGGTAACCACGTCTACCGTTTTGGCCACCTCTTGGGGGCTCGAATGGGTCGACAGGTTGGCGGCCTCTTCGGCGGTAATAACTACCGCCGTACCCTTGGCGATTTTCGCGTTGATTTCTTCCCAGCTTTTTTTGGTTTCCATGCTCACTCCTATAATACACCATGGATGGCCCGGAGGGCCCCATCCTTATCCTTTCTTCGAACCAGCACGTAGACCGCCACGGGGCTCGCCCCCGCTTGAGCCAAAAGAACGTTAATTCCCGCAGTCGCAAGGGCTCCCAGAATTCGACCCCCAATGCCGACGGTGTTCCGAATACCCCTTCCCACCGCCGCCACCAGGGCCACGTCTTCAAGCCCCTCCACCGCCACGACACCGCTTACCGATTCGGCCTTAAGAACCGCCCAGGCCCGTGGAAGATCTTCCCGTTTAAAAAGCAGGTTGATACAGGTTTGGGCCGTGATGACGCTGACGATATTGAGCCCCGCGGCTTCCAATTTTCCCGTAGCCCTGGCTAAAATACCGGGCCGGGAACCGACCCCCGGACCTTCCAACCGAAGGATCCCCACATCGTCGGTGGAGACCACGCTTTTTATGGCCCCATCGCCCGAGTCCCCTCCGTGGGCGTCCTTCTGTTCGGGGCCCACGATGGAAAAAGGCCGGATGGTCCCATCAAACCGTTCCACGTTCATCACCCGAATGGGAATATCGT
>CAYRLW010000008.1:0-28283 GCA_964425215.1 uncultured Treponema sp.
GAGTATATCCTTACCATGGCTAACGGGATGGTCTCCCTGGATGCGGACACGGGGGACGAGGATTCCTCGACCTTTATTGACCTTTTGGAAGATTATACCTATAGCCCCGACAAGGATCTGATGAATGACGCGATCAAGCGGGATACCCGACGGCATTTGGATAAACTGATGGACCGGGAACGGCGGATTCTTATGTATCGATTCCAATTTTTTGACGGAGAACGGTACACCCTTAAACGGATCGGCGATGAAATGGGCATATCCCCCGAAACGGTCCGGCAAATAGAAATGCGGGCCCTTCGGAAGTTTAAAGAACAGGCGGGCGAGTTACGGGAGTATATGTACGCCTATTAGGCCTTGCTACGTCGTTTTTTTAACGCTCAGAGGGTTTTGAAGGAACCTCCAGGGTAATTGACCAAGGGCTCCGTAAAGGGTACCTTTTCGGCAGTGAAGGGGAAAAAAAAGCCGAGACAAAAAAAGCGGAGGCCTTCCACGATTGAAGGCCGCTTGGCGGCCCTGGTGGCGGGTTTTCTGATTTTCGCCGTTATGGCGGTTTTTTTTACGGTTCGTACGACCCGCGGTTCAACGATCCCGATGCCTTCCGTGTCGGTTCCCGAGAATCCACCGAATCCTGCCGGGGACCCATCGACGGTGTCTGGATCCACGAAACCCCAGGGTAACGTACCTAAGACCGTCACCGAGCGGTCAACCACGCCCCCTTCTACCCCAGGGACCGGAGCGTCTGAAAAGCAAACCCCTGGGCCGATGCAATCTCCCCATCCAACAGCTCCCTCGGCGGTTTCTCCCGTCGCCACGGCTAAGCCCGCGAGCCTTCCTGAACGGCCCCCCAAAAAGGAGCCCGTCCATCGGGGGACCATCGCCATCGTGATCGACGACGCGGGGAATAACCTTCGGGAGTTGGAGCCCTTTCTCCGATTCCCCGGGCCTTTGACCATAGCGGTGCTTCCGGGGCTACCCCACTCGGCGGAGGCGGCTCGGATGGCCCGGGCGGCGGGCAAAGAAGTGATCCTTCATCAGCCTATGGAAGCGGTGGGGGGGCAGAATCCGGGACCTATGGCCATATACGAAGGGATGACGGAGGATCAAATTCGAGGGATCCTTCAAAAAAACGTGAACGAAGTTGGGCCCCTGCGGGGTATGAATAACCATCAGGGATCAAAAATCACCGCTAACGAAAAAGATATGGGGATCATACTCGCTTTTTGTCGTGAAAAAGGGTTATATTATTTAGATTCGAAGACCACCGGAGAAACGGTCGTTCCCGCCGTCGCGGCGAGGATAGGAATACCATTTAGGGAGCGCGATGTGTTTATTGACAACATTCAAGAGAAAGCGGCGATGATCCGTTACGTACAAGAGGGGCTTCAAAAAGCCGAAAGGAAGGGCGCCGCCGTAATGATTGGCCACGCGTGGTCTTCCCAGTTAGCGTCTACCCTAACGGAGTTGTATCCCGAATTGGTAGCCCAGGGATTTACCCTGTCGGATCTCTCACAAATCGTCATGGGTACGTGGGATAATGAAAGTTTTGGGGATTGAGTCCTCCTGCGACGAGTGCGCCGCCTCGGTGGTGGAGGATGGTCAGCGGATCCTTTCCAACGTGGTGGCCACCCAAATTCCCTATCACGCGGTGTTTCAGGGGGTAGTACCGGAGATCGCGAGCCGCACCCACACCCAATGGATCGTGGGGGTCGTAAAAAACGCCCTTGCCGACGCGGGCTTACGGAGCGACCAGGTGGACGCGGTGGCCGCTACCGCCCATCCGGGACTACTGGGTTCCCTTTTGGTGGGTCTTAACTTTGGCAAAAGCTACGCCTGGAGCCTTAACCTTCCCTTTATTGCCGTGGACCACATGCTGGCCCACCTGTACGCCCCCCAGCTTCAGGAAAGCCTGGCGTATCCTTTTTTGGGTCTTTTAGTCAGCGGGGGGCATACCATAATTTGCCGGGTGGATAGTTTTGACGATATAACCGTGTTGGGAACCACCATCGACGACGCGGTGGGCGAGGCTTTTGATAAGGTTTCCAAGTACTACGGCTTTGGCTACCCCGGGGGCTCGTATATCGACCGGTTGGCGGCCACGGGAAATCCCGAGGCCTTTAAGTTCCCCCTGCCCAACCTGTACAAGGGCGCCCACCGTTACGATGTATCCTATTCGGGTCTAAAAACCGCCGTCATTAACCAGCTGGATCAATTTCGCAATCCCCAGGAAAAGGGGCCCCCTAAAGACGAGGACGTGGCCGCGTCGTTTCAGAAAACCGCCGTGGAAATCCTTTTACGGAGCCTGTTCCGCGCGGTGGAGGATACGGGGCTAACCACCATCGTCGCCGGAGGTGGCGTGGCGGCCAACTCGTACCTCCGGTCCCGGTTGGCCGAACGGAAGGATTTGGTCTGCCACTTTCCGCCCCTGGAACTCTGCGGGGACAACGGCGCCATGGTGGCGGGTATCGCGTACCGTTACCTGATCCGGGGGGACCGGTCTCCTTTGGATGTAACCGCCTCGGCCCGGGTCAAAGCCTTTAAACGCCGCTACCCCTGATCCTGTTGTAGGGTTAAAGGAACGTTTCCTTTGGGGCTTCCAGGTTCGAAAGCCCCTCCTCCGCCACGTCGACCAGGTCCTCGTTGTCCTGGTAAAGCTTGGGGGGGCGAGGCGCGGGGGAACAGGCGATACGCCGGGCTATGGAGCGCAGGGTAAGGGCGTAGGGGCTTTGGCTGGAGCCCAGCAAAACAGGACGCCGTTCCACCACCGACCGGGGTACCGCCGGGTCCCGGGGGATAAAACCGATATATTCGATGGAAAGCCCTAAATTGCGGACCGTAATATCCCGAAGCCGCACCCCCACGGACACGTCCTTCCCCGAGCTTCCCTGGTTGATGACAATCCGGGGGTACAGGTCGGTTAACTGGCCCAGGGCGGCCTTCGCCGTATCGGGAAACTGCTCCAGGAGCCTCTGTTTTAATAGGGGTAGGGAATCGGAGGTCCCCTCTATTTTTTGGGAGAAAAAGTCCACGATCATGGCCCGTTCGGGACCCCGGGGGGGAAAGGATCGAAACAGGGCCCGGAAAAGGGTGGTTTTTAAAAAGGAATAGGCGTTCAAAACGGCGGTAACCTCGGGAACCGTAACCACGATGCCCTCCGAGGCGGTTAGAAAAAAGTCCACCGTGTTGTAGGAGGACCCGGCGCCTAAATCTAAGACCACATAATCCGCCACCAGGGCCCCTAGGCCTTTGATGATTTTTTGTTTGGTAAAAAACTCCAGGTTGGCGGTTCCAGGGAGCAGGGCGTCCCCGGGGATAAAGAACAGTTTCGGGACCCCGGTTTCTACCAGCAGGGCCTCCAGGTTGGGCTCCTTTTTATATATCAGGTTCCCGATCCCCGGATGTTTGTTTTTTATGCCCAAAAGGGTGTGGAGGTTCGCGCCCCCCAAATCCAAATCCACCAGGACGGTGCTTTTCCCCTGTTCCGCCAAGGCGATGGCTAGATTGACGGCGAAGACGCTTTTACCTACCCCGCCCTTACCCGAGGCTATGGGAATGGTGACACTCATGCCTAAGGTATAGTATATTTTCCCGCAAGTTTCGACCCGTTCCGTTTTTTTTAAGTGGGGTATGGTAATTTCCGTGGAGGATTGGATGAAACAATGGAAACCGGGGCTTGGTCAAGGTTTAGCCCTTCTTTTTTGTATCTCCCTGTTCTATTCCTGCGCCACGGCGAAACCGTCTGCCCCGCCGCCCCCTCCAATAGTCTCGAACCCCGAAACGCCCCTGCTCCGCCTCCGGTACACTGGTGTTGGACCCGTAGGCCAGGATGTGGGGATCCAGGGAACCTTGACCGTGGAAAACACCCTTTCCCAGACCCTTCGTCTTGATGGGGCGGACATTCGCGTGTCTTTGGATGGAAACCCGATCGATCCTCAATCTAAAGCAATCTTTGGCTCTCCCCTCTTCCCCCTAGAGGTTCCAGGCCATTCGGTTCGGACCATCGATTTCCTGTATCCCCTGGAGGAGCGTTTCCTGGTAGATCGGCGGGACAAGGGCGAAGGGGGGGAATCCCACCGGGTGGAGATAACTGCGGAGCTGAAGGGTGTTTCCCCTGAAAACTCCCACCCCTGGGTCCTTCGCGCACAGGGGGAGGGGACCTTCCCCCGGATCCGGGAACCCGTATTTACCATCACCGCCATTCGGATCCTCCAGGCGGAGCTTATCAATACCCGCTTTTTGGTTACCCTGAGGATCGATAACCCTAACCCCTTCCCGGTGGAACTTTTCCGTTTTCGCTACGAACTGTACGGGGATAGGCGTTTTTGGGCTGACGGTGAGGTCCAGGACGTTTTACGGGTAGAAGGCCGATCTTCCACGGAACGGCAAATCGGCCTGGTAATGAATTTTATCGATATGAGAAGGGAACTGCTGGATAGAATCATCGCCCTAAAGTCGGTGGACTACCGATTTACAGGAGAAGCCCAAATCTCCCTGGATTTGGGGTATATCAAGGACTTTGAAAGCTCCTTTGATCAGTCGGGGGTAGCGGCGGTCAGCGAATAGGCTCCCAATTCCTTACAGATGGTTCTGAACCTCGGTCATGGGAAAGGGTAGCACGCCGTCGATGGTAGAACGGCCCGTCAGAACCATCAAAAGCCGGTCCAGCCCCAGGGCAACCCCGGAACAACGGGGAAAGGGCGTCGGCTTCCCGTCCTCCCCTCGGTAGCGGGGTAAAAAGGTCTTCCAATAGTCCGGGTCCAGCTGGTGGGGAACCAGGGCCTCCCTTTGTTTTTCCTCCCCCTCCCGCAGAAAGTAGCGCCGAACTTCCTCCGCGTCGGTTTCCTCGGAGTAGCAGTTGGCTAACTCGACGCCCCGGGCGTAGAGTTCCCACCGTTCCTTTGCCTGACCTCCGGGCAGAGTCTTGGCTAGACAGGGGACAAAGGCGGGGTAGTCCATTAAGATCACCGGCGTATCCCGGGGCAGGGAGGGCTCTACCGTATGGACAAAAATAAGGTTGTACAGATCCTCCAGGGATAACCATGCGGGGGGATCCAGGCCCAGACGACGGGCCTCCGCGTCCAGGCGTAGGGTTCCCTCCTCCACCGCGCCGTACAGGGAGAAACCCGCCCACTTTTGGAACGCCTCTTCCATGGAAATTCTTAAAAAGGGGGGCCGCAGTTCCTTCGCCGTTTCGGAAGTCATAAGAGCGCGCCAAAGGTCTTCGGTTATTGCGATGGAATCCCTGTAATCGGCTTCCATGGTGTAAAATTCCAGCATGGTAAACTCGGGGCTGTGAATTCGGCCCACCGATTCGCCGTTTCTAAAGCATTTGCTTATCTGATAGATACTTTTCCCATGGTCGGCGATGATCTTTTTCATCCACAGTTCCGGTGAAGGAACCAGCCAGTACGGTTGTTCCCGGCTTTGGGAATGGGAATCCGGCGGCCGTAGGTAGGTGGTTTCGAACACCTCCAAACAGGTTTCGGGAATAAGGTTGGGCGCCAGCACGGGGGTATCCACCTCCAGGTACCCGCGGCGGTCAAAAAATTGCCGGGTAGACGCAAAAAGACGGCTCCGTTGGGTTAACATTTCCAAATCCATGGTTTTTCCTTGTTCAACAAAGGTTGAGGCGCCGGTTCTTTCGGGCCCCACGACGACGGTCGGCCTGGTTCCTTGTCCACCCGCCAGAGTGGCCCTTCGGCGTCAGGCGGGCTGACTCCTAGTCGCCGGTCGGACTGGTTCCTACGCGAGCCTGATGACCGCCTCTTTCCATTTTTTCCCCCGGTCAAACTCGTTGAGGAACATGCCAAAGGACGCGCACCCCGGCGAAAGGACCACCGAATCCCCCGGCGAAGCGGCGCGGATGGCCGCCAAAACCGCCGCGTCCAGGTTGTCAAAGGGCCCCTGGTACCCAAGACCCCGCTGGTCCAGCAGGGCCGCCAGCTTGGCGCTTCCCGTTCCCTCTAGTAGAATAATCGCCCTGGTCCGGTCCGCCGCGGAAGCCAGGGGACTAAAATCCAGGGCCTTATCCGTACCCCCCGTCACGAGGATGGGGGGCCTGTCAAAGGAATCGATGGCCGCGGCGGCGGCTTCAGGGATGGTGGCCGCCGTATCGTTGTAGAAACGGACCCCCCCCCGTTCGTGGAAAAACTCCAACCGGTGCTCGATCCCCGGGAACTCGTCCAGGGCGCCCTTTAGTTCCTGGGCCGGGTACCCCAGGTCCAGCAGACCGAGCGCCGCGGCCAGGAGGTTCTTTTTTTGATGGTACCCCGCCAGGCGGGGGGCGGAACCCACCACTTCCACAACCTTCCCATCCCCAAGGCGGGCCACCGCCGGTCCCGTTTTGCCGCTTTCATCCCCATCTTTGACGATCCACCCACCCGGCAGATCCGGAGGAAGGGGGGTGTCGCTGTACAACAAGGATCGGCCGGGGGTTTCCCGGGCAAAGGAAAGACCCCAGGAATCGTTGGCCGAAACGGTGGCGTCGGTCCGGTTCTGCCCCTGGTAGATCACCCGTTTATCCGCCACGTAGGCTTCCATGGTTCCGTACCGATCCAAATGATCTCTCAGGATGGTCGTGATGACGGCGATGCGGGGCTTAAGCAGGGCCCGGTCTCCCAAGCGACGGCCCCGCAGGTCCCCCAACTGCCAGCTGGACAGTTCCAGCACCACCGTATCTTCTGCCCTTACCTGGTCTAGGAACGTTAGGGGCGACAGGGTGATGTTTCCCCCCAGGTACACCGTCGCGGAACCTTTAACACTTGCGAAGTTGGCGGAAGCCTTTGCGGCGTTAGCGGACACCAGGGCGTCCAGGGCCCAGCGGAGGGCCGACGCGGTGCTGGATTTGCCCTTGGAACCCGTAACCGCGATAAGAGTCCCGGGACAATCGGCTAAAAAGAGGGATATATCCGTTTCTATTCGTCGGGCTACCGCTAAATAGGGGGAATCGGGCTTTACGGCGGGGTTTTTTACCACCAGGTCGGCACCGCTAAAGTCCCCCATTTCGTGCTTTCCCAGCACGTAGCGGATCGGCAGTCCTTCCAACTGGGCGATGGAGGGGGCCAGAACCCCCTCGTCCCGCAGGTCCGTCACCGTCACCAGGGCTCCCTTTTTGGCTAAATACCGGGCCGACTCCAACCCGCCGCCGTGGAGGCCCAATCCCATCACCGTTACTCGAAGACCCGCGTATTTAGACATCAATCCTGAACTCCTTCTGCTCGTTTTCGTTAAGATAGGGGGTAACGGTGATATTCGTCCAGGGTGTTACCAAAGAGGGGGGAACGCGGGCCCTAATTTCCTTAAAAAGGGGAAGATTTTCCGAAAAGGATTCGGTCGTAAGGGCCTGCTGGATCTTTTCCATATAGGGCAGTAAAAACCCCAGGGCCCCGTGGAGCAGGGGAATCTGGGTTCTCCGTTTCTCCGGTCTGGGGTCCAGGATCGATAGGCAGAGGGTTTTATACTTGCAGGTAAAGGGGTAATAGGGATAGGTTCGTTTGCCCGGAGGAAGAAACAGCTTGGAAAAGAACTTGGTCAGTTCCATATCCATCCAAATACCCCGAACCAGGTACCCCTTACCCGTTTCACCGATCCACGTCTGGGATATGGTCTGCCGGATCGTAAAGGCTATTATTTTCCCCAACTCGGTTATCACGGAAACCAGGGGGATCACATCGCTTTCTAGGTATAAGCGGTTGCTTCGGTACGCCGCGGTCGTATCGTTGCTTCCCCTCCGCAGTTCCTCCGATTCCAGGGGTCTGTACAGTAGATTGATCCGTATAAGGTATAAATAGTAGGAATCCTCTATTTTATAGATTCGATAAAAACAGGGTTTTTGAATTTCCGAGGGGTCAAAAAAATAGGTTAGGTCGGAAAAAAAGGGCGGGACGGCCGGAAGCAGGTGGTCTATAAAATCCCGGAGCGCCGTGGCGTACTCCACGCTGGGGGTGCTCTGACGGACATCGTGGTGGATGGGAAAACTGGGGACCACGATCGGCTGGGCCAGGCGAATAAAAAACTCTTCCCCCGAATTGAAATGGAAGGTAAACGGAATTTCCGTGGACGGCCCCAGGGTAGCTAATTTTTCGTTGATGATCCCATCCGCGTAGCCGGGACGGATTTCGTTTACCAACTGTTCCATTATACCTACGATCATACCGCCCCCGGCGGGGCTTTGCAAATGGGAGAGGAAAAACCGTGGCGGTATTGAGAGGTCCGCCCAAAATGGGTATACTGCCCCCGCCGCCGGTGGAAAGCGGCGTATTTTTACCCTAGGATGGAAGCCCATGAACTCGGCTCTGGAAACCCTCAAGGAACGCGGATTTTTTCAACAATGTACGGATGTGGAAGGTCTTTCCCGATTGATGGACCAGGGACCGGTGACGTTTTACGTGGGTACCGATCCCACGGGTCCCAGCCTTCACGTGGGACACCTGGTTCCCCTGTTCGCCCTCCGGCATCTGCGCCTGGCCGGTCACCGGGGCATAGCCCTTATCGGCGGGGGAACCGCCCGGATAGGGGACCCGTCGGGAAAAACGGAGATGCGGAAAATGCTTACCTACGAACAATTAGACGCCAACGCCGCCTCCATAACCGCCCAAATGAACCGCTTCATCGGCTTTGACGGAACGACCGCCCTGACGGATAACAACAAAAATTGGCTCGCAGACCTTAACTATATCGATTTTCTACGGGAAATAGGCAGGCATTTTTCCGTAAACCGGATGCTCAGCTTTGAAGCCTATAAAGCCCGGATGGAAACGGGACTTTCGTTTATCGAGTTTAACTACCAGCTTTTGCAGAGTTACGACTTTTTGGAATTGTACCGCCGCCACGCCTGCCGGCTCCAGATCGGCGGGGATGACCAGTGGGGAAACATCGTCGCGGGGATCGAATTGATCCGCCGGGTCGAGGGGGCCGAATGCTACGGCCTTACCTTTCCGCTGGTGACCACCTCGGACGGCAAAAAGATGGGGAAGACCGAAAAGGGAGCCCTTTTCCTGGACCCCGCCGTAACGAGCCCCTACGATTTTTTCCAATATTGGCGGAACGTTCAAGATCCGGACGTGGAACGATTTTTGCTTATGTATACGTTCCTTCCCACGACGGAAATTCGAACCCTTTGCGGGGCGGGGAAAAACCCCAACGAGGCGAAGGAACGCCTGGCCTGGGAAATCACCGCCCTTATCCACGGCAAGGACGAGGCGGACCGGGCCCTGGCGGGCGCCCGGGCGGCCTTTGGCGGCGGGGGAGATACCTCCGCCATGCCCAGCGCCTCCCTGGAGAGGGGGAAATTCGCGGCCGGCTACAACGTGGTGGACCTCTTTTTTGACGCCGGCCTGGCCCCCACCAAAAGCGAAGCCCGGCGGCTGGTCCAGCAGGGGGGCGCCTTCGTCTCCCGGCAACGGAACAACCAAACGCCGTCGGAGGAGTTGGAGGCCCTGACCGACGTGGCCGCCCTGGTCGGGGAGGACCGCTTGGACAGCCAGGGGGAACTGATCCTTCGGGCAGGAAAAAAGCGGTACTGTCGGGTGGTAACCCAGTAGAAATCGGGAAAATTCGTCCCACAAGCCCCCAGGAATTTATCGGACCAGTCCAACAAATTCCTGGGGGCCGTCGAAGGGGGCCTATTCGATAAGACCCAGCTTTTTAAGCTCCCGTGTAAAGGCTTCTTCCGAGTAGGGTTTGGTGATATAGGCTTCGCAGAGGTTGCGGAAAGCGGTCATCACGTTTTTCGCGTCCCCCAGGGCGGTGGTCATGACGATTTTAACCTCGTCGCTGGGGGCTACACCCCGTTGCTTTTCGTACTCCCGGATTTCTTTGAGCACCGTAAGCCCATCCTTATCGGGCATCATAATATCAAGAAAAACAACATCGTAGGGCGTCCCGTCTTCGTAGGCGCTTTTTACCGCTACCAACGCTTCTACGCCGTTCACCGCGATATCCACGCTTCCGTACTTTTCCACGTAGTGGGAAACCAATTTCCGGCTTAAGAATTCATTCTCCACGATCAGCATGCGGATTTTTTTCATCAGGTCCTCCCAGGATGTTCCTCTTCTTTGTTTCTATTTGTAATCCATCAACAGTAAAAACACAAGGCGAGGAATAAAAAATACGAAAGTTCGGTTCTTACCGCCGCTTGCTATAAGTAGGTAAAGGTTTTATAATTTTTAAACTATGAACAGACCACAGCGTCTTGATAGGTCCTATCGGCGTTTTTTTATAGCCAGCTCTGTGGCTTCCCTTGTAATCCTTGGTACCGCCGGGCTGTTTTTTGGACGCTTTGAATACCAAAGCGTAAAAAATAGACAGCTACGGGAAATAGGGGCGGTGGGGGAGCTCAAGGCCCGGCAAGTCGAGTCCTGGCGCCGGGAATTTTTAAACGACACCCTTAACGCCACCAAAAGCCCCCTGCTGGCGGAGGCCCTTGAGAACCTTCAATCCCGGTCCTCCTCCGGTCAGGGTCCGGCGATCCTTTCCGACCGGCTAAACCTATACCTGCGGTACGGCCTCAGCGAGGGGGCTCTACTCTATACGCCTAATGGAAAACCTATTGCGGCGAGCGAGGACACGGGCCCGTTAAAAGTCTGGGACGATACGGAACGCTCGTTGGGTAGCCGGGTTCTAAAAGAAAGGCAAGCCCTCTTTCGGGATCTGTATAAAACATCCGATGGACGATGGGCCATCGATTTGTACGCGCCAATTTTTTCGCGAACAGGAGAACCCCTGGGGGTTCTGATCCTGCGCAAAGATCCATTTCGCGAGTTGTTTCCCCTATTACAATGGTGGCCCCTGGAAAGCACAAGCGCGGAAACCTACCTGGTCCGCCGGGAAGGGGATCGGGTCGTTACGCTTAATCCCCTCCGTTTTGAACCCCGGGACCCGCTTTCGGTTTCCTTTCCCCTTTCTACGGCCAATGTGCCGGGAGCCAGAGCCGTAAGAGGCGAAACCGGGGAGGTTCTCTGCCGGGATTACCGGGGGGTTCCCGTTTTGGCGTACACTACTCCCATCGCCGATTCTCCCTGGTTTATGATCTCCAAGGTGGACGCTTCAGAAGCCCTTTCCGAAGCGTGGCTCCATGGGTCCTTTGTCTTTATCGTTACGTTTCTCCTCTTTTTGGCCTTTATAGGCACCCTGGGTTTTATTTTGAGCCGGAAAAAAATTGGGCTGTACACGGACTTGTACCACGAAGAACGACGAAGGGCGGATTTGCACGCCGAATTTCGGGCTACTCTTTTTGGTATAGGCGACGGGGTCATTTCCACCGATGGAACGGGAAAAATTCGATGGTTGAACGCCGTGGCCGAAAGGCTTACCGGCTGGAAAGAAAAAGAAGCCCAGGGAATGGAACTGCCTCGGGTGTTTCAAATTCACAGCGAGCTTACGGGAGAAGAGGTCCCAAACCCTGTGGAAAAGGTACTCCAGACCAGGGGCATCGTGGGGCTGGCAAACCATACGGTTCTCCGAGCCCGGGATGGAACCGAGTACGCCATCGCCGATTCGGGGGCTCCGATTTATGACGAAAATGGAACAATTCAGGGCGTGGTCCTGGTGTTCCGCGACGTGACCGCCGAACGGGCCATGCAGGAACGGAACCAGCGGCTCTCGGCGATGGTGGAACGGAGCCTGAACGAGGTCTACGTCTTTAACGATACGGACCTTCGTTTTACCTACGCAAACCGGGCGGCTTTAGATAACCTAGGGTATACGATGGAAGAGTTGGGCCTCCTTACTCCTCTGGATATCAAACCCGATTATACGGTCGAACGGTTTCAGGAACTTCTGTCGCCGCTCCGATCCGGATCGGTCGAAAAGGTTACCCTGGCCACGGTACACCGGAGGAAGAACCATTCAAGTTACGATGTATACCTTTCCATACAGCTTTTTGAGAGCCGGGAGGGAAAATCCTTTGTCGCCATGGGCCTGGATTATTCCGAACGTCGGCGTTTGGAACTGGACCTGCGTAGGGCCATCGTCGAACGGGAAACCCTTCTGAGGGAACTGCACCACAGGACCAAAAACAATCTTCAAATTGTCTGTTCTCTTTTAAATATGAGCGCTGGGGAAACGACCGACGAAAAGATCCGGGAGACCTTTCGGACCATGGAAAATCGGGTCGGTTCCATCGCGTTGGCCCACGAACTGCTGTACCAATCGGATAGTTTTTCCCGCATAGATTTGGGTGATTATTTGACCTCCATCATTAACCTGGCCCTGATGAACTGGGATCTGGCCTCCCGGGTTAGGTTGGAGGCGGAGGTGGAAGCGGTGGACGCGTCCATCGATACGGTTAGTCCCCTGGGATTAATCCTTAACGAGCTGGCCACCAACAGCGCTAAGTACGCCTTTCCCCAAGAACGGCCGGGTGTGATTAAATTCATTCTTCGAAAGGAGTTGGATGGACAGGTATACCTGGAGTATCAGGATGATGGGGTAGGTTTGGGGGAAACCTTTGACCCGGAAAGGGACGGAAATTTGGGCTTTAACCTTATACGATCCCTGTCCCAAGGACAGCTAAGGGGTACCTACACTATCCGAGGGACCGGGGGCTTGGTATACCAGCTCCGGTTTAAAAACCCCTATGGAAATTCGTAAAAGTTAAGGCTACCATCGCCATCAATTATCTTCCAAAGCCCCCAAGTACCCGGAGCCATCTGAGGTTCTTTCAAAAGTCTGTTGCTTTTGAAAGAGCCTCATCTTTTTATTCTTTGAATTTTCCCCTCCCATACACTACACTGAAGGTGTTCTCTGGGTACTTCAACGGAGGTTGAGCGACCATCCCGTGGATACCGCAAAAGGATACAATGTGGGGGCCCCAATGAAACAACGTATAACGAAACGAGGTTTATCGATCAGCGTAAAACTGATAAGTATAGCCGCCCTTCCCAGCGTAGCGGCCCTGGTGTTCGCCATCTTGTTTTTACGAAGTTTGGGGACCGAAACCCAAGCGACGGCGTACCTTTCGGCCACCTGCGGCCGTATAGAATTGGCGAGTAAAACCATCGAGGCCCTGCAGAACGAACGATCCCGGTCCATACGAGCTCTGGTGGGTTTGCCGGCTCCGGCGGCCCCCTCTTCCGACCAGGTTATGACCCTTTTGGATGCCCTAAAAAAGTCAGAGGGGGCTTCTTTAGAAGCCCTTTCCACGGTGGAATCTACAATTGCCGGGGCCCGGAGCCGGGCTTCCCAAATCGCCGCCGACCCAACGGTCCTGAACGGGGCCTACGGCGAAGCGGTCAAGGGCTTCCAGGATCTGATGGGTCAAATGGCAAAGGGTGATACGAGCTACGGGGTCGGAAAGGCCCTGACCACGATTATCCTTTTGGAAAACGCTAAGGAGCGGCTTTCCCGGGCCATGGAGAACCTGGGGATTATGGGCCTTTCGGCCACCGCGCCGGCCTCGGATCAGCTGGCCCGTTTGTACGGTGAATTGTCGGTGGTGGATTCGGACCTGGGCTCCCCCGCCATCATTTTACCCCCGGGGGATCTTAAAAAAATTCAGGGAATCGCCGTTTCGGGGGCAAGAAAAAACTTCGAGGACCTCCTGCGCCGTTGGATCGACGATAGGGCATTCCGGCCCTCGGCGGGGGAGATAGGGAAAATTCAGAGGGATATGGAAGAACAGCGGCTGTTACTGTTCCAGACAACCACCCAGGTGGCCCATGGCCTGGTGGTTCGCCTTTCCGCCCAAAAGCAAACCGCGGACCGGACCTTCCTTGTGGCGACCCTTGCCCTGGTGCTGGGGTTTGGCGTCCTTATCCTTTTGATTATCGTGTTTATCACCCACCTTTTGGAATCCCTCAAGGCAACGCTGGTCTCCCTGAACTCCCTAGCCCAAGGGGAGTTCCCTCCCCCGTGGAAACGGACGTCCCGGGATGAATTCGGCCTTCTGGAAGAGGCTCTGCAAAAGGTTAGCCATACCCTCCAGTCCCTTATTACCACCGCCGACGGGCTCATCGACCGGGTGGTGGAGGGGAATTTGACGGCCCGGGGCGACGCAGACCCCTTTGCCGGGGTCTACGGGCAACTTTTACGGGGTATTAACGGCATAATCGATGCCCTGGTGGGCTTTATCGACCAAATGCCCGCCCCGGCGATGATCATCGATACAAACTACAAGGTTCTCTTTATGAACAAGGCCGGCGCTGGCCTGGGCAACACCACCGGGGCGGAATTGGCGGCGGCCCGGAAGTCCTGTTACGACTTCTTTAAGACAGGGGATTGTAATAGCGAACGCTGTGCCTGTAACCGGGCCATGCGTCTGGGGTCCGCCGCCAGCTCGGAGACCCAGGCGAAGCCCCTGGATCGGGCCTACGATATCGCCTATACCGGGGTTCCGGTGTTCAGCCGAAACGGAACCATCGTCGGCGCCCTGGAGATTATATCCGATCAGACCGCCATAAAGGCGGCCCAGCGGAAGATGGAAAAAATCGCCAGGTTCCAAAATCAGGAAATAGAGGGCTTGAACCGGTTCTTGGAAAAGATGGCCGACGGGGACCTGACCGACTCGTACACCGTATCTTCGGGGGACGAGGACTTGGCGGACACCAAGGAACATCTGGACGCCCTGGCCAACGCGTTAAACCGGACGGCAAGCTCGATCAACGAAATTCTCGTGCAGGTATCCCTGGCGGTGGAACAGGTGACGGCGGGAAGCCAGCAGGTAAGCCAGGCGAGCCAGGCCCTAAGCCAGGGGGCCACGGAACAGGCGAGCAGTTTGGAAGAGATAACCAGCTCGGTGACGGAAATCGCGGGGCAGACCAAGCAGAACACGGAGAACGCGGTACGGGTGAACGGCCTGTCGGGGGAGGCGAAGGAGAGCGCCGTGGCGGGGGACAGCCAGATGAAGGCCCTGGTGAAGGCGATGGAGGACATCAACCGGAGCGCCGAGGAAATCGGGAAGGTGGTGAAGGCGATCGACGACATCAGCTTCCAGATCAACCTGTTGGCGTTGAACGCCAACGTGGAGGCGGCCCGGGCTGGCAAGTACGGGAAGGGGTTCGCGGTGGTGGCGGAGGAGGTGAGGAACCTGGCGGTCCGGTCCGCGGGGTCGGTAAAGGAAACCACGGCGATGGTGGAGGAAGTAAAAAAGAATATCGGCAAGGGGAACAACCTGGTAGAAGCGACGGCGAAGCAGTTAAGCACCATCGTGACGGGGGTAAGTCAGGTGGCGAGCCTGGCGGAAGAGGTGGCGACGGCGAGCCGGGAGCAGAACCAGGGGTTAGAGCAGATCAGCACGGGGCTGAACCAGATAGACCAGGTGACCCAGTCGAACACGGCCAGCGCGGAAGAGAGCGCCAGCGCGGCGGAGGAGCTGTCGAGCCAGGCCCAGCAGTTAAAGGCCATGATCGGGAAGTTCAAACTGCGGGCGGGGGAAGGACACCTGAGCGAGGAACAGATGATGGCGGCCCTGCGCTCAGAAATGGAGCGGGAAAAGGGCCCTACCCGCATTCGACTGTTCGAAAATCTCCGCCAAGGGTTACCGGAACTGTAATATATGGTATACTAAGGTTCGCGCTAAGGTTCTTTGCTTTTGCGCGGACCTCCTTATTGTAAATAAATTTCTTGTAAATCCGATAGGTATTCATATACTTAAAAAAGAATAATGAAAAGGGGATCCTGGTTTTGCCGGAAGACGCGTTTAACGAAGAAGTCCTTATGCGCTCTTTGTATGAAAGGATGGGGGAAGCCTACGCTCTCCACGAACTGATCCTTTCGTCCTCCGGCGTCCCCGTGGATTACCGGTTTTTAGACGCCAACCCCGCTTTTTTTAATATCCTCCACCTGACGCGGGACGCCGTGGTCGGTAAAACAGCCCTCCAGTTGTGGCCGGACCTGGAACCCCTCTGGCTTTCCTGCTACGCCCCCGTAGCCCTGGGAACCGGGGACACGGTCTTTGAAGAGTATTCCAAGGCTCTGGGAAAATGGTTTAAGGTCCGGGCTTTCAACGCGGGCCCCAGGCGTTTTGCCGTTCTATTTCAGGATGTGACGGAGCGGAGGCGGACCGAGGAATGCCTGGACGAAGAGGAAGCCCGCTTTAAGGCTATCATCAATTCCATGGAGGATATCGTTTTTACCATGGACCTGGAAGGCCGGTATACCACCTTTTACGGCCGGGCGCTTCAAAAATACGGCATCCGGGAGGCCGATTACCTGGGAAAGACCGCCGACGAGATGGATACCCCGGGAAATTCCTCGGAACACCAGAAGGCGGTAGAACGGGCCCTGAGGGGGGAACGGTCGGTCCACGAGTGCGATTTTTTTGGGTTAGCCTCCCAACACGGTGTAGCCATCCAGACGGTGTTAAGTCCCATGTACCGGTCCGGCAGGATCGTGGGCCTTGTGGGGGTAGGGCGGGATATAACCGAGCAGAGGATGAACGAAAAAAAATTGCGGTCCCTGCTGGAAGAAAAGACCGTCCTGCTCCAGGAGGTTCAGCACCGGGTAAAAAACAACCTCCAAATCATTATCAGCCTGATACAGCTCCACATGATCGCCGCCCCGGATCTCAGTTGTCCGATTTTTATGAAGACCCTGCAATCCCGGATCTACGCTATCGCCTCGGTCCACGACGTGCTTTCCGCGTCGGCGGTCAACGATCGGGTATCCTTGGCGGCTTTGCTTCGGACCCTTTCGGGGTTTTGCTGCACCCTCACCGATATTTTTCCCCGTTTATCGGATATTCGTATAGAAGCGGAGGAGGAGACCCAGCTACCCATGCAGACGGCTATTCCGGTAGCCCTGGTGGTCCACGAATGTATTTTAGACGCGGTCCAGCGCGCCCCCGCTGAAAGGGGAGACCTCTTTCTTTCCATCAGCGCTACGGCCCTGGACAAGGACCGTTGCCGGATTGCGGTCATCCATCCCTTCCAGAAGACCGGAGTTTCCAAGGATACGGTGGGAGCCATGCTGTTAGAGGGCCTGGTGGATCAAATTCGGGGGAAAATGACGGAAGTTTTAGAACCCCAGCCCCAGTGGGTCTTCGATTTTCCCATAGCGGGGGCCGGAAAGCCCATATATCCAACCTGAACGGTGGTATCATACAAAGACGGGGAACCTATGAAAAGAACGGTAGACGATGATACAAAAGAAATTATCGAGTCCTTTATCGCCGAAGCCTACGAACGGCTGGACGAAGCGGAAGCCAAGTTGGAAAAACTGGGGGGGACCGAGGATAGGGAAATTTTCAACGCGGTGTTTAGGCTGTTCCATTCGGTCAAGGGTTCCGCGGGATTTTTAAACTTTGAACGGGTAAAAACCCTGACCCACCAGGCGGAGACCCTTTTAGACGGCTTTATCAAAGAAGGTCTCCCCTGTACCCAGGAAGCCCTGGATGTGGTCTACGCCACCATCGACCTTTTGCGGGAGCTCATCCAGAACGTGGAACAAACCTTCGCGGACGATGAATCCGCCGAAAAGGTGGACGCCCAGGTGTCCCAGCTGGTTTCCCTCCTCGCTAGCCTCCGGGCTTCCAAAACCGCGCCGGAGGTGACCGTTCCCCCGGTAATCGACGACAGTCCGCCGCCGCGGGCCCGGAATCGGATCCTGTTGAACGACCTGGTTACCCGGGATATGGCGGAACGCTTTGTGGCCGAATCGGCGGACCTGGTGGAACGGGTAGAACGGGACGCCCTGGCCCTGGAAAGCGCGGCGGACCGCTTGGAGTCGGTCCATTCCATGTTCCGGGCCATCCATACGATCAAGGGCAACGCGGGTTTTTTTGGCTACGGGGCCCTGGAATCCGCTTGTCGGGACCTGGAGGGTATTTTGGATTCGGCCCGCAAGGGGGATACGCCCTTGAACGACGCCTTTATTAACACGGTCCTTTCCCGGGTAGACGGCATCAGGGCCCAGCTTAACTCGGTGGACTACGTGGAAGAGGGGGCGGAACAGATCCTGGGGGCCTCCGGCGGAAGTCCCTCTGCCGAAGCTCCCTCTGCCGAAGCGTCTGCTACACCCCCGTCAGTAAAGCAGGAAGTTCCAGCGGCTTCGGAGCAGGGTGCTTCGGAAAAGCCCCCGTCGGAGGAAGCGCCGTCGGCGGGGGAAGCGGAGCGTACGCCGGGGAGCGTAGCGCCCAGGGGGACGAATCCGGCGGAAACCTCGGGGATTACGGAGTATAAGCCCATCGGTGAAATTTTAGTGGACATAGGCGCCGCTCCGGAGGATGCGGTCCGGAAGGCCCTGGAGACCCAGGAAAAGCCCGTGGGCCAACTTTTAGTGGAAGAGGGGGTCGTTAAATCCGAGGATGTGGATCGGGCCCTGCAAATCCAGCGGTCCCTGGGGGGACCCAGCGCCGCCCCCGTGGAGGAAACCCACCGCCGGGAAATCCGGGTGGACACGGTCAAACTGGACAAGCTCTTTGACCTGGTGGGGGAACTGATCACCGCGGAGGCCATGGTGTACAACAGCCCCGAACTGCGGGACCTTAAGCTGGATCAGTTCAACAAATCCTTCAACGCCCTGACAAAGATCAGCCGGGAAATCCAGGAAACCTCCATGATGATCCGCATGATCCCCCTGGAGGGGCTTTTCCACAAAATGTCCCGCCTGGTCCGGGACCTGTCCCGAAAGTTCAACAAGAGCGTGGACTTTCAAATTTCCGGGGAAGACACGGAGATGGACAAAAACGTGATCGAACAGATCTCCGATCCCCTGGTGCATATTATCCGAAACGCCCTGGATCACGGGCTTGAAAGTTCCGAGGAACGGAAAAAACGGGGAAAAAGCGAAACCGGGCAGGTAAGCCTGAGCGCCCGCTACGAGGGTTCGGAAATTTGGGTCAGTATTAAGGACGATGGGGCGGGGTTGAACCGGGAAAAAATACTGAACAAGGCCATAGAAAAGGGGATGATCCAGGGGGACCCCCTGGCTATAAGCGATAAGGAGCTGTGGCAGTTTATCTTTGAGCCCGGTTTCTCTACCGCCCAGGTGGTTTCCGACGTTTCGGGCCGGGGTGTGGGAATGGACGTGGTTAAGCGGAACCTGGAAAAAATCCGGGGCCGGGTGGACGTCCGCACCGAAGCGGGCAAGGGAACCGAGTTTATCCTCCAAATTCCCCTGACCATGGCCATAATCGACGGGATTACGATCCGCATCGGCGAAGGCTTCTATTCCATCCCCCTGTCGGATATCCTGGAATTTTTTAAGGCCCGGCCCGAACAGATAACGGTAACCGAACAGGGCCTGGAGACGGTGAACCTCCGGGGACAAATTATGCCCCTGCTTAAACTGGGAGAGATTTTTAAGGTCCCCGGGGCCAGCCTAAATCCCACCGAGGGGATCATCCTGGTGGTCCAAAGTACCGGAAAGCGGGCCTGCCTTTTAATCGACGAGGTTATCGGGAACCAGCAGATCGTCATCAAAAACCTTTCCGAGTACCTGGGCAAGGTGGAAGGCCTTTCGGGGTGCAGTATTTTAGGGGATGGTACGGTCTCCTTTATCATCGATACGGGACGTTTAATCGGCCTACGGCTTGAATAAAAGGAGTGGAACATGAAAATTTTAGCGAAATTGCTTACCGGCTTTGTGGCGGTAGCCCTGCTGGCCGCGGTGGTCGGCGTGGTTGGGATTGTCCAAATGGGTTCTCTGAGTGGCAATATTAAGGATTTGTCAAACCAGACTATTCCCGTCCTGGAAAACCTGCGGATCATCGACGCCCAATTGACCACGGTTAAAATGGCCGTCCGCAGTATGACGAATCCCCTGGGGTTGGGGGACAAGACCTTTATAGACCGGCAAATAACCAACATTAACGCCGCCCGGACCGCCTACAAGGCCGCCCGGGACGCCTACGAAAAAATTCCCATGGTAAGCGAGGAGGAGCGGCTCTACAAGGATGTACAGGCCCTCTACGACCCGGCGGCGGCCTTTAACGACCAGATTATAGCCCTGGTAACCCAGGCTCAAACGGCGACCCCAGCGGAAGCCCAGGCCCTGTATCAGCGGGTGTTCACGTTGATCAACAGCGACCAGCGGTTGACCTTTGATAACCTGCAGAAGGCCCTTATCAAAGTAATCGACTACGACAAGCAGTACTACGGGGTGGAAATGCCCCGCCACGCGATCCAAAGCGCCGACGCCGCGATCCTGCTTCTCCTTATCGTCACGGTTTTGGCCTTTGTGGTGGCCATCCTTTTGGGAATTTTCCTGGGTACCAGCATTTCCCGGTCCCTGAACAAGGCCACGGCGGTTATCGGCAAAATCGCCCGGGGGGACCTGTCGGAACGCTTTACGGTCAAATCCCGGGACGAGTTTAAGCAGGTATCCGAGGCCCTGGGCACCATGGCTGACAACATCCAGGGTCTGATAAACGAAGCCGGCGTCCTGACGAAGGCTGCGGTGGAGGGCCGTCTGGCCACCCGGGGGGACGCGAACAAGTTCCAGGGGGGGTACCAGGAAATTGTAAAGGGGGTCAACGCGACCTTGGACGCGGTCATCGGGCCCCTAAACGTTACCGCCAAGTACGTGGACGACATCAGCAAGGGTGTCATTCCACCTATTATCACGGATAATTACAACGGGGAATTCAATATCATTAAAACAAACCTCAACTCGGTGGTGACGATGATGAGCGAACTGCTGGCCGAGACGGATAAGCTGGTAAAGGCCGCCATAAACGGCCAGTTAGCTACCCGGGCCGACGCCACCAAATTCCAGGGGGGCTGGCACCAGTTAGTAGCGGGGGTGAACGAAACCCTGGAAACGGTAATCGCGCCGGTCAACGAGACCATCGCGGTTCTGAAACAGTTGGCCCAGGGGGATATGACGATCCAGGTTACGGGGGATTATAAGGGCGACTTCGATATCCTTAAAACCGCTTTGAATGATTCGATCAACTCGATCAACGAAATTCTCGTGCAGGTATCCCTGGCGGTGGAACAGGTGACGGCGGGAAGCCAGCAGGTAAGCCAGGCGAGCCAGGCCCTAAGCCAGGGGGCCACGGAACAGGCGAGCAGTTTGGAAGAGATAACCAGCTCGGTGACGGAAATCGCGGGGCAGACCAAGCAGAACACGGAGAACGCGGTACGGGTGAACGGCCTGTCGGGGGAGGCGAAGGAGAGCGCCGTGGCGGGGGACAGCCAGATGAAGGCCCTGGTGAAGGCGATGGAGGACATCAACCGGAGCGCCGAGGAAATCGGGAAGGTGGTGAAGGCGATCGACGACATCAGCTTCCAGATCAACCTGTTGGCGTTGAACGCCAACGTGGAGGCGGCCCGGGCTGGCAAGTACGGGAAGGGGTTCGCGGTGGTGGCGGAGGAGGTGAGGAACCTGGCGGTCCGGTCCGCGGGGTCGGTAAAGGAAACCACGGCGATGGTGGAGGAAGTAAAAAAGAATATCGGCAAGGGGAACAACCTGGTAGAAGCGACGGCGAAGCAGTTAAGCACCATCGTGACGGGGGTAAGTCAGGTGGCGAGCCTGGCGGAAGAGGTGGCGACGGCGAGCCGGGAGCAGAACCAGGGGTTAGAGCAGATCAGCACGGGGCTGAACCAGATAGACCAGGTGACCCAGTCGAACACGGCCAGCGCGGAAGAGAGCGCCAGCGCGGCGGAGGAGCTGTCGAGCCAGGCCCAGCAGTTAAAGGCCATGATCGGGAAGTTCAAACTGCGGGCGGGGGAAGGACACCTGAGCGAGGAACAGATGATGGCGGCCCTGCGGGCCGAAATGGCTCGAGGCCGAACCCACCTGGGCGGCGGAGCTACCGGTGGGGCACAAGCCGCTGTTTCTCCCAAGGTACGGTCCCTCACGTTGCATAAGGAAGACGGCAAAACCGCTACCCCCCATTCCGCTTCGGCCCCGGCTCCCCACGCGGCCCCGGGGGCGAAACGTTTAGTGAATCCCGCGGACGTCATCAACCTGGATGACGACGACTTTGGCAAGTTCTAAAGGGGGTTCCTTATGGAAACTAAAAACAAGGGCGAGCTGATGGACGAAATGCTCGACGACGAGGAAGAGGATACCCAGGCGAATAAGTATCTATTCTTCCGGATCGACCGGGAGTCCTACGGCATAGGGATCCGGCATATTATCGAAATCGTGGAACTCCAGCGGATCTCCATGGTCCCCGATATGCCGGCCTACGTTAAGGGGGTTATCAACCTGCGGGGAAAGGTAATCCCCGTGGTGGACCTGCGGCTCCGGTTTGGGATGAACGAACGGCCCTACGACGATAGGACCTGCATCGTGGTCAGCGAAATTGGGGGTGTCAGCCTGGGGTTCATCGTCGATACGGTGGAAGAGGTTCTGGAAATTCCGGAAAGCCAGGTAGAGCCGGCGCCCCGATTTAAAACCGTATCGGGACAGGATCGGTATATCCTTGGCATGGGAAAGGTCGGCGAGGCGGTCAAAATCCTTTTGGACGTGGAAAAACTGATAAAGGACGAGGATGTCCGACGGCTTTCCGAACAGGCCGCCGGATAGGGACCATGGACGATATCCTGCTGTCCCTGTCGGATGCCGAATTCTACGGTATCGTGGAATTGGTGTACCAGCGTTTTGGCATCCGCCTGACGGAGCAGAAGCGAAGCCTGGTGGTGGGCCGGCTTTCCAAGCGGGTTCGGCAGTTGGGCCTTCTTTCCTTCGCCGCGTATCTGGAGTACATCCGGCAGGACAGGAGTTCCCAGGAATTGGTGGAGTTTATCAACCGAATCTCCACCAACCATACGTTTTTTTATCGGGAGGGAGCCCACTTCGACTTTTTTATGGCCCAGGTGCTGGGGGACCTGCAGAGCCAGCTTGAACGGGATCCCCGGTATCCCCTGCGCCTTTGGAGCGCCGGGTGCGCCACCGGCGAGGAACCCTATACCCTGGCCATGGCGCTCCTGTATACCCTGGGCCCCCTGGCCAGCTCGGTGGACTGGGGAATTTTGGCCACCGACGTTTCCCGTAAGGCCCTGGAAGAGGCCATCGCGGGGGTGTACAACGAAGGCCGGCTAAAGGAACTGCCCGAGGCCTGGCGGAAACGGTTTTTAGAGCCCGCGGGAGGGGACCTGTGGGCCGTAAAGCCGGAGGTCAAGAAGGGTGTCCTCTTTAAACGGCTCAATTTGATGAACGAAAGCTACCCCTTTAAGGGGCAGTTTGACGTGATTTTTTGCCGAAATGTGATGATCTATTTTGACGTACCGGTTCGTAAAGCCCTGGTGGACCGGTTGTACCGGTATACCAAGGTGGGGGGCTACCTGTTTGTGGGCCATAGCGAATCCTTGCCCCGGGATACCTGTCCGTACCGGTATATCAGCCCGGCGATTTATAAAAAGGAAATCGAGGAATGAGTTTAAAAGAACGGGGTGTGACGGTTATAGCGGTGGCCAACCAGAAGGGCGGGGTAGGAAAAACGGCCACCGTAGCGGCCCTGGCCACGGGACTTGCCCGATGGGGGGAGCGGGTCTTGATGATCGACGGGGACCCCCAGGGGAACCTGTCCCTCCATTTTGGCGCGGTGGGCCAGGAACGGGATCTGGGCTACCTTTTGGAAGCCCTTTCCCCGGGGTCTCAGGATGCTCCCAGTCACCAGGACCCGTCCCAGCCGCGGGAGCAATCCCAGCCGCGGGAACCGTCCCAGCCGCGGGAGCAGTCAAAGTCCCAGGACCAGCCCCGGTCAAAAGCGGCCCTGGAGGGGTGCATCAAAAGGCGGGTCAAACAGAATTTGGACCTGCTACCCATGACCCGGCGGCACCTGCGGACCGAACTGGGGGACCGGCGGATCGATGGGGGAGCAAGCGCCCTGGGTGCCTGGATCCAGAAGCTTCGGGGTTCCTACGATTGGATCCTCATCGATACGTCCCCCTCCAACGGATCCTTGGAGCGGGTGTTGATTTCCGCCGCCCAGGGGGTTTTGGTTCCCCTGGAGTTTCAGCTTTTTTCCGTTTCGGGTCTGGAATCCCTGCTGGCGGACCTGCGGGATTATGGACAGCGCGTAGGCCGGGATATCCAGCCGGAGGCTTTAATTTTTACCAAGGCCGAAAACGGTCTTGCCCGGGTTACGGAGTATAGAAAAATTTTTGTATCCTTCCGGATACCGATTTTTGAGGTCTGTAAATCCGAATACGTCAACAGGACCTTTGAACGGGGAAAAACGATATGGGAAGTGGGACCCACCAGCTACGTGGCCCAGGACTACGAACGGATTATAAAGAAATTATTTTTGGGGATAGGGGAATGAAAGAGGGTGTAAAAAATGTACGGGATCGACTGACGGCCCAAACGGAGCGGCGCTTTACCCAAGCAAGCGGTTCCTACTCCATTTCCAGCGCCGCCCGGGTAAAAATACTAAAAAAGTTTTTGGGTTCCTGGGCAGTCCGGGAGCACCTGGAGGGGGGGGAAAGCTACGGGGAACGCTTTGTGGCCCGAATCGTAAAGGACTCCCCCGTAGAGGGTTTAACGTACCTATCGGATTACGATTTTCAAGATACGCTCTGCGTAAAACACGTGGAAATCGCGGGCATCCTACGCTCAGAGGAAGGCCCCCTGGAGTACCGCTATAAAATGGTAGTAGCCCTGGTTTGGGACATCGCCGGTCCTGAACAGCTGGTCCTGCGGCCCCGTTTGGGATACCAGTACACCACCCTGGGCGGAGACGTGGTGGCCTTTAAGGAGCTGGAGGAAAGCAAGGGCCAGAGTGTTTTTACCACGTTTAAATTCCAGGAAGATTCTCTTATTTTAGAAGAGGGCGACGATTATAAACGGTTGGAGCGGATGGTATGAGCGACCAGGGGGATACCAGGGTTGACGAACGGGAAGGGAGCGAAACCAAACGGATCCGCGTCCTTATCGTGGACGATTCGGCGGTAGCCCGGGATCTTTTGGACCGGGGCCTAAGCCGGGACCCCCGTATCGAAGTGGTCGGCAAGGCTTCGGACGCCTACGCCGCCCGGGATAAAATCGTCTTTCTTAAGCCCGACGTGATGACCCTGGACGTGGAAATGCCGAAGATGGACGGGATCGAGTTCCTTCGGCGTCTGATGCCCCAGTTTCCTATTCCCACGGTGGTGGTTTCCGCGGTTACCACCGAAGGTTCCCGCCGGGCTTTGGAGGCCCTGGACGCGGGGGCTCTGGAGGTGGTGGGCAAACCTAGCGCCCTGGGCGCCACCGCCCTGGGGGAAATGATCGCCGATTTGACGGAAAAGGTAATTTCCGCCGCCCGGGCGGATATGTCCAAGCTTAACATTCGGCCCCGTTCTCCCAAAACGGAAAAAAAGATACATTTTCCCAAAACGGCGGGATCCCAGGGGCGGCGGCTTATCGCCATCGGCGCCTCCACCGGGGGTACCGTAGCCTTGCATAAAATTATCGAAGCCCTGCCGGATAACCTGCCCCCGGTGGTAATCGTTCAGCACATGCCCCCGGTGTTTACCCGCATGTTCGCCGATTCACTGGACCGGACGTCGGCCCCCCACGTGGTGGAGGCGGAGGACGGGATGGCCCTTGGTCCCGGAATGGTGGCCGTAGCCCCGGGGGATCGGCACCTGACCCTTCGCTTTACCCAGGGTTCCTACGTGGCCCGGCTTTCCGACGAGGCCAAGGTAAGCGGACACCGGCCCTCGGTGGACGTGCTGTTCCATTCCGTAGCCCAGGAGGCGGGCCGCGATGGCCTGGGGGTCCTGTTAACCGGTATGGGCCGCGACGGGGCCGACGGCCTTTTGGATCTTCGTAAACGCGGAGGCCACTGCATAGCCCAGGACGAGGCCAGTTCGGTGGTTTGGGGCATGCCCCGGGAGGCCTGGCTTCTAGGGGCCGCCGAACGGCTTGTTCCCCTGGACCGCATGGCCCAGGAAATCGTAAGTCTGGTGGGTAAGGAGTAGCCATGGCGGTGCTAACCGTGGGGATAGGCGAATGGGCCGTTTCTAAAAACCCCGAGGATGTGATAAAAACCTACGCCCTGGGATCCTGCGTGGCGGTGATAATTTACGACGTTAAAACCCGACTTGGGGGCCTTATCCACGTGGCCCTTCCAGAATCGAGCGTGGACGTCGAAAGGGCAAAAAATCAGCCGGGGTACTTTGCCGATACGGGACTTCCGCTTATGATAGAGGAGATGAAAAAGCTGGGGGCCAGTCGGGCCGGGGTGTGGGTAAAACTTGCGGGGGGAGCCTCGGTAATGGATTCCAGCGGTTTTTTTGATATCGGCAAACGAAACCTCCTGGCCGTAAAGCGGGTCCTGTGGAAAAGTTCCCTGGGGCCCCTGGCGGAGGATACGGGGGGAAATAGTAGCCGGACCGTGGCATTTTCAATTGCCGATGGGGTGGTTACCCTTTCTTCGGGCCCCAAAAAATGGGAACTATAGGAGCGAAAGCCATGAACGAGTATCATCAGGTGCTTATCGTCGACGATTCGGAGACCTCGCGCATGATCATCCAGCGGTGCCTAGAGATGGCGGGAGTGCGGTCGGCCACGTTTTACCACGCCGAAAACGGACTGGATGCCCTGGCCCAGTTGCGGGATAGTCAGGACCGGAAAGAGCCCATGGAGCTGATCGTCACGGATCTGAACATGCCTAAAATGGACGGCCGAGCCTTTGTCCGGATCGTCAAAGGGAGTCCCCAATTTTCCAAGGTAACGCTTATCGTCGTATCTTCCATCGCCGACGGGGACGCGGAGGCGGAACTCCGTTCCCTGGGGGCCGCCGCGGTGGTAAAAAAGCCCGTGTCGCCGGCAAAGCTGGTTTCCGTACTGGGAGGTGAACTATGAGCGAAATAACCCTGGACGTCCACAAAGCCCAGGCGGCCCTGCAGGAGGCGGCGACATCCGTGTTCGCCGAAATGACCTTTATGGACGCCCTGGTCCCTCCGCCCAAGGCCGAAAAACAGGGGCTTCCCACGGGAAGGGAGGGGGCGCCGGTGCACTCTGGGGGAAACAGCGAGCCGAACGAAGGGTCCGCCGAGGGTCTTCACGCGGCCCTGGACGTGCTAAAACCCCTCAGTTGCCGCATGGAGATCCTTCTTAGCCGTCCTCTGGCGGATAGAATAGCGGATATTCTGTACGGGGAGTCGGAGATAGAATTTAACGACGACCACGGTGAAACTCCTGGGCGCGCTAACCGGAACCGGGACGATTCGATATTGGAAATTTTAAACGTACTGGCGGGAAATTTTTTAAGCAACTACTTTGGCGCTGGAACGCCCTTTAAGCTGGAACTTCCCTTTTTTGTGTTTGGGGAAGCCGACGTGACCGGGCCTATTCTTAGCCGCGTGGAGCTGGACGTGGAGGGCTTCCCTGCGGAGGTTCTGCTTCGGTCCATTCGATATCGGTACTAAAGGTAAGGCTGATCACCGCACCCCCGTGGTTATAGCGCCGAACCTGGGCTCCCAGCTCTTCCGCCAGGGTTTCGATGAGCCGGAGCCCCAAAGAATCGGCTGTATGGGGGGAACGGGGCTCAGGAAAGCCCGGACCGTCGTCGGCGATAGAAAGCATAAGGCTCCGTGTTCCGTTTCCCGTCTCCACGTGTCCCCAGCGGATCGTTACGACCCCCGAGTTCCGGGAGCCTATGCCGTACTTTACCGCGTTGGTTAGGGCTTCCACGGTGATTAATCCCAGGTACAGGGCTTCCTTGCTCCGTACGGCAATGCTTTCCAGCTCGTAGCGGAGTTCCGAAGCGCAGTTGGGCCGCCGCATGGTGGCGAACAGCTCCTCTGTCACGTTCCGCAGGTACAGGTCCACGGGAATCCGGTCCGCCCGGTCGCTCCGGTATAGGGCTTCGTGGAGGGCCGAAAAGGATCGGATGCGGCCGTCTAAATCGTCCAGGCCGTGGAGAAATGCCGGATCGTCGGTGGTAGCCCTCTGCAGTTCGATAAAACTAAGGATCATATTCAGGTTGTTTTTGATCCGGTGGTTCAATTCCCGCATCAAGAAATCCTTTTCCTTAAGGGCCCCTTGCAGATCCCTCTCCTTTATCCTGGCCGTTTGGATCCGCTGGGAAAGCTCGGTCCGGTCCTCCACGGAAAAAATAAGGGATGTTTCATCGGGGGATGGGGAATAAAAGGTCACGGTAACGTGCTGGATCCGCTGGTTTTCTCCGACCCGGCGGTGGGGGAAAAAGGAGCCGTGGAGCTGGTGGGAAAAAATAAGGGGCGTACGGGTCTTTAACAGCAGATCCAAACGGCTTTGGTAGGTCTTTTCCCGTAAATGGGGGAACCGGTCCAGTAAAGATTCCCCGATCATCTCGTGGCGTCCCCACCCGGTCCACAGTTCCAAGCTGGTATTCCAAAAGATAACCCTAAAATTCAAATCCGTAATCCCCACGCCAATGGGCAGGTGGTCGAAAACGGAAAAATGATCCCTCATGGAACTAACCC
>CAYRLW010000008.1:28383-85268 GCA_964425215.1 uncultured Treponema sp.
ACGGCGTTGATAACGATGTTCCCCACTTCGCAGAGGGTTCCCGACCGGATAGAATCCAGCCCCTCTTCCTGGATGTTTTCCTGCCCGATGATGCAATCCACCAACTTTCCCGCGTCGTGGGTTTTAAATACCAGCTCCACCGCCCCGGTCATGGAACCCCGGTATTCCATTTCCACCGCCGAAAGAACCGAATCGGGACTTTCCGCTAAAACGGGGGACAGCTCCTTTTGATCGATAAACCGGATCGTGGGGGCCGAAAGGGCTATGTGGGAGTTGAGCATTTGGTTCAACACTTCCCCCGCCTTTCCCATACCCAAATTGACGAACTCCGCCAGGGCGTCGATAAACTGTTTTTCCAGGAAAACCGCTTCCGTATGGATCTTCAATTTCCCCGGCCCTCCGGGATAAGGCCTTCGATGGTTTCGATCAGTTCACCCTGTTTGGGAGGTTTATGGATCACCGCCCGGGCTCCGGCGGCTAGAATCCGGTTGCGGGTAGAATCCTGAATATCCGCCGAAAGAATGATAATAGGAATGGCGGGATAGTGTTCCCGCAGGGCCTTTAGGGTCTGGTATCCATCCATATCGGGCATCAGGAGGTCCAATAAAATAACGTCCGCTACCCCTTGGGCAAGGATGGTCAGGGCGTTTTTTCCGCTATCCGCCTGGATTATTTCGTAACGGTCCCCCAAAAGCCGAGCCACGATGGCCCGGGCGGTAAAGGAATCGTCGATTACTAAAATTTTCCGCATATTGAAATTATAGTACTAGGTTAGACTTTAGTCAAAGGAGGGGCCGGCGAAGTTCCGTAGCCTTCGCTGGCCCCTTGGCGGTATTTTCGCACCAAACCCCCATGGTCCCAGGGTACCTTTTTCCGCAAAAGTACCGCCTTACGGCTAAAGTCGCTTTTGCAAACCCCCATGGGTTTACAAAAGCGTTATTTTGAAAAAATTTGATACAATTGAGAAAGCTTGGCTTTTGAAAGATCGCCGATAATCAGGTCCGCCCCGGCGTTCCGCAGGTCCGCTTCGCCGAAGGTCGTTAGGAGGGCACAGCAGTACATTCCCGCAGTTTTGGCGGCCTGGACTCCCCCCACCGAATCTTCCACCACCCAGCAGTGTTTTGGATCCGCTTGAATGCGCCGGGCGGCCTCCAAAAAAAGGTCCGGAAAGGGTTTTCGCCGCTCCACGTCCAGCCCGTTGACCAGGGCGTCGAAAACCCCCTGGTCCAGGCCGATCTCCCGAAGGTTGGCCATCATTTTAACGTAGTCCGTACTGGTGGCTAGGGCAATTTTAAGTCCCGAATCCTTACAAAGGCCCACGAACTCCACCGCCCCGGGAAGGGCTTGGAGCTTTCCTTTAACGATATCCGTGTAAATTTCGTAGGTCCGCTGTTTATCCCGTTCTACCGAAAAATCCCCGATTCCGTACTTTTCCGCCACGCCCCCTAAAAAACGGTTTTCCCCCAAACCCACGAAGGGCAAAAAATCCTCGTGCCGTACCCGAACGCCGTGGGTTTCCTGAAACATCCGCAGGGCCGCTTCGGCGATAAACCATTCGGAATCCGTGAGGACCCCGTCCATATCAAATATGATTCCCTCGATGGTTCCGCTCATAAATACCTCTTGGGCTCCCCACCGATAACCGAGGCGTACAGTTCTATATACCCCTTGGCGGTGCTGGAAGCGATTTTTCCCAGCAGAACCTCTTCCACCTGGAAAAAGCCCACTTCGCTGGACATGGACACGTCGATGCGGATTGGTTTTTCCGTCCCCGCGCTTAAACGGACCTCTTCTATCGAGTTGGCTGAATATTTGTGGATATCCCCCACCCGGGGTTCGTGGGAAAGGGCCATGGGAATTCGAGCCCGTCCCTTTTCCATATCGCATCCGTCGGCTATCAAAATAATGCCCGCCTCCAGGGAATGGATCTTCCGACCCCCCATGTGGCCCACAATGCCTTCTATGGCTACCGACCGGACCACCACCCGTTTTTGTATGTCCGTCCCGTAGACCTCCGCCAACAGCCGGTCGATGATCGGGTAGGCCAGGTAGGCGCTGTGGAGTTCGTGGTCCTGCCGGCCTATGGTCATCCCCAGGTCGTGGAGAAACGAGGCTAACAGGACCGCCGACAGACTTTCGTCAAAGCTCCCCGCCTCTTCGGCCTCCAGGCTCGTGGGAATGTTCGCTTGGCGTAAAAGGCCCATCATAATAACCGCGTTAAGGGCCACGGTTCGCATATGGACCGGACCATGGTCGTTGTACCCCAACCGTTTAATGGAAACCGTGTTGGCGTACTCCTGCATGGCGTGGATCTCCGGGTCTTCCAACAACCGTTGGACGATCCGATGGGACGGAGCGTCGCTGTGGAGTTCTTCCACGGCGCTGATAATTTTTTTATCCATGGATAATTCTTTTGGTGATTTCATGGATATAATATACGTAAGACCACTCTAAAAACCAATTGTTTTTAAAGTGGTTTTACGTAATTCCTTACAGGAATTACGTTTTAATTGGAACAAAGCCAAAAACTAAAGTTTTTGGCTTTGACGCTACTCTTAAATCTCCGGAGCGTGGGCTAAAAGATAATCCTCCGCTTCCTTGCTCCACAGGTTCCCGTGGCGTTGGCAGATTTCGGCCAGCTGGGCGTAGAAAGGCTCCGTTTTACCCCGTTCGGCGAAGTCCGTGATAGCTACCAAATCCAGTTTTTTATGGGTATAGATCAGTTTTTTCCCGCCGGGAATTTTGTCGAGGTTGATGGTCGTCTCGGGCACCGCATTAAGGCCCCCCACGTGGGTTATCATAAACACCGGGTTCAATTTTCCCTGGGCCATCATCTCTAGGGATTCGATCATGTCGTCCGTGTTGCCGCCGCTGGTTCCCACCACGTGGTGGCTTTCGTAGTGGACGTTGTAAAAATTGAACAGGGCCGAAAACTCGCTGTCCGTGGGGCCGGCGAAAAAGTTCAAACACCCGTCGTGACCCAACAGTTTATCCCCCATTTCTACCACCGGTTTTACGGGGGCAAAGACGAAGACGTCGTCGTAGAGCCTATCCCCATTGATTTTTTTAAGGTGGGCCACCGGATCGGCCATGTCCTTGGTGTTCACGTAGTGGAGTTCCACCCCCTGTTTTTTGGCCTCCTCTACCGGCAGAAGCTGGGCGGCCCGAGCAAGCCGGGCGTCGTCGATATCGGTTACCACGAGCCGCGAGGGCTTGCGGGGGTTATGGATCGCGTAATCGATGGCCCCCAGCCCCATGGGCCCCACCCCCGCCAGCAGAAGAAGGGACCCCCCTTCCTCGATTCCCATGTGATGGACGTAGGAACCCCCTTTGGTATGGTACTGGGCGTGGAAGGCCCCGACGATGCAGGAAACGGGTTCGGAAAGGGAACCCATAAAGTAGTTATCCGCCTTGTATTCCAAGAGGCAGTTCATTTCCATCACTTCCCGGGGGATTACCACGTAGGTCGCGTCGCCGCCGATGTACTCGTAGGAGTACCCCGGCGCCCATAAGGTTCCCTGATAATTCAAAGCCGGTTGGATGGAAAATTTACTTCCGGCCTTGAACTTATGGGCCCATTTGGAACCCACCTTTTCCAGGACCCCGCAAAATTCGTGGCCGATAATGACCGGATTTTTCGTCAGATCGTGGCGGATCCGTTTGTGCTTGGCCCCCTGCATGGCCAGTTTGTGGCTGGACATACAGATGGAATCCGATACGATCCGGGCAAGGATCTCGTCGTCCTTTATTTCGGGAAGATCAAACTCTTCCAACCGGAGATCGTTGACTCCGTGAATACGAACCGCTTTTGTCTTCATTGGTTACTCCTTTTGTTTTTCCGCCAGAGCCGTCCACCGGCTCCGGTACGGTAACAGTTCCGCTACGTCCCGCTTGGGGACCTCGATGTAATCGATTTCAAAATCCTGGGCTAAATCGGCGAGGGCCTTACCCGTTAGGGCCATTTTCGCGGTCATGGCGGCCCCAAAGGCGGTGGCTTCGGCGATATCCGTTAAGGCCGTCCGGTTATCCCGCAGGGCCGCCGAAAGAAGGGCGTTGTAGGCTTCGTTTTTCCGAAAGCCCCCCTCGGTAAACACCTCCACCCCCGGTCGTAGGCCCGCCCGCTCCAGGGCCGTCAGGGTCTGCAGGACCAAGGAGATCCGGAGGATGGCGATGCCCCGTTCGTAGTTTCGGAAACAGGGGGGGATGGGAGAATCGGGGCTTTCGGAGGTTTTCCCCGAGGCTAGGGCCCCCTGTATTTCCGCGAAGGGATAGTCCCGGCCGTTTTCGACCACCCGGGGCTTGGAAAGGGGGAACTGCCCGGACCCGGCGGTCAGCTCGGGTAGGATAAAGGCGTTTTTTTCCCCCAGGATACGGCGGTACAGGGCCTCGTCGTAGGGCGGCAGGTCTGTACGGCCGTGGAGGTCCATCAAAAGCTTGGACCAGGTTTCGAACTCCTGGCCCCCTAAAAAGATGGCCGTTTTGACGGGGGTTCGGAAGGCCGATTGGTTAAAAAAGACCACCTTGCCCAGCTCTTCGGGGGCAAACTTGTACTCCTTGACCGGGTTCATGATGACGCACCAGGTTCCCGTGGAGTTAAGCACAAAGCCCCCATCGCCCTTTTTGGCGAAATGGGGAAGCAGGGAAGAGTTGGAATCGTGGATCCCCATGGTGACGACGACGTCCCTGCCCAGGCCCGTCTTTTGGGCCACCTCCTCCGTGATGGTTCCCAGGACGTCCCAGGAGTTGTTCAGGGTTTTTGGCATAAGAGGCGATATGCCCAAGCCGTCGGCCACGGAGGACCAGCGTTTTTGTTCCCAATTCCACAGGTAACTGTGGCAACCCACGTAGGTTCCCTCGGCGCCCACCTTCCCGGTCAAACGGAAGGACCAATACTGGGGGTAGTTGAGGACCCAGCGGGTATTCGCGAAAGCCCGGGGGTATTTTTCCTTGATAAAAAATATCCCCTTGGCGGTGTTGATCATGGCTTTAAAGTAGGGGGTTCCGGTAACCCTTTGCAGATCCTCCGGGGTACCGAATTGGGCGTAAAACCGGTCGTGAAACTCGTCCCCCGGCTCGTAGGTGTAGTACACGCAGGGAACCGAGGGCTTGCCGTCGTCCCCCACGCAAGTAAAGGTGGCGCCGTGGGTACTAACCGCGATGGCCCGGATAGGGTACCGCTGGGCCAGCTGGGCTAACTGTTCCAAAAACCATGTTTCCATGGCCTCCAGGTCGTGGGTCGGAAGCCCGTCCACCATCCGGGGCGGGAAATTTCGGTATTCCGCGGCCACCTGATGGAGCGAGTCATCGTACACGGCGACCTTTTTATTGGTCATCCCTATATCGATGACCGCGATAGCGTATTCCATGCCCTTCCCCCTTAGTGAAGCATCACCTGACCGCCGGTGACCGGTACGGCCTGGCCGGTTTCGTACTCCTGTTCCACGATGTAGTAGAGGGCCCGCATTACGTCCGGTCCCGTACAGCCCCGCTTCATGGGTACCTTGGATTCGTAGAAGGAGCGAACGTCCGCCACGGTCTTTGCCCCCGGAACCTTACCGGTCCGCAGGTATTGGACAAAGAGACCCCGGTCCGGGTCGGACCACAGGGGACCGTCGAGGAAATTCCCCGGACAGATGGCGTTTACCTTGATGCCGTATTCCACCAACTCCAGGGCAAAACTTTCTACCAACCCGAGGCCGCCGAACTTGCTCCCCGCGTAGGCTCCATTTTTATTGGATCCTTCGAGCCCCGATTTAGAGTTGATTTGGATAAGGTCGGTTTTCCACAGCGGGGCCGTGCGGTTTTGCCGTTTAAACAGCGTTCCCCCGTGTTTCGCCACGAGGAAAAAACCGACGTAATTTACGTCGGTTACAAACCTAAAGGCCCCCAGGTCCTGTTCCAGCACGCTGGCCGCTTTAAGAACCCCCGCGTTGCTGACGCACAGGTCCAGCCCGCCGGTGGTCTCGGCCACGAAGCGGAACATGGCCTCCACCGACCCTTCGTCCGCCACGTTGGATCCCACGGGAATGGCCACGGTGGAACCCATGGCCTCATTTAACGTGGCGGCCAAGCGTTCGGCCCCCGGGAGGTTAACGTCGGCTATATACACCAGGGCCCCCGATTGTACCAGGCCCCGGACAATTTCTTCCCCAAACCCCTGGGCTCCCCCGGTAACCAGGGCGATACGGTTCCGTACCACCTCGGACCGTCCGGCCGCGTCGGCCCCCCGGGGGGCCACCGAAGGACCAGCGGGAAGTTCCGAAGCCTCTTCCGTGAGGGGACTCGCGTCGGCGGTTTCGGCCCTCCGGCGTCCTTCGTCCAACCGGGAGCCTATCCAATAGAGGGCCCGTTGGCCCGCCAGGGTAATGCCCACGCAGGAGGGCAGGGGAAGGGGTTTCCCTTTAGCTGTAAGGGCCTCTACCCCCGAGGGTGAATGGTCGAATTTCCAGGACGCGCAGGATTCGGAAAGAATTTTGGCCGCCTCGGCCTCGTCCACCGTATCCCCCTTAAGGGCGCTGTTCAGGTCCACCGAAAAGGCCCCTTCGGGGATTTCGGGGTTTGTCCGCGCGTCGGGGACCACGACGAGGCTCTTCCCCCAGCTGTTTAGGCAAAGGCCCCGCACCAGGGGGGCCAGGATAGCGTGATCGATGGTGTTCATAATGGTTCATCTCCCCTTTGGATAGTATGGGCTATCTCTTTCGCCGATTCCAGAGGGTGGAACCGGTCCAAACGGCGCCCCGCTCGGGCGTAGATTTCCAGGCGCTTTTCCAACGAAAGGCCCGACAGGGGGTTCGCGCTGGAAAAGAGGGCCAAGCTTCGGTCCACCGAAGAGAGGCGCTCGTGGGCGATCAGCGCCCAGGTGGTGTCGATTAAATGGCGGAACTGGGGGTGTAACACCTCGGGACAATTAAAGGATTGGCGGGAACTGTTGATGTCCACCCCGGAAATTTCCATAAAGCCCCGTTCTCTACAGAGGCGCTGGACCCGTTCTAACTGGGCCGGGGTGTTTCGGGGGGGCATATAGGTGATAGCCCGGTAACCCATGTCCGTGAGCTCGTCGAACAGTTCTTCCAAATAATCGTCCTCGTACTTTTCCGCCTTTTTGTCCCCCGTGGGGGACTCTCCCACGTCCCCGAGATACGCGTAGGCCGGGATAGCGCCGATCAAGTCGGCAAAATCCACCACCTGGTACACGGGGACGCATTCGGCCTCGGTGGGCTGGATAAAAAAACGATACATAAAATCGGTCTTAAGGAGCCCCAAAAGATCGTATTGATAGTGGGGATTCTGGGGATCCGCCAAAAGGGCCGCCTGCTTTGGACTTACCGGCAGTCCTAGGGTTTGGGTTAGAAATTCCGTCAATGCGGGGCCCCGGCCGTAGCGGTCCATAAAGCGGCGTCCCACCGCCGACAAGAGGTGCCGTTCGGTAACGCTTCCCCCCTCGGCGGCCTTGGATTGGTCTATCACGTCGATTTGGAAATCCAGGGGCCGCAGGTCCAGGGGCGTAAGAATCTCGTTGATTTTTTGTACCATCCTCCGGTTCCGGTAGTTCCGTTCCCGGTGGATGGGTTCCAAAAACTCTCGAACCAGGGTCCGAACGGTGGCGGGAATACCTTGGACGGTCATATAGACCAGGCCCTCCGAATCGGGGTTGTTGATTTTGCGATCCGCAAAGGGCCCCTTCGATCCATTCCTCCGTTTTCTAAAGCTTACCCGCACCTCAAAGCCCGAACAGCCCCCAATCCCCAGTTCCGCGCAGGCGGCGAGCATCTCCTGGGCCGCCTCCGCCGAATCGTGGTCCACCGAACCGGCGGCCTCAAGCCCCGCCTCCCAGGCCCGGAGGGCCGCCATGGATGGGGTGTAGGGGCTAAAGCTGTAAATCGTGTGGATATGGTTATTCACTTCCCCGCCGCCCGGCGCGCCGTCCTTCCCGCCGGCCTTTTTATTCGCCACGGTTTCTTTCTGGGTCCGATAGGCCCCCAGGGCAGATACGCGTTCCTGGGCGGACCGGTTGGGATCGTTGATAATAGGGATGTAATCTATCAACCTATACCCCCCGTTGATAGCGCCGTTGAATATCCAGCGTCGTCTGCGTCGTGGTGGGCACATGGCCCTTTAGGGGGAGGATCCGTTCATGGATCGTATCGATTATCCAGTCCGCCTGGGGGAAGTAGAGGTTTTCCATTTCCGCCGCGGGGGTAATCCAGTTGCGGCTCCCCACCACCGCCACCGGCGCATCCAGGTAATCGAAGGCCAGGGTCTGCACGTTGCTGGCCACCGTATGGAGGAAGGACCCCCGTTCGGCCGCGTCGCTGGCTAAGACGATTTTCCCCGTTTTTTTGACCGATTCTATAATCCGGTCGTAGTTGAGGGGATTGATAAACCGCAGGTCCATCACTTCCACCGACAACCCGTACCGGGACTCCAAAATTGTAGCCGCTTCCATGGCCTTGTACAGGGTCGCCCCCAGGGTTGCGATGGTAAGATCCTTGCCCTGTTTGCGGATGGCCGGTTCGCCCTCGGGGATTTCGTAGTACCCCTCGGGGACTCCGGACTTTTCAAACTGTTCGCTCATATCGTAGAGAAGCTGGCTTTCAAAAAATACCACCGGGTCGGTTCCCCGGAGGGCCAGGTTCAGCATCCCCTTGGCGTCGTAGGGAGTGGCGGGGAACATGGCCTTGAGCCCCGGAATGTGGGCCACGATGGCCGACCAATCCTGGCTATGCTGGGCCCCGTACTTGTTGCCTACGGAAACCCGGATGGTAAGGGGCATTTTTAGGAGCCCCGCGGACATGGCCTGCCACTTGGACGCCTGATTAAACAGCTCGTCCCCCGCTCGGCCCATAAAATCGCAGTACATCAATTCCACCACCGCCCGGCCGCCGGAAAGGGCGTAGCCCACCCCGGACCCGACGATGGCCCCCTCGGAAATGGGGCTGTTAAACAGCCGGTGATAGGGTAGCAGTTCGGTTAATCCCCGGTATACCGCGAAGGCGCCTCCCCAGTCCCGATTTTCTTCGCCCCAAGCCGCCATGGTGGGGTCCACGGTAAAGCGGTACGCCAGGGCCTCGAACAGACCGTCGCGGTACTGGTAGGCCTTGTTTTTAGAAACCGGTTTTCCCTCTCCGTCGAACCCATACCGGAGTTTTCCTGCCAAAGCCTTGACCCGGGGGTTTTCTTCCAGGCTCTGGAGCAGTTCTACCGGCCGGTCTTCCATCTTTTCCACCTTGCCGTTGGAAAACATGACCGACTCGATAAACACGCCGCTTTCCCGGCTGGAAACCCGGTCGTCGGTGGCCAATGTGACCACCGCGGTTAGTTTTTCTACCACCGACGAGCGCATGGCTTCCAGCTCCGGTTTGGTTATAAGACCATTTTCCACAATATAGGAGCCGTAAGAGTTGATAGCATCCGCTTCTTGCCATAGTTTGATCTCTTCGGGGGTTCGGTAGCTGGACGCGTCGGAGGGCGAGTGGCCAGAAACCCGGTACGTCAGGGTGTCTAAAAGAACCGGCCCCTTGCCGGCCAAAAGAAGGGCCTTTTTCCGGGCCACCGCGTCGGCCACCGCCAGGGGGTTGTACCCGTCCACCCGTTCGCTGTGCATGTTTTCCGGGTTAACCCCCGCCCCCACCCGGGCTAAAATTTGATAGCCCATGGTTTCGCCGGCGGTTTGCCCTCCCATACCGTAAAAGTTATTGAAAAAGTTAAAGAGGATGGGCGGCGCACCTCCCACGTCCTGGGACCACAGGGTTCGGTACTGGTCCATGGCCGCCAGCATCATGGCTTCCCAGACGGGGCCGCATCCCATGGACGCGTCCCCGATGTTGGCGATTACGATGCCGTTTTTACGGTTGATCCGTTTGTAGAGCGCCGCCCCCGTGGCAATGTCCGCCGATCCGCCGACGATGGCGTTGTTGGGCATGGACCCAAAGGGGGTAAAGAAAGCGTGCATCGATCCCCCCAAACCCCGGTTAAAACCCGCTTTTCGGGCAAAGATTTCCGCCAGGGTACCGTAGAGGACAAAGTTTTCCCCCAGATCTTTGAGGTTCTTGTAGGGAATTTTTTCCGCTATCCCCAGGGTTTCTCCGTCCAAAAAGGATTTCATAATCCCTTCAAGCTTTTTTTCGTCCAATTGCCAGAGGGCGGAATAGCTTTTTGCTAGAATTTCACCGTGACTCCGGTGGCTTCCAAAAATAAAATCGTCGGTGGATAGGTTGATGCTCTGACCCACCGCGGCGGATTCCTGACCAATGGAAAGGTGCGCCGGACCCTTGTGGTTGTACTCTATTCCGTTCCAGGATCCCTGGGTTTTAAAGCTGTTCAGCATGGTCTCGAATTCCCGGATGGTTACCATATCGTACCAAACGCGGATTAATTTTTCCTTGCCGTACAGGGCCAATTCCTTTTTAAAATCGCTCTGGTACTGGTTAACCGGTATGTCCTTAATTTTAAGAACCTGACTTTTTCGGACCTCCTGGGGGTCCACGAGTATCGATTTAGGCATACATCCTCCTGCTATACTAACCGATGGTCCACACCACATCCCTAATGGTTTCACAAACCGTGGGGTGGGGGAAAATAATTTGCTTTACGTCTTCCAACGTTAACTCTTGTTCGATCAGCGCCGAAGCGCCCCAGATAAATTCGGACGCGTAGGCTCCAATTGCGTGGACCCCTAAAATCCGTCCGCCCTGGGCCTCGGCGATAACCTTGATGGCCCCGGGGGCGGAAAAGGTATTCTCCGCGGCGAAACGGCCGGATACCCGGGTGGGCAGGGAACCCTTTTTAATCGCCAAACCCCGGTTCTCCGCTTCCTGCTCCGTGATGCCCACCCCCGCCGCTTCGGGAATGCTGTACACCGCCCAGGGAATCCCGTCGTACCGCATGCGGTTGGTCGTTGGGGGCGTTCCATCCAGGTACGAAAGGATATCCGCCACGGCGACCTCTCCCATCCGGTAGGCCGAATGGGCCAGAAGACTCTTTCCGTTAATGTCCCCCGCGGCCCAGATACCGGGAATATTGGTCCTCATCCGGTCGTCCACCGCCACACCCCGGGGGGTAAGGAAAATTCCCGCCCCTTCGGCGCCCCAACCGGACAGGTTGGGCCTGCGACCCACGGCCATCAGGACCAGGTCCCCCTCGATCGATTCGGCCTTTCCTTCTTTGGTGGTGTAATGGACCCTTCCTCCCTCCAGTTTTTCAACCCGGCAGGAAAGTTTAAAGTCCACCGCCTTCATGGCCCGCCGAAGAATGGGCGCCTGCTCCCTATCCATAAAGGGCACGATCTCGTCCAACATTTCGATAACCGTAACTTCCGAGCCCAGGGACGAAAAGAGCCCCGCGAATTCTACGCCGATTACCCCGCCCCCGATCACCGTTAGGCGTTTTGGGACCTCGGGGATGGCAAGAAGTCCCGTGGAATCCACCACCCGGTCGTTGTCCCTGGCCCCAGGGATGGGCGGCATGGCGGGGGACGACCCGGTGGCTACCAAAATAGCCCGGGTCTCGTACGGGGTCGCCGATCCCGTAAGACCCACCTTCCCAGGGTTTGACCCCGACGGGGGCGCGATAATTTCTCCCGATCCTTCGATCACCTCTACCCCGTACTTTTTTAACTGCCCCGCGATGCCCCCCCGGAGCTTGGTCACCACTTCGGACTTCCAGGCTTGAATAGCCTGCCAATCGTAGCTGACCCCCTGAACCATCACCCCGAATTTGTGGGCTTCCTGGGCGTGGACGTACTGCTTGGCCGAATTTAGAAGGGTTTTGGTGGGTATGCACCCCACGTTTAAGCAGACCCCCCCGACAAATTGTTTTTCTATAAGCAGAACCTTTTTACCCCGGTGGCCTAAGCGTTCCGCCGCCAGGTATCCCGCGGGACCGCCCCCGATAATCGCTACATCGAACATAGACCACCCCCTACTTAGCCAACCAAAGATCAAAATCACCGATGGCGTCGCTCAGGGCCTTTAAAAATCGGGCCGCCGGCGCTCCGTCCACCACCTGATGGTTTATGGTCAAACTAAGACCCACGTGGGGTAGGAAGGCCATATCCTCCCCGTTTCCATCCTGTTCCACCGCCACGGGTTTTAGGCTGATCCCGCAGACCCCCAGGATCGCTACCTCGGGGACGTTGAGCACCGGGGTAAAACTTTCCACCCCCAGGGCTCCTAAATTGGTAACCGTAAAGGTCGATCCGGAAAGCTCGTCCGGCAGGATGGTTCCGTTCTGACACGCCTGGGCCAGCCTTTTGGCTTCCCGGGAAATTTGGGCCAAACTAAGCCGGTCCGCATCGCGAATTACCGGCACCATAAGCCCCTTGGGGGTGTCCACCGCCAACCCAAGGTGAACGGCCTTAAAGGTAATAAGCGAATCCTCGATTTTATGGGCGTTCATAAACGGATACAGGGGCAAAAGCCGGGATACGGCGAAGAGGATCATGTCGTTGATCGTAACTTTGGCCAAACCCAGGTCCTCGGAGCTGGCCTTCATCCGGGCACGAAGTTCCTGAAGCCGGACCACGTTGGCCGAGGCCGAAAGGGTAAATTGGGCCGTGGTAGAAAGGGACGCGAGCATCCGGTCCGCGATTAGTTTCCTGATTCCCTTAATCGGCGTCACCGCCTTGTCGTCCCCGGGGTCCCGGGGTGGGGAAACCGACGGAGCGGCTCCCGGGGTCCCAGGGGTGCCCTGCGTTCCTGGGGCGACACCCTTCGCGGAAACCGACAATCCTTGGATCAGGTCCCCCGTGGTCACCCGGCCCCCTAAGCCCGACCCTACTGGGGGGATCGTTTTTCCCCCGGCCATCAGGGCGGCCTTGGCCGACGCGGTGAGCGGAGGCCTCTGGCTAAGGGCCCCCTGTACATCCCGTTCGATAATCCTTCCCTGGGGGCCCGACGGAGCGACCGTGGATAGGTCCACCGCCTCCCGTTCCGCCAGGTTTCGAGCCCGGGGCGATGCGGCGATTTTTCCGCCATTCCCCGGATTCGCGGCGCTTGCCGGTCCCCGGGCCTCCGCCGATCCGGTCCTTGCGGATCCAGCGTCGGTTGAGCGGACGGCGTCGGATTTTTCGTTGGCCCCTTGCCCGGCGGTGTCGCTCCCGGTAGCGCCTTCTCCCGTCGCCCCGCCCACGAGGGCGGCCCAGTCTTCTCCCGGCTTGCCGATTACCGCAATGGGCGCCAGAACGGGCACATCGTCCCCCGGTCCATGCAAAATTTTTAGGATCGTTCCCTCGGCTCCCGCGGCAACGTCAAAGGTCGCTTTGTCGGTTTCCACCTCGCAGACCGTGGTCTCCGAAGAAACCACCGCCCCCTCCGCTACCTTCCAATCCACGATCACGCAGGATTCCACCGTGTTCCCCTGCCGGGGCATTATCAAAACATGAGCCATACAGCCTCCCTATTCCACCAATTGGAACCTAATATTTTCTTGTTTCAGTTGATCTTCCGCTTCCTTTCCCAAAAAACGATCGGTGATCACCAGATCCATAGCCCGGAGGGGAAGGACGTGGGCAAACCCAATTTTGCCGTATTTACTCGAATCAGCCACCAGGATCGTCGTTTGGGCGTGGGCCTTCATCGCTTTGACGATTTCCGCGCCCTCTACCAAATGGGTGGTCATTCCCCGGTCCAAACTAAAACCGTCGGTCCCCACAAAAGCGAGCCGGACGTTTAAACGCCCTATAGCCTCCAGGGCTATGGGGCCCACCAGGGATTCGGTGGCCCGGCGAAATTCCCCCCCCGTCATGGTCACCTGCAGGGACGGATTCATACGGGCGTATGAAAGCACCAGGGTCGAGTTGGTAACGATATGGACATCCCGTTTGCCCGACAGGTATTTGGCTATCAAAGCCGTGGTGGTCCCCGCCTCGATCATGATAATGTCCCTATCCCGTACCAGTTCCGCTGCTTTTCGGGCGATGGCGTTTTTTTCTTCCACGTGTTCCCGCTGTCTGTCCAAAATATCCCGGTGCAAGGCCGCGGATGCCCCCCCCCGGGTTCGGTTGATCCATCCCTTTTCTTCCAGGGTCTTTAAATCCGTACGGATGGTCACCTCCGAAAGGCCCAGTTCCTGGGCCAGGGCCGATACGGATACGGAACCATCTTCCGAAAGTTTATCTAAAATTGTTCGTTCACGTTCCGAAAGATCCGTGTTCAAGGTTTCATTCTCCTTTCGAAAAGGTTTCGTATTACTTTTGAATATAGCACCACTGATAAAAAAGCGCAAGTCTAAAAGAGCTTCCCCGTATCCTCAGACTTCCGTAAATAGTGCCGATAATGAGACCATGAGTGGGAAAGTTTGGTTGTATACATCAATTTTAGTCTTTCTCTCCGCGCAAACGGTTTTTTCCCAGGACTTGAGCCTGGGACCGAATGATTTGCGGATAGAGCAGGGGGCCGATGGGGGATACCATCTTTTTATTCGGAAAAAGGCGGATATCGGTTCGGTGCTTCTTACCGAATCCACCAAGGATCCCCAGGGGCGTTCGGATAATTACGCCTATCGGGCAAAGGAATACAATCCGACCAACGGGGATGAAGTTCGTATTTTGGACGGTAAACCGATTCCAAAGGATTTGCACATCTGGTCCCTTATCGATTCATCCCCTCAAAAGGATCCCCTCTTGGGAGAGGCCTTTGAAATCTATATTCCCTACGTGATTAACTATGGATATCCGACGGGTAGACATGGGGAAGTGTACGTTGTCGATGGTACGTATTTGAATATTCGGGCTTTTAAACTTCCCTACGCGGACTATCGCGGGCCCTTTCTGGATAATCCCTTCGTGTTAAAAGTTACCCAAAGGCCCCTTCCTGGACCTCCCGAGGGTAATTATATGAAGGATACGGTAGACTCTTTTAAGGAAATAGCTTCCGCAGGAAACGGGGAACTCCTCTGGTCTACGGGAAAGGAAGACGTGGTCCCTAAAATTAAAAAAATTTTAGAGGACGCCAAGGGAAAATCGGTGGATTTGGTGGTGACCCTGGATACCACCGAGAGCATGCAGGACGATATCGACCCGGTGCGAAGGATGCTTATCCCCATGCTCCAGGATATTTTAAAGGATTTTAAGACCTTTAGAATCGGCATGGTGCTGTATAAGGATTACTTTGAAGAATACCTGAATAAGGTAATTCCCTTTACCACTAATTTCGGGACCTTTCAAAGCACGTTGAACGCTATCCGTGTTGGAGGCGGTCGGGACATCCCCGAAGCGGTATACGAGGCCCTGTACGAAGCGGCGACCAAATTCCCCTGGGAAGCGGAAGAAAAAATCATTATTTTGATAGGCGACGCGCCGCCCCACCCTCGACCCCGGGGAAGCATCACCAAAGCTATGGTCGACACGGCGGTACAAGAGCGGGGGCTAAGGGTGAACGCGATTATCCTTCCGCAATAACGCGTATACCGTTCCGCGACAAAAACGGCCCCGCCGATTCTCCGTGGGACCGTTGGGTATTCCTCTCAACCTTCGTTGAAGGCCCTATGGGCACCCCTAGTAACTCGGTTAATTATTAGATGTGCCTGGGCAAATCCTTATAGGATTTGCGTTTTTTATTTGTAGCCCTCTAAAAACTGAATTTTTTAGAGGTCCCCTTATTTTTTTTCAAGTTCAATTTTCGCGAGAATTTTCTCCCCCAGAATTTTGTACTCCGCGGGCAACAGTTCCGCGTCCGTACCGTTATAACGGGCGAGCAATTTTGTAAACCGAGCTTTGGCGTCGTCGTATTTCTTTTCCTTATATTTAATAAACGCTATCTCGTATTCCGCCGCGCATACCATGGGAAGGTTGTCGGGGAAACGGTCCAAAATCGCTTGATAATACTGGGCCGCTTGGTTGTAGTTATATTTATCCGAAGCGTCTTGGGCCTTTTGCACCAGTTCTGCGGGGCTTAGCCCATCGGGAATGACCACGGGCCCACTGGCACAGGATAGGGTCAAAAGTAGAACCAGGGCCCCCAGGGCAAGAAAACGGATCCGTCGCATAAAACCCTCCCGGAAGACGAATGTAGTTCAACGAAGGTTGAGCAAAATCATTTTTTCCCCGCCAATAGGGGCGATACGTTCCGAATACCCGTTTTATTGGGGCTTTCATGGCATACCGCTCAACCTTCGATAAACTACCCGAGATAGGGACAAACCTCAAGGGGTTAGTCAGCGGTGAACCCACATTCCGACAGTCCTACCTCACGATAAGCTACCCGCGTACCTCCGCCCGTAGGACAACAAATTGTAGGGCAGAGGTAGGTTATACGACGCTGGTAATAAGAAGCGGTCTTAGAAGATATAAATTTCGTCTTTAACGGGGAGGTTTTTTTTCAATTCCCGCATGTATTCCTTCGTATCCCCCATTTCTTCGTAGGCGTCGCAGGAATCCAGGCTCCGGCGGGCGACGGTGCAGTATTTGTACACCTTCTCCTCTCCCAGTTTCTTTTTCCATTTTCCCGCGTCGCAACGGACCCGTAAAAAATACCGGTCATCCCTGTCGGGACTGGAAGGAATGAGTTTGCAATGGATACAGTTGGCGCAATAAATTTTTCCTTCGTGAATCTCATCGTCGTTTTCCGCGGTTGTTAGAGAGGATTCTACTTCTTGATCTTCTAAAATTTGAGCCAATTGGAAGCCCCCTTTTCTACATTATCGACAGTTTATCCGGGAAACTTTTATCCGTCAAGTTTTTTCGGTTTGCATGAGGACTTGAATTGTATATTTGTTAGTATAAATATACGATTTTTTTCTTCGCACTTGACAGAATCTAATAATTATGTAATTTTTTGAATATGAAAGCAACCGTATCCCCTGGGGATCCGCAATTCCTATCCCCATCCTCGTGTTTTCCCGTATCGTTTTCCTCTTCTTTCCGTTTTTTTCTCTTTTCCCTCCGATCCTTCCGTCAACTCCGACGTCGATAATTATTTTTTCCCTCAAAAATCCCACGGTACACAAGAAAGGAGTACCCCATGAAGCTACTTGACGCGGGGGTTTGCGCCCCCCAGGGCTTTCGCGCCGCCGGTATATGGTGCGGAATTCGTAAGAAAAATGATAAACGGGACCTGGCCCTCATTGTTTCGGATCGGGATTGTATCGCCGCGGGGATGTACACGACGAACCGGGTTAAGGCGGCGAGCGTTCTTGTTACCCAGGAACACCTTAGCCACGGTCATGCTCGAGCCATCGTGTGCAACTCTGGAAACGCCAACGCCTGTACCGGCGCGGAGGGCCTCCAGGTGGCCCGGCAAATGGCCCAGGCGGCGGCGGATCAGCTGGGAATACGGTCGGAGGAGGTGGCGGTGGCCTCCACGGGGGTGATCGGTGTGCCCTTGCCGGTGGAAAAGGTTCGCTCCGCCATGCCGACCCTGGTGGCGGCCCTTTCGCCCTCAGCCCAGGGCCACGCGGCGGCCCTAGAAGCGATTATGACGACGGATACCCGGAAGAAAGAAATAGCCCTGGAGTTAGAAATTTACGGAAAGGCGGTTCGTATCGGCGCTATGGCCAAGGGTGCGGGGATGATTCACCCGAACATGGCTACCATGCTGAGCTTTATCACCACCGACGTAGTTATTTCGCCCAGCCTTCTCGATACGGCCCTCCGTCAGGCGGTTCGGCGGTCCTTTAACCGGGTCACCGTGGATGGGGATACCAGTACCAACGATACGGTGATAGTCCTGGCCAATGGAGCAGCAGGGAACCCTCCGCTTACCCTGGCGGACGGGGAATATCAAAAATTCGAACAGGCTTTGGAAGAGGTTTGCGTTTATTTGGCTAAGGGCATCGCTCAGGACGGGGAGGGGGCTACCCGATTAATAGCCTGTACGGTCCGGGGGGCGGAAAGCGAAGCCGTGGCCGAAGGATTGGCTAAAGCGGTGGTAGGTTCCAGTCTGGTCAAGGCCGCTTGTTTTGGTTCCGACGCTAACTGGGGCCGGATCCTCTGCGCCATGGGGTATTCGGGGTTTCCCTTTAACCCCGAAACGGTGGACGTCCGGTTTGCCAGCGCGGCGGGAGAGGTGGTCGTCTGCCGCCAGGGCGCTTCCGTATCCTTCTCCGAAGAGATCGCTAAAAAAGTGCTCTCCGAACCGTCCATCGATATCCGTATCGACCTGGGGAAAACCGACGGTTCGATACATCCGCCGTCGGCCACCTGCTGGGGCTGTGATTTAACCTACGATTACGTAAAAATTAATGGGGATTACCGTTCATGAAAGGAAGCAACGTATCCAACGCCCAACGGGCGGAAATATTAGTGCAGGCCCTGCCGTACATACAGAACTTTATGGGGAAAACCGTGGTGGTCAAATACGGCGGTAACGCTATGATCAACCTGGAATTGAAGGCCGCGGTTATTCAAGATATCGTCCTTATGTCCTGCGTGGGGATCCGAACCGTCTTGGTCCACGGCGGTGGGCCGGAGATTGAATCCCTATTAAAGCGGATTGGTAAGGAAAGCCGTTTTGTCGGGGGTCTTCGGTATACCGACGAAGAAACCATGGAAATAGTCCAAATGGTTTTGGCTGGCAAGGTGAACAAGGATATTGTTTCCCTGGTCCAGCAGGAGGGGGGCAAGGCCCTGGGGCTTTGTGGTATCGACGGGGGGCTTTTGCAAGGGCGTCGTCTCCGGCTGGAAGGGGAGGACTTGGGTTTGGTGGGGGATGTTACGTCCGTCAATACGACGGTTTTGACGGACGCCCTGGACCGGGGCTACGTCCCCGTGGTTTCCACCGTTGCTCTGGGGATCGAGGACGCCAAGGGCGAAGCGCTCAACGTGAACGCCGATACGGCGGCAGCCCTAATCGCCGCGGCCCTGGGGGCGGAAAAATTGGTCCTGATGACCGATGTCCGGGGTATCCTCCGGGACGTCCAGGACCCGGATTCGTTGATCAAAGAATTGCGGCGGTCCGAATTGGACGACCTGATCCGTCAAGGCATCGTCAATAAGGGAATGATCCCTAAGGTGGATTGTTGCCGCCTCGCGCTGGATGGGGGAGTCAGAAAGGCCCATATTATCGATGGCCGTCTGCCCCACGCCATATTGATTGAACTTTTTACCGATGAGGGTATCGGTACCATGATCGAAGGGGCCTAAGGGCCTAATAAGGGAAAACTCAATGCACGATCCGTTTATGAATACCTACCATCGGCTTCCCCTGGTGTTTACCCAGGGGAAGGGTGGAAAACTTCAGGATGAACATGGAAAATGGTACCTGGACTTCACCTCCGGTATCGCGGTGAACTGCCTGGGCCACGGGCATCCGGCGCTGACCCGGGCCATCGCCGATCAAGCGGCCGCGTTGATCCATACGTCCAATTATTTTATGAGCGATACCTCCCGTGCCTTTGCCGAACGGCTTGTCCAAGCCTGCGCTCCCCTGGGGATGCGGAAGGTGTTTTTATCCAATTCGGGGGCCGAGGCGAACGAGGGGGCCATTAAAATAGCCCGGAAGTATTCCTTAAAAAAGTACGGCCCCGGCCGGCATACCATAGTCACCCTAAAAGGGAGCTTCCACGGGCGGACCATCACCACCCTGGCGGCCACCGGGCAGGATCGGTTCCATCAGGATTTTGGCCCCTTTACCGAAGGGTTTGTCTACATTGAAAATGGAGACCTGGAAGCCCTGGACCGCGCCCTCGATGGAACCGTGGCCGCCCTTTTTATGGAACCCATCCAAGGCGAAAGCGGAATCCGGCCCTTGCGGACCGAGTTTGTCCAGGCGGCGGCGCGGCTTTGCCAGGAGCGGGACGTTTTGCTCATGTTCGATGAAATCCAATCGGGCATGGGGAGGACCGGCACCTTTTTAGCCAGCGAGTTTTACGGCCTTAAAGCCGACGTGATTACCCTGGCAAAGGGACTTTCCGGCGGAATCCCCGTGGGGGCTGTTTTGGCGGGGGAAAAGACCGCCGATGTTCTGGGGGTAGGGGATCACGGCAGTACCTTTGGGGGAAATCCCCTGGCGGCTGCGGCGGGTTTGGCGGTACTTTCGGTGGTGGATCAAAAGCCCTTTTTAGCGGAAATTAGCCGCCAGGGGACGCGGATGATGGATACCATCAAACAATGGAACCATCCGCGGGTTAAGGACGTTCGGGGCCGGGGCTTGATGATCGGTGTGGACCTGGACGTGGAGGCCTGGCCTGTTTTGGAACGGTTAATCACCGAAGGGCTTCTACTCCTTTCCGCAGGCCCCAAAACGCTCCGATTCCTTCCTCCGTACATTCTTACGGATGGAGAAATCGATGAAGGTTTGGCTATTGTTCGGCGGGTATTAGATAGTTCAGCGAAGGTTGAGTAAAAGAGGTTCAGGGTCCTAAAAAGAGGGGTGCCCTGGACCAACATACGGAGGAGGGAAGGGAAATGAAAAAGAAAATCGTATTAGCCTATTCGGGTGGTTTGGACACGACGGTGATTATCCCCTGGTTAAAAGAAAATTACGACTGCGACATCGTGGCGGTGTGCGTGGACGTGGGGCAGGAGGCGGACTGGGCTACGATTAAACAGAGGGCCCTGGATACGGGGGCCCAGTCCTGTTACGTGGCGGATGTTAAGAAAGAATACGTGGAACAGTACGTCTGGCCCGCCCTGAAGGCCCAGGCGGTTTACGAGGATAAGTACCTGCTGGGAACCTCCACCGCCCGCCCCTTGATCGCCAAGGTGTTGGTGGAGTACGCCCGAAAGGAAAAAGCCGTGGCCATAGCCCACGGGGCCACGGGAAAAGGAAACGACCAGGTCCGTTTTGACCTGGGAATCATGGCCTTTGCCCCCGATTTGGAAATTATCGCCCCCTGGCGGACCTGGGATATCAAAAGCCGGGAAGAGGAAATTGAATACCTGGAAAAGAGGCATATTCCCGTACCCATGAAAAAAAGCGACTCCTACAGCCGGGACGATAATCTTTGGCATATATCCCACGAGGGGTTGGAGTTGGAGGACCCGGCCAACGAACCTTCTTTGGACCGGATGCTCAAAATGACGGTTCCTCCGGAAAAAGCCAAGGACCAGGCGGAATACGTGGAGGTGGAGTTCGAGAAGGGAATTCCCGTGGCGGTAAACGGCAAAAAAATGAACGGGGTCGATCTGATCAAAACACTGAACAAAATCGGGGGCCCCCACGGGGTGGGCATCGTGGATCTGGTGGAGAATCGGGTGGTGGGAATGAAGAGCCGGGGGGTCTACGAAACTCCCGGAGGAGCCATCCTCTACTTTGCCCACGGAGAATTGGAACACCTCTGCTTGGATCGGCAAACCTACTCGTTTAAGCAGATGGTGAGTCAAAAGATGGCCGAGGTAATCTACGGCGGCCTCTGGTTTACCCCCCTGCGGGAGGCCCTCTCGGCCTTTGTGGATTCCACTCAGCGGACCGTCACGGGGAAGGTCCGACTAAAACTGTACAAGGGCTCGATCAGTTCCGCCGGCGTTACATCCCCCTATTCTCTGTACAACACCAGCATCGCCAGCTTTACCACCGGGGAACTGTACAACCATGGGGACGCCAAGGGCTTTATCCGGCTCTACGGTCTGCCGGTTTTGGTCCGCGCTTTGATGGAGCAGGGCTTTGTCAAAGATACCCAGCACGTGGATGGCCAGGAGGCCAAATCCGCCGGGGTGGCGGGTTAAGCCGTGGCGAAGGTACTCTGGTCCGGACGGCTGGAAGCTAAGCCCGACAAAGAAGCCCTGGAGTTCGAATCCTCCATAAGCGTGGACCAGCGAATGGCCCAGGACGATATTCGGGGCAGTCGGGCCCACGTGGCCATGCTGAAGCGCCAGGGGATTATTCCAGCGGAGGCGGCGGAGGCCATCGATGCGGAACTAGGGCGTATCTCTACCGAGTTGGAAGCCGGGAGCCTGCGGGTGGATCCGACCGCAGAGGATATCCACTCGTTTATCGAGGGGGTATTAACCGAACGGCTGGGGGATCAGGGCCGGATGGTCCACGCGGGCCGGAGCCGGAACGATCAGGTTGCCACGGACTTCCGCCTGTATCTTAAGCGGGAGGTCGACACCCTCCGTCAGGAGGTTGTTCTAACCGCCTCGGTGCTCCTATCCCGGGCGGAAGAACACCTGGAAACCCTTATGCCCGGGTACACCCACCTACAACGGGCCCAGCCGGTAACCCTGGCGTACCACCTGGTCGCCTGGGCTTCGGGCCTGCAGAGGGACGTCCTGCGTTTTTCCGACGCCCTCTACCGGCTGGACGAGTGCCCCCTGGGCGCAGGAGCCCTGGCCACATCTACCTTAGCCCTGGATCGGAACGCCACCGCCGAGGCGTTAGGGTTTCGATGCCCCACCCTTAACGGAATGGATACGGTGGCGGACCGGGATTTTGCCCTGGAGTTGGCTTCCGTATGCGGGATCCTGATGACCCACCTTTCCCGGTTTTGCGAGGACCTGGTGATTTGGGCCACCGAAGAATTCGGTTTTGTCGATTTGGCGGAACAATGGAGTACCGGTTCCTCGATCATGCCGCAGAAAAAGAACCCCGATTTCGCGGAGCTCGTCCGAGGAAAGGCGGGCCGGTCTATCGGCGACATGGTTACCCTCTTTACCCTGCTTAAGGGACTTCCCTATTCGTACGATCGGGATTTACAGGAGGATAAGGAAGCGCTTTTCGATCTCCTGGATACGGCCCGGTCGAGCCTGCGGGTTTTCCGGGAAATGGTTCGTACGGCCCGATTCCGGACCGACAGAATGGCCGCCGCGTGTGTGGGCGGCTTTTTGGAAGCCACCGACGCGGCGGAGTACCTGGTTCGCAAGGGTCTGCCCTTCCGGAAGGCCCACGAGGTGGCGGCCCAGCTGGTCCGGGACTGCGTCGCCGATGGCCAACGGTCCATAGCCGATCGTACCCTGGAACAGGTTCGCAGTCGATCCGAGCTGTTCGACGCGGACCTGTTCTCTGCCATCGCTCCCCGGGCCGCCGTCGCCGCTCGGTCCCTTCCGGGGGGACCTGCTCCGAAAGAGGTGGCCAACCAGATCGCCGAACTCCGTAAACGGCTTGGTTAAAAAACGTGGCCCTTACGCACATCGAAAAACTAATCGCCAAGGCGATTTTGGACTACGACATGATCCATCCAGGAGACCGGATCCTTCTGGGTGCCAGCGGGGGAAAGGATTCCACCACCCTCGCCTGGGCTTTATCACGGCGTAAAAGGTGGAACGCCCCGCCCTTTGAGCTTGAGGCGGTTCGAATCGTCACCGACGTCCCGGGGGGCGGTATGTCGCCGTCGGGGTCGGAAGCATTGGCTACCCTGTACGCCGATTGGGGCATCCCTTACCGGACCGTGTCCGTCCCGGTGATAGAACGGCTCAAGGAGGGGGAAAAGATGAGTTGCTACTGGTGTTCCACCCTCCGGCGCACCGAACTTATCCGAATCGGCATGGCCCAACGGTATACTACCCTGGCTTTGGGCCACCACATGGACGATATTTTGGCGACCCTGTTGATGAACATGACCAAAAAGGGAGAGCTGGCTACCATGCCTCCCCGATTACGGTACGATAAATATCCCCTAACGATCATTCGTCCCCTAGCCCTGGTAACGGAAGCCTCGATTCGAGGCTTCGCCCAGGAAATGGGCTGGCTATCGGTAACCTGTACCTGCGCTTTCGGCGGTGATGGGGAGCGAAAAGAATACCAGCGGAGACTGGAAGCTGTAACGGGGGGTACCGAGGAAGGGAAGCGGAACCTCTACCGCTCCCTGTCCCACATTAAAAATGGGTATCTCGCGTAGCCGCGGGCGGGTTCCCGCGTAGCCGCGGGAGGGTCCCGCGTAGCCGCGGGCGGGTTCCCGCGTAGCCGCGGGAGGGTCCCGCGTAGCCGCGGGAGGGTCCCGCGTAGCTACGGGACTGAAATCCGTTTTATATTTTATAATAGGCCAGCTTTTTTTCCGCAGTTTCAAAAATCACCGTCACAACCCAGTTCATCACGAAGTAAAATAGCCCGGCGATAAAAATAGGCACGGTGGAAAACTCCCGGGCCGAGGCGTTCTGGGCGGCCCGAAACAGCTCCGCCACCCCGATCGTTTGGGCCAGAGCCGTATCCTTTACCAAGGTAATGACTTCGTTCGCCATGGCCGGGAGGATACGACGGATAACCTGGGGCAATATAATGAGGAAAAAGGTCTGGGGCTTGGTTAGTCCTAGGACTTTGGCCGCTTCCCACTGCCCCCGAGGAATTGCGTCTATACCGCCCCGGTAGATTTCAGCGAAGTAGGCGGCGTAATTTATAGCGAAAGCGACGATGACGGCGGTAAAGCGGTCGTAGGAAACTTTAAAAAGGTAATAGGGGGCAAAATAAACAAAGATAAGTTGAAGAATCAGCGGGGTACCCCGCATAACGAGGACGTAAAAACCCACGGGCCGGCGGATCAACGGTGATTTTGACCGCCGTCCCAGGGCAACGGGCATGGCCAAGGGGATAGCGAACAGCAGGGTGAGAAAAAACACTTCTAAGGAGACAATGGTCCCCGAGAGGAGAAATCCTAAAAGCTTGGCCATGGAAAACCCAAAACCTATTTACCGACTACCGAAATGTCGGAACCGAACCACTGGGTGGTTATTTTCGCCAGAGTTCCATCGGAGGCCATGGCTTCCAATTGTTTCTGTACCGCGTCCCTCAGGGCTATATCGTTTTTCCTAAAACCAACCCCGTAGTTTTCCGCCGCTAAAGACTCGCCCAATACCCGGTAGTCCTTCCCTGAACGTTTAATGTTGTCGTTCGCCACGATAAGATCCATGATTACCGCGTCGACCCCGTGGATATCCAGGTCCATAAGGGCGGTCAGGTTATCCTTAAACTCTACCACGTTCTTTAAGGAAGCCTTAAAGTCCTTTGCCGCGTCCAGCGCGTCGGCGGCGGAAGACCCCGCCTGGAGGCCCACCACCTTACCCTTCAGGTCCGCCATGGTCTGGTAGGGTGAATCCTTTTTCACCACCAGAACTTGGGCGTTCCGAAGGTAGGGTTTGGTAAAACTCATCGCCTTAGCCCGATCATCGGTGATCGTAAATCCGTTCCAGATGCAGTCAATTTTACCGGTGTTTAATTCCTGTTCCTTGGCGTTCCAATCGATGGGTTGGGTCACCAACGTTACGTTCAACCGCTTTGCCACTTCCTTGGCCAAATCGATATCGTATCCAACTATTTCGTTATTTTCGTTCCGGTATCCCATGGGGGGGAACGAATCATCCAAGCCAAGAATCAGTTTTCCTTTCTTCTGGACCGCTACGAGGGATTGATCCGAAGTCGCCGTGTCTTTCTGACCCGTGGCAAACGCCAGGCCCAAAACCGATACGGTAAGCAGGGCTATACTGAGAATCTTTCTCATCCATGTGCTCCTTTTTATGCGAGATACGCTATTATGCTGGAAGAAGGGCGGATTTGCAAGGCGGTCTTTTGTTTTCACCCGTCGGGACTCAAGGACGGAACCTAATGAACCATAAAACACCCAAGTAGGTTCACTCAACCTTCGTTGAACTACCTAAGGGAAAATCGGCCTAAACTCTGGTAGAGGGGCCCCCCTTTTTGTAACGTCGAAGAAAAGAGGGTAAGGTGCGTGAAAATTCCCCGAGTCTGGATGGAAAGCTCCCGCTCTTCTGGAGAAAGGAAAAGGGGAACCTTGCCGGAGCGGGCAATGGTAAAATGGGGGGTGAAGGGGCGACCGTTTTCCTCCCTAATGGGAATCCGCTCTTTTATGGCTGTCTGCTCCAGGGCCGTTGACAGGGAACGTTCCAGCGCCTTGAGGCGTTGCTCCCCCTGGGAAAGGAGGAGCGCCAAAACAGTAGCGGGTCTATGCGGCGGAAAGGTGGTGATTTTTCCCAGAGCGAAGGGAATAGGACTTGGGTCGGAAGCCCCGCGGGCGTTTTCTATGGACCGTAGGAGTGAATCCACGGATCCTTCCTCCATGTCCCCAAGGAAACGGAGGGTCACGTGGTACTGTTCCCGACTGGTCCAACGAAACTCCGGATGGGCTACCCGGAATTTCTCCAAATCCTTCCATAGGGAAGGCGAAAAGTCGGGATCCGCCTCTAGGGCGATAAACAGGCGGATCATGGCCCTATTTTTCCGTTTCTGTCATACCCGAGACAAACTGTTTTTGCATCGCTACCACCACGATAACCGGCGGAAGCATGGCCAACATGGTGGTGGCCAGAACGATTTGCCATTCCACCTGGGAGTCGGCTACCGCCAGCATCCGATTGATACCAATGAGGAGGGTGTAGTACTTTTCCTTCGTGGTGATAAGCAGGGGCCATAGGTACTGGTTCCAGCCGTAGATGAATTGGATAACGAACATGGCAACGATGGGCGTCCGGGTCATGGGGACGAGGATCCGGCCAAAGAATTGCATAGACGTGGCCCCATCGATAGCCGCCGCCTCGGCGATTTCCCGGGGTACGGACTTAAAAAATTGGCGAAACAGGAACACCGCGGTGGCCGATACGGTCATGGGCAGAATAAGACCCCAGTAGCTATTCAACATTCCCAGGTCGGAAACCACCTTGTAGGTGGGCATGATACGGACCTCAACGGGGAGCATCAACGTGATAAAAATAGCCCCAAAGCAAAATCCCCGCAGGGCGAATCGAAAATAGACGATGGCGAAGGCCGCTAAAAGGGAAATGACGATTTTACCCACCGAAATACCCAGGGCCATTATGGTGGAGTTTTGAATCATCACCGCCGCGGAGGCCCCTAAATTTTTCCCCCCCTCCACCAGCGCTCTGGCGTAATTGTGCAGGAAGAGCTTCCCCGGCACGATCTGCATGGGCGCCGCCAGGATATCCGAAAGGCTCAGGGTGGAACCCACAAAGACGATCCAAATGGGGAATACGATGATAAAAATTCCTAAAATAAGAACGATATGGGGAAAACTTCGGCGCAGTATCGATCGATCTACCATACCCTTCTCCTAATATTCAACTTTCCGCTCTAGAAAGCGGAATTGCAGGACACTCAAGCCCACGACTATCAGCATTAATACCACCGATTCGGCGGCGGAGGTCCCTAAATCCAAATTGATTACCCCGTCTTTGTACACCTTATACACTAAAATGTTGGTTGCCTGGTTTGGCCCCCCTGAGGTTACTTGGTGTATTATGGGGAAGGTTTCAAAAAACGCGTAGACTAAATTCATAATTAAAAGATAAAAAGTGGTAGGCGAGAGGAGCGGGAATACGATCCGCCAAAACCGCGTAAAGGGACCCCCTCCGTCGATGGCCGCCGCCTCAATCAACGAGGTAGGAACGTTCTGAAGTCCCGCGATAAAAAATACAAAATTGTAGGATATTTGTTTCCACGAAGAAGCGAGGGTCACCAGGAAAAACGCCTGGTCCGCTTTTACTAAGAAGTTCCAATCGTAACCCATCTGTTTAAGGGTCCAGGAAACGATACCCACGGTGGGGTTAAACAGGAACATCCAAAGAACGCCGGCTATAAGGGTTGCCACAGCGTAGGGCCATACGAGCATGGTGGTGTATGCTGTCCGACCCGCGATTTTTTTATTCGCCTGGACCGCCAGAAAGAGGGCAATGGTCATGGCGGTAAAGGCGACAGCGATGGCGAATTTAAAGGATAAAACGATGGAATCAAGATACAGGGGATCCTGGAATAATTTTATATAATTCTCTAGTCCCACAAAAATAAGGGAAAGTCCAAAGGCATCCTGAATATACAGGGACTGGATAAGCGCCTGAAAGGCGGGCCAAAAGAAAAAGATAAAAATAATGATCATCTGCGGAAGCACGAGGAGGTAGGGGAGTCCGCGATTATGGAATTCGTATTGCTTTGTCATCGACGCGTCCTAAACGGAATGGTTAAAAATTAAGGAGCCCCGCTAAGGCTACAAACCTTTGCGGAGCCCCATGGTACAACTATTTGCTTATGCGTTCAAATTCCCGGAGTTTGATATTTCCCAGCCGGACCATTTCATCCAAGCCCTGTTTGGGGGTAACCTTTCCATCCAGAATGGCTTCCCACTGCTCGTCTTCGATGGTTCGAATTTGGGGCATAAATCCAAAGCGGAGTCCCAACGTGTTTTCGGTGGGTTCCTTGTTAAGGAGCTGTTTAATAGCCACTTCGGGACCCGGATTGTTCTTGTAGTACCCCTGGCTCTTGGTCAGCTCGTAGGCCGCCTTGGTAATGGGTAGATACCCGGTTTCCTGGTGCCACATGGCTTGGATTTCCGGTTTGGACAGGAAGCTAAAGAACTTGGCTACCGCTTTATAGGCCTTTTGATCCTTTTGACTCATAACCCACAGGCTGGCTCCGCCGATTATGGAGTTCTGGGGGGCTCCCTTAACGTCCGGGTAATAGGGAAGCATGGCCACCCCAAAATCGAACTTGCAGGTAGCTTTCATAGCCCCGTAGCCGCCGATGGACTCAAAGTGCAGGGGGACGGCGCCGGAGGTAAAGAGGGAGTTGGCTTTGTTTTCCCTTCCGCCGTACTTAAAGACCCCCTCTTTGGAAGCCTGGTAAAGGTTTTCAAAATGCCGCACCTGAATAGGACCGTTGAACACCAACTCCGTATCCAGACCGTCGAATCCGTTGGATTTGGTTCCAAAGGGCAGGTTATGCCAGGCGGAAAAATTTTCCAGCTGAATCCAGGAAATCCAGTTGGTCGTGAACCCCGCGTCGTACCCCGCGGCTTTTAGTTTGCGGGCCACCGTAAAGAATTCGGGCCACGTTTTCGGCGGGCTGTTGGGATCTAGCCCCGCTTTTTTAAACGCGTCCTTGTTGTAGTACATGACCGCGGTGGACGAGTTAAAGGGCATGGAAAGCATTTCGCCCTTGGAGGTGGAGTAATATCCCGTTATTGTGGGGATATAGGCCTTGGGATCGAAGGGTTCGTTCTGCTCCTTCATCAGTTGGTACACCGGTTTAATAGCCCCCTTGGCTGCCATCATGGTGGCGGTTCCCACCTCGTACACCTGCAGTATGGCTGGCGGATTTCCAGCCCGGAACGCGGCGATCCCCGCATTCATCGTATCGGGGTAGCTACCCTTGAAAACGGGAACCACCTGGTAATCCTTCTGGCTCTGGTTAAAGAGATTGACGATTTTCTCGGTAACCTCTCCGTTTTTTCCGCCCATGGCGTGCCAAAATTCGATGGTCGTTTGGCTAAACGCCATGACCGCCGTCGCCATAGCGACGGTAACCATAAGAATCTTCTTCATACGCTGTCCTCCCTTGAAATTTATTTCAGTACCGTAGCCCTACTAGGGTACGCCTGTTTTGCCAATATCGCAAGAAAATTCCGTTTAATTTCCGTTTCGACCCATGGGGAGATGGCGGGTATCCCCAGGTCCCTCATCAAACGGATGCGGGAAACCATGTTTCAGGAGCGGGCGTTCCTTTCTCGCCTTCATTTGAGGCTCTTTCAAAACTCAGGGAGTTTTGAAAGAGCAACCTTAGATGTACATGCAGTATTTTTACTATTCTATAATATGTAAATAATTATCTTGTTAATGTAAAAATACTGCAAGAGGTTTTTGCAAAAGTGACAGACTTTTGCAAAAACCTCATTTGAATATCCTCGATCAAAAAGTTTGGATGAAAGCGGTCTACGATCCCTTAGCCGGTTCTCTTACCTACGGGTATCTGCCAAAGTTTGCTTTAGCATAATGGGGCGCGCTGAACGTCAGAGAAAGCTTTCCCTAATCTTCGTGACACTATTCACGGTGTGAGTTCAGGGCCTGGATCATCCGGTCCGGCGTATCGGTAATGATCCCATGGACCCCCAAACCCGCTAAACGGAGAGCCTCGGATACGTCGTTGACCGTCCAGACGTTAACCATCCTTCCTGCCTGGATTTCCCGGCCCACCGATGCTTCGTTCACCATGGAAAAGTGGGGATGCCAAGCCTCGTAGTCCCCATGGGCCATAAGGGCGGAGGTATCCACCTTCGCCGAGCTTTCCACCAGAAAGCCCACGGGGATTTGGGGCCGCAGGGCCTTAAAACGACCCAGGGTCGGGGGATTAAAAGATGAGATGATCACCCGATCCTCCATGGCGTACCGATCCACCGAAGCGGCCACCGCCGCTTCTACCCCGTCCAGGGCTTCGGGCCCCTCTTTCCCGTCGGCGGAACAGTAGGGAGCCTTGATTTCCACGTTGACCACGAAGTCTTTGTCTGCGGCGTCTCGTACGAGCTGGAACACCTCGTCCAAGGTGGGAAGCCGAAGGTTCCGAAACGGACCGGGAACTTTGCCGTTCAGGGGTACGGCGGAGGGAACAAAGCGGGCCGAGGCGTCCAACTCTCTCAGTTCGGCAAAGGTTAAATCCCGGACGGCCCCCGAACCGTCGGTGGTTCCATCGACGGTAAAATCGTGGAGGACGATCAAATGACCGTCGGCGCTCAATTGTACGTCCAATTCAATGCCCTGGGCTCCCTGTAGGATGGCCAACTCGAAGGCCGGCAGGGTGTTCATGGGGACGTAGGAACGGGCCCCCCGGTGACCGTAGATACGTATGCTTTTGGTCCGAAGGTCTTGGGCCAAACGATGGGTTGTTCGCATGGTTATTGTTCTCCTAAATACTCGTGGATTAGTTTGATCTTTAGGTCCCTTAGCCGTTCGGATACGGATACCTTGTAAACGTGGGGGTTGAGAAGCCGTTTGTAGCTCGGATCGAACTGTTCCAGCCCCTCCCGGACCCGAGAGCGAAGGGTAGCCAGGGATGGGTGTTCCCCTATCAATGTTCCCCGGCGTATCCGAGGTTGGAGCAGGGGGCGTATTTCCCCGTCCACGGTCCAGTGAAAATGCCGGTAATCCGCCGCGGGATGCCAAAACGCCTGGTTTACGCCCGCCTGGGGTTCGTCTTTTACCCCCTCCGCTGAATCCCCGTCCAGGGTCATGACGTCGGTAACCGCCATCCCGTTTTTATCAAAAATTCTCCAGACCTGTTTAAGGCCCGGGTTGGTGGTTTTCTCCGGGTTATCGGAAAATTTAATGGTAGGGACCAGGTGTCCCCGTTCGTGTTCCCGGGCGGCTAATTTGTAAACCCCCGTAAACGCGGATTCCGAACCCCCGGTAACCATTTGGGTTCCCACGCCCCAACTGTCGATGGGGGCTCCCGCGGCGGTTAACGCCTGGATAATCGATTCGTCCAAATCGTTGGAAACGGCGATCGTGGCGTCCGTAAGTCCCGCCGCGTTAAGGGCCCGACGAACCTCCAAAGAAAGGTAGTGAATATCCCCCGAATCGAGGCGGACGCCGAATTTTTTGCCCCGTTCTACCAGTTTTTTCCCCACCTCAATGGCGTTGCGGATGCCGCTTTCCAGGGTATCGTAGGTGTCGATAAGGAACACCGTTTTTTCGGGATAAATATCCGCGTAGGCTTCAAAGGCTTCCAACTCGGAGGGAAAGGACATGATCCACGAGTGGGCCATGGTCCCCATCACGGGAATTCCGTAGCATTTGGCCGCCAACACGTTGGAGGTTCCCGCGGCTCCGCCTATATACGCCGCCCGGGAAGCGGACATGGCCCCGTCGGGTCCCTGGGCGCGGCGGAGGCCGAACTCCATCACGTTGCCCTTCCCTGAAGCGAGCCATACCCGGGCGGTCTTGGTGGCTATAAGGCTCTGAAAATTGATGGTATTTAAAAGCATCCCCTCTATAATTTGCGCTTCGATCAGGCTCGCGTGGACACGGATCAGGGGTTCCTGGGGAAATATCACCGAACCTTCATCGATTGCCCAAACGTCACCGGTAAACCTAAAATCCCTCAGGTATTCCAAGAAAGCGGGATCGAAAATTCCCAGACTTCCTAAATATTCCAAATCCTCCGGGTAAAAGCGAAAATTCTGGAGCTTTTCTAAAAAGGTCTCTAACCCCGCAAAAATCGCGTATCCACCCCCAAAGGGTTGGCGCCTAAAGAACATATCAAACACGGCGACCCGGTTCATTCCCCGTTTCCAGTACCCCTGGGCCATGGTTAGCTCGTAAAAATCCGTAAAAAGGGCTGAGGATATCATTTACCGTATGCTCCTGGTGTCTGAACGTTCAACCCCGGCTTTTTTTAGCCGGTCCCACGCCTGGTTCACCGATCCGGGGGGTACGTCCACCCCCCGTACCGCGTCCTGAAGGACCACCGTTTGGAGGCCCAACCGACTGGCGTCGAGGGCGCTGTACAGGACGCAGTAATCCGTGGCTAGCCCTGCGATAAAAACTCGTCGAATTCCGAGGCCCCGTAACAAGGCTTCCAAACCTGTGGGAGTCCGGCGGTCGTTCTCGAAAAAGGCGGAATAGGAATCCAAGGTTTTTCGCCACCCTTTCCGTAGAATAAAACGGATCGGGCCGCTGTCTAAATCGCGGTGGAAATCCGCTCCCCAGCTTCCTTGAACGCAGTGATCGGGCCAGAGAACCTGGACGGAACCATCGGGAAGGGAAAGTTCTTGATAAGCCTTCCGGTCTCGATGGCTGGAGGCGAAGGAGATATGCCCCGCCGGATGCCAATCCTGAGTTGCTACTACCGTTCCCCCCTGTTCGGCAAACCAACGGCTTAGATCGTTGATGGGCTCTATAATCCGGTCGCCCTCCCGCACCGCCAGCGCTCCGCCTGGACTTCCTTCTTTTCCTGGATAGGGGGGACAAAAATCGTTTTGAACGTCCACAAGGATCAACGCGTCCTGGAAAACATCCATACCCATGGGTTCTACCTCCAGGGGTATGGTATAACAGAACCTTTAACCCCTACAAGACCGTTTCCAATTCCTCGAGCTGGGAATCCCCGCCTGAAAAATGAAGTTCCTGCATCGGAATCTTTACCGCCGTGTCGGTGAGAAATTCGTAAAATTCCTGTGAATCCAAGGGTTTGCTGATATAGTAACCCTGAATGGTGTCACACCCCCGCACTTTTAGGGCATCCAATTGTTCCTGGGTTTCCACCCCTTCGGCGATAGAAATAAGACCGAAAGATCGGGCCAGGGATACCACCGCCAGGGCTACCGCCCCATTTTCTTGGTTGGAAGAAATCCTATCGATAAAGGATTTGTCTATTTTTAAAATATCGATCGGTAGGCTATCCAGGTACCGGAGGGATGAATAGCCCGTTCCAAAATCGTCAATGGCAAAGGAAACCCCCATTTCTTTAATGGTTTCCATTACCTGGATCGATCGCTGGAGATCCCGCATAAAAAGGGACTCGGTAATTTCTAGTTTTAAAAGCTCCGGAGAGAGTCCCGTAGCCGCTAGGGCCGCCTTGGTCTGCTGGACAACCAAAGCCTTTTCAAATTGCCTTTGGGACACGTTCACCGCCACCGGGATAGGTTTACCCGTCTTAGCCCAACGGCTCGCTTCGGCGCAGGCTTGGAATAACATCCACTCTCCCATGGGTACGATCAGTCCCGTATCTTCGGCAATTTCTATAAACCGGTCCGGCGGAAGGATCCGTTCCTCCTGATCCCCCATCCGGATAAGGGCTTCCGCGCCCACAAGCCCCCGGTTGGACCCAAAAATCGCGCTCCCCGTGGAAACCTGGGGCTGAAAATTAATAACGAACTTATCCTTTTCCAGGGCTCGCCGGAGCAGGGCCTCCATTTCAAGGCGGTGTTTGCTCGATTTTCCCGCAGCTCCGGAGGCAAAACGAAACTGACCCCGTCCCGCTTCCTTGGCTTCGTACATCGCTGCGTCGGCGTTTTTAACCAATTCGTCCACCGTTTTACCATCGTAGGGGTACAGGGCAATCCCCACGCTGGCGGGGGCGTAAATTTCCCGGCTGTTGATAAAGAACGAAGGCTTTAGGGAATCCACGATTTTTTTTGCCACCAGGCTCGCGTCGCTACTCTGGGTGATGGATTCCAGGATAATAGTAAACTCGTCACCCCCCAGCCGACATACCGTATCCACGTCCCGAACCTGTTTCAGAAGCCTCTGGGCGGTCTCTATCAACAGCTGGTCCCCCACCTGATGGCCGTAGGCGTCATTCACGTCCTTAAAATGATCCAAATCCAGGTATAGAAGGGCCAAACGGCTTTGAGATCGTTGAGCCCTGCTGAGGGCGTGGGAAATTCGATCCATAAAAAGGGATCGATTTGGCAGTTGGGTGAGGGGATCGAAGAATGCTAATTTATGGAGGGCCTCTTCGGCGGTTTTTAATTTGCTAATATCCACAAAAAATCCGATGTACCGTTGAAGCTGATCTTCCGAATCCCGGATGCTGTCGATGGTTAGCCATGTGGGAGCCGAAGAACCGTCCTTTCGCCCTATCCAAAACTCCCCTTCCCACCGGGAGTTTTTCCGGAGATTTATGAGGATTTTTCTATAATAGTGGGGAGTCTCTCTGTTTGAAACCAATAGACCCGCGTTGGCTCCCAAGAGCTCTTCCGGATGGTACCCCGTTAACTGTACAAAGGCTGGATTTACCTCTATCATCACCCCTTCAGGATCCGTGACGATAATACCTTCCCCCGTGTCGTGCATGATCTGTTTATACAACCCTAATTCCTGGGTCCTTTGGGTTACCTCGGCCTCCAACCGTTGGGCCGCGGTCCGTTCGTTTTCTAAATTTTTCCGCAATACCGTGTCGGATCGTTCAAACAGTCGGGCCAGGGCCCCGATGATGTCTTGGCGATTCTGGAATTTTTTAAGTTCCAGGTACGAAATTTCCGTATCCGATTCCTGCAACCGAATTATCCTTTCCAACTGGCGTAGGGGGTGGGATATGAATAGTTGAAAGGCTAAAAAGAAGATAAGTACCGCGATACCCAACACCAGAATGAAGAGGATAAGAAAAACCTCGATCATCCTATGCCCCTCTTGGAAAAGGGCTCGGGGAAGGGTCACCTGAAGAACCGCGGCGGCTTTACCGTTAATATCGGAGAGTACGGATCGGCGGTATAAATCCTGATGGAGGGACGGCCGCTCTAACGGAATTGGCGCTGGATCCTCCGCTTGTAGTGGACCCAGAGAAACCCTTGAAAGGGTTAGTTTAGAAATTTCATTTTCCAGCTGACGGTTTATTTCTTTTCCAAAGATTACCCGACCTTGGCTTTTCATCGATCCATCGGATCGGTTTGCCCCCATGGAGGAAATTAAAAATAGCCGTCCATTATCCCGGTAAATACCCTTAATGGTGTCTTGGATCGGAGAAAAGGGGGGATCGGAAACTTCCAGGGCCTTTGGAGGGTGGAACGGTGGAAATCCCGGGGTGGTCCAAGACCAGAGAAGTTCTCCATGGATCCCGTAAAGGGCCACAAAGTTAAGGTCTAAATTTTCCAAGGAAGCGTCGGAAAAGGTTCTTGATAAAAACGAAGGATCCCGTCCCTGAAGGTACAAAAGCATATCGTCCCACAGGGCGTAATCCTGAGTAAGGGCCACCAGGTCTTCTGTTTTACTATTCAAGACCGCTTCGGCCCGGGCGGAAGCCTCGTCGGCAATGCTTTTCTCCATCTCCAAAAGGCCCCGAGAGGAGGTAACCAGGAAAACGACCACGATAAGGATTGTTATCCCGAGGCTTAAAGCCAAAGCGGCGACGGCCATCCTTTTTGAAAGGAGAATACTTTTCTTCATTACTAATACTATAGCCATTTAGACGGGATATGCAAGAAATTTGAGGTTTTTGCAAAAGTCTGTTCCTTTTGCAAAAAACTCTTGCAGTATTTTTACATTAACAAGATAATTAATTACATAGTATAGAATAGTAAAAATACTGCATGTACATCTAAGGTTGCTCTTTCAAAACTCCCTGAGTTTTGAAAGAGCCTCATTTTATTATGGGCGGATGGACGATCCGGTTTCCGTTTTTATAATTTCGATCCGGCTGGGGATGCGGGATTTCATTTCCCCTACGTGGGATATTAATCCTACCATTCGGTGATCCCGTATTTCGTCAAGGATCGTCAGGGCCCGGTCTAGGCTTCCGTCATCCAGGCTTCCAAAGCCCTCATCAATAAAGACCGCATCCAGCCGTATTCCTCCGGAGCGGGATTGGATAGAGTCGGCCAGGCCCAGGGCCAAGCAGATGGAAGCCATAAAGCTTTCTCCCCCCGATAGGGTAGCGCAGGGTCGATTTTTCCCCGTGTAGGAATCGAAAACCGCCAAATCCAGTCCTGTTTTTCCGCGGCCCCCTTCCCCTTCCATGTCTAAAATGAGGGAATAGCGCCCCTCGCTCATCCGTTCCAGCCGTTTCGTCGCGTAGGATGCTACCTCTTCCAAATAAAGGGCCAGGAGCCAAGCGTCGAAGCTTCGGCGTTTTGGGTTGTTGCCGGAAAGGTCGTTGGACAATTGAAGGATCTGGGCGGCCTCTTCCGCCAACGTTTTTCGTCGGTTCTCCGCCTCTTCGTAGACGCGCCTATCCTGGTTCAAGGTTGCCAGATCGGTCATCGCCCGGTCCCGTTCCGCCTCCGCCTCCGCTTTAAGGGCCGATTCATCCTCCAAAGCCCGTTTCAATACCTCCGAATAGTCCCGGTCTTCTAGTCCTTCCGCCGTGGAGGATACGGAAAAACCCAATGCGGTTCCCTGGGCTTCTTTTCGGCTTTTCAATTCCTTTAAAACCCGTTCCTGTTCGGCCTGTAGGGATTGAATTTTGCTCAGGGACTCTTTCCAAACGGTAAGTTCCTTTTCCAGCGCTTCTTCCTCTGCTTTACCGAGCAGGGAAGCGGATAGATCTTCTATGGACGCGAAATCACCCTGTTTTAGGGCTTCATTCAAAGTTTCCTGAGCCTTTTCCCTCTGGGTAGCGTACTCGACGGTCCTTTGCGTGGCGGAATCTAGCCGAGCTTCGGTGGCGGTTTTTTCCCGCACAAGCCGATCCCGACTTTCTTCGTAGGTATTTATCTTTTGAGTATACCCTGCGATCCGTTCCTCCACCACCGACAGGGCTTCCCGGATCGTGGGCCTTTTCCATGGGCGTATCAACCCTTCCCGTTGATTCCGCCTCTCCTCAAGCTCCCGTAGCAGGGCGGCCTTTTTCTCTTTCGCCGCTGTCGCCTCCCTGGCGAAGCTAAGTTCCTGGGCCGAAAGTTCCTCCCGTTTTCGATACAGGTCCCGCAAGCGATCCTGCGAGCGGACCGCGGCGGCCCGTTGGTTACCCAGTTCCGTGGCTTCCCGGGAAAGTTGTTCGATTTTCTCCCGAAGGGCGACGATTTGCGGAGGTTCTTGGGCTGGGATACCCGGTGTTTCCGATTGGATTTCCCCAATTTGTCGGATTAAGTCCCCCAGCTCCGATTCTAGACGGTCCAGGTTCTTCCGCAGGGCCGTCTCTTCGGCCCTAAGGGTGGTAAGACGATGTTCCGCCTCGTTTTTTGATCGACTAACCGCATCGATCCGTTCGTCCAAACCGAACACCGGCGTCGGCGCCCCGGTAGGGGCCGGGTGATCGATGGAACCGCAGACGGGGCAGGGTTGCCCCGGCGAGAGCGTGAGGGCTAATTGGGCGGCCTGTCGCGCCTGGTCGGCCAGGTCTTTTCGTTGTCGCAATTCGGCCAATTCGTTTTCCAAAACGGGACAACGGCGTTCCAACTCGTACCGTTCCCTCGTGATTTGTTCCAGTTCCCCAGCCGCCTCGGATTTTTTTTGTTCGATTGGTTCAATCCTCTCGACCAACGGACGGATCCTTTTGGCCCGCTCCAGGGTGGAACGAACTTCTTCCCACCGCCGGTCCAACTCGGCGGCTCCGGCGGCGATTTTTTCGACCTCCCCAATATCGGCTTTTAAGGAATCGGATTGGGTTTTTAGCTGGAGTAACCGTTGGGCGTTAGCTTTTTCCGATCCTTCCAGGGCCTCCAATTCGGCCTGTTTACCTTCTATCTCCGTTTCCAACACAAGAGCGTTTTGAAGCGATACCCTCTGCCCCTGGAGCTCTTCCCGTTGGCTTTTCCACCCTTCCGCCTCCCCTTGTTGGGCTAAAAGTTCGTCTAGAAGCGTATGTGCCCCTTCGGCTTCCTGCTTCGCCTTCCGTAAGTCCGCCTCCGCCCCTTGAAACGCTTCGTCGGCCTCTTTTTTACGCAGTAAAAGGTTTTCCAGTGGCCGCCCTCGGCGGCAGGCTCGCAGGGCTTCTTCCCGTTGTTTCATACTCTCGGCGGAAGCTAACAGGTCCCGAAGCATCGCGACGGTCCCCTCCAGCCGTTCCCGAGCTATCTTCTCTTCCTGGCAGGTTACAAGGGCCCGGTTCAGTTCCTCCAGACGGTTGCTGGAGTGGGAAATCGTTTCCTCCCTTGTTTTTAGAAGAGCTTCTAGGGTAATCCGGCGTTGTTCTACTGATTCGGGGGGACAGCGGCGGGCCGCCTCACCCAGGGCCTGTTCCGCTTCCAAAAGCCGGGCCGACAGATCCTTTGATTTTGCCTGGACCATATCCCGAATTTGGACCGCCAGGTCCACGGGAAACAGCTTTCGCAGTACTTCCCGGCGTTGGTTAGTGTTTTGTTTTAGGAATTCCGCAAACTCCCCCTGGGGTAGAAGGACTATTTTTGAAAACTCATCCTCCGAAAGGCCGATAAGGGAGCGAAGTTTTTCGTCCACTTCGGATTTTTTCCCCCCAAGACTCCGGTAGGTTCCCCCGGTAACCTCGTATAGGACCACCGTTTCATCGATGGTTAGCGTCCCGGTTCCCCGTTTCTTTTTCCGTTCTTGTTTAGGGCTCCTGTCGACCCGGTATCGATGGTTTCCTAGGGAAAACTCCAGGGAAACAAGACATTCCGCGTCCTCTTCCGCGAAATCCGACCGGAGCCGTTGGTTCAGCCCCCGCCGGCCCCCCGGCAGGACCCCGTAGAGGGCAAAGCAGAGGGCGTCGAAAAGGGTCGTTTTTCCGGACCCCGTCTTGCCCGTTATCAGGAAGATATCATCCAATGCGTCAAAATCGATCGTTGTTTCCCCCACAAAGGGGCCAACGTTTTTTAACGTTAACCTATGGGGTCGCATGTTCCGCCTCCTGGGCCATCCGACGGAACAGCTCCACCTCCGCAGGATTAGCGTTCCCGTACAGGTCCACAAGAAAATCCTGGAAATCCTGTACCGCCCCCCGGCGCCCCAGGGTTTGTGGATCCGGAGTCCCGGAGGAGGCGGAATACCCATCCCCATCGATCACCCCCTGACCCCCATGGGGATCCTGTTTAATCGAAAGCAGGTTAGGATACCTCTGGCGCAAAAGGGCCAGGGGATTTTGAATGACCCTGGGGTCCCGAAGCGAGATTTCCAGGTAGGCCTGGGGGTCTGCGGTTAGGGACCCCATCAATTCTTGGAAGGTCCCTTCGATTCTAAGAACGGGGTGGAGGGGCCGCAGAAACTTCGGGGTGACCGAGATCGGCGTGGTTCCCAGGTCTACGGAAAGGCACACCTTTTCGGTGCCCCCTTCGTCGAACGAGTAGGCCAGGGGACTCCCGGCGTACCAACAATTTTCTATTACCCGTTGGTACCGGTGCAAATGTCCCAGGGCTACGTAGTCGAAGGATTGGAATAAGCGGGGATCCACCCGTTCGGCGGTGCCCAGGAAAACCCGCTCCGACTCCGATTCCCTGCCCCCGGACGTAAAAAGATGGGCCACCAGCACCGTCCGAACCACCCCATCCCGCAGAGCCCTTTGACGACCCCGTTCCAACTTTTGCGCCGCCAGTCGAGCCAGAGCCTGTTGAGACCGTGGCGGCGGCCCATTGGTTTCCGACAAATCGAGTCCCTGAACTACTTCTAGGTCCGCCCCGGGGCTTGAAAGATCCCTCCCGGGGATTGAAAGATCCGTCCCCGGGATTAAAAAGGGAAGCAGGAAAAGGGCTATTACCCCATCCTTTCCCGAAAGGTAAAACGGTTCTTCGCATAAACGGGCTTCCGATCCAATGTGGATGCCCATGGCTCCAAACAGATCGGCCGCGTAGGCCAACCGTTCCGCCGAATCGTGGTTCCCCGGGATAATATACACGTGAAGTTTTGGAAAATGACCGCGAATTTCGCTTAAAAAAGCCCCCCAAAGGCTCACCGCTTCCGGCGAAGGAATAGACCGGTCGTACACATCCCCCGCCACTACCAGGGCTTCGTAATCATCGTCCCCCAAAATAGCGATAATTTGATCCAAAATATACCGCTGGTCCTCGATAAGGGACCGCTCATGGAATAATCGTCCCAGGTGCAAATCCCCCATGTGGAGTATTTTCATATCCCCATGCTAGGGGAACCTCTGGTGGAATGCAAGGGGGGGATATGCCTTCTATTTTTAGGTCTGACTGACGTTAATATGTATACGATGAAAAAACATAAAAATGATGAAAATTCCTCTAAAATCGTCATGTTTGGAGGTTTTTTCAAAAGTCTATTACTTTTGAAAGAGCATCTTGCAGTATTTTTACAATTTTAAAATAAATAATTACATGGTATCGAATAGTAAAAATATTGCATGTACATCTAGGGTAGCTCTTTCAAAACTCCCTGTATTATGAAAAAGCCTCTTTGTTAATTTTATAATATTAATGTGGAATATTGTGTTTTTTTGTTGACACCGATCATGTTTGGATTTATAATTTTAAACGTTACGGGCGGGAACACTATTTCGGGGAGAATGAAACGATGGTAGAACTTTTAACCTATGCGTATTTAGATCGAATTCAACCACAATTTACAGCGTTTATATCTACTATAGCTAAGGGCTACTTGCCCCTCTCGGGTCAGGCGAGCCTCTGGGTAGAAATACGACCAGGGATGGATATAAACAGGTTAACCGATGCGGCGTTGAAGTCAAACGATGTACAACCGGGAATTATGGTGGTAGAGCGGGCCGCGGGGGTTCTGGAAATCCACGGAAACGATCAAGGTGCGGTTATGGAAGCGGGAAACGCCATTTTAAAATCATTGGGAATGACCATCAAAGATCGTCTCCAGCCTCGGTTAGTGGGTTTGGATACCATAAAAAATATTACGGATTTCCAATGTCAATTAATAAATAGGATGCGCCATGGCAATATGATACTTCCGGGGGAAACTTTGTTAACCATAGAAACCCATCCAGCTTCCTACGCTGCCTTTGTGGCGAACGAAGTTGAAAAGGCGGCCAGAATCAACATTATCGAAGTGAACGCTATTGGGGCTTTTGGACGGGTATATATTGGGGGTGACGAGGCGGAGGTAATGGAAGCCAAGGTTGCGGCCGAGAAGGCTATTCAATCAATCGAAGGCCGACCAAACACTATATAGGGCACCTCTAATAACTCGGTTAGTTATTAGAGGTGCCCAGGCAAATCCTTATAGGATTTGCGTTTTTTATTTGTCGACCTCTAAAAACTGAAGTTTTTAGAGGTCCCCTATAGCAGTTTTTAATTCCAAGCTTTTTTGGAATTGAAATTATTAATTTTACCGGAGGTATTGTATGTCTGTAGATGCTTTAGGAATGATCGAAGCGCAGGGCTTCACGGCCATGGTGGAAGCGGCTGATGCGATGGTTAAGGCCGCAAAGGTCGAGTTGGTGGGTTATGAAAAGACCGGAGGCGGTTACGTTACCGCCATTGTTCGGGGTGATGTGGCGGCGGTAAAGGCGGCTACAGAAGCGGGTGCAAAGAGCGCTGAGCGGGTTGGTCGATTGGTAAGCGTTCATGTTATTCCCCGGCCCCACGATAATGTGGACGCCGTTTTGCCCTTGGGCAGGCAAAATAAAATAACCTCAGAAAAATAAGAAGGGGCTAAATAATGTACTTGGCACGCGTAATGGGTACAGTGGTGGCTACCCAAAAAGAGCCGTCTATGAATGGATCCAAGTTTCTAATCGTAGAAAAGTTGGATGAGAAACTCAAAGCGCTTGGCGAGTATGTCGTGGCTGTAGACGCGGTAGGAGCGGGTGAAAATGAGGTGGTATTGTACGCATCCGGTTCATCAGCCCGTCAGACTAGGGAAACAAAAGACCGACCCGCAGATGCGGTTATTATGGCGATCGTAGATTCTTTTGCGGTCGGTAACAAAACAATCTATAAGAAGTAGTGAGGCGTTTATGCTTCTTTCAGAACATTACGCGGATAAAATTGTGGATCAAGTTATCGCCCGTTTAAAAGAGGAGATATGGGTTCCCAATGGAAATTCAAATGTCAAAGATCCTGGCCTAGTAAAGGGAGAACCGGCAAAAACGCAAAAATCCCAATTGTTCGGGGTCTTTGACACGGTGGAAGAAGCGGTTTCCGTAGCCCTTTCTGCTTCCAAACAAATTGCCCGTTTATCCGTTTCAAAACGTGCCGAAATTATTGTTGCCCTACGAAAAGTTGCTCTAGATAATCTAGAGGTTCTTTCCCGTTTGGCGGTTCAAGAAACAAAAATGGGTAGAGTTGAAGATAAAATTAAAAAAAATCGATTAGTAGCGGAAAAAACGCCGGGTACGGAAATATTAACAACCGCCGCGTTCACAGGGGATACGGGAATAACCTTAGAGGAATACGCCCCCTATGGAGTCATTGGGGCGATTATCCCATCCACTAATCCCACAGAAACGGTCATTAATAACGGTATTAGTATGTTTGCCGCAGGAAACGCAGTAATTTTTAATCCCCATCCTAGTGCGGCGGTTTGTTCGTTAACGATCCTTAGTTTATTTAACCAAACAGTGATAGAGCATGGGGGACCAGAAAATTGTTTCTGTGGTATCGCCCAACCTACCATAAAAACCGCCGAAGAAATAATGCATCACCCAAAAATTCCATTTTTAACCGTTACGGGAAACGAAGCGGTGGTAGAAGCGGCCCTAAAAAGCGGAAAAATAGTGGTAGCCGCCGGTCCGGGGAACCCCCCTGCGGTGGTGGATGAAACTGCGGATATAGAACAAGCCGCCAGGGATATCTATAACGGCGCTTCTTTAGATAACAATATAGTCTGTATCGCAGAAAAAGTGACCGTGGTGGTTTCTTCCGTGGCCGATCAGCTCGTTTCCGCCATGGAAAAATTAGGGGGCTATCGGGCCTCAGCGAACCAAATTCGAGCCCTGGAGTCCATAGTGTTCGCCCAAGACCCAAAACCGGAGAAGCATACTCCCGTAAAAAAAGAATTTGTGGGCCGGAACGCTAAAGTCATACTTGAGGCTATTGGAACCCGGGTAGAGGGAGACCCCCGATTAATTCTCTGCGAAGTTCCTCCAGAACATCCCTTTGCTTGGACCGAGATGTTAATGCCCGTTATGCCTATAGTCCGTATGCCCGACGTGGATGCGGCCATTGATTACGCTGTTCGTGTGGAACGGGGTAATCGACACACCGCTAGTATGCATTCCAAAAATATTGACAAACTAACCGAAATGGGCCGAAGGATGAATTGTTCCGTTTACGTAAAGAACGGTCCGACCTACGCGGGATTGGGTTTAGACGGAGAGGGTTTTACGTCCTTTACAATCGCTTCTCCGACGGGGCATGGGTTAACTACCGCCAGGACCTTTTCTCGGATTCGCCGATGTACGTTGGCGGGTAACTATAACATTGTATAGAAGGACCCTATGGGCGTATTTCGTTTTGCCGCTAAAACCATCCCAGATACTCTCGGAGCCATTGAACTGACGAGCGTTGCCAAGGGGTATGTGGTAGCGGATTTGATGCTGAAAAAGGCGCCCATCTCCTTGTTGGATGCTCGGCCCTACTGTCCAGGTAAATTTTTAGTTCTTGTTACGGGGGATGTTTCTTCCATAGAAGATTCTTTAAAAATAGGTAAACAAACCGCCGGATCCTCCTTTTTTGCGGACCTGTTTGTTCCCCAGCTTATGCCTTCGGTAATATTTGCTATAAATAGAGAAAAAAAAATCGCTATAGGGGAATCGATCGGAATAATAGAAAGTTTTTCCGCCCTTTCTGTTATTGATGCGGCCAACGAAGCATGTAAATCGGTGGATGTGGAGATAGAAAGTATTAGCCTTCTCGAAGGCCTCGGTGGAAAAGCCTTTGTGATATTTACGGGTTTATTAGCCCAGATTCAATCGGCTCTTGAAATAGGAGCCACAAGGATTCCAGCGGATATGATGGTTTCTTCTCAAATCGTATCGCAGGTTTCCCAAGAGCTTTTGCCGTTTTTACCCGGGAGTAATCGACATGTTCATGGCTAGAGTAATTGGAACGGTTGTTCCCGCGATGGTCGTTGAGGGCTTTGAAGGGATTCGATTGCTCTTATTAAATCCCGAAAAATCCGACGGATCGGTCGCGGGAAAGGTCATCGTGGCTTGCGATGCTACCCTGGAAGCGGGTATTGGTGATAGGGTTAACGTTGTCGATGGTCGAGAAGCTACCTTGCCCTTTGCCAATACCTTTATTCCCGCTGATGCGACCATTGTTGGGATAATTGATAGGGTGAATGTCCCGGGGGTAGGCCAATGAATTTAGGAATTGTTTTGGGTACGGTTACCTGTACCATACAGCACCCTTCTTATAATGGTCGAAAATTAATGGTAGTTGGTTTATGTAAACCCGATTGGAAGCCCTTAAACAAAGAAGTATTGGCGGTTGATACGGTTAACGCGGGTGTGGGAGATAGGGTTTTGCTCTTAAAAGAAGGGAATTCGGCCCGACTTATTTTAAATGATCCCAACCCACCACTGCAAGAGATGATTATAGGAATTATTGATACGATTTCATTAAGAGAACAACGTACCGATGGAGGAAAAGCCCATGTTTCCCAATGAACTACAGGCAAGAAAAGATATTGTTTATTACAGTCATAAAACACAAGCCCACGGATTTGTTTCAGCGACCGATGGGAACTTATCCATACGATTAGACGATGACCATGTACTGATCACTCCTTCTTCCTTACGGAAAGAGGACATGACCATCGATGATCCAATAGTGATAAATATGAAGGGAGAATTAGTGGCAGGAACCAAAAAACCATCCACAGAATACAAGGTTCACCTGGAGGCTTATAAACAACGGCCCGATGTTCGGGCTGTCATCCATGCACATCCTCCCCGGGTTATAGCGTTTTCCATCACCAATACTCCCTTTAATACCTGTATTTTACCAGAGGTTGTGGTCAATTTAGGTAATGTCCCCATTGCTCCGTATGCGACCCCCAGCAGTGACGAACTGCCGGCTTCCATGAGCGATTTAATTCGAGAAAGCGATTCGGTAATCTTAGCTCGTCATGGAAGCGTGACGGTAGGTATTACCATGGATGAGGCTTTTAAAAAATTAGAAAAATTGGAACATAACGCGGAAATTCTTATCTGGGCCCATCTTTTAGGCGGTCCAACATCATTTTCCGATAACCAATTAGCGGATTTGAATAATTTACGGTCCTTTTACGGCGTTAAATCAAAGTCCCTATCCTGTTCTATTTCAACGCCACCAAAAGCCAGTCTCGCTAAAGCAGAACCCGCGCCACCCCAGTATCAGGAAATCCAAGCCCCTACCTATCGATCTAATAATGATCTAGACGCGTTAGTATCCGAAATAGTTGCTCGTGTAAAGAAGCAACTTTAATTATAAGGAGGATTCTATGGCCTACGAAACCCTTACTGAAAAAACAGCGGGAGAATACGCCCGCGCTAAGACAAACATTTTTTCTAAAAATTCCGAGCTAGAGTGTAAAGAGATAGGAGATGGGAACTTAAATTTAGTGTTTAGGGTCAAAGAGAAAGCTAGCGGTGGAAAAAGCGTTATTATAAAGCAATCCATGCCCCACGCTAGAATAGATAAAAGTATTATTGCTCCCCTAGAAAGGGCGGATATTGAAAGCGAAATGCTGGTTTTATATGACCAAAACACCCCCAATTTAAGTCCCAAAATTTATTTTTACGACAAGGAAGAGTATGCCATTATTATGGAGGATTTGTCCGATCATATAGTTCTTAGGAAGGGCCTTATAAAAGGAAATATGTATCCCCATTTGGCTGAACATATGGGAGAATTTCTTGCTAGATCCCTATTCTTAACGTCCGATTTAGGAATGGACCCCCTTAAGAAAAAGGAAATGCAAAAAAAATTTATAAACCCCGATCTCTGCAAAATTACCGAAGATTTGGTGTTTTCAAACCCCTACTTTAACGCGTCTAACAATAAGATTGATCCGGAAATTCGTACCCGAGCGGAACGAAATTGGGTGGATGATGAGCTTAAGACCGCGGTCGCGGTTTTAAAAGAAAAATTTATGACCCAAGGGCAGGCTTTAATCCACGGCGATTTGCATACGGGCAGTGTTTTTGTCACCCCCGATTCAACTAAAATATTTGATCCCGAATTTGCTTTCTTTGGACCCATGGGCTTTGATATTGGAGCCATACTGGGGAACCTTATCTTAAATTATCTTTCCCAAGAGTGGCATTTAAAGGATGCGGCAGAGAAAAAGGCGCAATTCCAAAAATACCTTCTTGATACTTTTAGGGGTATTTGGATTATATTTTCCCATCGTTTTAAAGAATTGTGGGATACCTCCGTTACCACTCCCATGGAAAGCAACAGTGTCTACAAAGATAACTATATGAAACGCCTATTTTCCGATAGTATAGGATACGCGGGGTGTAAAATGGCTCGAAGAATCGTGGGGCTCGCACAGGTAGAAGATATACGATCCATCCCGAACGCGGAGGTTCGAGCCAAAGTTCAAATAGCCGCGCTTGATATTTCTAGGGAATTTATTATACAAAGGGATAAGTATTGTTCAATAGAGGATGTGCTTTCCACGGTAAAAAACTATCCTCTATAAAAAGGATTTTTATATGCTCGCCATAGAGCGTCGACAGGCCATATTTGAAATTCTCAAAGAACAGGGTAGCGTTACGGTTATTGAATTATCGAAAAAATTCGATGTTAGCGAAGAAACCATAAGAAGGGATCTTATCAAAATGGAGAATAGTGGCCTGCTATATAAAACCTATGGTGGAGCATTTATAAATGCGGGAATGCACAGGGAAATACCCGTAGAAATGAGGGAGCACACCTATGTGGAGGGAAAAAACATCATAGGTGTGCTGGCTTCCCAATTGATAAATAACGGGGATACCATTTTCCTCGACGCGAGTACCACAGCGGTTTATATAGCAGAGAATATCTTAGATAAAAAAAACCTTATTGTTATAACCAATGCTCTTAAAGTAGCTGAGGTCCTAGCTCCGGCTAAAGAAATAAAAATTATATGCACCGGAGGAACCCTTCGTCCAAGTTCTTTGACCCTGGTGGGCAACGCCGCCGAATTATCCATTTCTAACTATTTCGCCGATAAAGCCTTTATTTGTTGCGATGGGGTACATCGAATTCACGGAGTTACGGATGCCAATGAAAAGGAAGCCGAAGTTCGAAAAAAAATGATGCAACAAAGCGATAGTTCCATATTAGTTGCCGATGCTACAAAATTTGATAAAACATCCTTTGTCCATATGGCTGATTTTAGTGATTTTGACCTTTTAATTACGGATAAAGAATTAAGTCCCGAATGGATTAGTACCCTTAGGGAAAGCGATGTGGAATATCAGTTTGGGCCCAATTTGGAAAAATTAACCTGATGCTTTAGTATAATTCATTATTTTTTCAATTTAGATATAAATGTTTATATTATAAAGAATAGCAAAAATACTGCATGTACATCTAAGGTAGCTCTTTCAAAACTCTCTGAGTTTTGAAAGAGCCTCTCCTTTTAACACTTTCCCTTAATGTTTATAGAAACCACAAAAACAGTCAAAAAACAAAAATAAAATTTGACAAATTAAAAAAAGAGATTTAGAATATAGACGATATAGTCAAGAAACAACATTTGTTGTTTTATTTTTAGAGTTTGGCAAAAATTTTTGCCAAAAGGAGGAGAAGATGCGAAAAATATTGTTGTCTTTTGTGTTAGTGGTAGCGTCTGTTGGCCTAGTTGTCGCCAACGGTAATCAGGACCAAAAAGCCGCCGCCACTACCTACAAAATCCCGGGGGCTCCCGCGCCGTTTGATGGAAGCAAGGGCCGGCAACTGCATATTGTTCACATCAGCTATTTGCAGGAAGGGGAATTTATGCAGATGTACCGGGCGGGGGTGGAACAGCAGGCCGCCGCTCTTGGTATGAAGGTTACCCTGTTGGGTCGTCAAACCGATGCACAAGCCTGCGCGAACGCAGTGAATCAAGCCATAAACATGAAGGTGGACGGAATCGTGATTCAGCATGGCTTGACGGAGACCATGATGGGACCGGCCCAGCAGGCGTTGGACGCAGGTATACCCGTGGTTGCCTTCGACGTGGATCTGAAGAACCCTAAGATTCCGCAGGTCGCACAAAATGATCCCCAACATGGCCGAAACGCTATCAACTCCATTATTAAAGATTTTAATGGTAAGGTTGATATGGGCTATGTTCGTGTGGCGGGTATTCTTCCTTTGGATAAAAGGGATACGACTATTCAAGAAGGTCTTGCCGCGAACCCAGGTGTTAAAGTGGTAGCCCAAACCGGTACCATGGAATCGCCTATTGCCGTGAAGAACGCGGATCAGGCTACCGCTGTTTTACGGGCGAATCCCAATATTGGCGCCTACCTGGCTCCGTACGACGAGTTCGCTAAGGGTATTGTTATGGCGCTTGATGAACTAGGAATGTCAAACAAGGTGAAGGTTTACAGTATTGATATTTCAACTCAAGATATCGAACTAATGACTAAACCGAATAGTCCTTGGGTTATGACTAGCGCTGTAAACCCCGCTGAGATGGGTGCCGCCTCTGTTCGAGCCTTGGCTCAAGTGATGGCTGGAGAAAAGGTCCCCCACGACATTCTTGTTCAGCCGATGATTATTACAGCGGACATGTTAAAGAAGTCTAATGTTAAAAATATGGATGACCTTATGAAGGCGTATCCGGAGTTTAAGTCTTCCGATGCCGCATGGTCTCCTTGGATGCCAAAGAAATAGTCTTTTGAATTAACCTAGATAGGGTAGGGTGGTTTAAATCATCCTACCCTTCCTTAGACCTTGCCACTATTAATTAAAAATACGTGCCAATAAATCAACTCAATAGAGGCTTTGCCATGAATAACCGGGATGTAAAGAGTGTGCTTTGGGAAAATAATAAACTCTATATTTTAGATCAGACAAAATTACCCGTGGACATTGAAATAGAAGAACAGACGTCCGTAGAACAGGTATGGGACTCCATAAAAAAACTAAAAGTTCGTGGAGCCCCGGCTATCGGTGTGGCGGGCGCGTATGGACTCGTTATCGCCATGAGAGACTATACCAATGTTTCCACAGAGGTTTTCTTAAAAAAGTTAAAGGAGAGCGCGGCTTATTTGGATAGTTCCCGTCCTACGGCCGTAAATTTAAGTTGGGCTTTAAAAAAGGTGGTCCAAGCGGTCGAGCGAAGCAACTGTAAAAACAGCGCGGAAATGTTTGAGGCCGTATTGATTGCCGCTCGTAACATTCACGAAGAGGATATCCAGCTCTGTAAAAAAATTGGAGAATTTGGTGTTGATTTAATTCAAAATGGCATGGGTATTTTAACCCATTGCAACGCTGGTCGCCTTGCAACCTCCGAATATGGAACCGCCACAGCTCCTATGTACTTGGCCCATCAACGGGGTGTTAAATTTAGCGTCTATTCCGATGAAAGCCGACCGTTGTTGCAGGGGTCTCGGTTAACTGCATGGGAATTACAACAAGCGGGAATTGATGTATATACCATTACCGATAATATGGCGGCCTTTATTATGTCCAAAGGTTTGATACAGCTGGTCATTGTGGGTGCTGATCGGGTTGCGGCAAACGGAGACGCGGCTAATAAAATAGGGACCATGGGCGTTGCAATTTTGGCAAAACATTTTAATATTCCCTTTTATATTGCTTGTCCCCATTCAACTATAGATTTGGCAACCCAAAAAGGCGATGATATTACGATAGAAGAAAGGGATCGGGAGGAAGTAACCCATTTTGGGCTTCGTAGAACCGCCCCGGTAGGCATAAAAGTAAGAAATCCTGCTTTTGATGTTACACCAAACGAATTAATTAGCGGGTTTATAACCGATCGTGGTATAATTAAACCGCCATATATAGATAGTTTAAATACTGTCTTTGGTTCTTGAGGAGGGGCCCATGTCCGATTCAAAATCCATATTACAGGTCGTTAATATAGGAAAATCCTTTGGCGCGACCAGAGCTTTAAGCGATGTCTCGGTGGAATTTTACCCCGGCGAGATATTGGCCATGGTTGGAGCAAATGGCGCGGGTAAATCCACGTTGATAAAAATTATTTGCGGTTATTACCCAGATTACGAAGGGCATATAATAATTAATGGTAAGACCACGGTTTTTCATACACCGAAGGACGCCTACGATAATGGAATCGCTACGGTTCACCAGATTATTAATCAAGGGGTAGTTCCCAGTATGACGGTGTATGAAAACCTTACGTTAGCGGAATTACTCCGTCCTGGCCAATCGGTATTTTATGATAAACAAAAATTAAGAGAACAGGCCCAGGCCGTGGCAAGTATTATGGATTTAAAAATAAATATGGATACCCCTGTAATTGATCTAAACCAATCGGACAGACAGATGATCGCCATTGCCAGAGCACTGGCTTCTAACCCAAAATTGCTGATCCTTGACGAACCCACATCATCCCTATCTGAAAAAGAAGCGGAGGTTCTTTTTAAAACTTTGGAACGTTTAAAAAATCTAGGTGTATCAATTTTATACGTTTCTCACCGTTTACACGAAGTAAGCCGCCTAGCCGATAGGGTTGTAGTCATCCGTGACGGTCGTCTAGCCGCTACGCTTAAAAAGCCTTTTAATGTAAAAGAAATGGTAACCGCCATGGTTGGCGAAATACCAAAACATGGCGATATAAGAGACCGTAGTAATAATAGATTGTTTAAAGATATTCAATTAGAAGTGAGAGACCTGGTTGTGGACCCTGGGAAACCTCCTCTTAATTTGAAAATATTTAAAGGCGAAATTATTGGCTTAACGGGGCTTATTGGGGCTGGTAAAAGCGAATTTGCCCAGGTTCTGTTTGGCATAAAAAAGCCTGTTTCAGGGACCATTTTGATAAATGGGAAAGAGTATATTCCTTCGTCGATATCCAAAGCCCTAGACGCGGGTGTTTTTTATGTACCCGAAGATCGATCCAATAACGCGATAATTCCCCTTTTTAATATACGTCAGAACATGACCGTACCGTATTTAAAGGTTTTTTCTCGGCTGAATGTTATGAATGTGGGTTATGAAAGAAAAAGAGCGAAAGAAATGGTCGATTCCATGGGAATAAAATGTGAAAGCGAAGAATCGGAAATCGATAGCCTTTCGGGGGGCAACCAACAGAAAGTAGTGGTTTCTCGGTGGCTTTTAGAGCCCTATCAGATCGTTATTTTAGATGAACCTTTTCAAGGCGTCGATATTCGTTCCCGACATGATATGGCGGTTTATTTACGGGATCATATAGGCGACAGGGCCGCTATTGTCATAGCTACCGATTTAGATGAGGCCATAGAAGTGGCCGATCGGGTAGTAGTAATGAATAATGGCGCCATAGTTGGGGAGCAGGAAAGTGCGGCTATCGATCGCGATAAGCTACTTCATTTAATTTCACAGGCACATACAAAGATGGTGGAGGTTTTAGTATGATCGATTCTAAGGTACTACAGGATCGAAAGGCCTTTTGGGTCAATTTTGCTATTAAATACGGATTCCTCATTGTTATGGGAATATTATTTGTTTTTTTTGGATTAATGTACCCCGTATTTTGGAACCCCGCTAATATTTTTTCAATCCTATTAGGTTCGACTATTTATGGAATCTTAGCTTTAGGTATAACGTTCCCTTTGGTAATCGGCGGAATGGATATGTCCATTGGTTCCACCGCGGCCTTGTCTGTCATGATGTCCGCGTATTTAATGGTGGTATCTCAAGCTAACGGAATAGAAGCGATTTTGTTTTGTCTTTTTATAGGTGCCCTGGCGGGGCTTTTTAATGGATTTTTAATTGTTAAAATAAAAATTCCCGATATGTTAGCTACCTTGGGAACCATGTTTTTAATACAGGGTTTACAGCTAATACCCTCGGCGGGACGGTCCATAGGAAACGGTGCGGTTCTAGAGGGGGGCGTCGTAGCCAAGGGCCAGTATGAAAAATATTTTTTGTGGCTTGGTCAAGGGAGAATATTTAATTTGATCCCTGTGGCTGTTATCATAATGCTCATTGTTGCGATTCTTGTTTTTATAGTTTTAAGCTTGACCCGGTGGGGCCGTGTTTTTTACGCGATTGGTAGCAACGCGCAGGCGGCTCGGCTGGTGGGAGCAAAGGTGGATCAGTACCGAATCCTGGCCTATGTTATTTCTGGTTTAATTGCCGCTGTGGGGGGAATTATACTTTCCGCACGGGTAGGTCGCGGGGACGTACAAGCGGGGGGGAATCTCCTTTTAGATTCAATCGCGTCAGCCCTAATAGGCTACGCGGTCCTGGGGGTAAGGAAGCCCAATCCCTTTGGAACTATAGTGGGGGCCATATTTATCAGTATGCTGTTAAATGGCCTCTCCATGTTGAATTTCCCCTATTTTGTTCAGGATTTTATCAAAGGTGTGGTATTAGTCGCCGCTCTAACCTTTACTTTTGGCCTTTCTAACCAAAAAAACTAGTCTTTAAAGGTTCTTTCAAAAGTCTGTTACTTTTGAAAGAACCTCATAAAATAAGACTCCTGCCATATATGTAAATTTAGCGTCGGTTCCGTCACATTGGGCGTAAATTTGGCGGAACCGCCGCGAATTTTAGCTGTTTTATCCCGATACCTGCTCCTCTATAACCGATACAAGGTCTTTCTTCGCAGACGAAAAGGGTGGTTGAGGCGGAAGTAATCGTTAAAGCGCCCTCCATATTCACAATAGATAAAACTATATATTATATTATCACTATGATCGATATAACGAGTTACGAAGATTTTTTGGGTCGGGTTAAAGAGCATAGGGCCGTGCTGTTTTATTTTTCTACCCCCACCTGCGGGGTGTGTAAAAGTATAAAACCTAAGGTGATCGCCCTGGTGGAGGAAGATTTTCCCCGCCTGCCCCTGTACTACGTGGATACGGAGGCGGTTAGCGAGGTTCGGGGTCAGCTTTCGGTGTACTCGGTGCCGGCGATTTTGGTGTACTTTGAGGGGAAAGAGTTGATCCGGGAGGCCCGTAATTTTGGAATTATGGAATTGGGAAGAAAAATAGACCGCTACTACAGTATGCTGTTTGACGATTCTTCCCCCGCGGGTGCTAGGGAACAACACTAAACGGGGGACCGGGAAAGCCCTGGGAACCGGAACGGGTCCCAGGCTTTCCCGGTGGGGGGCGCGCCAGATGGACGTTCTCCCCAGGGATTGTACTGGCGCCCCCCGTCTCTTACGGTGCTACTATTTTCTGCTTGAGGTCCGTCATGGTATACCCATACTGGTCCTTCATATCCCGCAGAGGCTTGTCCACGGGAATATCCGTAGGGAGGCCCAACTTTTGAATAACCGCGGCGGGGGTGCTGTGGAGGGCTTTTGCTACGTCGGTAAGGGTCATGGTTCCTTCCAGCGCAAAGCCCTGGGGTACCGTGAGGGCCGAGTTTGTGGAGGTGGTCTTGGCATTAGACGGGGTGGTATTGTCTGCAGAGGTCGCTGGCGAGCCGGTAGCTGGTTCTGGCTTTGTCGCGGTTGCTGCTGGGTTTGAGGCGCCGGGGGCAGACGTTTCGGGGGTCAGGGTGCCCTTTTCTCCCGCGTAGGGTACCCCAAGGATACGGGCCACGGCGATACGAACCGTATCGGCCTCGAAGCCTTCGATGCCCGCCACTTTACCCGTATCTTTGAGCATGGTATCGGGACTGACTTTCTTGGGGTCCACGCCTACCTCCCGGTAGAGGCGTTCCAAATCGATGCCGAAGGATTCGGCCACCGAAGCGTAGGTGGAAGAGCCTTTGATATCCGCCACTTGAAGACTACCTTTCTTGGAAAGCTCCTGCAGGCTTTGGGCGGAAAATCGAAGCATTCCCGTTGCTTGGCCTACCAGGGCGGCGGCGATGTAGATCCCGAAACCGATGGCCACGACGATTCCCAGCCGGAGGTTTTTCCCCGCCAGCGTGGTGCTGAGGGTATTTTTCTTGGTGGGACAGGCGGTGACGCACTCCATGCAGGCGATGCATTCGGGGGAGTTAACCCCATCGGGGTGGGATACGTCGATATTCATGGGGCAGACCCGGTCGCATTTTGAACAGGAAATGCAGGTGCTGGCGCTACGTTTGATCCGGAAAAGGGGAACGCGGCTGAGGATGGCGTTAAAGGCCCCCAGGGGGCAGAGGTATTTGCAGAAGGCCCGCTCGTAGAGCATGGAAAAGAGAAGCGTGGCGATCAGCAGTACCAGGCCCACGGCGAACTCGGCCCAGACGGCGCTGAGTCCCGCGGAAAGGTGTCCGAAGGCGGCTAGGGGGTCGTAGGGGCGGATGACCAGTTCGCCGGTTTTCCAGGTAAAGTAGATTATGCCCACCAGGACGGGGTACTTAATCCAGCGGAGGTACCGGTCCACCCGAGGGGGGACGGTGAAGCTACGGCGGAATATCTTTTTCCCTAACCAGCCGAAGACGGCTTGCAGGGCCCCAAAGGCGCAGAACCAACCGCAGAAAAAGCGGGAGAGGACGATGCCTATGACCACGACGCCGCCTAAAAGGACCATATTGCCCGGTTCGATTTTTTTGATAAAGTCGCCGCCGGCAACATATTTAAACATCGTCTCGAGGCCCCCAAAGGGGTCCAGGGCGTCGATCGACGGGATACCCTGCAGTTTTTGATGGAGAATGGTCAGGACCGTTAGGCCGATCAATAGGGTTCCCAGGACGATGCGCCTGAAAATTTGGATTTTTGCCATCCTTGTTGCCATGAAAGCCTCCTTTTGGTTTGATACTTCACCGAAGCTTGAGCAATGAAATAGGACGGCTCTATGGGTCCAGCCCTGCAAAAGGCTAGACTACCAACGGCGGTATGGTCTTCGGTTTTTGCTCAACCTTCGTTGAAGTAATTTTAAAGTAGTCATTTAAAAAAAGCTAATAGGGACCTCTAAAAACTTCAGTTTTTAGAGGTCTACAGATAAAAAAAGCAAATCCTATAAGGATTTGCCCAGGCACCTCTAATAACTAACCGAGTTATTAGAGGTGCCCTAACGTTAAATTTTCGGGTTGGACCTCGAACCCTTTGGAAGCCCCTCGGGGCCCTAGGATTTTTCTTCGATCTGGGCTTTCATTTTTTTAAACGTTTCCCCGTCAATTTCTCCCCGGGCAAATCGTTCGATAAGGATATCGATTCCCCGTTGGGTCGAATCCCGCCGATCGTCGATTCGGTTCCTTCCTGATCGGCCTATAAAAATAATCCCCGCCGCGATAATCGCGATAACGAGTATTCCCATGAGTAAACCTCCCCAGGGAAATCCATACCCCCCCATGCCGTACCACGGCGATCCGTACCAACCATGAAACATACTAACCTCCACATCCAACGGTTGTTGGCTTGAACAATATGAAGCATATATCGTGCCAAGTAGTGTTTTTTTGTTTTTGAGGGTCTGGGACCTTCGAAGCGTAGATTTGTGGCACTTTTTAGCCCTCTTTGGCTGTTAGAGGGGGCGATTCGCTAAAAATATGGACCGAAAAGGAATTGGGGGCCTTTTTTCCGTTTATAACGGGAATGGGTCCGTGAAAAACTGGGGCGCGTTGGATTGGATAGGGGGAAAAATTTACCCTGGGGGAAAATTTTTCCCCTGTATTTACCGCCGTTCTCTTTTTAACATCGGGCCGCGCCGTTGGCGTTGACGTAGAGGGCGTACAGAGAGGTATGGGCGGTGATGAATAGACGGTTCCTCTTGGGCCCCCCAAAGGTTAGGTTTGCTACCGTTTCGGGAACCAGAATCTTACCGAGACAGGCGCCTTCGGGAGAATAGCAGAGGATACCGTCTCCGCAACTTATCCAAAGGTTTCCCATCGTATCGACGCGGAGCCCGTCGGGAACCCCGGGCTGAATTTCAGCAAACACCGTTCCACCGCTAAGATGGCCGTCTTTGACCTGGAATTGTCGTACATGATGGGGTCCGTTTTCCCTGTGGGATGCCCCAGAATCGGCGATGTAAAGGATGTCTTCGCCGGGTGAAAACGCCAAGCCGTTGGGCTTGTCAAAATCGTCCGTAGCGATGGTTACTTTTCCAGTGACCGGATCGATCTGGTAAACGTAGTTCCCCTTTTGCTCCGAATCAGCCTTGCCCCCTTCGTAATCCGATAGGATACCGTAGGGCGGGTCGCTAAACCATACCGCTCCGTCTCGAGAGACCACCACGTCGTTGGGGGAATTGAGTCTTTTACCGTCATAACGGTCCGCTAACACGGTGATAGTGCCATCGATCTCCGTTCGTGTTACGCTTCGGCTTCCGTGTTCACAGGTTACTAGGCGTCCCGCCGTATCCCGGGTGTTGCCGTTGGAGAAGCGGGAGGGTGAACGAAAGAGACTTACCCCGCCGCCCTCCACATAGCGTAAAATGCGGTTGTTTGGAATATCGCTAAAAAGAAGGAATTGACCGTCGGCGAACCAGACCGGACCTTCCGCCCAAAGAACCGGTGAATATAGTTTTTCCAACTTCACGGTAGGTAAGGTTAAATCTCTAAATCGTCGGTCGTAAATTTCCCAATCGGCCATGGGACGCTCCTTTTTAAGATCGAATTTTTCTTCCCCTTCCATAAAGAAGGAGTAACAGTAGAATTAATGTACCCGATATGATGCGTCTGCCCGCTTCTGGAACAGAAATAATAGGTAATATCGATTGTAACAGAACCATTATAATACACCCAGCTATGGTTCCTCCATAGCTCCTTCTTCTCCAACTTTATTCCAGGTTTAGGCATCATTGTATAAAAACCCTTGCCCTTTTGATAGTTGAGGTTCTTTCAAAACTCAGGGAGTTTTGAAAGAACCTCAGTTTACAAACCCTTTCTATCTACCCATTTAAACGGTCCTGTGCTAGAGTAGGGGCATGCTGGTATCCGTAAAAAGCAACATGATGATGGTGGAAGACTCCCAGTCGCCT
>CAYRLW010000009.1:0-81023 GCA_964425215.1 uncultured Treponema sp.
TGGAGGGGTGCAGGGGGTACGAGATCGAAGAGGGGCCGCTCGCGGGTTACGCAAAGGGATGTTTTGGTTTTGGGAGTCAACGATCCATGGGTTCCAAGGCTTTGCGTGAACGCGGCTTCGCGGCCGAGGGGGAATAAGAGGAAACTACATAATGTAAATGGATTCGTTATAATATGTGCTACATTTTGTAGTGTGAGGTGTACGTATGGCTCATCTATCAATCCGCCTTCCCGATGAAATGGTCTCTGAACTGAACGAATGGTCTAAAAATAAAAGTAAGGCGCAGGTCATCAAGGAAGTGTTGGAACTGTACCGTAAAGATCAATTAATTAAGCAGAAAAAAGTTCGACTTATACAGGCAAGTCTCATGGTCAGGGGTAATAGCATGGAAGTAAATAAAGAATTCCAAGCGTTTGAGGAAGATATCCATTAACCACAAACCTGATAAACGACGCTGAGCCCCTTCGGCTTCGTGTGAGGGCTCGGGATAGGCTACGGGAGGATTCGGATGTACTGGTGGACCAGTTGCGGGCGATAGAAAATCTCAGTTTGGTCGATGGGCCTATAGGGAGCCTCACGGCGGAGGAATTGGATCGTTTGGAGGAATATTCTCTTGAGGTCATGGGGGTATGATATCCAACACAGGAACGATAAAAGGTTCGGTCCGCTGTCCCTGGAGGTCCTGTTTAGGTGCCCAACGCGATGGGGCGTCCTTCTCTTCCGGATTGGTAGATGGCTTCGATGAGGGCGACGGTTTTACGGCCCTCCTGGCCGTCTACGAGGGGTGAACGGTTTTCTTGGATCGCTTGGGCAAAATCGGCAAATTGAAGGCTGTGAAAATATTCCGTGGGTTCGATGGTTTTAAAAAAGGCGGTATCTTCGGCTTTCCATCGATCTAAATTCTCCTCTTCCCGAGGGATAGTCCAAATATCGTTGATTGGAGGTTCAAGTATCCCCGACATGCCCGCCACGAACATGGCGCCTCCGTCGGTCTGTACCCCCACCGATGCGCCGGTTTGACCGTGGACGTGAACTTTTGCGTAGATGCCCGGTTTTTGGGAGTTGCTTACCACGATGGATCCTAGGGCTCCGCCCTGGAATTTTACGTTCACCACCGCCGTATCTTCCACCTCAATATAGGGATGGTTCAGGTTACCCCAATAGGCGGAAACTTCTTCTACGGGGCCTATGAACCATTGCAGTAGATCCAATTGATGGGGAGCCTGGTTTACCAAGACACCGCCTCCTTCGGTTGTCCAGGTTCCCCGCCAGGGGTCGCTCCGATAGTAGGCCTCATCCCGCCATCCGTACATGGTTACCAAGCCGAGGATGGGTTTCCCTATTTTCCCCTGGTCAATGGCGGACCGGATCCGCTGGACCGCGGGGAACCAACGGCGTTGACTGATGACAGCGAGGACTTTGCGGGACTGGTGGGCTTTCTGGATCATGGCGTCACAATCCGCTGTGGTAAGAGCCATAGGCTTTTCGACTATAACGTGAGCTCCCGCTTCAAGGGCTTCGAGAGTCTGTTGGGAGTGTTGAGGATGGGGGGAAGCGATAATAACCGCGTCTACCGCCGCCTGGGATACCATGGATGTAATATCGGGAAAGGCGTTAAGGCCAAATTCCTCAGCGAAGGCTTCCCTCTTTTCCCTGTCCCGGCCAGAGACGGCTACTAATTTTGCCTGGGGGACGGAACGTAGAGCCCGAGCGTGAAGATGGGCCACCTTTCCGTAGGATGCGATACCGAATCGAACTGGTTCCATTTCAATAGGCCCTTAGGGTTCTAGAACTACTTTTAAAAGGCCCGGCTCCCGGTTGTACAAACGGTGAAACCAAACGGCCCCTTCGGAAAGGGGCGCCACAGCGCCGATTAAAGCGTGGACATCGACCTTTTTGGATGCCATTAGATCTAAAGCCAGCGGATATTCCCCCGCGATAGCGCAGGAGCCCCGGAGGGTTAATTGACGGGTTACCACCGCTTGGAGGGGTAGCTCCACCGAAGGGCTGATGTTACCCACCAGGGTGAGGATTCCTCCCTTCCGGATGCTTTGGACGGCGGTTTGAAACGATGGTCCCGCCCCTACGGCTTCAAACACGTAATCCGCGCCCCGGCCCTGGGTAAGAGCCCGGACCTGTTCGACCACGGAGCTTCCCCCCAGGATCGTGTGATCGGCGCCAAAACGGCGGGCTATTTCTAACCTTCCGCTTTCCACGTCCACGGCTATAAGGGGCCCTGACCCGTGGAGCCGCAGGATCCGCAGGAGCAGGAGGCCGATAAGGCCCGTACCTACGACCACCATGGACGCTCCCGGTTCCATAGCCGCGATCCGGGCCCCGTGGGCCGCCACCGCCAGGGGTTCCGTGAGGGCGGCGGAAACAAAATCCAATGTATCCGGTATTTGATAGAGAATATGATCCGGTACAACCACGTATTCGGCAAAGGCCCCGTCCTGTTTGTATTCGTCGCAAGAAACGCCAAGCACCCGGCGGTTATCGCAGAGGTTGACCTCTCCCCGCCGGCAATGAAAGCATTCGCCGCAATAGATAGTGGAATCAAAGGTTACCCGGTCGCCAACCTTGAAACGCCGAACCCCCTCGCCTAGTTCTTCTATAACGCCGGAAGCCTCGTGCCCCATAATGATAGGAGGGATACGGCGGCCCGTAGACCCATCCATTCCGTGGACGTCGCTCCCACAGATGGAAACGGCTTTTACCCGTATCAACACTTCCCGTGGTGATCGGATGGTAGGTTTGGGAACTTCCGTAACAATAAAATGGCTCGGAGCGTCGAGTACCAGGGCTTTCATCGGAACCTCCAAAAATACGTGGTTCGCGGGCTTACTATGGGGGCGGTAAAGGGCTAGTAGGTCGCTTCGATGGTTTTGATAAGATTGTAGTACGCTTCGTTAACCGGGGTTGGAACGTTGTGAAGCCGTCCAAGGGCTACAACGGCTCCGGCGAACATTTCGACTTCGGTTTTTCGATGGGCTAACACGTCCTGACACATGGAGGTTAGGTTGTCCGGGTGCAAGGCGGCCAGGGTGCTTTCCCAGGTTTTCATATCCTCCCGGTCAAGGCCTATACCCATGACATGGGAAAGGGTAATGACCTCTTCCATGGGGGCTTCCATGGCGTTTTTTGCTTCCGGTACGGTTTGAAATACCCGGTAGGGACAACGCAGTATGGCGGAGGCTTGGTTTATGCCCACGTTGATCATAAATTTATACCATAAGGAACGTAGCATGTTTCGGGGGACTTCGTAAGCGATTTTTGTTTTATCAAAAAAATTCCGTAATTGAACAACCCGTGGGCTGGGATTTTCAGGATCGTTGACGGCTTCGCCAAAAAATATTTTGCCCGTAGCGGCGAATTGGGTCTCGTTGCCCACCCGGACCGCGTCGATTCCCAGGATCATCGCGTAGGGAGGAATCTTCGCCTTAGGTGGGGCGCCCGCGCCGGGCCCAAAGGCTTGGCCCAATATTTCCTCACTGGAAATTCCGTTGAGCAGAGAAAGGATGATCGTATCGGGGCCCACATGGCCCTTCATCTGTCGGATCGCTTCTTCCAGGTGATGGTATTTAACCGCTACGATGATCAGGTCAAAGTTCGAGTTGGCGGAAGAGGCCGTGGTGGGGGCTACGACGGGGAAGCGGAAGGTTTCGCCGTTTACGATAAAGCCGTGACGGCTGTAACGGTCAAACCGCTCTCCGTCGGCTAAAACGGAAACGGTTCCAGGAGAGCGGTGATGGATCATTGAAGCGATCGCGGTTCCCACGGCTCCAGCACCGACGATAAGTACCCGTTCAATCTCTTTCATGGTTTTGCCTCCCCTACTATCATCGCGAATCCGACTTGGTGGATCAAGAGCCCCACTGTACCGATTGAAGAGGAGGGATAGTAATGGTAAAATTGATCCATGGTTGTGCCTTTTTGGCGGCTGTTTCAAAAATCCGACGCCTTCTACCTATTAGCCTTTTTTCTGGTGATTATAGGGCTGGGAACGGGGCTTTTAATGCTACCCCTTTCTTGGGTCGGCAGGCCCGATACCCCCGCGACCCTGCCGTTTATCGATGCTTTTTTTACCGCCACCTCCGCCGTCTGCGTCACGGGCTTGATTACCGTGGATATGGATGGTTTTAGCCGTTTTGGGGATGTGGTTATCCTTCTGCTTATACAAATTGGCGGTTTGGGGATTATCAGTTTTACGTCTATTCTTTTGACCATTCCCGGACGTCGTTTACCCCTGAGAAGGCTGAATACGATTAAGAGTTTTTTTGTGGACGGGGTGGAATACGATCCGGTCCGTATTGTCCGGAGTATTGTTTTTTTTACGTTTATAATAGAAGGATTGGGGACGATTTTTTTATCCCGGATCTTTTTGGCCGAAGGGGAAGGGGATTGGTTTTTTAGCGCCCTATTCCACTCGGTCAGCGCTTTTTGCAACGCCGGATTTTCCTTATACCCCGACAGTTTGGAATCTTTAGCCCATAATATTCCCCTTTTAGTCGTCATAATGTTTCTAATCGTTACTGGGGGCTTGGGTTTTATCGTCCTTCAAGATATAGGCCGCCGTTTTAACGGTAAAAGCCGACGGCTCAATTATCACAGCAGAATAGTTTTGTGGATGACGGCTTTTTTAATTTTTGTATTTGGGATGTTCTTTTTTATTTTGGAGCGCCATCATCTGTATAAAGGTTTTGACACCCTTACCGCTGGGGTAAACGCGTTGTTCCAAGCCGTGACCCCTCGAACGGCGGGGTTCGACGCCCTTCCCCAGAATCTTTTAAGTCAGCCTTCTAAGGCGTTGACTATTCTGTTGATGCTTATCGGCGGTTCCCCCGGATCCATCGCTGGGGGTATTAAGACTACCACCGCTTTTGTGGTGATCATGGTAATGTTAAAACGACCCGACAAAAACGGGGATATCACCATTTCCCACCATCGACTGACCGCAAGTACGATTAACAACGCCGTCGTCTATTTTTTAAAAGCCCTGGCCCTGCTATTAACCGCGATTCTATCCCTGAGTATTATCGAGGGTATCCGGGGGGCCAATTTTGATGAGATTGTGTTTGAGGTGTTTTCCGCGTTTGGTACCGTGGGTCTTAGCCTTGGCTTAACGCCCAACCTGAGCTTTGTAGGAAAATTGATTATTATAGCGACCATGTTCGCGGGCAGGGTGGGACTGATCGCTTTAGCGTTTCCCGTGGTAAAAAAAGAGGGGTATGGAATTTCCTACCCCGAGGGGTCTCTCTTATTGGGGTAGAATATGAAACAGGTAGCGATTCTTGGGTTGAGTTATTTTGGAAAAAGCGTTTTGGATGAATTATTAGAAATGAACGTGGAAGTCCTGATCATCGATAAGGACCGGGATGTGGTGGACGCGTACAAGGATTCCTCTGCCACCGCTATTGTCATGGACGTTATGAACGCCGAAAACCTTCGGCACGCTTTGCCGGCCACGGTGGACGCGGTGATTATCGATATGGGAGATAGAATCGAGGCGTCCATACTTACGACTAGCTATTGTAAAAAAATTGGGATTAAAACCATCATCGTAAAGGCCGAAACGGAGGCCCATGGGGAGATCCTTAACCTGGTGGGAGCCACAAAGGTGGTGTTCCCCAACCGGGAAGCGGCCAAACGGATAACCCCCCTGTTAATATCCTCAACGTTATTGAATTATCTGCCCGTCAGCGGGAAGCTCGTGATCGCCGAGTTAGAAATACCCGAAAATTTTTGGGGAAAAACGGTCCTGGAAACGGATCTACGGAGAAAATACGGATTAAATTTGATATCTGTCCGTCGGGGCTCTGAGGAATACGGGCTTTTTGCCCCCGAGTATCGATTCCAGGAGGGGGATATTGCCCTTGTTTCAGGAACCGACGATGCTCTGGAAGTCTTCACTGGTAAGGAAGCGGAGGTACGGGAAAAATCGAGCCTTCTTACGAACTTTAAAAAATTGTTCCATCAAAAATGAGTTCGGCCTATCTTCGGTTCAACCCGTGGGGCTACGCGGTATTGCTTCCCAGCGACGATCTGGATAGGGCCGTGGACGACCTAACGGACCTGGAATACGATAACGAGTTTTGCCTTGCCCCGTCCGTGGATACGGATTTTTTCCGAAATTTAGCCTACGCGGGTTTTTTAATCATGTCCACGGCTAGCGTTTTAGATGGGCAAAAAACCCTGTACCTTCCAAAGCTCCATAGACTTCGGTCGGTATTGGATCTTCGGGAACTTCACGAATCCCGTTCGGCGAAAAGGCTGGTACACCGATACGAATTACGGGTGGACCAGGATTTGGAGATCATTATAGATCGTTGTGCCCAGGTCCACGGGGAGGATTGGTTAACGGGGGATCTGAGAAATCTTTTTAAAAAGGCGGCCTCCGAAGGGATTTCTGGACCGCGACCCCGGTCCTTTGCTCTGTATCGGGATGGCCGTTTGATGGCGGGAGAATTTGGGGTTTCCACCGGAAGGATCTACACGAGTTATTCCGGTTACCGGGATGAAAATTCTTCCGGTACCGTCCAAATGATCCTTACGGGACGCTACTTACAAAGCCAGGGCTTTACGCATTGGGATTTGGGAATGCCCCTGCCCTATAAAAAGGATTTAGGTTCCAGAGATTTGGACCGGCGAACCTTTATTCAACTATTTCGAACTAATCGGTGAATTGTTGTTCTGTTCCACCTGGGTTTTCAATTTTTGATACTCCGCGTAAATTTTCGCGGCCCGGGAGTTGAGCCGGGAAAGCCTCTGGGCTAATAATCGGGCCAGGAAAATTCCGTAGTGGGGATTTTTTTTTATCAAATCGACAAAGTTTTGTTTTGATACCCGAATACAGGTTCCCCCATCCTTTGATACCACCGTAGCAGTCCGGTGGTTAGAAAGCAAAAAGGACATTTCTCCGATAAACATATCGTCGGGGGTAAGATAGGAAACGCAACGATCCCCTGAAAAAACAAGATACCGCCCCGAAACGATATAGTACAGATAATCCGATGTTTCCCCCTCTTTCATCACCACGTCCCGGCTGTTAAAATGTATTTCCTGCTGATCCGCAAAAATACCCGGTACCACGTTGGACGCGTCCTTTTGGTGGGAAATGGAAAAGGAAACCTGGTTTCCCTTTTCGTTGTAGGTTAGATCCTTAACGTAAATTCCCGCCATCCGAATCCCCATGCCGTGGAGCCCCAAAACGGGAACGGTGGCCATGCGACTTTTCCAGTCGAACCCGTCCCCCTCGTCGGTGATAGTAAACCGGGATTCGTCCGGGGAGATGGTGTAGGATAGCTGTACTTTTTTAACGGCGATATCCTTTTGCTTGTTTTTTTCCCGGATCAAATCCATGGGGGCTTTCCCTGCTTCGAGCCAGGCGGTTTTTTCATCAAACCCAATTTTGCAGTTCCCGTGTTCAATGGCATTTACCAACAGTTCCTGCAGGGCCACGTGCAATTTTTCCCTATCATCCCGGTTGATAAGGTTGGAATTGTACAGATAATTGGTTACCAGGTTGGTGTAAACCACCATATCCAGGGGATCGTTTTCCATAACAAAGGTTCCCGAGATCGTTCGGATAAGGTGTTTTTGCATACCCCGTTGAAAGAGAAACTGCTTGTTATGAACGAGGATACGGAGCAACCGTTCGTTGTCCTTTAAAAACTCGCTTCTATGCAATACCGCTATAACGTTAGAGTCCCGGAGCCGTTCTAGAAGTATCGCGTCGTTGGGGACGTTATGGATAGCGATAATACCACCGTAGTGAAGCCAGGGGTCCTCCTTAATAGCTTCCAAAAGATCCAGGGCGGAAAAGGTCTCGTTTTTGTCGGAACAATCGATAAATTTAAGCTCCGGTAGTTCGTACTTAAAGTATTCCAATATCTGGTTAAATCCGGTAAGAAAATAAGGTTCGATTTCTCCCTTAAAAAGCGTGGCGGAGCTTTGCAGGGCTGAAATAATTTCCGGGTCCTCGGTTACTACGGGAAAACGAAACATTTGGGTATACCTCTTCTGTCCTTGAGCCCACCTAAAAACCGATTGCTGTAAAAGAGGGCTTTTGTAAATCCTTACAGGAATTACGTTTTTAGAAGAACCAATCCAAAAACTAAGGTTTTTGAATTGGTTCATTCTTTATTATCGACACATTTTGTAAGCAAGAAAGCATGATTTATGCTAAACTTTGAACATGAGTATGAAAGGTATAACCGTTGAGGTGGGTAAACCCCTACCTCTGGGATCGGAATTAACCGATAACGGGGTCAATTTTTCGTTATTTTCACGGAATGCCACGGCTGTAAAGCTTTGTCTGTTTGAATCCCCCGAAGCTACGGAACCGGCGGAAGAAATCGAATTGGAAGCCCATAAAAACAGGACCGGCGATGTATGGCATTGCCATATAAAAGGTCTTGGCGAAGGGACCCTCTACCTGTACCGCGTTGATGGTCCCTATTTACCGGAAAAGGGGTATCGGTTTAACGTGAATAAGTACCTTTTAGACCCCTACGCCAAAGCTTTGACGGACCTTTCGAATTGGGATTTGACGGGTTGTCTTAGTTATAACCCCAACTTGCCCGATGGGGATCTATCGTTTTGTCTGAATAAAAATACAAAGGGCCAGCCGAAATGCGTCGTGGTCAGCGATGACTTTGATTGGCAGGGGGACAAACCCCTTAATTACCCCCTTCGCTTTAGCGTAATTTACGAAACCCACGTCAGGGGCCTTACCGTGCACCCCAGTTCGGGGTCAGAATATCCCGGTACGTACCGGGGGGTTATAGAAAAGATCCCCTATTTCAAAGAGTTAGGGATAACCAGTTTGGAATTTTTGCCGATCCAGGAATTTAACGAACGGGAATTAACCCGACATAACCCTAGAACGGGACAGGCCTTAAGAAATTACTGGGGCTATTCTACCGTAGCTTTTTTCGCGCCCAAGGGAAGTTATTCCTCGGACCAGAGTCCCGGGGGCCAGGTTAGAGAATTCAAGGAGATGGTTAGAAGTCTGCACAAGGCGGGGATCGAAATAATTTTGGATATCGTGTTTAACCATACCGCCGAAGGAAACGAAAAGGGACCCACCATTTCGTTTCGGGGTATCGATAATACGATCTACTATATTTTGGACGAGAACAAACGGTTTTATAAAAATTTCTCCGGGTGCGGAAATACGTTTAACTGCAACCATCCGGTGGTTCGCTCTTTTATAATGGAGTGTCTTCGGTATTGGGTGGTGGAAATGCACGTGGACGGTTTCCGTTTTGATTTGGGTTCCATTTTAGGGCGGGACCAACAGGGAAATCTGATGGAGAATCCCCCCATGTTGGAGTGGATCGCCGAGGACCCGGTTCTTCGAAATACTAAAATTATCGCCGAGGCCTGGGACGCTGCGGGGGCATACCAGGTGGGATGGTTCCCCGGGGGCCGTTGGGCTGAATGGAACGACCGGTACCGCGACGATGTGCGAAAATTTTGGCGGGGAGATACCCAGGAGGCCCGTCACTTTGCTACGCGGCTTTCCGGAAGTTCGGATCTATACCTTCGGGATGGAAGAAAACCCTTTCATTCGGTAAATTTTATTACGAGTCACGACGGCTTTACGTTGAACGACTTGGTAAGCTACGCGGATAAACATAACGATGAAAACGGGGAAGATAATAAGGATGGCATGGGGTTTGGCTATAGTTGTAACTACGGCTTTGAGGGCCCCGTTTCGAACCCTCGGATTGAAAATATCCGGACCCATCAGATAAAAAACTTTTTTACCACCCTGTTTTTATCTCTGGGGACCCCCATGATTTTAGGGGGCGACGAATTCCGGCGGACCCAAAGGGGCAATAACAACGCCTACTGTCAGGACAACGAAGTCTCTTGGTACGATTGGAGCTTTTTAAAACACCACCAGGGAATTTTTCGGTTTGTAAAGCACATGATCGCGTTTCGGCTAAGGCACCCAGCGTTTTTAAGGCCCGAATTTTTTACGGGACACGACGGTAATTATAACGCTATCCCCGATATTACGTGGTTTGACGAAAAAGGCGAAAGTCCCGATTGGGCAAAGGCGGATAAACGGCTCGCCTTACGACTCGACGGGAGCAAAGCGGACACCTTCGCGGACCGGGACGACAACGATTTTTTCATTATGTTTAACGCCTCCGCCGAGGGGACCCTCTTTATCATCGCCCCGCCCCTAGAAGGGAAAAAATGGTTTAGAAGTATCGATACCAGCCTAGAATCCCCGGAGGATATCGTCGAAAGTGGGGGTGAAATACCCTTGCCGTCCCAGGGCGAGTATTACGTTCGGGAACGGAGCGTGGTGGTTCTGCTGAGTAAGAAAATATAAAGACCCCATCGGCCCCCTTGAAGGGAGCGATGGGGTAGGCAGTTGCTGTGGATGATTAAAAGATCGATAGGAACAGGGCGTTGAGGACCATGGTCACGGAAACGAAGACGATCGAAACCATGCTCATAAGTTTAAGCAGAATGTTCATCGCAGGACCCGCGGTATCCTTGAAGGGGTCCCCCACCGTGTCTCCAACCACCGCCGCTTTATGGGCGTCGGATTTTTTGCCGCCGTGGTTGCCCTTTTCAACGTACTTTTTCGCGTTATCCCAGGCTCCGCCAGAGTTGGCCATCATAATCGCCAAAACAAAACCGGAAGCGAGGGCTCCCGCAAGGGTAGACATGACGCCCACGGGCCCAACAAAGATACCGACTAACAGGGGAGTGAAAATAGCGAGCATGGAAGGAAGAACCATGGCCCGCTGGGCCCCCTTGGTGGAAATTTGCACGCAGGTGGCGTAATCGGGCTTGGATGTACCAGCCATGATGCCTGGATCGGCCTTGAACTGCCGGCGGACTTCTTGAACCATGTCGCCGGCGGCCTTACCTACGGCTTTCATGGCCATGGACGCGAAGAGGAAGGGAAGCATGGCCCCGACAAAAAGACAGGCGATGACGAAGGGGTTGGTAAGGCCAATATCAAAATTGCCTTGAAAAGTCTTGGAATAATTGGCGAACAGGGGGCTTATTTTGGGGAGTATATTGTTGGCCGCGTCGCCGATTTTCTCGTGGTATTCGGCGATCAACGCCAGGGCCGTAAGGGCCGCCGAACCGATAGCAAAGCCCTTACCCGTAGCGGCGGTGGTATTCCCCAGGGAATCCAAGGCGTCGGTTCTCCGACGAACCTCCGGGTCCAGCCCCGACATTTCGGCGATACCGCCGGCGTTGTCGGCCACGGGGCCGTAAGCGTCGGTGGCCAGGGTAATTCCCAGGGTAGCGAGCATACCCACCGCCGAGATACCAATACCGTACAAGCCGAGAACCGGGTTGTTAATTCCTCCGGCGACAAAATAGGCCGCTAATATTGATAGGGCTACCGTAACTACCGGAATAACCGTGGACTGCATCCCCACGGCCAGACCGCCGATAATCACCGTGGCAGGGCCAGTAAGGGTCGTGTCTGCCAATTCCTTCGTGGGCCGATAGGTGTCGGAAGTGTAGTACTCGGTAAAGTAGGCTATAACGTTACCCGCCACGAGGCCCGCGAGCATGGCTCCCCAAATCCCCAGGTAGGTCGGTCCAAAGCCAGGGAAGAATTCGATGTATAGGAAGCTGAAAACCGCGATCCCGATCGTGGAAAACCAAACACCCTTTCGGAGAGCCGAAAGAAGAACCGATTGGGTAGCGTCTTCCTTTGCTTGAACGAAAAAAGTCCCTATGATCGAAAGAATGACGCCTATGGCGGCGACGGACATGGGTAAGCCGATCAGTTGGAGGATACCCATCCCACCGTTGGAAGCTAAAGCGGCCGCAGAACCGAGGGCCATGGTTGCGACTATAGAACCCACGTAGGATTCGTAAAGGTCCGCTCCCATTCCCGCCACGTCGCCCACGTTATCCCCCACGTTATCCGCTATAACCGCGGGGTTTCGGGGGTCGTCTTCCGGTATACCCGCCTCGACTTTACCGACCAGGTCGGCGCCCACGTCGGCGGCCTTGGTAAAGATACCCCCACCGACCCGGGCAAAAAGGGCCATGGTGGAGGCGCCCATTCCAAAGGTGATCATAATGGGAGGAATGTTAGCGTCGTCCAGATGAAAGCCTAGTTTTAATATGGCGTACCATAGGGAAATATCCAACAGCCCGAGGCCAACCACCGTCATTCCCATCACGGTGCCGGTGGAAAAAGCGACCCGGAGCCCCGAGTTTAGGCTGGTTTTGGCGGCCCAGGTGGTTTTTGCGTTCGCCCTGGTGGCCACTGACATGCCGATAAAACCGGCGAGTCCGGAGAAGAAGCCTCCGGTTATAAACGCGAAGGGAACAAAGGGTGAGATCAGATTAAATACGTACGCCAGGAGTCCTAATAGGACAAAGAGTCCCACAAATATGAGGGCCACAACTTTGTACTGCTGTCCCAGATACGCCCGGGCGCCCTTTTGAATGGCCTCGGAAATTTCCTTCATTTGATCGGTTCCCGAGTCTAATTTTAGGACAAAATTAGCCATCAGATACGCGAAAAGAAGGGCCAGGATAGAGCCGATAAGGGTGTAAATAAAAACCATAGAAACCTCCTAACGTAAGGCGCCGATAGGCTATCCTTCGTTAGAAGGATATTCTCAACTTCAAAGAGGGTAATGTCAAGGTTCTTAAAAAAATAGTAAGGTCTAATATCTCCAATTATTGGGGTAGTTTAACGGTAAACGTAGTAAGACCGTTTCCGCTTTCAAAGGAGATGGACCCCCCGAATCCTTCCACGATTCGTTTGCTCAAATCAAGACCTATACCCGAACCCACACCCTTGGGTTTGGTGGTGAAAAAGGGGGTGAATATTTTGGATTTATTTTCTTCCGGGATCCCGATTCCCGTATCGGAAATAGAGACCCGAATGTAGGGCCTATCCTCCACGATCCGTTCGACCCGGACGGTGAGTTCCCCGCCCTGGGGCATCGCTTGGATCGCGTTGTTAATCAAATTCACCCAAACCCCGTTTAACCGATCCGCGTTGAGCCGAACGATCCCATCGTCCCTATAATCCCGGATAATCTGGATAGTTTTTTTTGTTTGGTTGTAATAGAGGACCAGGATCGTTTCCAGTTCGGAGCGTATGGAAATGGGCTTGTCATCGCTGGCGTCCTCGTATATCCACATCCGCATAGCCCGGATGGTTAGGCTGGCTTTTTCCGCCGCTGTTTGAACGATAGCCGCGGTTTTTCCCAGGAGGGAAAATGAATAGGCGGTTTTTATGGTTTCCTCCGCGTGGGGTACCGATACGAGGAGATCGTAGAGTTCCGGATCGTCTAAGGGGACCCCGATATCCCGTAAATTATCGCACATTTCCCGGGCGGAGGAGATTCCCCGCTGTTCGAGCTGGTCGGTTAAGGCGCGGATATCCTTTCGGGTAATGTCTGTGGGGGACCGTTTAAGGATGAGGTACCGGAACAGTTCAAGCTCCCTAGGGTCCTGGCAGGAAAGGAGGGAATTCATCCGTTCCTTGAGGGTTTCGTTGGATTCCCTAAGGTTCGCCGCGGAAGAAACGATGGCCGCCAGGGGTGTATTGAGTTCATGGGCTATGCCGGCGGAGGTTCGGCCCAGGAGGGCCAATTTTTCCGAGAGAACTACCTTATCCAACGCCTGGGTTAACTCTTGGGTCCGTTCTTCCACCTGGGCTTCCAGGGTCTTATTTAGGTTAAGGATCTCCGTTTCCTTTTCCTTTATTTCCAAATAGGCCCGCTGAATCGATTCGGCTCGTTCCGCGAAGGCTTGATAGGTGCCTTCTATTTCGCTGACCCCCCGTATCATAGCGGGTATCTCGGGTGGAGGGGCTTCGGCTTTCCAATGGGAAAGGGCTGTAATGAAACTGTCCATGGGATAGAGGATCATGCTGTTTAAAAACGCCAAACGGAATAATAGAAAAAGGAAAAAGGTTACCAATGTAGCGCCAAAGAACGATGTAATCTGCTGATAAAAACGGTCCAAGGTTTCCGTGGGGGTCAAAAGAACGATATCCACACCCATCCATGGGGTAAAGGCCCGGTTAACCAAAAATGTTTTATGGGTAAGGCTGATTTTTTCTCCGTCCTTTTGATTAATTATAAGGGTGGGAAGTTCTCCCCCTATGTTCGTCAGGGGAATTCCCTCCCGGTTAACCAAAACGACGATGGTTCCATCGTAGCGAACCAAACGGGCTAAATCGTCCCTAAGGGTGGCTAAATCGAGGCGGGCCAGTACAAGACCCGACGAGGAGGGGGAGATAAAATAAATACTGGGCCGTTCGTTTTCCGGCGCACGGACAATGGTAGATCGGTGGACGGTGGAAAAGTAGGCTTCGGAAATAAATTCCCCTATCTCCCCTTGAAATTGGAAACCTAAAAACACGGCCGAATGGGGCAGGGCTTTCAGGATTTGGGATACCGTACCGGCGGGGGTGATGGTATAGATATCGGAGAAATAATCGAGGAAAGGGGCGCTTGAAGGCAAGGGTACCGTAGCGAACTCCGCGAGGCTTTCCGCGTAATGGGTCAAACGGTCCGCGAAAAGCTGTTCGATAGCCGCCACTTCCGCGCTCCGGCGTTGGCTAAAATCGGATTGTAATTTAGTCTGTATGGCGTTGTAGGCTCCAAAAAGGATTAGGGCTGTGGCGAGGATGGCGAAAATATCCAGGGTGAGCAGAATGGAGCGGAAGGAGCGGCGGATCAGCGCCATCAGAATTCCTCCGCGATTTTATCCACGGGGTAGAACGGCGCATGGGCGTCCCCGAACCGATCGATTTCGATGGAATTAAAGGCCAATGTAAAACGTCCCTGATCGAGAATCCAAGCCTTTACGTCCCGGGGACTTCGTTTTCCGGCTTTAAACGCCCGGTCAAGGAGTTCCAAGGCCTGGTAGACCTGCAGGCTGATATAGGTGGGGGTAAACGTAAAAGACTTCTCTACCCGTTTAATGTAGCCGTCGATGGCCGGACTGGTAGACCGGGGTGGAAAGTGGGAAGGTAGAATTCCCCGGGCCAGGGCGGGCCCTGCGGTGGACAGGAGGTCCGGGTTGTGCATCCAGGGGGAAAAAAGAATCGTCGCTTGGGGATGGATATGAAAGGATAGCTGGGCAAAATTGCCCGCCACGCTTTGGTAGCCTCCTATTAAAAGGTACAGGAAGTCGTAGGTCCGGAGGGTAAAGACCCGGTTCAGCTCCGATAAATCGGGTTTGAGGGTGGAAACATCATAATTATGGAGTGTATACCCATCCAAAGACCCTAGGACCCGATTGAAGGCGGCGTAGGCGGGGCCCGTATAGGCGTCGTTATCCCTATCCCGTACTACCAGGATGGAATGGACCGGCAGGGTAGCTACGATACGGGCCACCGCTTTCTGTTCCTCCTCCACGTCGGGGACGATACGGATTATCCAGTCGTCCTTTCCCGTTAGGGTGTTCGTTGTGGCCCCGGTAACGATGGTTAAAACCCCTTCCCGGTCGATATCGTCGGCGATGGCGACGGCGCAGGATGATGTATGGCTGGTGATGAGGAATTGGTAACCCCGGGAGGTGATGGTTCTAAAGGCTTCCTTTGTTTTTTCCGGATCCCAGCCGTCGTCAAAGGTCTCTATCTCCATGGGACTTTCGCTATGGTCTTGCTTGAAAATTTTCGCGGCGGCCGCTTCGCTGGTCCCCACCAGGGAACCGGAAACGAGCTTTGTCATTAAGGCGACGGGGATGGGCCTGGAACACCCGCCTAGCGTAAAAGCGGCGGAAACAAACAAGAAAAGAGGGAGTACATTTTTTGAAAAGCCCATATTCGGTACGCTCCGCCTTAAGTATAGGATACGAAGGGGCTGTATGCTACAATATATTTATGGACGAGAGCAGTTTTATTTTTGGGGTAGATTTGGACGGGGTGGTGGGGGACTTTTACGGGGCCCTGCGAACCATAGCCGCCGAGTGGATCGATAAACCCGTGGAGGCCCTGAGCGAAGAGGTATCCTACGGGTTAAAGGAGTGGGGGCTTCAGGAATACGGGGGCTACGAGCGGCTCCACCGGTTCGCGGTTACCCAAAGGGATCTTTTTAACGTCATGGCGCCAATTCATGGGGCTCCGGCAACCCTGCGTCGGCTTTCCATGCGAGGGATCCGGATCCGGATTATTACCCACCGCCTGTTTTTAAAATATTTTCACCGCCCTTCCATTACCCAAACGGTGGAATGGCTGGATAAACACGATATTCCCTACTGGGATCTCTGTTTTATGAAGGATAAGGGCGCTGTGGGGGCTCACGTATACATCGATGATTCGCCGGATAACGTGGAAAAGCTCCGGGCCCAAGGGTGTAGAACCATTGTTTTTTCCAATTCCACGAACCGTCATCTGGAGGGTCCCCGGGCGAATACCTGGGAGGAGGTAGAACGGCTGGTCTTGGAAGCCTACGATGAGTGGAGAACCGGCACCCTGGGGCTTTTTGGGGCCTCCAATTTTAACGCCTAAGAAAAAACAATGCCCGCAATAGTTTTGGCAACCATCAACGCCAAATGGATTCACCCCTCCTACGCTCTGCGACTGCTCAAGGCTAACGCGGGAGACCTGGAGGACCACTGCGAAATCCTCGAGTTTGCCCTCCGTCAGCCCCTGGAAGATAAGGTCCTCCCCATCCTAGAACGGCGGCCCCGAATCCTTGCCCTTTCGGTGTATATTTGGAATCACCGGGCCACTATAGAATGGTTAGCCGAACTGCGCCGCCGCTGGTCCCTCTCCGGCTATAGGTCCCCGGCCCCCAGCGATAGGTCCCCGGTCCCCAGCGATAGGTCCCCGGTCCTCGGCAATAGGTCCCTGGGGGCCGGGGAAAACCCTTTTCCGGTCGTTATCCTGGGGGGCCCCGAAGTTTCCTTTTTGGACGACCGCGCGGAACTGATTGGAATGGCTGATTATGTGGTCCAAGGGGAGGGCGAAGGGGTCTTTGGGCCCCTCTGCACGGCCATTCTGGCGGGACAGGGGCCAAAAAATCGATGGATCCGGGGCGTGCCCGCGGATTTGGGACGCATCGATCCGGCTTACCGTCTGTATACCCGGGAAGACTTGGAGAAAAAGCTAACCTACGTGGAAGCCTCCCGGGGCTGTCCTTTTGGGTGCCACTTTTGCCTTAGTTCGCTGGATCGAACCGTACGGACCGTATCGTTGGAGGATTTTTTAAATCAGCTAGAAGCCTTGATTGATAGGGGAGCCCATTCTTTTAAGTTTTTAGACCGAACCTTTAATTTAGACATGGATCGAGCCCGGGCTATTATGGAGTTTTTTCTACGACGTCTGAAGGATGGGATGTTTGTCCACTTTGAGATGGTCCCCTCCCGCTTTCCCGAGGCCCTGCGGAGCCTTTTGACCCGGTTTCCCCCGGGAACGCTCCGCCTGGAGGTGGGGATCCAGACCCTGAATCCCCAGGTGGCCCGGACCATCGGCAGACCCAGCGATCCGGAAAAGGAATTGGAAACCCTGGAGTTTTTGCGCCTGCGTACCCGGGCTATCGTCCACGCGGACCTCATCGCCGGCTTACCCGGAGAAACGATGGAGTCCTTTGCCCAGGGGTTTAACCGGCTTTGGGCCGCCCGGCCGACGGAAATCCAGGTGGGAATTTTAAAAAAGCTCCCCGGAACGCCCCTGGTTCAACACGACGAAGGGTACGGAATGCGGTATTCCGACGAAGCTCCCTACGAGGTATTGGAGACCGGAGCCTGGAAGGCCGACGATATGGTAAGGATTAAAAATTTCGCCCGGTTTTGGGAACTGATAATAAACCGGGGACACTTTGACGATCTGGTACCGTTTCTTTTAAGCGACGACGCCTTTGGGGACTTTATGCGTATTTCCGAGGGCCTTTTACGGCGGTTCGGTAAAAGTTGGGGTATTGACCGCGGGGACATGCGCTCCGCTTTAATAGAAACCTACGTGGAACCGGGGGTGGAACGATGAAGCCGATTATCGTTGTTATCGATGGCCTAGGAGGTGGGGTGGGGGCCCAGCTGACGTCCCGACTTCGGGATCAGCTGGGTCACCGCGTTGAGATAATCGCCCTGGGGACTAACGCCTCAGCCACCGAGCGGATGCTAAGGGCCGGCGCTGACCGGGGAGCCTCGGGGGAAAACGCGATCCGCTGTACCGCCCCCCTGGGGGACCTGATTGTGGGGCCCATCGGGATCGTCATCCCCAACAGCATGATGGGGGAGGTTACCCTCCCCATGGTGGAGGCCATTTACCAAGCCCGGGGGGAACGGATCCTCCTGCCCCTGGCCCAGAGCCACTGTACCCTCGTGGGATTGGGATCCGTAGCCCTGGGAGACCTGGTCGTCGAGGCGGTGGAAATTGTCAAAGGGCGACTACAGGGCGACGATCGCTTCGATCTCCACGAGACCCCCCTTGGGCAGGGTCGCCACGGCGACGGTGGAACGGGCGGGCTTATCTCCTGAGAAAAAGGAACCGTATACCTCGTTTACCACGGCAAAATCGTTCATGTCCTTCAGAAAGATGGTGGTTTTCACGATCCCGTCCAAGGAAGCCCCGGCGGCTTCGATCACCGCTTTGAGGTTGTTCATCGACCGTTCGGCCTGGGCTCGGATCCCCTGGGCCAAATCCCCGGTTATGGGGTCAATACCTAATTGTCCGGAACAGAAGAGGAAGGACGGGGTTTTAATGGCCTGGGAATAGGGGCCCAGGGCGGCGGGGGCGTTTTTGGTGGATACCACGGTTTTGTTCATAAAAAACTCCTTAGGGTGCGGTGATGGGCTCCTCGGAAAAGAGGGCCCGAAGATAGGGGTCTAAATCGATTCGTATGGGCATCAGATAGAGATTAAAGTCGTTGGCGGCGCAGAAAGAGAGCACCCGGCGGCCGAATTCCACGTTCCACCCCAGCTCGGGACGGAATTGCTTGGGAAAAATCGCCCGATTACGGGCTTCCCAATAGTTTCGGCTGGATTCGGAAACCACGGGGGAAAGGCCCCAGAAAACAGTCCGCCCCTCCAAATACTCGGCGTAAATTTCTAAAAGACGGAGGTCAAAGAAGGGTTGGCTCATAAAGCCGTCGGCACCCGCGTCTTCCTTGGCCTTTAGATAGTCCAATTCGTAGCGGATATTGGATCGGTAGGGGTCAAAGGCGGCGTACACCTGGAGCTGGGGGATCTCATCCTTTAATTTTTTTATAAACTCCACCGTTCCCGTGGGATACACCCGGTGACGCATGTCCTGCGGCGGGTCTCCCGCCACAACCAGGACCTTTTTAATACCGTGGGAAACTAAGAGTTCCCTATGGGGAAAGGGCCTGTGAAGGTCAAAATCGATGGCCCGAAGGTGGGGAATGTACATTAAGGTTTTCGGTCCTCTTTCGGAGAGGAGGGCGCAGGCTTCCCAGGAACGGACGGGAAAGCGGAGCAGGTCCGGAATATTCACGATGGTGATCGGCGAAAAGACGGCCGCCTCTTGAGCTCCGAGGATGAGGGCTTCGGGGGACCGGGGCACTATTTCTAAGGATATTTCCATAGGCCCTAATCCCACCGTAGTTCGGCCCGGAAGGCGCTCTGTTCCGTATCCCGGTGCCGACCTTCCAGGGCTATCGAAAAGGAGCGGGGGCCTTCCAGGGGCGCTAAACGATTCCGGGACCCCAGGTAAAGGTCTATGGGTTCGTCTTCCCGAACCTCGGATAGGTAGTTAATGTCCAAACGGAGAGTTTGGGCCCCCTCCAGGTCCCGGGGGGAGAGCACATCTTGAATCCATTGGACGTACCGGGCGTTATTCACGTGGCCGTTATAGTCGATATCCGAATAGGCTGCCTGTCGGGATGAAACTTTGGAACAACCTTCCGGGACCTCCAGGGCAGAAATTCCATCCCGTAACGCGTCCCGGCCTTCGTTTTGGGGGATGGTCTCCATGACCGTCTGGGGCCGCAGGGGCCGCATTTTCCCCAGGTCCAGGACGATCCAGGCGCTTCGGCCCCGGGCGATAAGGGTGTTCGAAGTATCGACCATATCGTAATCCCGCAGGGCAAACAACCGATCGGTGCCCCGGGGCCAGGTTCGGACGGTGATTTCCTCGCCCCAGGCGGGGCGACGGAGGAGAAGGGCGGACATGCGGGAGAGAACCCAGGCTTGGTTTTTTTCCATCAGCCTGTTCCGACCGATGCCAATGGCTTCCGCGTGGTTTCCCGCCACCTCTTGAAAGTAATTAAAAGCCGCCGCCATGGTAAGCCGATCCGCCCTATCCACATCCCAGGTACGGACCTTAAAGTTTTCGGACCAATCGTTGAGCATCATGGCTCTATGGTGAATAGTATGACGAATTCCGTCAAGACGTTCGGACTTTTTATGCTGACGGAAAGGGGTCTTTATAGTAGAATGGGGCTATGACGACCCGAGATTGTTTGGACGCTATAGCCAAAGAACGGATTCTTATACTCGATGGGGCCATGGGGACGATGATCCAGCGGTTCAATCTAACGGAAGAAGACTTCCGGGGAGAACGCTTTGCCCGGCACCCTATCCCCCTTAAGGGGTGTAACGACCTCCTCTGTCTGACCAAGCCCGCCGTGGTAGCCTCTATCCACCAGGCGTACCTCCGTTCCGGCTGTGATTTGGTGGAAACCTGTTCTTTTAACGCCAACGCCATTTCTCTGGCGGACTACGGTCTGCAAGATTTGGCCTACGAAATAAGCGTCGCGTCCGCCCGGGTCGCCCGGGAATCGGCGGATTTGTACGATACGGAGGATAAAAAAAGGTTTGTGGTTGGTATTTTAGGACCCACCTCTAAAACCGCCAGCATTTCTCCGGACGTGGAAGACCCGGGAAAAAGAAGCGTAACCTGGGAAGAGCTGGAGGAGGCGTATTACGATAATGCCCGGGGCCTTTTGGACGGGGGCGCGGATATTTTGATGGTGGAAACCGTGTTCGACACCCTGAACGCCAAAGCGGCTCTCTTCGCTATCCGGCGGCTTTTGGACGAACGGGGGCAGGGAGGTAAACCCCTGGATGTACCGATTATGGTATCGGGGACCATCGTGGATGCCGCAGGGCGAACCCTGTCTGGGCAAACGGTGGACGCCTTTTTAACTTCCATTCTTCCTTACAAACCCTGGTCCGTAGGGCTTAACTGCTCCCTGGGGGCCGAACGACTCCGGCCCCACGTGGCGGTCCTTTCTGCCCAGGCCCCCTGCCTGGTGAGCACCCACCCAAACGCCGGATTGCCCAACCAATTTGGGGAATACGACGAATCGGCGGAAACCATGGCCCGGTTCGTGGAATCCTTTTTAAAGGATGCTCTGGTAAATATCGTGGGCGGTTGTTGCGGTTCCACCCCTGCGCATATCGCCGCAATCGCCCGATTGGCCCGTTCGTACCTTCCTCGGCTTATTCCCGAATTTCCCCCGAAAACGGTCCTTTCGGGCCTGGAGGTTCTTACGGTGGATCCGGCCATCGGCTTTGTGGACGTGGGAGAGCGGACCAACGTGGCCGGGAGCCGAAAATTCCTACGGTTAATTAAAGAAGAGAAGTTTAACGAAGCCCTTTCGATTGCCCGCGACATGGTGGACGCGGGGGCGGGAATTATCGACCTCTGTATGGACGATGCCCTCCTCGACGCACCCCGTTCGATGGTCCGGTTCCTCAACCTGGCCCTATCGGATCCGGATATCGCCCGGCTTCCTTTTATGATCGATAGTTCCCGCTGGGAAGCCATAGAAGCGGGGCTCCGCTGTTTGCAGGGGAAGGGGATCGTTAACTCCATAAGCCTGAAGGAGGGGGAGGGGGAATTTCTCCGCCGGGCCCGGTTAGCCCACCGCTACGGGGCGGCCATGGTGGTCATGCTCTTTGACGAACAGGGCCAGGCTGATACCTTTGAACGGAAGATTGAAACCGCCGAACGGTCGTACCGCCTCTTAACCGAAGCGGGAATTCCGCCGGAGGATATTATTTTTGATCCCAACGTTTTGGCTGTTGCCACGGGAATACCTGAGCACGACCGCTACGCCCTGGACTTTATCCGGGCCTGCGCCTGGATTCGGGAGCACTGCCCCTACGCCAAAATTTCCGGTGGGGTGTCCAACCTTTCCTTTAGTTTTCGGGGAAACGATACGGTTAGGGAGGCCATGCACGGGGTCTTTTTAAAGCACGCCATCGCTTCGGGACTGTCTATGGCCATCGTAAACCCCGGGAGCCTCGTTTCCTACGACGATATCGAGGAAGAATTGAGGGATAGGGTGGAGGATGTAATCCTGGCCCGACGGCCCGACGGGTCCCAGCGGCTTTTGGAATTGGCGTTGGAATTGAAGGAGCGCACTGAATCGGGCTCCGGGGCGGCCCCAGAGAATTCAAGCGCCGGCGTACCCAGCTGGCGTTCCCTGGACCCGGAGGACCGGATCGTTCACGCGTTGATCCGGGGCATCGATGACCATATCGAAGCGGATGTGCTGGAAATACGACCCCGGTTTAAACGGGCCCTGGAGGTTATCGAGGGGCCCCTGATGAGGGGGATGAACGAGGTAGGCGACCGCTTTGGCGCGGGGAAAATGTTTTTGCCCCAGGTGATCCGGAGCGCCCGGGTGATGAAACGGGCGGTGGCGGTGCTGGAACCGTATATTCAAGCGGAGAAGGCGGCGGATTTGGAGGCCCAAAGCGTGGGGGGCGCTCTTTCTTCGCCCTCAGCGTCGGGGGGACCCTCGGGGCAAAACCCCACCATCCTGTTGGCCACGGTGAAGGGGGATGTGCATGATATTGGTAAAAGCATCGTCGCTGTGGTTTTGGGTTGCAACGGCTACCGGGTCATCGACCTGGGGGTCATGGTACCGGCAGATGAAATTTTAGAAACCGCAATACGGGAACGGGCCGATATGATCGGCCTTTCGGGGCTTATTACCCCGTCGCTGGACGAAATGGTGAACGTGGCCAAGGAAATGCAATTGCGGGGCTTTACGGTACCCCTGCTTATCGGCGGGGCGACCACCAGCGATATTCATACGGCCCTTAAAATTGCCCCCCATTACAGCGGACCCACGGTGTACGTTAAGGACGCCAGCCGGGCCGCGGGGGTGGTTCGAGCCTTGAGTTCCCCCACCGAACGGCCTAAATTTTTAGAACAGCTGGACGGTGTGTATCGAAACGCTGTTGAACGGCACGAACGGATTACCCAAAAAATCGACCGCTTAAACCTAGCGGAGGCCCGTTCCAATTCCCTCAAAACCGATTGGGACACCGTGGAAATTAGGGTACCCCGGGTTCAAGGACTTTCACAGTGGGACGATTATCCCTTGGAAAAAATTGTCCCCTACATCGACTGGTCCTACTTTTTCTACTCCTGGGACCTGGGTCACGGCTTTGAAAGCGTTCTTTCCGATCCTGAAAAGGGGAGCGCCGCGAAGAAACTCTACGAGGACGCGCAAAAAACGCTGAAAACCATCGTTTCTAAGGGTCTACTAAAAGCCCGCGCACTGGTCGGCCTGTTCCCCGCCTACGCGGAGGGTGACGACGTGGTGGTCCAACTAACGGATCGCCAGGAGCGGTTTTCATTTTTGCGAAACCAGGAACGGAAGCGGGGCGGGGGGCCCAACCCCTGTCTCGCGGACCTGATAGCGCCCAAGGACAGCGGACGCCAGGATTGGATCGGGGTGTTCGCCCTTTCAGCGGGCTTCGGCCTGGACCGTTCGGTGGCGGAACTTCGCAAACAGGGGGACGATTACGGGGCCCTGCTCCTTTCTTCCCTGGCGGACCGTTTGGCCGAGGCCTTTGCCGAGGAGACCCACCTGCGACTTCGGCGGGAACTGTGGGCCTACGCGCCCGATGAAAACCTTCCCCTGGCGGATTTATTCAACGCCAAATACCGGGGGATTCGTCCCGCTTTCGGGTACCCCGCCTGTCCGGACCATACGGATAAACGGATAGCCTTTTCTATCCTGGGGGCGGAGGAACGTATCGGCCTGCGTTTGACCGAATCGGCCATGATGATCCCCTCCGCGTCCGTGTGCGGACTCTACTTCGCCCATCCGGCCAGCTATTATTTCGGCGTGGGATCCCCCGGGGACGATCAGTTGGAAGATTGGGCCCAACGGAAGGGCATAACGCTAGGGGAAGCGAAAAAACGAAGCGGGAGGCTGTGATTCTTGTATGAAACTACATAAGGGTACCATTGTATTGGTTTTGCCGGAACACCGGATTCCCAGGGGAAGCCGGGAAAAAATTGAAGCTTTAAGCGATGGCCGGACCGTAAGGGTCCTCTCCCGGACGGAGGAACTGGAAAAAATGGTGGAAGCTGTGGAGATCGCTGCGGGGGAATTTCCCTTCCCGCTTTTATCCCGATGTTCCAACCTCAGGTGGTTTCAGCTTTGGTACGCCGGTTCCGACTGGATTCAGCGGTTTCCCGAAGTAAAGGCCCAACCCTTCCAGATAACCACCGCTTCGGGAATCCACGGTACCCAAATGACGGAACACCTTTTTGGTATGCTTTTAGCATGGTACCGCAAATTTCCAGTGGCCTTTACGGCCCAAAAAAATCGGCAATGGGCTACGTTTCAATTTTCCGATATGGACGTGTTGGCGGGCAAAACTCTGGTGATAGTCGGGTACGGTACCATCGGTAGGCACATGGCCCGACTTGGCCGAGCCTTTGATATGTCCGTGATTGGAGTCCGAAAGCACCCATCCGTCCGGGGTGTGAACGTCGATGGCGATAGGGAAGACGGTTTGGACAATTTAAAGGCCCTGCTTCCCCAGGGCGATATCGTGGTCAACGTTCTCCCCCTGACACCGGAAACCAGAGGGCTTTTTGACGGGGAACTGCTCGGCGCCTTGCGCCGGGATGCCCTTTTCGTAAACATCGGTCGCGGGGGTACGGTGGACGAGGGAGCTTTGATTTCGGCGCTCCGCAATAAGACCATCGCGGGAGCCCTGTTGGATGTGGCTTCCGAAGAGCCCCTCCCCCCCACATCCCCCCTGTGGGACTTGGAAAACTGTATGATTACAAGCCACTACGCGGGCTTCCACCCCCGGTACGACGAGTTGGCTCTGGGCCTTTTTTTAGAAAACCTGGACCGGTATACCCACGGGAGGGAATTGAAAAACGTGGTGGATAAACAGGCTGGGTATTGATCCGTCCCTGCGATCAAAAACTGCATATACATTAAGGTGGCTCTTTCAAAACTCTCTAGGATTTGAAAGGGCCGTCCTTGTTTTTATTTTGCAGAGCCTGCTTAAAGATAGTTCGGGTATCGATTTTTTCGTCCACCCCGAAGATGGGTTTTTGGCCTTCGCCGTTTAAACTCCTAAAAAGGGGAACGTCCATATCGGAATAGGCCCAGCTGTTTTCGTTGTTTACCAGGTTGTCTAAAACCACCACCACCGCCAAGGTATGGTACACCAGGGCGGCGTTGGTTTTTTGTTTTGAGTTTTTGCCCCCCAAAAGGGCGTCCATTCGGATAGAAAGGGGGTTGGGAACCTGGAAAATGTAGGGTTCCCAGGGGTTATCGATACCATCGCAGGGGGCTTTTTTTTCAGCTCCCCCCAGTTTGGATCCCCGTTCTATACCCGCCGCTACGGCGGTTAAAAGACGGCGAAGTTTTCTCACCTCCGTATACAGGGGGCTGATATCCTGCTTGCGAAAAGGGGGTGCGGAAACGGATTCAAATTTAAAGAAGGGCAAAAAATATAACCGTTTAATCCAAAGAAGTTCCATTTGAATCCGTTTGGCGTAGGTTGAAAGCCGAGCCTCCGGTGAACCGTCGATGACCCTGCAGTATTCCGCCAGACGGGGAAGGTATTCTTTTTCCAAAATTCTTTCTATAAAGTCGTGCCAACTGGAGATAATGCTATTCATCCCCTCGTCGATTCTTTCGGCTTCGTTTTCTCCCTTCGGCATGGTTCCAAAGGAGACGTACCGGAGCCCGTAAAACAGTTCCTCCAAAATATGGGTAAGAATTGAGACCTGTAGCATGGGATCCTGGGGCGCGATAAGTTCGTAACCCCGTTTTAAATCAAAAACGTCAAAAAAATAGGGGTACAGATCGGGAAAGTGACCTAGCTTATTCCAACCCGCCTGGGGAAATAGGTTTTCCAGGGTCGCTAAGCCCCTGGTCAAGGCCCTATCGACGATGGTCTGCGTACCATCCCTGGTTTCCACCTTTTCCGTGGCCACAGGTTCTTCTCTGATGTCTTCGGTATTTTCGGATGCCATTTCGGTTTCCCGTTTGGGAGCTTCTTTTTTAGGTTCCGAAGCGGAAGAGACGGGGACGCTATCGACCGGAGCCGGCAAAACCCGATCCGACTCGGAAACCCCAAGGAACGCCATAATCCGATGCCGGCGGGCGGTAAAAAATTCCTCGTAGGAAAACCAGCGGTCCGATACCAACTTGAGAAACAGGGGATACAAGAGGAAGCGGACGCTTTTTTTAATCACCATATACGCGCCAACGGCCAGGCGAACCGAGTCTTGGTGTTTCTCCTTCGCTTCCGTAGGGTTTTCGCTCTGTACCAGGGAGAGAAGATTTTTATACGATCGATGCAGGTCCGTTTCTGGATCGATTTTTTCCAAGACAAAAAGGGGCCGATAAATTGCCTTAATGATATCCGCGAAATCGGAAACCTTGGCGTTCCGAGGGTGGGCTTGAATTTTACCCAGGTCCGAGGTGATTTTTTCTATATTCCAATATCGAATAGCGTCTATCGCGGCAAATCCAAAGGGATCCATTTTTTTAAATCGTTCGTTCCGTTGGGGATGGTTTCGAGGGAGTAGGGATCGGGTTATCGTAACGAGGGTTTCGATCCGCTGGTAATACTCGTTCATCCGTCTGCTGACGAAATCGGGGTTAACAAAGTCCGGAGGTTCACCGAAGATGGACAACATGGAATAGAGGACCTGGGTGGGATTTTTTATTTCAAACTCCACCTGGGCGGCGTACCGATCCATTTTTAACCGTTCCCGGTACGATGGCTTAAGGGGGACCGACAGGTCGTCTCCCGGGTCTAGAATCGTGGTTCGCTTGATTTTTTTTGGCCGTTCCCCTTCCTGGGGACGAATCTCCACCCGGTGGGTGGGGGCTGTTTTTTTTAAACCGGGCCGGTCCAGGCTGACCTCCACCGTTTCGTGGCGGTGTCTAGGCTTTTTAACCGTTTCGGGGGGGAGGCTCGTTTTTTCGATCCCCACTTCACCCCCCAAAACTTGGGCCATCCGGCGAGCCTCGTCGGGATCGATATCCCCCAGTTTTTTCCGTACCTCGTCCAATTCCCCCGGTTTGTAGATCGCCTTTACTCTTTTTGCCATACCTATACCCGTAGATAAATTTGTTCCCCAAACCCCGTTAGATTGTGGATAGCGATTCTTTCTCCCTCCGACGTCAGGAGCATGCCGTTAAAATATCCCAGGGGGGCAAAGTACTCACTGCGGGTAAGGAGAAAATCAAAGGAAAAATGGGCCGGTTCCCGGGGCGTAAAGGTCAAATCCACCATTCCCTCCAGGTCTTGAATGATCCAGTTGCCCTCGGGCCCTTCGGGCATGGTGATTTTTACCGGCGGAAGGGGGGTAGGACGACCGTCCAACCAAAGACCGTTTTCGTTATTTTTAAAGGTATCCTTGGCTTGGTTTTCCGCGATGCTAAAACCAAAGGAACGGTTGGAAGGGTCAAACCCAAAACCGGTACACCAGATGTTCCTCATTCGATAGGGGTAAAACCCTTTATAGTCAAAGACAAACCCCGACGTGTTTTCTGGATTAAAGGAAACGTGGCGTCCGCCAAAAACCATATCCCCCCGAACCGGGGCCATTACCTTAAACGAGTACATACATCGCTGATCCGAAAAGGGAAGACAGGTTACCAGGGGGCTCGCTTTAGACCTGCTTAGATCCAGCTCCACGTGGGCGGTAAAAGAAGGCCGTTTTCGCGTGGGTTCCACGTCCAAATCCAGTTCGACGATGTCCGCGTCTAGCCAGTCGTGGATACGAAAATAAAAACCGTAGCTTCGGCTGGTTACCGCGGAATTGTACAAACTTCGGGGGAGATGCCAGGACCCCAAGGGGAGGGATTTTCGGAATATCAATTTTTCTTTGGTTTCCTTATCCCAAAGAAAAACCTGGGCAATCCGATAAAATTTTTCGTTGGTCAACGCCGCTACCAGGTAGTATCGATCGTCTTGAATTTGAAAGGATTGCCACTCTTTAATCCGATAATTTCGCATCCATTTAGGAAGGGGAAAGCGGTAGGGGCGATGAATAGATAACAGATCCACATCGTCAAAGGCCCGGGTCCAGGTTCCAAAAATGGGACTCCCCTTCTCGATGGGGCTGGGCTTGGAACTTTGCAGGTCCCGCTGGTACATCAGGCCCTTTCCAATGCGTACAAAAGGAAGATGGCCTGGGTACCCAGGTCCGCGCCGGTGGTCGCTTCCGGAGGGATAGCCGCCTTGGTCATGGTATGGGGGGAAAGCTGGGCCACCGCCTTCTCTGCGGCCCGTTCCAGGGCCGATCTATCCATGGCCGCCAGGGTTTGGTACATTTTATGCGCCATTTCCAACCCCGGCAAGCGGAGGGAAAGTTCCTTGGCCGAATCCAGGGCTATGCCCATGTCTTTGATGAAATGCTTGATATAAAACCCCGGGGACACGTTTCCGTCCAGCATCCGGGGGACCAAATTGGAAAGGGACCAACTGCCCGCGGCTCCGCTTTCTATGCTCTTGAGCATGGTTCGGGGATTCAGTCCCGCGGCGTTCCCGTATACCAGGGCTTCGCTTACGGCCAGCATGGTGGACGCGATTACGATTTGGTTAGCCATTTTGCAGTACTGTCCCGCCCCGTTTTTACCCTGGAGGACCACGTTTTTCCCCATCTTTAAAAGGATAGGGAGGGCCCGTTCAAAAGCCCCTTCCTCGCCCCCAACCATAATGCTGAGGGTGCCGTTTTTTGCCCCCAGGTCTCCGCCTGATACGGGGGCATCCAGCGCCGACAGTCCCCGTTCTTTAGCGATTTCGCCGATTTTTTGGGCTAAGCGGGGACTCGAGGTGGTCATATCGATGAGCAGGGCGCCTTTTTTTGCGGATTCCACGATTCCCCGGTGACCCAGGTAAATCTCTTCCACATCCTTGGGGTACCCCACGATGGTGATAACCCCATCGGCATCCCGAACCGCCTGCTCCGGGCTATCGGCCCACAAAGCACCCCGTTCCAAGAGGTCCGCCGCTTTCTGTTTGGTTCTATTGTACACCGTAAGTTTATAGCCGGCGGTTAAAAGATGGTTAGCCATGCTTTTGCCCATGACTCCCGTACCGATAAACGCGATCTTTTCCATGGGTTTTAGTATACACCTTAAAGAAAAAATAGTGTATGGTAAAAGGTATGGCAATAACATTATATTCCCTCGGCGCGGCCGAGGAAGTGACGGGTTCCAAACACGTTTTGGAGGTGGACGGGCGATCCTATATGGTCGATTGCGGAGCGTTTCAGGGGAAACGGGCCGAAGCGGATCGCAAAAACAGGGAATTCGGTATCGAAAGCGATCGTATCGAATCGGTAGTCCTTACCCATGGCCATTTTGACCATTGCGGGCTCTTGCCTCTGCTCCCCAAGCGGGGGTATCGGGGAAATATATATTCCACCCCGGCGACCAGGGATATTGCGGGGCTGGTAATGATGGATTCCGCCCGGATTCAGGCTCGGGACGCGGAATATTTACAAAAACAAGCGGTAAAAAAGGGCGAACAGTTTGATTGGAAGCCCCTATACGAAGAGCAGGACGTGGTTAAAGCGTCGGGACAGATGATTTCCGTATCCTACCATCGGCCGATTTGGATTGGCGAGGGGGTTTCCTTAGAGTTTTACGACGCGGGTCATATTTTAGGGTCCGCCATGGCCCTTATTACGGTTAAACAGAATGGCCAGGAGACCAAAATAGCCTTTACGGGGGACTTGGGCCGTAAAAATAAGCCCATAATCCGGGACCCGGAAATCGTTCCCGCTCCGGATTATTTGGTTTTGGAGAGTACCTACGGGGATAGACAGCACGATTCATCCGACGACGCCATGGCCCGCTTGGCCGACGCGGTGAACCGGACTGTAAAGAATCGGGGTAAAATTTTAATCCCCGCCTTTGCGGTGGAGCGGACCCAGGAACTGGTCTACTACTTCCACCTGCTGGTGGATAAGGGGCTTATTCCTGCCATTCCTATCTACATGGATTCTCCCATGGCCACCAACGCGACCACGATCTTCCAACTGCACCCGGAATGTTACGACCAGGAGACCTACGACGCCTTTACCAAGCACCACGCCAATCCCTTTGGCTTTAACTCCCTCCACTTTACCTCCAGCGTGGAAGAGTCCAAGGCCCTCAACGAGCTTAAGGGCCCTGCGGTCATCATTTCCGCCGATGGTATGTGCGAAGCCGGGAGAATTCAGCATCATTTGATCCAACACATCGGGGACCCGGATACCACGATTCTTATCGTGGGGTATATGGCGGAAAACACCCTAGGCCGACGGATTAAGGATCGGGAAAAGGAAGTAAAAATACACGGGCAATGGTTCCCGGTCCGTGCCCAGGTGGAGTCCATAGAAGCCTTCAGTGCCCACGCGGATTATGTGGAGGCCACCGAATGGCTCGATTCCTTGGACACGTCCCGTCTAAAAAAGATATTTATGGTCCACGGTGAAAAGGACGCCCAAAGGGCCTTTAAGCAGTACCTGGCGGATCGGGGCTACACAAACGTGGAGGTGGTAAAGTACGGCGCCACCTATACCTTGGAGTGACCGTGGCGTACATAACAGGATTCCATGCGATCGAGGAAATGATAAAATCGGGCAAGGCCCAGGGGCCCCTGTTGGTTGCCAACGCGGGACCCCGGGCCCGGTCCATCATGTCCCTGGCGGTGGACCATAAAATTAGAACCGATCGGGTGGGGGAACACGAGTTGGACCGCCTGGCCCCGGACCATCGGGGCATAGCCCTTTTTGTCGAATCCAAGGGACCGGTCAACGAAATTACGGTGGAACAATTTCTGGAAGATTTGGACAAAGACTCGGATGCCCTGGTCGTACTGTTGGACGGTATCACGGATCCGCACAACTACGGGGCCATACTCCGGTCCTGCGATCAGTTTGGGGTGAACCTGGTGGTGGTGGGAAACCGTCGTTCGGCCAAGGACGCGGAAGTGGTGTCCAAAACCAGCGCTGGCGCCGCGGCGTGGGTGCCCATAGCCGGGGTTTCCAACCTGACCAGGGCGGCGGAACAGCTTAAAGAGGCGGGGTTTTGGCTCTACGGGGCCGATATGGCGGGAATACCAGTGTACGAGGTGGACCTAAAGGGTCGGACTGCCATGATTTTAGGAAGCGAGGGTTCGGGTCTTTCGCGGCTCCTGCGGGAAACCTGCGACGCCATGATCGCCATCCCCTCTAGGGGTCGTATCGATTCGTTAAACGTATCCGTGGCCGCGGGGGTCTTGCTGTACGAAGCCCTGCGACAACGGAACTAATAGCGTTACAATCCTAAATTTGGTTCTCCGGTGCAGCTTCGGCCGGAGAATCGTCTTCCTCTTCGGAATTTTCCCCTTCCTCGTCTTCCACCGTTTCGCCCCGGGCAATCGCCTCCCGGCGCAGTTTCTTTTTTAGTTCCTTTTCTTCTTTCTTCTTTTTTCTATCCAGCTCTTTCCGTCGTTTCTCCGCGTTATAGTTTGGTTTCAATAGGTCCTTCTTGTAAAAATCGAATAAAACCACTATACACGAATATAAAATAAATGTCTGTATAACCCAAGGCTCCATCGAAAGGGGTATACTTTTAAACAACCGTACCCCTTAGTACATTTATACTACGAATAATTCACCATGGCGGGACAAAAGTCACTTCCGGGATCGCGAAGGGGGGCGTATTGTAAAAGACACACGCAGGGGCGTTATGCCCGCTGTAATCTACGTTGACCTATCTCAGAAGGAGGCATAGGGTATGAAAAAGTCGCTCGCCGTTTTGGCCGCGCTCTCGATCGCCGCAGCCGCATTCGCGTCGGGCTCCAACGAATTGGTTATCAATTCGTACATGTCCGATCAAGCGCCGAAGGATGTATTTCAAAAATTGGTGGATGATTTCCAGAAGAAAAATCCCGACATTAAGGTGACGGTTAATACGACCGCCCACGAACAGTTCAAAACCCTGCTCCCCAGCTGGCTTACCTCCAAACAGGCTCCCGATGTGGTGACCTGGTTCGCCGGCTACCGGATGCAAGCCTTTGCCGAAAAGGGGCTTTTGGAACCGATTAACGACGTATTCCCCGGCGGTTCCTTCGAGTCCGAGTTCCCCGCCGCGTTTAAATCTTCCGCCAGCTACAACGGGAACGTGTATTTTATGCCCCAAAGCTGGTACTGGTGGGCGGTGTACTACAACAAGGACGTTTTTGCCAAGCTGAACCTTTCTATTCCCAAGACCGCCGATGAATTCCTGGCGGTATGCGACAAACTTAAAGCCGCAGGCATCGATCCTATCGCCATTGGGGCCAAGGACACCTGGACCGCCGGCGGTTGGTTTGACTACATGGACAGCGCGGTTAACGGCGGGGATTTCCACGTTAAGCTGACCAAGGGTGATGTGGCCTACACCGACCCGGCGGTTAAAAAGAGCTTTGGCTATATCGCCGAGCTGGCCCGCCGCGGGTACTTTATGCCCAACGCTTCCAGCTATTCCTGGCAAGAAGCGGCTAACGTTCTTTTCCAGGGCAAGGCTGGGATGTACCTGATGGGTCAATTCATCAAAGACGTGGCTCCCGCGGACGTTAAGGATAAGATCGATTTCTTCAAATTCCCCGTGTTTGAAGGCCGGACCGACTACTCCGTGGATACCCCCACCGACGGCTTTATGATTCCCAAGAACGCGAAGAATAAAGCGGCCGCCAAGAAATTTATGGCCTACCTTGCCACCGCCGAAGCCCAGGAAATGTTCTGCAAACCCCTGGGACGCTTAGCGGCCAACAAAAAAGTGCCCGTGCCGAACGCTGACGCCCAGCGGGGTCTGGACATGGTTCTCGGCGCCAAGACCGCCATGCAGTTCTACGACCGGGACGCTCCGGAAGAAATGGCCGCCAAGGGCATGAACGCCATTGTGGACCTTATTTCTAACCCCGGTCAGATTGATACTATTCTTACCAACCTGGACAAAGAACGGGTTCGGATCTACGCGAAGTAAAAAATTATAGCCAGCGCAAAACCCACCGGGTTTTGCGCTGATGGCCCTAGAAAAATACCGCCATGGGGTCTTGCGAAGAGGATCGTTTTCGCAGGAAATCCCACGCGGTTTAGGGTAATTTCCCATTCCGAGGAGCGGCTTGATGACCGTCAAACTTACAAAAAACACCCTGTTACCCTGGGCATTTCTGGCGCTTCCGCTGACGATGTACGTTATCTGGGTCATCTTCCCGGTTCTTCAGAGTCTGTTGTTCAGCATGACCTACAGGGATACGATCATGTACGGCCGGAAATTTATCGGTTTTGGCAACTTTGTCCGCCTTGTGCAGGATCCCCAGTTTCATCTGGCCTTATGGAATAACTTTATATGGCTTATCGCTTTTGTGGGCATTCCCATTCCCCTGGGTTTGGGCGTGGCGATGCTTTTTAACCAAGAATACGGTGGGGCTCGGCTTTACAAGACCCTTTTTTATATACCCATGACCCTTTCGTTCGCCGTAATCGGCACCATTTGGGCCTGGATTTATCACCCCGATTTTGGGGTATTGAACACCCTTCTGCGGGCGGTAGGTTTACAACAATACGCGGTCCAATGGCTGGGGGATAAACGGTATATGACCCTGGCCCTCGTGGTGGTGGGAATTTGGAGGCAGGTTCCCTACGTGATGATCCTCTATTTGGCGGGTTTGAAAAACGTGCCGGAAGAATTGGTAGAGGCGGCTACGGTGGACGGGGCTAACTGGGGACAGCGGTTTCGTCACGTGATTATCCCCATGCTGGCGCCGGCGACGGTGGTAGCGGTGACCATTTCTATTATCGATTCGTTGCGGTCCTTCGATATCGTTTACGTGATGACCAACACAAAAGCCCGGGCGGCGGAGGTGTTGGCCAGCTACATGTACTCGTCGGCCTTTGCGTACCAGGACTATGGATACGGGTCGGCTATCGCGGTGGTACAATTTTTAATTACCTTCGCCTTTATCGTGGTATACGTATCCAATACCCTGAAAAATGAATTACAACGGTAGGGGGACGCGATGAAATCCATGTCTAGCTCTAAACGCATTCTTTTTAGAACAGCGTTTTATACGATTGGTACGCTTTTAGTTGCCCTGTGGCTCGTGCCCATAGTGATAGCCCTATTTACGTCCCTTAAGTCGATGGACGAAATAATGAGCAGTCCCCGTATGTGGGCACCCCCCAAAGTGGCCATATTTGCCAATTTTGCCGAAGTGTGGACCAAGGTCGGTATGGCCCACTATGTGTTGAATACGTTTATCATTACTATCCCCTCGGTGGTCGGAGCGTTGCTAATCTCCAGCCTTGGGGCCTTCGCTTTGGCGTTTTACCGATTTCGCCTGAATAAAACGGTGCTTATCATCTTTATCACCGGGATGCTGATTCCCTTTCAGATGCTGTTGATTCCCGTGTACCGGTTTTCCGATTCCATGGGGCTTATCAACACGTACCCTGGAATTATTTTGTTTCATATTGCCTTTCAATTGGGCTTTTGTACGTTCTTTTTGCGTAACTTCATGAAACAGATTCCCTTTAGCCTGGTCGAAGCTCCCCGGATAGACGGAGCTTCGGACTTTTATATCTACAGAAAAATAATCCTGCCCCTTTCCATTTCTTCCATGGCCGCCCTGGCGGTGTTGGAATTCACGTGGATTTGGAACGACCTATTGTGGTCCCTTATACTCCTGCAGGAGGATAAACTAAAACCCGTGACCCTGGGACTAGCGAATATGCAGGGGGAGTTTATCTCCAATTACAACATGATCGCCGCCGGGTCCATTATCGCCGCGGGGGCTCCCCTGCTTATCTTCCTTTTATTCCAGCGGTACTTTATTTCCGGACTTACGGTGGGAGCGGAGAAGGGTTAAACGAAAAACCGCTGACCTTGTAGCGGAGCCCTAAGCTCTATCGTTTAAAAGGCCCCCTAAAACCGTTCAGGTTTCAGGGGGCCCTGTTTTATTCGCCTTCCTTGATAATTTCTATTTTGATTCCTTCATTTACCGTGGTATCCTCCTTGGGAGGAACGGTGATCCGCAAAATACCGTTGCGAAACACCGCCTTGACCTTTTCCTGATCAAATTTATCCGCCGGAACAAAGTACTTTTGTTTGTCGATGTCCTTCAGTTTAAGCCGGCGTTTAAAAAAGCGAACGTTTTCTTCCACCGGCTGATCTACGATAATGCGGGCCGAGAAAATCATGTAGTCCCCTTGGAACGAAAGGTCAATGTTTTTTTCGTCAAAGCCCGCCAGGGCGAATTCAAAAACCAGGGTCCGATCGGCGGTCATAAACACGTTCATGGGGGGGTAGGAATAGTTGGGATAATAATCGATGTTTTCGTCCTGGGTGAAGGAAAAAGGACCCCGATCCGCCCGATCCCCAAAGGGGCCGCCGGGCCTAAAATGGGAATCGTACTGGTTAAAGTTCTTGCTGAACTCGTCGTGAAAATCCTGGGCCGCTTCGAAAATTTCATCGAAAATGGTTCCCAGATCCATGTACACCTTGTTGCCTCTCATATAAGGCTCCTGTTTCACCGGCCTTTTGGCCCGGCCTTGCTGGACCCTCCCAAGGAGCGATCCAAAGGGACGGATAGTATCTATCCCTTCTGATTAAATATACCCCTAACGTACCGGTAAAGCAACATATTTTAAGCGGTGAATCAGCTACTAGGCGAGCCATAAATAACCGATACAAAAACGTATTACCTCCCCTCCGTATCGCCCCAAAGGAGGATACGAAGGGGAAGATGGTAAGGCGTCGCTCTGTTAGGACTCCACTTCCATGTGTTTGATTGGTTCCATGGAAGCGGATAAAAAGGAAAATTCGTTTTGGGGAAGTACCTGGATAACCTGGGGGGCGGCTTTGGTGGGAATCAATTTCCTAATCCAATAAATCGCGAAAAAGGTCGCGATAAGACCCACCATGGCCACGGCGGCCCTTAAGGGATCGGAAGACTTGGGAGCCAGGACCATGGTAAGAATGTAGCCCAATGCGGCTACCACGAAGGGGGGCAGAAGAACCACCAGGCCCTGTCCCACGCTGGTAGCCAGGGGATTCTCTATCTCCACCGTGTCTCCCACCGAAAACTCTAAGCCCCTGTCGTTACGGGCCGTAAGGATATTTCCGTTCGATTGGCAGGAATGGTTCGAGCAGGCCACGCAGGCCCCCGGGCTTCCGCCTTTAAAGGTTATCGTCTCCCCCTCGATCGAGAGGACCGTTCCTATCTCTTTCATGCTGTACCTCCGGGCATGGAATACGTAATCTTTCTATGGAAACGGCCTGGCCGTTTCTTTCAATTTCTATCAATACACCCTGCAGTTCCGGTTTGTCCCAAGCGTCCCGGGTCCAGTCGGGGATTCCTGTCAGATATTCCTTAATCCGGCTTTGAATATCCGTACCCCCCACCGAATTGACGCTTCCGGTCCGGCCGGCGTCGGAAATCACCGCGGTACCTCCGGGTAAAACCCCCTGGTCCGCCGTTTGAACCCGCCCGTGGGAACCCACAACAGCGGAGCACAACCCGTCCGCCTGGGCGAAAAGCCCTAATTTTTCTGCGGTGGCTGAGGCGTGAAAGTCCAGGATCACGTAGGGCGTTTCCCGGCGGAGCCGTTCCAACAGTTCGGGTAAACGGGTAAAGGGACTGTCGGCGTGAAGTCTACCGAACCCGCTCTGGCCCAACAAAACCGCCACCGCCACCTTTTCGCCGCCCACCGTGTAGGTTCGAGCTCCCAGCCCCGGCGCAAAGACGCTTATATTGGCTGGCCGCAGAACGTAGGGCAGTTTATCCAGGTTTTGTACCAGATCTTTCTTATAAAAACAACAATCCCCCGTGGTAATTACATCGGCCCCCAGTTTACGGATATACCCCGCATGGTTGCGGCCCAGGCCGCTCCCTCCGGTTGCCCCATCACCACAAGCGATGACAAAGTCAACATTTTTTTCTTTTTTTACCGATGGAAGGGCGGTTTTGAACGCGTATACCCCCGCCTTGCCAATGATTTCCGCTACGTAGAGAACCTTCAAAAAAAACCCCAATTGTTATGAATTAAAGGACCGAAGGTGGGTCTTTTCTTGAAGACCCAATTCCGAAAGCCGTCTTCCAAATTCGGAAGCGGCACGATAATCCTTTAATTCTTCGCATACATCCCGCAAATTGAACAGGCCGTCGTAATACATGGGAGCCAGTCCTACCGCTTGTTCAAAACACTCCCGGGCGCTTTCGTAATCGCCCTCCGTAAAGTACAGGACCCCGAGGTTGTTCCAACACTTGGGGGAACGGGGATCCAATTGAAGGGCTTCCCGATACAGGGCTTCCGCCTCTTCAAAGCGCTCCAGTTCGTAGTAGATAAGTCCCAAGGATGCCCAGGCTTCCGCGTTCTGATCGTCGATAGAACGCACCCGGTCAAAACAGAGAACCGCGTCGTCGTACTCCCCCGTTTTTTGTAGCGCGATGCCCAAATTAAGCCATAACAGGGGATTTTCGGGATCCAAGGTCAGGGCTTTTCGAAAGAGAGGAATCGCGTCGTTCGGTCGGTTCGCCTCGGTCAAGGCGATACCAGAATCGTTTAAAGTGGCCGCCGTTTCCATAGGGTCCTCCTGACATTAAATATAGTATAAATTCGATGAATAAACCAGGGTGATAGGACTCATATCCACAATCGGTGGTCTATGGTGGTAGATCAAAGGAAAAATATTTCAAATTATGAGCATATGACCGCTTGTAGCAAAGGCCGTCAGGTGATACACTTCGTTCATGAATACGGTACTTATAGTCGCTATAATTTTTGCTTTAACCGTGGTTATGATAATGAGCGGCCGGGGTGGGGGCAATTTTTACGTCGCCACCCTCGTCCTTGCGGGGGTGGCCATGCACACCGCATCCACCACGAGTCAGTTTATTCTCCTTTGCAGTTCCCTGGTGGGAGCCCTGGTCTACGGGAAGGCAAAAACCCTCTCCTGGCCCCTGGTGATATTTTTCGGGGGCCTCAACGCCTCCATGGCCTTTGTCGGAGGTTTTGAGGCTCGGGCCTTTGGGGGTAAAACCCTGGAGCTCGTGTTAGCGGTCCTTTTGGTCGTCGCCGGGGTCGCCATGCTCTTCCCGGAACGGCAAACGAAAAAGGAGGCCAAGTACGCCTTTGGTTTCTGGAATATCCGGGAAGGGGAGAACACCTACGTGATAAACCTCTGGCTTGCGGTACCCCTAACCATGGCTACGGGCTTTTTCGCGGGGATGGTAGGGATATCCGGGGGCTCCTTCCTCGTTCCCCTGATGGTCGTAGGGTGCGGCGTCCCCATGCGGACCGCCGTGGGTACCGCCACCGCCATGCTCGCCGCTACCGCCCTAACCGGCTTTGCCGGCAACGCCCTCCACGGGGGCTTTGACGCGGCCCTCGCCATCCCCTCCGGGGCGGTGGCCATCATCGGCGGCTGGATCGGCGGCAAAATAGCCCTCAAAACCAAGCCCAAAAGCCTCAAAACCATTTCCGGCCTTTTAACCATCGCCGCGGCGTTTATTATGGCGTATAACGCGCTTAAGATTTAAAGAGGGGGGGAGAAAGATCGGGGCCCGATTTTATTCGGGCCCCACGTATTAGAGACGTGATTCTATTGTTTAATAAAAGAATGTTGATCCGCTAGTAGCGACTGTTCTAATCTTATACGTTGTACCGGATAAGAAGGTCCCCTTGTTTTCGGTCATTCCAAATGTATAAGGGCCACCACTTCCTGTGTATGTAACGGTCGCTGTATTACCACTGGTTGAAAATGTAACTATATTACCAGGGTCTGAGCTTCCAAGCTGTGAATTCCACCATGTATAATTAGCCGTATTATACAGAGTAGCGCTTGAGTCAAGGCAATCTTTAATACCCTGCTCATCGTGATTGTTCACAGCTGTGGTAAAAGTATTGATCCGGTCCCGGATGGTCTCTCCGGCGGGGGTACAGCTGGAGAGGGACCCGAAGGTAAGGGCGATAAGTAGTCCTGCGCCGAAAAGACCCAGGGTGATTTTTCCAATGGTACGCATGATTATCCTCCTTTAGGATACGGTTAATAGTCCGCTATGTTGGTGTAGGGCTCAAAGACCCTACGAAAATCCTCTAGGACCATATTGTATTTATCCAAAAAAGCCTGGTATTGGGGGTCCGCTTTAAGGATGTTCCGGGTCCGAAGTTGCACGTACAGGGGTCCCATGACAAAACGGCGGAGGGATAGGGCCGAAACGGTGTAGTAGCGATAATTAAGAATCGCGTTTCCCGTCTGCGTAGCCAGGGGGAACCAAACTTCGTCCCGATACTTTTGTTGTTGATCCTTGTCGGTTATGCTTTTCATTTTTTCTACCGCCGCGTCGGAATCGACCTTTGCGGTTTGATATTTGGCGACCCATTCGTCTAAACCCGCTTTGAATTGGTCCATCATGGTGCTGATTTTATCCAAAGAAGAAACGGGGTCTGCCAAAAGGTCCTTGGTTTTATCCTGGGCCCAGGTGGAAAAATCCTGTTCCTTACCAATCACCGAATATTTTTCCCCCGGGGGACCGCCGGCGGGGACTTCGACGGCTTCCTTTTCCGTAAGGGAGACGGTTTTGCCGGCGGAGCTGACGTCCACTTGGCCGCTGTCCACCAGGAAGAGGGCACTGCCGTCGGGGCCCGCGAAGACGGTTACTTCGGTACCCCGGATACCGGCCACGGTGCTGATAGTGCCGATCCGGGGTTCTTTCCCCGCCAGGCGGTTAAAGCGCATGGCCACAGCCCCGACGGTGGTGGTCAGGACCTGTTCTTTTTGGCCGCCCTGTTCAACCTCCCGGATGGTAAAAACCGTGTTGGGCCGCACCCGAATGGTCGCCAGGTCGCCCTGGGATAGTTCCGCCAGGTCCGTCTTGCCGGTGATAACCGACTCGCCGGTTCGCAGTTGGGAACCGTAATCCAGGGACGAAAGGGCGCCCGAGTTATTTCGGAGTTTTGGATTCCCCTCCAAATAGGTAACCTCGGTATTTTGAGCCACTGCGAAGGTCCCCGGAAGGATCGATAGAAGAGTTAGAATTAGCGTTTTTGGAAGATTATGTTTCATATCAACGCCCCTGGGGTCCGGTAAAACCGAAGATTTTGGGAATAAACCAGTTTCTTCCCCCGGTGATAATCAAAAAAGTTCCGTATTTTGTCTGGATTTCCGCCACCGCGCCGTCCTTGGCCACGTATTTTTTAAAATAGGCCTGGACTTCCTTGTTATCCCCGAACTTGAGGTAGCTGGAAGGATCCACCGGCGTTACAGCCTTTACGTCCGCTTCGGCAAAGGTAAAGCCCGCACTCCGAAGGTTGCGCCACAGGGTCCGCAGATCCTGTTCCCGGAGGATAATTTCCCCGTCCAAAAGGAAGGGCAAGGACGAAAGCTCCACCAGCCTATCTTCGCTGGCTGTATTGAGCTCTTTAATCAATCCCCCTATCCTATTAGGATTCCTGGACGGGGGGACCGTGGAACAAGAAAAGATAAGGAAGAGCGAAAGGAAGAGAGCGCTTCCATACAGGATTTTTTGTCGGTGTTTCATGGCTTAATGATAATCCGACGAAGTCCCCTTATCAAGCTTGTGAAAAAGAATATAGGAATAAAGGATGATATAAAGGGTTCCCAAGATTACCGCTGCCGTGGCGATCCCGGCGAGGAGGGGACTGTGGGGTTGGATAAGGGAAAGCCAAAAGATAAGGCCCATTAACACAAAGACCCAGGCTCCCCGGCGGTGGGTTTTTTGCCATACCTCCGGATTGGAAAGGGTCCAGGGTGTACGGATCCCCACAAAGAAATTGGTTCGAAGTTTTCCCATATAATTTCCCAGAATGATAAATAGTAGACCAATAAAAAGACGGGTGACTATTCCTACATCCAACTGGACCTGGAGTCCTGCCAAAGCTACTATCCATGCGATGGGAATAAAAACAAGGGAAATGGCGACGGTAATGATACTGTACGCCTTCGCGTGGAGCCGATAAGATTCTTTCCGCGGATCGATAAGGGGCAGGATTTTCATCATGATAAAAATCCCAAGGGGTAGGGAGCCCATCAGAAGAACCATCCAACGGGGGCCCCAATTATCCGCTTGGCCCCTAAAATTCCAGTGGATGGGGATGGTCTTAGGTAGTCGAGGAAGCAGAAGGGCTAAGCCGACCAAAGATACCAGGTTGATCAGTAGTATTACAATATCACTCTTTTTCGCTTTCATTTGCTTTTTTCCTCCTTTTTTAAGCCGTAAACCCACGCAACAAGTTCTTGAAACACCGACGTGTTAAGGGTGTACACGATGGTTTGACCCTCCCGTTCCGCCTGGACCAGATCCGCCGCTTTTAGAACGTTCAAGTGATGACTAATCGAAGGCTTCCCGATGTCAAAAGCGTCGGCTATATCCCCAGCGGTAAGGGATCCATTTTTTAAGAGCTCCAAAATTCGCCGCCTGGTTGGATCGGCCAGGGCTTTAAACAATGACTCCACGATAGCCCCCTAGTATTTCGATATTTTGAATATTATCGAAATATCGAATAATTGTCAAGGGAAAAGTATACAGCAATTAGATCTTAAAGAATCTAAGATTATAAGAATTTCCATTTTGTCAGTTTTATCTATTGACAACCCGTTTTGGCATATTATAATTTATGCATAATAATACAATAATTATTATTATATTGCATATATATGCATAGGAGAAAGTGGTTTTGTAGAAGTTGATGTTTGCTAAATAAGTCAGCTTTTACTGCTAAACTTGCAAGGAGTCGACTTTAAAAATTTCAATTTTTAGAGTGGATTCCATTTGAAGGTCTTGATTTGTAGGTTCCAGGAAGGGAGTTGGTATAGATGGATCAACTAAACAAAAACAATTATTCCTGTTTACTAGAGGTTAACGGGGTATCAAAACATTTTCGAGGGTTGCGTGCGGTGGATGATTATCACCTGAGGGTATGGCCCTCGGAAATTATAGGAATTATTGGTCCCAATGGAGCGGGAAAATCGACGGTTTTTAACCTTTTAACCGGTCATATACATCCGGATGGGGGAACAATAACGTTCCGGGGAAAGAATATTACAACCCTTCCGCCCCACAGAATTTCCCAGGATGGAATGGGTAGAACCTTTCAAAATATACGGCTTTTTCAGTCCATGACGGTACTGGAAAACGTTGTTTGCGCTGGTCAATTGGGAAAACAGGGAAACTTTTTTGAAACCCTATTGAGTACACCGACGTTTCGCAAAAAAGAAGCTTCTATAAAAGAAGAAGCCCTTCGGATGCTTTCAATTTTTAATTTGGCCGATAAGGCAGATACGCTGGCCACGACTCTTTCGTATGGGGATCAAAGAAAGCTGGAGATTGTACGGGCGTTGGCTTTACAGCCTAAACTTCTCTTGCTAGACGAGCCTGTAGCGGGGATGAATCAGGCGGAAAAGGATGAAATGTTGGCTCTTATTCGACGGATTCGGGAAGAGTTTTCCCTTGCGGTCGTTATTATCGAGCATAATATGCCGGTAATTATGAACCTTTGCGAACGTATTCAGGTTTTAAGTTACGGTCAGTTGATAGCCGAAGGTCTACCCCAGGAAATTCAAAATAATAAGCTAGTTATCGAATCCTACCTGGGGCAGGAGGACTTGGATGCTTAAAATTATGGATCTGCACATCTTTTATGGCCACGTCCACGCATTGAAGGGAATAACGTTGGAGATCCAGGATGGGGAATTGGTGGCTTTGCTTGGCCCCAACGGAGCGGGAAAATCGACAACCTTGATGGGTATTTCGGGGATCGTTCGTCCTCAGTCTGGAACCATACGGTACGATGGAACGGATATAACCAAAAAGGATCCCCAGGAGATTGTTGAGCTTGGAATTATCCATTCCCCCGAAGGACGAAGGATATTTGGTAATTTAAGCGTTATAGAAAATTTACGAATGGGAGCGGTCCGGCGGAAAGATAAGACTTCTCTAAAAAAGGACATGGAAGAAGTTTTTTCCCTGTTCCCTATTTTGGAAAAACGTCAGCATCAAGCGGGAGGGACCTTATCGGGAGGAGAACAGCAAATGTTAGCAATTGGCAGGGCTCTGATCGCGAAGCCCCGCCTTCTTATGCTGGATGAACCATCCTTAGGTTTAGCTCCGCTGGTGGTAAAAGAAATATTCGCGGTCATAAAAGGTCTCCATGAAAAGGGGGTGACCATTTTATTGGTGGAACAAAACGCCCGGCAAGCCTTACGGATTGCGGATCGAAGTTACCTTTTGGAAACTGGATCGATAGCGCTTACGGGAACGAAAGCAGAAATGGCCCATAATCCAGAAATCGAAAAAATATACCTAAGTCGCGCGGACGAAGGATCGGTGGAACATGCAATTTGAGTATCTGGTCCAACAAGTACTTAATTCAATAAGTATTGGTAGTCTCTACGCGCTGATGGCTATTGGTTTAGCCATGGTGTTTGGGATTTTACGGCTTATCAATTTTGCCCATGGGGATCTAATAATGGTAGGTAGTTACGCTACCCTATTGTTGAACCTCCTGGGTCTCCCGTTTTGGATCGCAGCCCTTCTGGGTATTCTTATGAGCGGTGTAGCGGGGGTACTGATGGAAAGGGTTGCCTATCGGCCTATACGAGGGGCAAGCGATGTGGCTATGCTTCTTACCTCTTTTGCGGTGACCATATTTTTAGAAAACCTGGCGGTTATGATTTTTAGAGCCACGTCTCGACCCTTTGCATCCCCCGAAATATTAAGTCAAGTTATAAAATTTGGAGGGATCCGCGTTTCCAGCCTTAGTATTATTTCCATTGGTATTACCCTAATTCTCTTAGTGTTGCTTTCTTTTTTTGTTAAACGTACCGAAACGGGCATATCCTTAAGGGCCACATCCCAGGATCTTATCGCGGCACGGCTGATGGGTATCAATGTTAATAGGATAATCGTAACCGCGTTTATTATCGGGTCAGTGTTAGCTGGGGTTGTTGGGGTTCTCTGGAGTGCCCGAGTTGGGAAGATTGATCCACTGATGGGGTTTCAACCCGTATTAAAGGCGTTTGTGGGTTCTGTGGTTGGGGGTCTAGGTAGTATTCCGGGGGCCATATTGGGGGGATACCTTCTAGGAATTACGGAGATTCTATTGCAAGCCCTATTACCTTCGAACTTGGCTCCCTATCGGGATGCCTTTGTATTTATCATCCTTATTATTTTACTTCTGTTCCGTCCTAATGGAATTTTGGGTACCACGGCTAAGGAGAAAATATGAACTGGGCCAGCAAACACAAAAAAACCGTCTATATTGTTAGCACGATCCTTCTTGTTGATTTTATATATTTACTTATCAGCGGTGGGACTGATTATGTGGAGAGAATTATAATTGGAATTGCCATTTATATTATTTTAGCCCTAGGGTTAAACTTTTTTAGCGGATTAACCGGATTGTTTTCCCTGGGGCATGTGGGATTTATGGCCCTGGGAGCCTATGTATCTTCTATTCTAACCCTTCCATTACAAATGAAAGCGGCGAATTTACCGGATCTACCCGAGTGGTTAGCCCACGTGCAACTTCCCTTTTTCCCTGCGGTGCTCATAGCCGCATTGTTTGCCATGGTAGTGGCCTTTTTTATCGGTATCCCCTTGATGCGTCTTATTGGCCCCTATGTTTCTGTGGCGACGATGGGTTTTTTAGTGATAACGCAGGTGGTCTTGACTAATTGGGATACCTTTACCCGGGGAGCGAGGACCTTTGCGGGTGTCCCCGCCTATACTTCCTGGTGGAACGTCTGGCTCTGGGCTTTGTTCGTGGTGTATATCGTCTTGAGACTTAAATTTTCCTCCTTTGGTAGGAGTATGCGGGCCAGTAGGGATAATGCTATAGCCGCCGAATCCATAGGTATACCTATAGTCCGATCCCGTTTGTTAGCCTTTTGTGTAAGCGCTTTTATTACCGCCATCGGTGGTGCTTTGTGGGCCCATTTTATCCGAGCTTTTTCACCAAAATCCTTCTATTTTGCCCAAACCTTTAGCGTTATCACCATGGTTATAATCGGGGGACTGGGGTCGGTCCGGGGTTCATTAGCCGGAGTCCTTTTTGTAACGGTGATCTCGGAAATTTTACGGAATTTGGAACGGGGTATTAATTTAGGGATCATGACAATTCTTCCTACGTATGGTTCTAGCCAGGTACTTATGGCGTTGATTCTTATCCTGATGATCGTTTTTAAACCTGCGGGTTTGTTTGGGGAAACAGAATGGAAATTCCGGAATGTTATTCTATTTTTCAAGGGAGTATTTACCTTTCGTTCAAAAACGAATAATGGGGGTCGCTAACGGTTACGTAGTTAACCGTATTAAGTTTCATGGATGGAGGTGTGAATATGAAAAAATGGATGGTTCCCCTAATAGCGCTTATAGCTTTAGGGGTAAGTTTGGGTTCCTGTGCTAAAGGTACGGGATCTACAATTAAGATCGGTATGATTTACAACATGACAGGAGCGCAGGCTTCGTTGGATGCCCCTTCGGCGAATGGCGCGAAGCTTGCGGCAAAAGAAATTAACGCGGCTGGCGGTGTTTTGGGAAAACAAATCGAATTGATCTCCTACGACGGAAAAACCGATGCTGAAACCATTGGGAAAGCGGCTACTCAATTGGCAACCTCCGACAAGGTAGTGGCTATGCTGGGCTTTAGCGATTCCGATATGGTTATGGCCGCCGCTCCCATCGCCGCTAAAGCGGGGATCATGTTCGTAACTTCTGGTGCCACGTCGCCCAAATTACCTGCCCAAGTTCCGGATTACCTGTTCTTGGCTTGTTTTGGGGATAACGTTCAAGCCGCCGCCGCTGCAGAATACGCGTATAAAAATTTGAACGCTAAAACGGTATACCTGTTAATCGATAAGGGCATGGAATATACCATGTTACTGGGTAAATACTTTAAAGAACGGTTTACCGAATTGGGCGGAAATGTGGTTTTGGAGGATTATTATCAGACCGGGGACAAGGATTATTCCGCTCAGATTACAAAGCTTAAGGCATTAAAACCAGCGCCGGATATACTTTTTATTTCTTCTGGTCCTGATGATGTGGGGACTATTGTAAAGCAATTCCGTGACGGTGGGGTTAAACAGCCCATATTTGGCGGGGATGGTTATGATACCCCCTTATTGGTCCAAATCGCGGGTCCGGGAGCGAACAATGTATATTTTACGACCCATTCGCTTATGGACCCCGAAGCGGGTACCCCAGCGGCTAAAAAATTCATAGCCGCCTATAAGGCGGAATATAAAACCGATCCGGAAAATGCCTTTGCCGGTTTAGGGTACGATACGGTGAAGCTTATTGCTGATTCAATTACCCGGGCAAAATCGACAGACCCGAAGGCAATTAGGGATGCGTTGCAAACAACCAAAGGGCTCGCTGGTGTAACTGGGACTATTACCTTTGAAGCAGGGAATCCCATTCCACAGAAAGGTGTGGCGCTTATCCAGGTAAAAGATGGGAAATTGGTATTAGCTGCCGAAGTGGTACCCGAGAAGGTCCCCGCTCCGTAAGGCATGGGTAACCAGTAAAAAGTTAGTGCATTGGGGGGTTTTGCGAAGGTATTTGATTACGCAAAACCCTCCAATTACTACGGTGGCTTTATAACATGCCCTATGGGTTTAAAAAGCCACTGTTGTTCAAAATTATTAAAGGAGGCGTACTTTGAAAAAAAATCCTTTGGAAATTCAGCATTGGAACACCGAGGAGTATAGGGCCAAGGCTTTTGAAAAGGTCATTTTACCCCTAGGGTCCTTGGAAAGTCACGGAAACCATCTGCCCTTTGGTACCGACGCGCTTACTGCCTATCTTGTAGCTCTGGATATTGCCGCAAAACTACCAAAAACAGCGGTGCTTCCTCCAGTGAATTATGGGGTGAGCGAGCATTATAAGGAATTTCCCTTTTGCGTGTCCCTTTCCTTCGATACAGAAATTGCCCTTTTAAAAGATATTTTTGAATCCGTCTATAGGGAGGGTATTAAAAAAATTTTTATTATGAATGGACACGATGGTAACATTGCCCCCATAGAAGTTGCTTCTCGGACCGTAAAGGTTGCCCACCCGGATATCAAAATTGTTTCATTGGATGCCTGGTGGAATATGGTAGGCAACCTACTCCCGGAGAACTTTTTTGAAGTCTGGAAAGGCCTTGGACATGGGGGCGAAGGAGAGTCATCCATTTGTCTTGAGTTATTCCCTGAGTTATGCAATATGGCTTCCGCAAAGGGTGTGGTTCCTAAGCTTCCTCCGTGGATTGATATAAAATGGCGTTTTAGTGAGCTAACCAATACAGGGGCCTCGGGAGATCCGACCAAAGCAACAAAAGAAAAAGGAGCAAAAATGCGCCAGGTCCTGGTCGAAACGGTTGTTAAGTTGCTACAGGAATTGGATACCCACGATTGGGACTATCGTTCCCCAGAAGTAAAATAGGCTCTTTGTTCTGTCCCAAAGATGAAAACCGCCTAATGCGGAACCGTAAGCTCGGCAGTAAAAGAGAGGGGGTCGTGCCCCCCCCTCTTTTAGTCTGTACCTTTTGAAAAACCCATCCCTTTTGCCAAGCCCTCTTTATGAAAAATCCCCTATTGCATCTGCTTGAGGTTGTTATGGGAAATAACCGCGATGGTTTCGATTTCCCCGGCGACATGTTGGAGCGAAGTTTCCATTCGTTGGGATATGTCGTTGAGCCCATGGGTGGTGGACGTCAGGGTTTCCAGCGAAGTACCGATTCCTCCGGTTTCAGAGGCGAGGGCCCGCATGGATGTAAAAATTTCATTCATCCCATTGGCGCTTTGGTTTAGCTTTTCAAGAACTAAACGGATGTTTCCCCCCGAACGTTCAGTGATAGAGGTTGCGGCGTCCATATCCCGGGTCATGGAAGCGATGGTTTTGGCGATTTGGGTGGCGTTGATGCCCGCCTGATCGGCTAAGTTTCGAATTTCTTCGGCAACCACGGCAAAGCCGGCCCCGGAGGCTCCCGCATGGGCCGCTTCGATGGCGGCGTTCATGGACAGTAGGTTTGTTTGGGAGGCGATTTTGTTGATTCCTCCGACTAAGCCATGAACCGCGTGAATCTGTTCTTTTAAAGTTAGGATGGCCGAAAGGGAGGAGCCTAATTCGGATTGTACCGAGACTGCCATTTCTAAAAGAGACGCGAGTTCTTCGCTCCTGACGGAAGATAGCTGGGAAGAATGGGCGATGGCGGTCAAAAGATCCTCTATTCGTCGGGTCGAATCGTTCAGGGACGCGGCTTGCGCGTGGGTAAACCGGGAAAGATCGGGAAGCAACTTGGTTACGTCATTCACATCTTTAATGGATGAACCGATCTCCTTATCCAGGTCTATGGCCATCTGGGAGATGGTATCCCGGTGGCGGGCCAACACCAATTCCCGGTAATGCTGACAGTTTTCTGGCTTGTTCAGGTCGTTAAAAATGGCGATGCCCATGGTCTCGCAGGAGCCGTAACCGCAGGCGGCACAATTAAGAAAGTCTTTTTCCTCTATTTTTAACATTTTTTGGTAAATTTCCTGAAGTTCTCCCGTTGAAGGTATCCGCAAGTTTAGGGACGCCGAACGGTTCACGTAGGATCGGGCGAAAAGATCGGCCTTCCAATGGTCACGGATTGATTTTTGAATAGCCTTTTTTGAAGTTCTTTTAATAACCTTCCCAGAATGGGACAGTTTTGATTCCTCGGCCAGCTTCCTCCGTTGTACCGCCGCCTCAAGTATGTCGGCGGGTATTTTCTGGGAGCCCGTTCCGGTTCCGCCGTTGCACCCCTTTTCACAATTTAGGCAATCTAAAATAAGCGGGTTGACCTGTTTTTTGATCGACTCGGGAAGTTCTTTTAGGTAGGGATAAATCACTGTGGGGCCTTCCATCTTTTTAATCGCGGTACCCAAATCCGGTCGTTCCCGTTCGACCGTGGCTTTTAGGCCCCCAGGGGTACTAAAAAGGGCTGCCCGTTCCCCCGTGGGACCGTCAAAGTCCAGTTCGGGAAACGACTTTAGATCGATACGCTGTTCTTTAAGATATTCGTCGATCCGTTCCAACGTAACGTTGTAATCCCCAAGGCCCGTTTCGTCGAATTCCCGCCGTTTGGCTACGCAGGGAGAAATGATCACAATTTTGGAATTCCGTAATTCAGGGCGCTCTTCCCGTATCATTTTAACGATGTGGAGCATGGGGCTGTCCGCGGGTGCCAGGTACGGAAGAAGTTCGGTTTGATAAATTTCGATATAGGAAACGATGGCGGGACAGGGTTGGGCGATGACGAAGGGGGGCTTGTTCGTTTTTATGTGATGTAGATACGACTGGACCGTTAATTCGGCCCCAAAGGCCACGTCGAATATGGCTTGGACCCCAAGACTTTTCAGCCAACCGTTAAAGCGCAACCGATTTTCGTCGTACCGGGCGGCTACTGCGGGAGCGATGATGGCGAACATCTTCTCTCTTCGTTTTAGAGCTCCCATAAAGGAGTCAAAATCGTCGATGCCTCGCCGGGCCCCATGGGTACAAGCGGTTATGCAGGCCCCGCAACCGATACAAAGATCGGCTATAACTCGAACTTTATCTCCCGAACCGTCTATACAATATTTTACTGGACAAACGGATATGCAGGTATGACAATTGACGCACTTATCTTCTATAACTTCTATAACTGGAGCGAGGGCGAGATTCATGGGACCTCCAAAGGGTATATTCTATAATATGAACCTATGGTATATATTTTCAATGCTTTTTTTTAAAATCTGAGGCTTTTCAAAACTCAAGGGGTTTTGAAAAAGCTATCTAGATGTACATGCAGTGTTTTTGCTATTCCGTATCATATTTATATTGCAAAAATACTGCAAAGGCCTCTTTTAAAAGTAACAGACTTTTAAAAGAGGCTCACCTCGTATGAATTTTATTAATATAGGTAAGGTTTATGAAGCTATCGATACAACGGAAAATGTTCGCCCTTCTTTTGGCTCCCATTGCGGTATTTTTTATCTTGGTGGGTTTTGTTACCTATGAGAACGCCAAAAAAACCACGGGGTCGCTCATCACGAAGTATACCGCCGATATCACGAGCTACGCGGCTAAAAACATCGATAATTTTTTCTCCACAAATATTAGTTACATTCAGCAGGTTGCTCGGCAAAACACGATTACATCGATGGTATGGGACTTGGCGAAAAATACTTTAAACGAGGAAAAAACCTACAATAACAACGTGGACTTTTTCTTTTTAGGATTCCCCGATGGCCGGGCGCCTAATACGAATATGACCGAGCGGAATATTGCCCATGACGAATTTTTTAAGCTAATTCTACAGGGGGGTAAGGATTACGCGGTAAGTAACGCTCTGGTGTCTCCTATCACGGGGAAACCGAGCATCGATATAGTAGCTGCGGTTAAGTACCCCGGAAGTCCCGCCCACGGGCTGGTGGGCATGGCTATTGATCTGGTTCGTTTAAGCTCCCTGGCTAATATTACCGTGGGGAACGCTGGTTTTGGCTTTATCGTGGACAATAAGGGGCTTGTGGTGGCCCATCCGGACAGCGCGGTACGGATGACCTTGAACGTTCTGGATTCTAAAAACGCGGGGTATCAGGGTCTGGATGACGCGGGAAAACGTATGATCGGCGGGCAAAAGGGTGAAGCGGTCATTAAAAATCCAAAGGGGATAACGGAACGTGTATTTTTTAACCCCCTACCGTCGGTTCAGGGGTGGAGTTTTTGCGTAGCGGTTCCGGTGACGGATCTTGAACGGCCGGCTTTGGGAATAATTTTAGGCATCGTTGTATCGTTTATTGGTTTGGGGTTGCTTCTCGGTCTTTTAGTATTTTTTGTCAGCCGGATGATCAGTCGATCCGTGGGTGAGACGAAAAACGCGGTGGCCGAGCTTGCCAAAGGTGAGGGGGACTTAACCAAGCGCATTACCGTTAGAAGCCAAGATGAGCTGGGCGAGATGGGAAGGAATATCAACCAATTCTTAGAGCTTATCCATTCTATCGTCAGCTCGGTAAGGCAAATAGTCGATCAAATGCGAATGTTGGGGGATGAATTGCAAACCAATACAACCCAATCTTCCGCTTCGGCCCAACAAATTTCAGGAAACACCAAACAGATCCAAGAAAAATTATTAAACCAATCGGCGGGGATTACCGAAACCTTGGCTACCACCGAACAGATCAACCGAAACATCCAATCGTTTCTTAATCTAATAGAGACCCAGGCGGCAAACCTAACCCAGTCTTCCGCTTCAATTGAAGAGATGGTCGCTAATATCAGCTCGGTGGCCAAGATTACGGTCCGTAACCAGGAGACCATAGCCCTGTTGACGCAGGACGCGGACGTGGGAAAAGAGCGGCTGAACGGGGTGGAATCGCTGATCCATCAAATTGATCAAGCCAGTGAAGGCATGTTGGAGGCGAATTCCATTATCGCCCATATAGCCAGTCAAACGAACCTTCTTTCCATGAACGCGGCCATCGAAGCGGCCCACGCGGGAGACGCGGGGAAGGGCTTTGCTGTCGTGGCCGACGAAATACGAAAATTAGCCGAAGACGCCAACGAACAGAGCAAAACGATAGCCGGGGTTCTGCAAAACGTTAAAAAACTGGTTGAAGAAACGGTCGCTGAAACAGCGGAGGCCCAGACAAAGTTTGACAACCTCTTTTCGGGGATTAAGCGGGTAGAGAACCAGGAACTGGAAGTCAAAAACGCCATGGAAGAGCAACGCCAGGGTTCCGAGCAGGTATTAGTGGCCATGAAGGAACTGAATCAAATTACCCAGGAAATTCGATCCGGTTCCGAGGAAATTCGTTTGGGCAGTCAAACCATACTCGAGGAGATGGGAAGGATAATGAACGGTACCCAGGATATCGAAACCGCCTCCGGAGAAAATTCCCAAGGGGCCCAGGAAATAGCCCAGGCCATGGAACATATTTCCACGCTGACGGGTAAAAATCGGGATTCGATCAGGGAGCTGGAAAACCTGGTGGTGCGGTTTAAGCTTTAGAAGTTTGGAGCGTAAGCCGTACACTCAAAAATAATCCCCGCGTACAACTCATAAGCGTATGGTTTGGCGAAGGTCTATTTGATGGTAAAGGTGCCCCCTTCGGTAAAGTTGAGGGGGAGGCTTTCTTTTCGGATTTCATCGGGTAGTTTTATGGAAGCCTTTCCCTGAACCGAAAAGGTTCCCTTCCGTTCGCTAAAAAGAGTTTTAACCTTTTTTGAAAGTTTTTTCGAACTGAACTCGTTGGTTATCGTTACCAAGGTTCTATCCGCTTGGTGAACCACCTGGGAGCTTTCTCCAACGATAAGACTATCGTCGTTGACAAAAAGATCGTAGTGTAGGTTGGTAAACGATAGTTTTGCTTTAGCGTCGTTCTTGATTTCCAGGGTAAAACTTACGCGAAGGGGAACGTCCAATTCTGTCGGATCCATAGGTGGGGTAGCGTTTTTTTTACCATTCACAAGGTCTTTAAAAACACCCAGGGCCCTATCCGGCGGAACTCTGGATCCCGCTTTGATAAGCGCCTTACGAACCTCTTCGGTACTTGGGGGCGTAACGGTAAACCCTGTTATGGCAACGTGGGGTTTTATGGCGGGAATTTTTTTCTCAAATTTATAATTAAAACTGATATCCTGGGGTAACCCAGGCATTTTAGGCAGGGGGATAATCAAAACCCCATCGATAACCGTGTTAAGCCACTCTTTAGAGGTGTAGTCCTTCACCAATGCAATGATTCCTTCGTAGGGGAGGGTGACGGTAAAGGTATTGGCCTTCTCGCCCCTGGCGGGAACGGTAAATCCACCCTGATTGGTAGCCTTAAAAACTGAGGTCCCTTCTACCGAAAAATTGAGTCGGAGGCCATCAAACGAAAGATTCACCGGGTAGGGATTTTTAACACCCACTTCAAAAAGGAAGGTAATATCCCGAAGACTTATGGCATCTACCTGAAAACGTTTAACCTCGGCACTCGGTTTCGGTATATCAAAAGCCCATACAAAAGCCGAAAGAACAGCCCATATAAGAATCGCAGTGTTTAACCGTTTCATTTTTTTACCCCCATACGCACAACTATAGCGCTAAAAATATAAATCGTCTTCAATTGAGACTTTTTCAAAACTCAGGGGGTTTTGAAAGAGCAATCTTAGCTGTACATGCAGTATTTTTACAATTCTATACTATTTAAATGTTTATATTGTTAATGTAAAAACCTCAATTGTAAAAGCTTCGTTCCATTGATATTTTAAAAAAAAGAAATTGCCCGTTTTAATTGTTAGTAATCATAATATGAGAAAATATTTCCCATGCTGATAAAAAATTTTCTCAAAACGTTTCGATCCAATGGATATTCATTTTTTATAAATTTAAAGTTTTCATATCGCATAATATTTTATTATATTATATATACATAATAAATATTTTAAATTTTTAAAAAGCTATACATTATCTTTTGCTTGGCATGATATATGCTATATATACAATACATTCTATATAGGATGAAAGGAGTTTACGATGAAAAAGGCCTTACAAAAGGCGATGGTCCTGCTATTACTGACTGTGGGAGGCTTTGCCTTCGCGGAGAATACGGGAGCACAAACTGGGCTTTACGGGAATGGGGCCGCCAAAGCGGATTCGGATCTTACCATTCAGGATATGCTTACCTACGCTATTCAAGATGAGTATGTAGCCCATGGGGAGTACAGGGCTATTATGGCGAAATTTGGAACCGTACGGCCGTTTAGCAATATCATGGAGGCTGAAACTACCCATATCAGCTGGTTAACGCAGGCGTTTAATACGTATAAACTTCCCATTCCCTCGGACGATTCGGAAAAGTACATAAGCCTTCCTAAAACCCTACATGAAGCCTACGCTACGGGGGTTCAAGCGGAGATTGATAATATTGCCATGTACGACCGCTTCCTTGCCCAACCGATCATTCAAAGCGAGAAATACCAGGATTTGAAAACCCTGTTTACCAATTTAAGGAACGCCTCGGAAAACCATCTGCGGGCGTTTAAAAACCAGCTGTAAATAGCAACGGTGGGGTATGTAGATACCCCACCGTTAAACCTGCGCACTTCATACCGCCCCATGAAAAATGGCATGGTGCTTACCGAAGGGTTGATACATAGATTTCTTCAGCTTCAATGATATAATCAAATGAGGCTCTTTTAAAACTCAGGGAGTTTTGAAAGAGCAACCTTACAGGGAACCAAAAGCCTCGAATGTTAATATTTTTGTTGACAGCCTAAAAAAGTGGGGTTACAATATCCATAGTAATGCACGCGCGTGCATTGATAAGGAGGTAGCATGATAGAAGGGAGCGCGGATTCTAAAGTCTTAGGTTTGATACGGTACGGTATGGTCGGCGGCGGGCAGGGGGCTTTTATCGGGGATGTGCACCGAAAAGCTATAAACCTGGATGGGATGGCAACATTGGTGGCGGGATGTTTTTCCCGTTCCTTCGAAAATACGACCAGTACGGGACGATCTTTGGGGCTTTCGGAGGAACGTTTATACAAGACCTACGAAGAGATGGCGCAGAAGGAAGCCCAACGGGCAGATAAAATAGACTTTGTGGTGATTGTAACTCCTAATTATGAACATTATGCCGTGGCCAAGGCGTTTCTAAGCCGAGGTTTTTCGGTGGTATGCGATAAGCCCTTGACTTTTGAGGTGGCGGAAGCCCAGGAGTTGGCCGAATTGGCCAAAAAAAATGGAGCCCTTTTCGCGGTAACCTATACGTACACGGGGTATCCAACGGTAAAACAGGCTCGGGAAATGATCAAACGGGGAGATATCGGAGAGATACGGTTTGTCAACGCCGAGTATCCCCAGGAATGGCTGGCCACTCCGGCGGAAAAAGAGGGGTCCAAACAGGCGGCTTGGCGGACCGACCCGAAACAGACGGGAAAATCCAACTGCGTGGGGGATATCGGAAGCCACGTGGAAAACATGGTGTCCTATATGACGGGACTTAAGATTAAGTCTCTTTGTGCTCGGCTGGACACCTTTGTCCCGGGGCGGGTTTTGGACGACAATGCGACGATCATGGTGGAGTACCAGGGGGGCGCCAAGGGGGTTTACTGGACGAGCCAGGTGGCAATCGGGTACGACAACGGGCTTCGGGTTCGGATCTTTGGAACGAAGGGGTCGATCCAATGGTCCCAGGAAAATCCCAATTACCTCGTGGTTTCCCGGTTAGGTAAACCGACGGAAACCCTTTCCCGAGGTCGAGATGGCTTCTATCCCCACGCCCAGGGATATTCACGAATACCTTCGGGGCACCCGGAGGGGTATTTTGAGGCCTTCGCGAATATTTACAAAACGTTCATCGGTGCTTTGGCCACATTAAAGGCGGGCCGACAGCCGACGGCGGAGGAAATGGATTTCCCGACCGTAGAAATGGGTATTGATGGGGTTCGATTTATTGGCAAGTGCGTGGAAAGCTCCCAGAAGGGAGCGGTTTGGATCGATTTTTAAAGGAAGGAGAAAACTATGGGACGACCTGTTACGTTATTCACCGGCCAATGGGCCGATTTACCCTTTGAAACCCTCTGTGAAAAGGCTAAGGCCTTTGGGTACGATGGCCTTGAAATCGCCTGTTGGGGCGATCACATGGATGTAAAGCGGGCGGCCACGGATCCAAAATACGTGGAAAACCGCAAGGCGATTTTAGCAAAACACGGACTTAAGGTGTGGGCCCTGGGGGCGCATCTGGCGGGCCAGTGCGTGGGTGATCTGTGGGATCCCCGGTTGGATGGTTTCGCTCCGGCGGATTGTAAGGGAAATCCGGAGAAGATCCGCGCTTGGGCGATCCAGGAGATGAAATACACCGCCCAGGCGGCTAAAAATATGGGCTGTTCGGTGGTCACCGGCTTTATGGGAAGCCCGGTGTGGAAATACTGGTATTCCTTTCCCCAGACTTCCGATGAGATGATCGATGGGGCGTTTAAAGAGATTGTTAAACTCTGGTCTCCCATTTTGGATGAGTTTGATAAACAGGGAGTTAAGTTCGCCCTGGAGGTGCATCCCACCGAAATCGCCTTTGATTATTATACCGCCCAACGGCTTTTAAAGGAGTTTAAGGATCGTCCTACCCTGGGCTTTAACTTTGATCCGTCCCATTTAATTTGGCAGGGGGTTACGCCCCACGTATTCCTGCGGGATTTTAGCAACCGGGTATTCCACGTCCACATGAAGGACGCGGCGGTGAATCGGGATGGTAAAGCGGGGGTATTGGGTTCCCACTTTGCCTTTGGGGATACCCGGCGGGGGTGGAATTTCCGTTCCCTGGGACACGGGGATGTGGATTTTGAAAACATTATCCGGGAATTAAACGTGGCCGGCTACCAGGGTCCCCTTTCGGTGGAATGGGAGGATTCGGGGATGGAACGGGAGTTTGGGGCTAAAGAGGCCTGCGCCTTTGTCCGGCGGGTGGATTTTGCCCCCTCTACCCTGGCCTTTGACGAGGCGATGAAGAAGTAATGGACATGACAGCTACCGCCGGTTCTGTGGTACCGATTCTTACCGCCGAGGGGATAACAAAGGAGTTCTCGGGGGTACGGGTTCTGGATCAAATTTCCCTGGATATTCAACCGGGGGAAATAATGGGCCTGATCGGTGAAAACGGAGCCGGCAAATCTACCCTTATCAAAATTATTGCGGGGATCTATCAGCCTACCCGGGGGTCCCTACGGTTCCAGGGTAAGCCGGTGACTATTCCCGATTATATCAGCGCGAAAAAATTAGGCATTGCGATTGTCCCCCAGGAATTCAACCTTATCAATCCCTTAACTGTATATGAAAATATATTTTTAGGAAATGAAATCCTCCTTCCTTCGGGGTTGTTGGATAAGGCTCGGATGAAGGAACTGGCGGAACGGCAGTTGGAAGAATTGAGGATGCCCATTGGGGTGGATAAACTGGTCAGTTCCCTTAGCGTAGCGGAAAAGCAGATGGTGGAGATTTCCAAGGCCCTGATGCTGAAGGCTCGGTTTTTGATTATGGATGAACCCACCACGACGTTAACAAGTCACGAGGTGGAAATACTGTTCAACCTTATGGGGCAGTTGAAGAGCCAGGGGGTAACGATTCTTTTCGTGTCCCACAAGCTCCACGAAATTAAAACGATCTGCGATCGCGTAACCGTGCTTCGGGATGGGGAGCTAATCGGAATTGATCGAATCGAAGACGTGAACGAGCGGGATATTGCTCGGCGAATGATCGGCCGGGATTTTACCCAGGTATTTCCGCCCAAACGAAGTTCCGACGCCTCGGACGTGGTGTTGGAGGTACAGGGGTTATCCATACGGGGTCTTTTAAAGGATATCTCCTTTAATCTACGGCAGGGAGAGATTTTAGGGTTCGCGGGCCTCGTTGGAGCGGGGCGGACCGAACTGGCGGAAGCGGTAATGGGCCTACGGCGCATCGATGGGGGAACCATAAAAATCCATGGGAAAGAGGTAACGATTAAAAAATCCCGGGACGCGGTCAATCTGGGCCTGGGGTATCTGAGCGAAGATCGGCAAGGGAAAGGGATTGTGCAAGACTTTACGATTCCGGAAAACATCTCCCTTATTTCACTGGAAAGGTACGTTCAGGGTCCCTTGATCGATAAGGTAAAGGAACTGGAAAAGGCGGAAGAGTACGTGAAGGCGTTTAATATCGTGGCGGCTTCTAAAAAGTTAGCCCTCCGGTATTTAAGCGGGGGAAATCAACAGAAGGTGTACTTGGCCCGCTGGGTGGATACGAATCCGAAAATCCTCATCCTTGACGAACCGACCCGGGGTATCGATGTAAACGCCAAACGGGAAATTTATGAGTTTATCCATCACCTATCGGACCGGGGAATTTCCTGCGTGGTTATATCGTCGGAGATGGAAGAGATTATTGGACTCTGTAATCGGGTGTACGTGATGCGGGAAGGTTCCATCGCGGGAAGTTTAGAGGGAGATCGAATTACGGAGGAGGAAATTATGTTCTATGCCACGGGCATTAAGGGGAAGCAAAACTAATGGCCGAATCGAAACAGATGAATGCCGGTATACGGTATTTTAAAGACTTTAAGCTCAGCAACCATTCGACGGGAATTGGGTTTATCCTTCTTTTCATTTTAGCGGCGATTGTGGGATGGCCGAATTTTTTGCAGATCCGTAATTTGTTAAATATTTTACGGCAAATATCCTACACGGGGATCATCGCCCTGGGGATGACTTTGGTCATTATTTCTGGGGGAATCGATCTTTCGGTGGGCTCCATGGCGGCGTTTACCGGGGGTATTACGATCTTTTTCCTGAACCTATTTCCCGGAGATTCCCAGCTGGCGGTGCTTCTTTCGGTGCTTTTTGCCATCGTTTTTGGGGCTTTCTGCGGTTTGTTTAACGGTTTTTTGGTCACCAAGGGACGGATCGCCCCGTTTATCGCTACCCTGGGAACCATGTCCATTTTCCGTTCCCTCATTCAGTACTTTTCCGGCGCGGGAAATATCATGTCTGCCAATACGGTGTACCCGGAAATAGGGGCGGGGATGTTTCTGGCGATTCCGGTTCCCGTGTGGGTGTTCCTTATCGTGGCGGCGGTTTTGCATATCGTTCTTAATAACACCCAATTTGGCCGGTACGTCTGCGCCGTGGGGGCCAACGAACAGGTGGCCCGGTATTCGGCGATCAACGTATCTATTACCCGGCTTATCCCCTACGTAATCACCGGCGCCACGGTGGGTATGACGGCCCTCCTCTGGTCATCCCGGCTTAATTCGATCAATTCCAGCGATTGCGTGTACTACGAGTTGGATGCCATTGCCGCGGCGGTTATTGGGGGGACCTCCATGTCCGGCGGTAAGGGAACGGTTATTGGCACAGTACTGGGGGCGATCATGCTGGGGATGATCAATAACATGCTTGTTCTAGGGGGCGTATCTTCGTACCTACAGCAGGCGGCTAAAGGTTTGGTTATCATTGCGGCTGTATTGCTGCAATACAATAAAAGGAACTGATCGGAGGTTTGACATGAAGAAACTAGCGATTCTTCTTCTCTGCGCGATGACCCTAACGGTAGGTCTTTTTGCCAACGGGGCAAAGGACTCGGGGCCGGCGAAGGCGCCGAAAATTGGTATCTCCATTCCTAGCGCGGACCATGGCTGGACCGGCGGTATCGTATGGTGGGCCAACAAAGCGGTAAAGGATATTGACGCGGCCCAGGCGGGAAAATTCCAATTCCGGGTAGTAACCGCAGATAGCCCTTCGTCCCAGGTACGGAACATCGAGGACCTGATGGTGTGGGGTATGCAATACCTGGTAATCCTTCCCTACGAATCCGCCCCGCTTACGCCGATCGTGAAGGAAGCCCAGTCTAAGGGTGTTAAGGTTATCGTAGTAGACCGGGGTTTGACGGATACGAGCTTTGGCTACGTAAACCTGGCTGGTGATAATACCGCTCTGGGCCGTCTGAGCGGCCAGTGGCTTGCCAAGACCATGAAAGACAATGGACTGACGTCCTACGTTGCCATGGGTGGTCTGCCGGTAACCATCGATACGGAACGGATGAACGCCTTCTTTGCAGAAATGGACAAGGAAAGCAGTCTTGTTGACCTGTTGGGCAAAGATAAATACGAATTCGCCGATTGGTCGACCCAGAAAGGCCTTTCCTTAATGGAAACCTTCTTGCAAAAGTATCCGAAGATCGATGCGGTATTCTGCCAGGATGACGATGTTCTCCTGGGGGTTTTGCAGGCGATTAAAGAGTCGGGCAGAAAGGATATAAAGGTCGCTTTGGGCGGCGCGGGTTCCAAGGTGGTGTACAAGATGATTATGGACGGGGATCCGTTGGTAAAAGCCACGGTTACCTATCATCCTTCCATGATCTCCGACGCGATCCACTACGCGGTGGATGTGGCAACCGGGGCTAAGAGCTCGGATTTCCATACCGCCAAGTCGCCTACCACCGTCATTATTCCTTCGGTGCTGGTAGATAAGTCCAACGTGGCTAAATACTACGAACCCGAATCGATCTATTAAAAAGGGGTGGGATAGAAAAACGGAAGTATAAAAAGTTAGGAAGGACGCGGTATTTTCCGCGTCCTTTTTTTATCGATGTATGGTACAATAATCGGCGGTACAGGGCCTATGCGTCATCATGTAAGCCGGGCCGATGTGGCTCGCCTCGCGGGGGTCGCCGAATCGACCGTATCCCGGGCGTTAAACGATTCTTCCCTTATCACCGAACCGATCAAAGAAAAGGTCCGTTTGGCGGCCAAGGAGTTGGGCTACATTCCTTCCCGTCAGGCCGCGCTTTTTGCCCGGAAAAGGACAAATATTCTGGGTTTTGTGGTTCCATCGTATCGGTCCTTCCCTCCCTTTTCCCGATCCTACTTTCCCGCCCTGTTGGACGGGGTGGTTTTGGAATCCGACGAAAGCGGTTACTCGCCGACTATTATTTTGGATAAGCAAAATACGAACACGGAGGATTATTACGCCTTAATCCATTCAAAAACCGTGGATGGTCTGTTGTTCGCCGTAACTCGATCGGACTTTAAGCCCTTCAAGGGTCTTAAAGATAGGGGTGTACCCTTTGTGTTGATTAATAACTACCACGAAGGGCTCAACAGCGTGGATGCCCTGCCCGAAACGGGGATGCGTAAGGCCTTTTCCCACGGTTACAACCTGGGGCATCGTCGCTTTGGGTATATTACCGGTGATATTCGTTACCGCAACGCGGTGGATCGTTTGGAGGTGTTTAAAAAGTTAGCCCGGGAATTCGACGTGGAATACGATATCGTGGAGGGGGATTTTTCTAAAACCTCCGGCTACTCCGGGGCGGGAAAGTTGTTGCACCATACCGAAGCGCCTACTTTGATAATGACCAGCTCGGACCGGTGCGCCTTTGGGGTTTTACAGTACGCGGCAGGCCAGGGTATACGGATTCCCGAGGACGTTAGCGTGATCGGCTACGATAATTTACCCCCGGTTCAGGATATAAATCCCCCCCTTTCCACGATCGATCATCCGGTAACCGAATTGGCCCGCCGGGCGACGCGACTGTTGATTGATATTTTAGAGGGAAATCGTCTTGAAGGGGATCAGGAATGGCTGGATACGGATTTTATCGTCCGGGAGTCCACGTCGATTTGTCCTTGGATAGGGAGGAAGTAGGGAATGGTAACCCTTGGTATAGCGGGAACCGGAGAAATGGCGGAGTACCATGTAAAAAAAATTAGGGCCCTGGAGGGGGTTACCATTGCGGCGTGTAAGGACCGGAACCGGGACCACGCGGAAGCCTTTGCTCAAAAGTTTGAAATACCTCGGTTTTTTACCTCCATCGGCGACCTGTTGGCGGCCCACGTTTGCTCCGCCTTTTCCTGCGCGGTAATCGACAGCCACCACCGGGAGCTGTGCGAAGAGGTTTTGGAGTACGGGCTCCCGGTATTTTGCGAGAAGCCTCTGAGTCGAACGGTGAAGGATAGCCAAATTTTGGCCGACCTGGCCCAGCGGAGGGGGGTTCCGACGATGGTAAACTTTTCCAAACGGAACGCCCCGGCTCTGGGGGCCCTGAAAGAATTGGTCGATAGCGGTGAAGCGGGAAAGCTTGTTTCGGTGAAGGCGGAGTACCTTCAAAGCTGGGTGCTAACGAAGGTGTGGGGGGATTGGGAGACCGTGCCCCGGTGGAAATGGCGGCTGTCACCGAAGGAAAGCACCGCCGGGGTGATCGGGGATTTGGGAAGCCACCTGGTGGACGCCCTGGTGTATCTGTTTGGGGATGTACGGATTGTCTCCGAGGAGCCGGGGAGCCTTGTATCCCTAGAGTCCGCGGTGGAAAGGCGTTTTTCCGGGGATTTTGTGGATTCGGGAAAGACGGTTTGCGTGGACCGGAGGGCTTCTCTTGTGGTGGGGGATGGAACGCCGGTGGACTTTCACGTTAGCTGGATAGATACGAATGCCCTGGATGATTTTCGCTTAACCGTCAGCTTTGAATCAGGTACGGCGTATTTGGACCTTTCCAAGTCCAGGGCTGGGATCGAATATGAATCGGCTTTAGATCAGCGTATGCGCACTATACCTGGGAGGGAGGTTCGGTCTACCTATGAAAAGTTTATCGATCGTTGTGTCTCCTCTTTTCCAACGACCCCGTCGGACTTGGATTTTGGCTACGCTCTTCGTATACAGCGGATTTTGGATACCCTTGTTCCTGGGGGGATAGTATGAAAAAAGAGCTTGCCATCGGTACCCTCATAAAGGGTACGGAAGATCCGGCCCAGCGGATTCGGGAGCTCGCCCCCATGGGTTTTGAGGGTTTTTCTATCACCTTTTGGGAATCCCTGGGGTCGGTGGATTTATCGTCCCTATCCGAGGGGGTGCGGACCGCATTGTCGGAAACCGGGACCCTGCTCAGCTCCCTGTCGGTGTACGGTAATCCCCTGCGGGAAGACGAAACAGGGTTTCAGACCCGTCGGAGTTTGGAGCTGTTAATCGATCATGCTCCTTCCTTGGGGTGTCCCCTGATTAGTACCTTCGCCGGACGAAGACCCGGTTCGTCGGTGAACGATTCCATCGAAGCCTGGAAGAGCACCTTTGCGCCCCTGATAGAACGGGCGGAAAAACGGGGGCTTCGGTTGGCCTTTGAAAATTGCCGACTTGGGGATACGTGGAAAACCGGCAAATGGAATATCGCCATTAACCCCGACGCGTGGGAGTTGATGGAAGCTACGTTGCCTTCCCGGAGTTGGGGGCTGGAATGGGAACCCTGCCACCAGGTAGAAGCCCTGGCGGACCCGCTGGTCCAATTAGAAGCCTGGGTGGATAGAATTTACCATATCCACGGTAAGGATGCCCGGATCGATAGGGCTACCTTAGAGCTCCGGGGCGTCTACGGCCCCCAGCATTGGTACGCATCCTGTTTCCCCGGGAACGGTGATACGGATTGGGTCCGATTGTTTTCAATTTTACAAAAAAAGTCGTACGGCGGTACGGTAGATGTGGAAGGCTGGAACGACGTCCAATGGTCGGGTCAACGGGAGTTGGAAGGACAAAAACGGGCCCTGGATTATTTAAAAGCGTGTCGTTTCCAGGCCCTGGGTCTCTAAAATTCAACCGGTCCGGTGGATTCCTCGGTTTGGCTTATTTTCCCGCCAGGGGAACTAGACCTACCAGGCCGCGAACTTCCTCGTCGGCGAACCGGAGCCCCGCTCCAAGGAAAAAGTCTCGGTTAGGGTTTAGGGCGTCGTTTATGCCCCCGCGGAAGTAGAGCCAATTCCAGGGTTTATTTGATTTAGGGTCAAAGAAGGGTAGGTACGTCAGGGTGCCCCGGAGGTTGGGCAGGGCGTTGGCTTGGAAATTAAAGAGTTCCCCCGAAACTTGCAGTTGGTTCAGGATCTGGTAATCCAGGCCCAAACCGGCGGTACTCTCCAACAGTCCCCCGTGGAGGGTGAAGGGTCCAAAACGGCGGGCCAGTTCGGCGTCCACGGCGACCCCGTAGCTGGTGGTTGTCGTATCGGTCCGGGTGGTCGTACCGCCGGAGGAGGTTTCGGTAACCGTTCGGGAAGAAACCCCGTTGGGGGCGCCGCTGACGCCGATGCGGTACCACCGGTCCTTGGATTGGGGTTCTAGGATCAGAGAAGCCCCGGCTCGGAACTGGGAAGCGAGAAAATCGTACCGGGTTTGGGTATCCACTTGGACACCAAGACCCGAGGCTTTCGATACGATGGTTCCGGCGTCGCTGACCACCTTGTCCGCGTTGGTAGCCAGGTGGCTGATGTTATCCAAGGCTGTTTGGAGTTTTTGGGCCGCCTCGTCGGTTTTTTGAACCGTGGAAAGCAGGGTGGCGTACAACTGATCGTCGTAAATAGCCTTGCCAATATTTCCATTCCCCTTACGGATTTCATCGGTGGCGGCTCGGAGATTTTCCAAGGCGGCTCGAACTTCTACGGTGGAAGCGGCCACGTCGCCTTCCCTATCTTGCAGTATTTTATTAACCCGTTCGGTTATTTGGGCGGAGGATTCCAATATTCGGGTAACCCTATCCAATTCAGCGTTGGACCGCTGGTCTAATTTTTGAGCGATGGAATTAAAGGTTTGTAGGGAAACTGCTAAGAGTTCCATCTGCCTGCTTTGGAATTCCTTAATGAGCGATGATATCTGTTCGCTTAAATTTTGGGCTGAACCGAGGACCACGCTCATATCCCCTAGGCCCGGTTCGGATTTAATCCTGCCCCCTTCTTTAACTAGGGGGGTCAACTCGGTCCCCGGGGTGAGCATGAGCATGGAGTTTCCCAAAAGGGATGAGGAACGCCGGGCCAAGGTCGCGTCCGCCCTGATTTGGACGTCCCGTAAAAAGGCTACCTTCAAAAGGGCTTTCCCGTTATCAAAATCGATGCTTTGGATTTTTCCCACCGGTACACCGGCCATGAATACCTTGGAATTGGTGGTAAGCCCCGTAGCATCGTCCATCAACACTTCGTAGACTTTGGTATTGAAATTATTGAACCCATCGGTGGACATGATGACGTACACCGTCCCCGCAGTACCAAGAACGATGAAAAAAATGCCTATTTTAAGGTATCGGGATAGGTTCATACTTTTAACTCGCTAAAGGATATTCTTATAAAGTCTTTTACCATTTCATGGTCCGATTGGGCTACCACTTTTGGAGTCCCCTGGGCGACGATTTGCCCCTGATGGAGAAAGGCGATTTTGTCGGATATGCGAAAAGCCGCAGGGATATCGTGGGTGATAAACACGCAGGTAATGCCCAGCTCCTTGTTAACCCGAACCACAAGGTTGTTGATGGTTTCCGAAAGGACCGGATCCAAGCCGGTGGTCGGTTCGTCAAAAAACTGTACCTGGGGCCGCATCACCAAGGATCGAGCCAGGCCCACCCGTTTTCGCATCCCCCCCGAAAGCTCACTGGGTTGCATGGATTGTATTCCCGGAAGCTCTATCCATTCCAGCATTTGGGCTACCCTTTTATTAATTTCGTTTTTATCCCGAATTTGAAGGACCTCCCGAAGGGGAAAGGCTATATTTTCGCCCACGGTCATGGAATCAAAGAGGGCCGCGTTCTGAAACGAATAGCCGAAATTTTGACGAGCCCTAATGTGCTCGGACCGGGAAAGGGCCGTCAATTCGGTATCCCGGTACCAAATTTTTCCGGAGTCCGGGTCCAGCATCCCCATAATGGTTTTAAAAAGGACGCTTTTTCCGGTTCCGCTTTGGCCCACGATAGCCACGATGGAACCCTCTTCCAGCTCCAGGTTCACTCCCCGCAGAACCTTATTATTACCAAAGGACTTATATAAATTTTCTATCCTAATTATAACACTCATTTAAAAATAATACTCATCATCAGCGTGGCTAGAATATAGTCGGCCAACAGTATGGAAACAGACGACGCGACCACCGCTTTGGTGGCCCCATCCCCCACACCCTTGGCCCCCTGGGTCGCCTTAAGGCCGAAAAAGCAACTGATCGTGGCGACGATAAAGCCCATAATTACGGATTTTATCAGCCCAATATAAATATCCTTTGGTTTTAAAACATCGAACATATAGTCTAAATAGCTGGCGTTATCAATACCATACAAGGCGGTGGCTATAAAATAGGCGCCAAATACCCCTACCAGGTTAGAAAGCATGGTCAACGCTGGGTAAACCACCATCGAAGCCACTACCCGGGGAAGAACCAGGTAATGGATAGGATCCACGGACATGGATTCCAGCGCGTCGATTTGTTCGGTAACCCGCATGGTCCCCAGTTCCGCCGCCATGGCGGAACCGTTTTTCGCTATCAGCATTAAAGTGGTGATGACCGGGGCAAACTCCCGGCCCATGGCCACGGCAACCGCCGCTCCGGTGGCCAATTCGGCTTGAAAAGGTTGTAAGAGAGAAACCATCTGAAGAGAAAAAATCATCCCAATGGCTAAACCGGAAAGGACGATGATATGGGTGGAGTTCACTCCCAGATGTTCCATTTCATAAAAATATAAACCGATACGGAAGGGTTTTTTTACCGCGCACCGTAACGTTTCACCCACAAATTCAAAGTAACGGCCTATCTCTTCAAATTTTTCTATAATAAATTTGAACATGGTAACGGTATCCTAATAGTTCTTTAGGCGATTTTGGATATCCTCGATTTGGGCCTTCATCCGCGCGGCGGTGTAAATATCCAAAGAGCGGTGGAGGAACTTTTTAGCGTCTTCGCGGTTACCCTGTTTTTCCGACACCAACGCCATAGCAAGGTAATCCGCACCAATCCCCCCGGCGTTTTCGGCCCGGCGATCGTAGTCTAAGGCTTCCCAGAGATCTAACCACGCTTCCGTATAACGGCCCGTCTTTGAATAGATAGAAGCGGAGAGGTATTTATCCGAGGCGTATTCGATGTACGCCCGTTTTCCCTTATCAATGCCCGCGGCCTCGTCTAAGACTTTTAACGCTTCCGGGTACCGTTCCAGGGCTTTAAGGGCCGAAGCGTAAATCCGAAGGGCTCGGGCCTTATCCATGGGCCGCTTGGCAAGCAGGTTCGCTCCCCGAAGGGCGATATCCGCGGCCTGTTGAAGGCGCGCCGTATCGGAATCGCGGAGGTCGTGTTCCGCCTTTAAAAGCGACGCCAGGGCCACCAGATCATCCTTTCCCGATTCTTGGGCTATCAGCTCGGCCTGGGCCCGCAGTTCCTCGGCGTTGGGAGAAAAACGGCTGAGCCCATCGAGGGCCCGTATTCTGCCCTCCGGTTCATCCACCATGGTGAACATGCGGTACGCCTCGGTGTAATAATCCCGGGCGGCGTCTTGGGACCCTTCGCGGAGGGCCTTGGCCCCCAGCTGTACCAATCTTCCCGCCTCGTTCCGGGTAAGGACAATCTCCGGGGGTACCTTAGGGGCGGAGGAGCAGGAGAAAAGGAAGCTTAAACTTACAAGGCCCATAAGTAAGAAGATAGGTTTACGCATATTAAAAGTCCGTGGTCCGAAGACCCGTGGGCGCCGCTTGGGGGGCCACTTTCTCCGGGATTCCGCCCCGTAACAGGGGGTTGTTTTTAAGCCCCTCCATAACATCCTGGGCCGAAACGATGGCGGATCGGGCCTCGTCGATGGTGGCGGCGATCCGGGGCATCTGGTCCGCTAAGGTGGCGGTGGTATTTTCCAAATTGGTAAGGGATTTTTCCACCTGGGCAAGAGAGTTATCCACCCGATTAAAAAGTACGTTGCCGTCGTCCAAGAAGGTTTTAAGGGAACCCTTGGGATCCAAAAGTTTAGGAATCAACCCCGTGGGGTCTTTTAAGGATTCGCTGGTTTGTTCCAAATTTTTGCCGATGACGGTGGCCGAATTGGCCAACTGTTTGACCGAATCAACGCTGGTCTGTACGTCCGCCAGAATAGCGTCTAACCGGGGCGATGTGTTTCCCAGGGTCTGGTTGACCTGGGTTAGCAGTTGTTTTACCTTAACCACCGAATCGGCGGCGTTTTGAATAGCCTCCGCGACCGGGCCGGTACCCTTCCCCGACATGGCTCCGTTTACTTGAATTAAAGCCTTGTCCAACTGAACCACCGTGGCGTTGATATTCTCTACCAGGGGGTTGATGTTGGAAATCAGGCGGGTAATCGTATCGTCCTTGGGCGGCCGGTCTACCAGCCCCTCGTCCACGAGCCGTTTTCCCTCCGGGGTGTCAAAGGAGGGCACCAGGGAACCCTCGGGAAGAAGTTCCGTTGTCTTTCCAGGATGAAAGAGAAGCTGATTCCCCAGCCCGATGGGACTGACCACCAGCTCCAAAATTGAATTTTTTCGAACCCTATCGATAAAGGTGTCGTATACGATGAACACCACGTCCACGTTATTGTTGGGTGTAAGCCGAACTTTGTTAATCCTTCCTATTTGGAAGCCCTTGTATAAGAGGGGGGTTCCGACAGAAACACCCGTGCTGGATGGAAACTGGGATAGGTACTTGTAATCCCGGGCAAACCACCGTTGCCGTCCCCCCATGGCTACTAAAATGAGCGCCAAAAGGACAAACGCGAGGATAACAAAAACCCCAACCACCTGGTCCGCGTATTTAATCCGGAATTTCATACTACTACCACTTTATGTTCCACCCTTTGAATCGTCAATACCATCGGAACGGGATCGGGCTTGCCGAATGCGGCGCATTAAATCGCCCCCCAAGAGGGGCGCCACCTGATCGACCGTACCGAAACCGGCTATGGAACCCTGGGCTACCACGCAGAGTCGGTCCGCCAATTCTGCGATAAGCCGGCCGTCATGGCTCACTATAATCATGGATCGGCCATCTTTTTTTTGATTTTTAAGAATATCGATAAGCCGATCCACCGAATCTTCGTCCAAAGAGGCGGTTGGTTCATCTAAAAAGAGCAGTTCAGGTTCCAAAATAAGAGAACGGGCGAGGGATATGAGCTTTTGTTCCCCCATGGAAAGATCGGCGGGGCGAAAAGCCAGACCTTCGCTGTACCCCACCGTTTGTACCGCCATTTTGACCCTTCGGTCCGATTCGGTCTTGGATATACCCGGATTGTGCAAGGCTAGGGGGAGTGAAAGGTTGTTATAAATCGACTGGTTCGCCCAAAGAGCCGCGTCCTGAAACCCAAAGGCCGCTTTTTTTCTGAAGCCCAGTTCCTCGGTCCTGTTCATGCGGGCTAAATCCTTTCCCCGGAAAAAAACCTGACCCCATTGGGGAATGACCAGGCCTGCGGAGGTTTTAAGGAGGGTGCTTTTACCGGACCCTGCCTTACCGACGATACAGGTTACCTCTCCTTCAGGGAAAGATACCGAAAGTTCCGAAAGAATCGTGTAATCCAACACTGTGACGGTGACCGTTTTAAGCTCAATAATATCACTCATACCGTATTGCTCTTCGTTGTTTTTCGCTCATATGAGGTACGACAAGACCGTAATGATTCCATCGGCTAATACCAGGGCAACCAAAGTTTGACCCACCGCCCGGATTCCCGCTTGGGGAATCTCCGTCGATGCCCGGAGGACGGAGAATCCCTGGTACAGGGAAACCAGGGAAATAATGGCTCCGAACACGATACTTTTAAAAAGTCCGGTCCCCACGTCGACTAAACGCAGGGCCTCCAGTAAGCCCTGGTAGTACTCCTCAAAGGGGACGGGGGCTATAAAGCTCAGAACCGTGTAAGACCCGATGAGCCCAAAAATATTAAAATAGATGTTTAAAAGAAAAGAAGATATGGTAACCCCTAAAAAGCGGGGAACCGCCAAATAGGAAATAGGGTCAATTCCCACGGAAATATAGGCCTCGATTTCGTGGGACACCACCATTCCTCCCAATTCTGTGGCGATGGCGGTACCCGACCGGGCGGTGATAATAAAGGCCGTTAAAAGGGGACCCAGTTCCCGGCTGATAATGGCGATCAGGATGGTGTACATCAACTTCCCCTGACCAAATTGGGGCAGTATGGACGATCCGATGATATTGATAATCGCGCCGATCCCCACCGCTAAGACCGTGGAAATACTAAGGGCTTCGAACCCGGTAAAGAGAATCTGCATAACCAGAACTTTATAGGCTACTTGCCGACGTCGGAAAAAAAAGATCGTTTCCGAAAGGATGCTTCCCACAAAGCCGAGGGCGTATAATGATTCTTGGAATCGGTAGCGTACCGATTGTCCTATTTTTCCAACCACGTTCACGGTACCAGTATAGGACCGAAAGTCCTAATAGTCCAGAGAAGCCGTTGACCCAGAGCCGTTTTCACCGTATCATTCTATGGTGACCCAGCGAAAAAACGCAACGAATAAAAATAAACCGAACCGATCGTCCCTGGGTTGTCTTTTTTGGATCGGCTTTATCATCGTCGTTCTCGGTCTTTTTTTAGTAAACAGAAACGTTATTAAAACCACGTTGGAAAACACCCATTTTTTGGAAAAAGTGTTTCCAAAACAAAGGGATAACACGGCCGGTACTCCGGGGGACGTAAAAAGTTTTCCCCCAGCGGGACCGATCAAACCCGGTTCAACGGTACCGTCGGTCCCCGGTACCCCCGGCTCTGCCATCCCAGGGCCTTCGGTTACCCCAGGCTCGCCCGCGCCGTCCCCTTCGGCGGCACCCGGTTCGACCGTTCCCACGGGAAGCTCCGGGACCGCTAAGGGCGCCCAGCCTGAGCCTGCGGCTCCAGGGAGCGCTACCGTGGGCCCCTCGACTGGCGGGACCTCCTCTTCGGGGGTTCCTACCACAGTTAAGGCTACCACTCCGCCGGCTAAAAATGATAGCGCCCCCCGCCTTTTTATAAAAAGGACCCTCTATTTTATAAAAATTGACAGCGACGGGACGCTCGTACGAACCCCTGTGGTACGTTCGTTGCCCGAGTCTGATTCGCCCATGACCGATGCTCTGACGGCCCTTATCAAGGGTCCCACGGCGGATGAAAAGAAACGGGGGCTGGAATCTCTGATCCCGGTGGGCACCCGGCTTCTTTCGGCCACCGTACGGGGATCCACTGCCTATCTGAGCTTTAGCGAAGAGTTTCAGTTTAACACCTACGGGGTGGAAGGCTACGCGGCCCAACTACGGCAGATAGTGTGGACCGCCACGGAGTTTTCTACCATTCAAAACGTACAAATCCTTATAGATGGTCGCCACTTGGATTACCTGGGGGGAGATGGTATTTGGATCGGTACACCCCTAAGCCGGGATACGCTCTAGTAGAATAGTGTCACGAAGATTAGGGAAAGCTTTCCTCCCTGAGGTTCATCACGACCCATCATGCTAAAGCAAACTTTGGCAGATACCCGTAGGTAAGAGAACCTGCTAAGGAATCGTAGATCGCTTTCATCCAAACTTTTTGATCGAGGATATTCAAATGCAGGCGAGAAAGGAATGCCCGCTCCTGAAACATAGTTTCCCGCATCCGTTTGATGAGGGACCTGGTGATACCCGCCATCTCCCCATGGGTCGAATACGGTAGCCCAGGATTTTTTATGCAGAACCTTTTCTGATAATTATGATACACCGCGTACCCGTAGAGTCGGGACATGCAATTCGCCCCGTTTTTGGATTGATTGGTGGTCTCCCGGCGAAAGTTTGCCTGATCCTTCCGGGCCTCTCGATCTATATAATTTAATGAAAAAAAAGGATTTATAAGGGTCCTTCGGCGTACCACCACTTATAGGAGGGAATCGCATGGTGGTAGGAACAGAGTTTATTAGGACAAAAAGGAGGGGTAAACATGGAATTGCTCCTGTATAGAGAGATATCCTCTATACGGGTTGACCCCCTTTTTTATTTTTCCCTAATCTTCGTGACACTATAGAGGTGTTTGCAAAAGTAACAGACTTTTGCAAACACCTCCAAAATCTTTTATTTTAAGCGTTCATGAAGGGCCGAAATATCCGTTCGATACCTAGGGCTTTGCCGGTTTTGTCGTCCAGCGTGACTACCACCCCTTGAATCGCTACGGGCCCCCGGGCTCCCTCCATGCGGAGGGGGATTTGGGTTTTGTTTCGGTTAACACAAATCGCCGTATCCATGCCGATAATACCCGTGGTTACCCCGGTCATTCCCAGATCGGTGATGTACGCCGTACCCTGGGGTAGGATCCGTTCGTCGGCGGTTTGAACGTGGGTATGGGTACCCACAAGGGCGGTGATTCGGCCGTCCAGGTAAAACGCCAGGGCCTCTTTCTCTTGGGGCGCCTCGGCGTGGAAATCTACTAAAATAATACCACCGGGAGGTTCTTCTGAATCCTCCTGGGGTTCTCCCTTGAGTCGAATCGATGGGTTTTGTAGTAAACGGTCTAGGGTTTGAAAGGGGCAATCGATGGGGTACATCTCTTCTCGGCCCTGGGCGTTTATCACAGTCCAGGGGATACCCCGTTCCATGACGGTAACCCAGCCGTGGCCGGGGGCGGTGGGCGGATAATTGATAGGCCGCAGGAGCCGTTCTTCCGAATCCAGGAAGGGCCACAGGTCCCGCTTTTCCCACACGTGGTTCCCTGTAGTTACCACGTCCGCCCCCGCTTCCCGTATTTTTTGATAGTCCGCCGCCGTCAGGCCAAACCCGTTGGCGGCGTTTTCTCCGTTTACGATTACAAGATCCGCGGAATATTCGCTCCGCAGGGGGCCAAGACCCGTGGCTAGGGCCGCTAAGCCCGGGTCTCCAACCACATCTCCGATCATCAGTATCCGTCGAATCGCCATGTCCCCTGCGTTATCGTGCGTATTCCACGATTCTGGTCTCGCGGATGATGGTAACCTTTATCCGACCTGGGTATCGAAGGTCCGACTCTATTTTTTTTGCTATCTGTTTGGCCAATTCTTTAGATTGATCGTCGTTTACCGCGTCGTTGTTCACGATGATACGGAGTTCACGGCCCGCTTGAATCGCGTAGGCCTTGTCTACCCCGCTAAAGCTTTCGGCGATGGTTTCCAGGTTTTCCAGCCGTTTAATGTAGTTGTCCAAGGTTTCCCGCCGGGCTCCGGGGCGGGCCGCGGAAATAGCGTCGGCGATTTGAACGATAACCGATTCGATACACGAGGGTTCCACGTCGTTGTGGTGGCTCCCGATGGCGTTGATAACCCGGGGGTCTTCGCCCAGCTTTCGCGCCAGGTCCATACCGATTTCCGCGTGGTTAAGGTCCGAATCCGACTCTACTCCCTTGCCGATATCGTGCAAAAGAGCTCCCCGTTTAGCGATTTCCCGGTTAGCGCCGATTTCCGCCGCCAGCATCCCCGCGATAATCGCCACTTCCTTGGAGTGGAAGAGCACGTTCTGTCCATAACTGGTGCGAAAATACAGCCGACCCAGGGTCCGGATAGCGTCCTGGTTCATGTTATGAAGCCCCAGATCGAAGAGAACCTTTTCGCCTTCCTCAAATATCTTCTGGGATATCTCCTTGGTGACCTTTTGAACAATTTCTTCGATCCGGGCCGGATGGATACGTCCATCGCTGATAAGCCGTTCCAACGAAAGTTTGGCGATTTCTCGGCGCACGGGATCGAAGCAAGAAATGACCACCGCTTCGGGCGTGTCGTCGATAATGATATCCACCCCGGTCAACGTTTCCAGCGTACGGATGTTGCGGCCTTCACGGCCGATAATCCGGCCCTTCATTTCGTCGTTGGGCAGGGTTACCGTCGTAACCGTAACCTCTCCGGTCACTTCCGTAGCCAGCCGTTGGATCGTCGTGATAAGGATGTCCCGGGCCTTCTTTTCCGAAGCCAGGTTCGCTTCCTGCTCGATTTTGTTGATCAGCGCTTGGGCGTCGTGTTTGGCGTCGTTTTCCAGGCTCTGAATGATGATCGCCTTGGCCTCTTCGGCGGTCAACCCCGAAATTCTCTGCAACTCCAGCCGATACTTCTCTTCCTCCTGGGTAAGAGCCGCTTCCCTGCTGGCGATCGCGACTTTGCGCTGTTCCAGTTCTTCTTCGGTCTTCTCGATTTGGGCGACCTTTTTATCGATCGCCTCTTCTTTTTGCATGACACGACGTTCGTATCGTTGCAGTTCTACCCTACGTTCCCGAGTTTCCCTCTCCTGCTGGTTCCGTTCGCGAATAAGTTGTTCTTTTGCTTCAAGAAGGATCTCCTTCTTCTTAGCTTCAGCTTCTTTTATCGCATCCTGTCTAATGCGTTCGGCGCGTTGTTCCGACGCCGTAAGTTGGAATCTGGCGTACAGCCATCTAATCGTCCAGCCTAAGGTTAACCCGGCAAGAGGGAGTATTACCGTTAAAAGTCCCATGGTACACCCCTTACCGTTTTATAACAATATTCATTTATTATAACTAAGCGGAAACAATTGTCAAGCAAATAGATGTTTCAAAATTGCGCGGGGCTTAACGAGGAAGTGTGGGACCGCAAGGAACCGTGTTTATCGGGGTACTTACATTCGAAATTCGGAGCCCAGGTACACCCGGCGGGCCATTTCGTCGTTCAATATCGCATCCCGATCCCCTTGGGCGACGATGGTTCCATCGTTGATGATAAACGAATGGGTGGTAATGTCCAAAATATCGCGGACGTTGTGGTCCGTAATCAGGACCCCTATGCCTCTGCTGGCTAAGGAACGGACCATGCTTTTAATTTCAAATACCGCGATGGGGTCGATCCCGGCGAAGGGTTCGTCCAATAAGAGGAATTTCGGTTCCGTGGTAAGAGAGCGCGCGATTTCCGTCCGCCGGCGTTCTCCCCCCGACAGGGTATACCCGTACTGTTTACGGATTTTATCGATGCCGAATTCGGCCATGAGGTTTTCGACCCGCGCTTTTTTTTCCCTTTGGTTGATATCCCGGCGGGTTTCCATAATTGCCCAAAGGTTCTGTTCCACCGTGAGTTTTCGAAAAATGGAAGATTCCTGGGGCAGGTACGCTATGCCTAAACGGGAACGGCGGTACATGGGCTTGTGGGTAATATCCTCGCTATTGAGGATAACCTTTCCCCGATTAGGGCGGTAAAAGCCTACGATCATGTAAAAAACCGTGGTTTTTCCCGCCCCGTTGGGGCCTAATAGTCCGGCGACTTCGCCGCTCCGCATGGAAAAATTGACCCCCCGGACCACCTCTTTGCGGCCAAAGCGTTTATGGAGTTCCTGAACGGTCAATTCATGGTTTTGTGGCGGTACCATCGGCCTTTTTTCCCTTAATCGCCCCAGATACGGAACCATCCATAATGATATCCTCCGTGTCCAGGTTGACCTTCATGGTATTGGCTCTAAATTCATCCTGATCCTTGTACACTACGGGAAAACCCGAAAGGAAAAGGTTCTTTTCTGACCGCTGGTACAGGGCGTACTGGGAACGGCAGACCAGTTTTTCCTTAAAGATTCGTACGGAAATTTCTAAAAGCGCCGTTTCCTTGGGATCGTTGTACTCGATGTACCGGGCCTTGGCTACCACTTTGTTTGTTTTATCCTCCAAAACCGAATCCCCTTCCATGTGGGCTATTTTTAATTTTCTATCGTATTTTAACGATTGGGTTTGAAAGGTGACCCCCTTTTCGGAATCCGTGCCCGTTACGGTTCCCGTACATTCCAAATAACGGTTGTTATCCCCGGAAATTTCAATTTTATCGGCCTTAAGGACCAAATTGTCCGAACGGATTTGAACATTTCCCATCAACACGGTGCGTTCTTGTCCCGTGGTTCTGCTCCCGCTCATCCGGTCGGCCTGAAACTGAAAAACCTGGGCTTCATCGCCCAAAAGGACTGGTACGGGGACCACAAAGAAAAGGAACGGAAGGATAAAAAACCATGGCTTTATGAAGCATGACCGTAGAAGCCATGACTGTGGGGCGGGAATTGTCATGGATTTTCCTTTTCCGTGCGGTAGATCCCGGAAACACCGTTGGAGAATTCAAAGTTTCGGTCCTTGGAAGAACCGGAGAAACCCCGTCCCCGAATGATCGTCCCATCGGCCCTTTTTATCAGTACCGGCTCTTCCTTATCGGAGGAAAGGACCCGGTTGGCGTTGTTCCAAAAGAGGGAGTTGGTTTCCAGCGAAAGGTCTTCCTGGGGAATTTGTAATCGTATCGACTGGCTAAGCTGTACGTCCTTGGTGTTCAAATTGATTTCCCCAAAATTCGCAAGCCCCGACGCGGAAACCCCTTTCTTATCCGTTTCGAATTTTTCAAAACGGAGTCCCTGGAGCCGTATAATCCCCCGGCTTTCAAAGCGCTCTAGACGGTCGGACTGAAAATGGAGCGAAGGCTGGCTATCTTGAATTTGGTAATAATCGACCCCCGTCATTACGACCTCGGGAACGGCTTGGGTATCCGCCGCTTCCGTGGGGCCGTAATCAAAAGAACACCCTACCAGCAAGAGACCCAGGACGGCGGTCAAGGAAAAAACCGAAAATATCGATGGGTCAACGCTCCGAACCATCCTTAGGCCTGGGAACGGAGTTCCTTTCGCTTTTGCGCGGCGGCGATAAAATCGCGGAAAAGGGGGTGAGCCGCAGTGGGTTTGGATTTAAACTCCGGGTGAAATTGGACCCCCACTCCCCAGGGATGGTCCGGCCATTCCACCGATTCTACCAGAGCCCCGTCGGGGGTATACGCGGCGATCCGTAAGCCCGATTCGGTCATTTCTTTTTTGTAGACGTTGGAAAATTCATAGCGGTGACGGTGGCGCTCAAATATTTGCTTTTCCCCGTAGGCCGCTAAAATTTTGGTCCCCTCCAGGGGCACGGTCTCGCTCTTTCCCAACCGCATGGTTCCGCCGTAATTTTTTACGTCGATCTGTTCTTCTAAAAGGCTTACCACGGGGTGTTTGGTGTCCTGGTTGAACTCCGTAGAATCGGCGTCTTGCCAGCCAAGAACGTTTCGTCCCCACTCGATGACCATTATTTGCATTCCCAAGCAGATGCCGAAATAGGGGGCCTGGTTTTTCCGGGCCCATTCGGCGGCCCGAACCATACCGTTAATACCCCGTTGACCAAAGCCTCCGGGAACCAGGATCCCATCAACCCCCTGTTCCGGGGCGTGGGGACCTAAAAGAGCGTTCGGATCCGTGTCCCCCTCCAGCTTGGAAGAGTCGATTTTTACCAATTCCACGTCGGTTCCACAGGCTAGACCCGCGTGAAAAAGGGCCTCGTACACCGACTTGTAGGAATCGTGGAGATCCATATATTTGCCCACAATGCCAATACGAACTTTCCCCTGCCGTTTGCGAAACCGATCCATCATGGATTTCCAGGCCGTAAGGTTGGAGTGGCGGCTTTCGACGCCCAATTTTTTAAGAACCACCTGGTCCAACTTTTGCTCGTAAAAGACCAGGGGAATTTCGTAGATCGTGGTGTCCACGTCATAGGAGGTAAAGACCGAGTCGGCTTCCACGTTGGTAAAAAGGGCGATTTTTCGGCGAATCGATTCTTCCAGCATAACCGGGGCGCGGCAGATGAGCACATCCGGCTGGATCCCCTGTTCCTGCATCGCTTTTACCGAATGTTGGGTGGGTTTTGTCTTAAGCTCTCCCCCGGCCACTTCGGGGATAAGGGTCAGGTGGACCGAAAGGACGTTGGTGCGGCCCAATTCGTGGATCAATTGCCGGGCGGCCTCCAAAAAGGGAATCGATTCAATATCTCCCACGGTACCCCCGATTTCCACAATAACCACGTCCACGTCCGGATCCTTGCCCACCGCGAGGATACGCCCCTTAATTTCGTCGGTAATGTGGGGTATTACCTGCACCGTCCGGCCTAAATATCGACCCTCCCGTTCTTTTCTTATAACCGCGTCGTATACCTGTCCGGTGGTGATGGAGTTTTGGCGGGAAAGGGGACTGGAGGTAAAACGGGCGTAGTTGCCCAAATCCAGATCCGTTTCCGCCCCGTCGTCGGTGACGTACACTTCCCCGTGCTGATAAGGGCTCATGGTACCCGCGTCCACGTTAATATAGGGGTCGCACTTTACCATTCGGACATTAAGTCCCCGACCTTCGAGCAGGGCGCCCAAGGAAGAAGCCGCGACGCCCTTGCCTAAGCTAGAGCATACACCGCCGGTGACAAAGATATACTTGTTCATGTAAACCTATTATCCCCAGGGGTTAAGCCTTCGTCAACGGTCTATAAAGGCTAGTCTATAAAGGCTTGCGTTTTCAATTGACAGGTGGGTTCGCTCTCTTTACACTTACAAGTATGGGTGATTTTTTAGCCGACGCGGATTTCGATCTGTACCGTAAACTTATATACGAAGAAAGTGGAATACATTTTTCCGCCACTAATCGTTCTATCTTGGAAAGTCGGTTAAAAGAACGGCTCAGGGATAAAAAACTGGACCATGTCCATCAATATTACGATATTGTGGCCCGGGATAAGGAAGAGCTGAAGGTTTTTTTGGATTCTATCACCACCAATTTGACTCGTTTTTTTAGAAACCAGGCCCATTTTGACGCCCTGGAAAAGTACGTTATTCCAGAATTGATTAAAATTAAAAAAGGTTCCGGGGATACTAAGATAAAAATATGGAGCGCTGGTTGTTCGACCGGAGAGGAACCCTATACCATCGCCCTTTTATTAAAGGAAATTCTTCCTGCTCCCTGGAAGTTGGAGATCGTGGCCAGCGATATTAGCTTAAAATCCCTTATGGTGGGAAAGGAGGGGTTTTATTCCGATGCCCGTATCGTGGGTATTCCGGAGCCCTACCTAAAAAAGTACTTTGACCGGGTTGAGGGGGGCTACCGGATCCACGACGATATAAAAGCTGCCATCCGCTTCGATTACCACAACCTTAAAAACGATTCGGGCCTCCGGGGCTTGGACGTGGTGTTTTGCCGAAACGTGCTGATCTATTTTGACGAAGCGGCCCAAAAGGCCGCCATAGAACGGTTTTGGGATTCCATGGCTAACAAGTCCTTCCTGTTTATCGGTCATTCGGAGTCCCTGTTTGGAATGAACACCCGGTTTGAATTTGTAAAGACCGATTGGGCAACGTTTTATAGAAAGTATATATAGGCGCTGAAAAAACCGATGGAGGTTTTTGATAGCCCCTTTACAAAAAGGAGTCGATAGTGGCCGACGAGGTTTCTGTCCTGGTGGTGGACGATTCCGCCCTGATGCGCAATTTGATTACCCGGATGGTAGAGGCAACCCCGGGTCTCGTAGTGGCTGACCGGGCGATGAACGGTATTTTCGCGTTGCAGAAAATTCCCCGTTGCAACCCCGACGTGATTGTGCTGGATTTGGAAATGCCCGAAATGAACGGGGTCGAATTCCTTCGGGAACGGAAACGCCTGGGGATTGAAATTCCGGTGATAATCCTGTCGTCCATAGCTCGGCGGGGGGCCGAGATGACCATGGAAGCCCTGGCCTTAGGGGCCAGTGATTTTATCAAAAAGCCTTCGGGAGAGGCTTCGGAGGATATCCGGGCGGTCAAGGATCAGCTTACGGAATTGCTGTTGGCCTACGGAAGCCGGTATCGGATCCAAAAGGGTGGTAAGGCGCCGGTCATTCAAACCCTGCCCCGAACGCCCTTGCAAGATACCCTTCGGGAGACTCCCCGTTTTAACGATGCTCCTCCTCCCAAACCTACTCCCGCTCCCGCTCCTACCCGGCGGCCGGGACCCATCGAAATCATCGCCCTAGGAATCTCTACCGGCGGACCCAACGCCCTTCGGGAGGTTTTTTCTAAAATCGACCCGGACCTGGCCCAGCCAATTGTGGTGGTCCAGCACATGCCCGCGGGGTTTACGGCGGAGTTTGCCAAAAGTCTGGACCGGATTTGCCCTTTGGAAGTAAAAGAAGCCGCGGAAGGGGACTTGGTAAAACCTGGTCGGATATTGATAGCCCCGGGGGACAAGCATATCGAGGTGGAAAAAAAGCCCCTGGCGACCGTTGCTCACCTTTCCGACGCCCCGCCGGTAAACGGACATCGACCTTCGGCGGACGTGTTGTTCGCCTCCGTGGCCCGTCAATTTGGAAATAGGGCCATGGGTGTGATTATGACCGGGATGGGCCGGGACGGGGCCCGGGAGTTGGGGTCCATTTACAGCGAAGGAGGGCTAACCCTGGGGCAGGACGAGGCCAGTTCGGTGGTTTACGGCATGCCCAAGGTAGCCTTTGAATTGGGGCACGTGATGGAACAGGTTCCCCTTTCAAAAATGGCGGAAAAAATTTGCCAATTGGCTAAGGAATATCGTTAGATTATATGTAAGGAGCGCCTTAAAACGCAGAGAGTTTTAAGGTCCTACAATGTAATAGTTGACAAAATTAGTCAGGAGGAGAACATGAAAAAGGCGTATAAGTGTAGCGTCTGCGGGAAAGAGGTTATAAAGGACAGTTCCGAAGGGATCCCCCAGTGTCACGGAAAACCTATGTATGAAATTTCCTTGGAAGCCTGTCAGGAGGCGGGCCCCGAGGCTACGCGGCCCTTGAACGACGAGGAACCCTGCGAGGATTTCCGGGGAAACCAACAGTAAGCCCATAGGGTGGTGGGGCTCGTTCCTCCAATGGGGCCCCTTCGATAACAGGATTTTGCGTACCTCCAATAGGGTACCGATCATGACACGATCCCGTCCCCCCAATGGTGTTCCGAGTCCACGATCGTTTTCTGTCAGGGTCCGGTTAACGGTATTCGCTGAGCATGGTTCCGTGGGCTTCGAAGAGGTCGTCGCAGAGAGACCGAATTTGATCCAGCGTTAGTTCCGCCGCCGTGTGGGGGTCCAGGTACGCCGCCTGGTAGACCGTCTCCCGCCGACGGGTGATAGCCGCTTCTATGGTTAACAGCTGAACGTTGATGTTGGTCGAGTTAAGGGCCGCGCATTGGGTGGGCAGGGGACCCACGTAACAACCCTGGACGCCGTTTTTGTCCACCAGACAGGGAACTTCTACCACCGCGTCGACGTTAAGGTTCGGGATAAGCCCCCGGTTCAGCACGTTCCCGTGGATCCGGTAGGGCGTTCCGGTCACGATGCTGTCCATGATAAAGGAGCCGAACTCGTGGGTTTTTTCGTGATGTAACCGAGGGTTCGCCACGATATCGTCCCGTCTTTTTTTCCATTCGGCGATTTGGTTCACGCAACGACGAGGGTATTCATCCAAGGGAATGTGGAATTCCTCGATCAGGTCGGGGCGATCCCGTTTTATCCAGTAGGGGGTGTACTCGGCGTTGTGCTCCGAAGATTCGGTAACATAGTAGCCAAAGTGACGCATAAGTTCCAAACGAACCATATCGTCGTGCTTTGGCCCCCCGGCTTTTCGGGCCTCCGCGTTAATCTCTTGGGCCCGCTTTTTAATTTCCGGGTACAGATCCTTTCCATCCTCCGTAATTTCCAAGAGCCACGCCATGTGGTTGATCCCCGCTATCTTCCAGTTAAGCCGTTCTTTGGGGATCTGGAGGCCCACGTCTTTTAAAAGGGTATCCGCGCAGACCTGAACCGAGTGGCAT
>CAYRLW010000010.1:0-1915 GCA_964425215.1 uncultured Treponema sp.
TTCTTGATACGGCCAGGACGGCGGCTCTGTTAACGGCGTTTTCTTCCAAGGGGCCCTCGCCGGAAGAAATAGCCGGTTGCGCCCGGGTCCTCCGCCGGAAAAAGACACCCTTCCCGCCTTCTAAAAAATACTCGCAAAGCCCGGAGGACCTGACCGATACCTGCGGTACCGGGGGGGACGATCGGGGGTCCTTTAACATCAGTTCCATGGCGGCCCTGGTGGCGGCGGCCTGCGGCCTTCCGGTGGCTAAGCACGGGAATAGGGCCGTATCCAGCCGGTCGGGAAGCGCCGATTTTTACGAAGAGTTGGGTATTCCGGTGAACCTGTCTCCCCAGTCTGCCCGATCTCTGCTGGATCGTACCAATTTTACCTTCCTCTTCGCGCCCCTATACCACGGGGCCATGCGCCACGCGGCGGAGGCTCGGAAAGCCTTAGGCATTAAAACCATTATGAACCTGATCGGTCCTCTGTCGAATCCAGCGGACGCGACGTATCAGGTCATTGGGGTGTACGACCAGGGGCTTTTGGAAACCGTGGCCCGGGCCGCTCGAATTTTGGGGGTTAAGCGGGTTCTAACGGTCCATAGTCGGGATGGGTACGATGAAATTTCTCCCTGCGCCCCCACGGATATGGTGGAAATTGACGAAAACGATAGGCTACAGCGGTTTGTGTTCGATCCCCAAGCTCTGGGCTTGGGAACCTATCAAGCTGAAGATTTGGCGGGATCGTCGGCCCGGGAAAACGCGCGACTTGCCCGGGAGCTGGTGGCGGGGGTAGGGCGGCCGGCGTTGGAAGCGGCGGTGGTTCTTAACGCCGGAGCGGCCCTCTATACCGCCGGTCGGGCTGGGTCCATCCAGGAGGGGGCGAAAATTGCCGCCCAGGCTTTGGCGTCCGGAGCCGTGGCGGCGAAGTTAGAGGAACTGCGGGAGCCCCTGCATGGTTGATATTCTGGATCGGATTGTGGAGGACCGACGGGCCGATCTTAAACGGTGGGGGCCTACCTTCGGTGTTCCTATCCCCGAACGGCGGAATAGAGGTATTGTCGGTTTCCTTCAAGAGAAGGGGGCTATCTTTGAAATTAAACGAGCCTCCCCCTCCAAAGGGCCCATCGCCATGGACCTGGACCCACTGGAGACGGTCAAAGCCTACGTTTCCTCGGGGGCGCGCCATATATCGGTTCTTACGGAGGGACGCTACTTTAAGGGTTCCTTAACCGACCTGGTATCCCTGTCCACCGCTTTTCCCCATCTCTCCTTTTTACGGAAGGATTTCCTTTTGGAAGGTCAAGAAATCGAGGTCTCCTTCCGGGCTGGGGCTGACGCGGTACTGCTGATCGCTCGGATCTTACCGGAGGATCTGCTATCCGAAATGGTTCGAGAATGCGGGCGTTTCGGTTTAACTCCGTTGGTTGAGGTGCGGGATCTTCAGGATTTGAACAAACTACGGGGCCTTCCCCCGGAAATTCGGATTGTGACGGGGGTTAACGCCCGGGATTTAGCCACCTTTACCGTGGATCCCCTGGTACCGGCGGGGTTGATCGACCGTATCCAAGGTCCGGCGGTGTACGAATCGGGAATCGCTACCCCCCGGATGGCCGCTTTCGCGGGAAAGCTTGGCTTTACGGGTATCCTGGTCGGGGAGGGGGTGGTAAGGGACAATTCCAAGGGTGCGGAATTGGTAAACGCCTTTAAGGGCGCTTCCTACGACGGTGTGGGCCGGTTTTGGCGGGCCATCGGTCGCCGACGGATGGAAAAAGCCTCCGGACGTAGACCCCTCGTTAAAATATGCGGGCTGACAGCCCGGGAGGATGCGCGGTTGGCTATGGAGCTGGGGGCGGACCTCTTAGGGTTTGTGTTCGCCGAAAGCAAGCGTACCGCCTCGGTTCCGGTGGTCCAGGAGGCCCAACGTATCCGGG
>CAYRLW010000010.1:2015-4273 GCA_964425215.1 uncultured Treponema sp.
GAAAGCAAGCGTACCGCCTCGGTTCCGGTGGTCCAGGAGGCCCAACGTATCCGGGGCGGGGCTCCCTTTCCGCTCCTTGTGGCCGTGATTACCGAATTAGATTCTCCCCTGGCGAAGTCTGCCATAACCCTTGCGAGAAACGGGGTGTTGGATGGCATTCAATGGCACGGCGAAAGCACCAACGGGGCGTTGGACGCCCTAGATCGGGCCCTTTTGGACCCCCAGGGAAAAGCCCTGGCGGGTCGCTACGGGGCCCTGCGGATTGGGTCGGCGGAGGATATGGGGGTGTACGATGCTCTTCGAACGGAGGGGGAAGTCCGTCTACTGGTTGATGCGCGCCTTCAGGGCTTGGCCGGTGGGACCGGTACGGCGATTTCGGAGGCCTACGCGGTCCCTTTGGCGGAACGGAAGGGGCTTTGGCTGGCCGGCGGCCTGGGACCCGACACGATTAGGGCCGCCCTTGAAGCGTATCATCCCGAATTGGTGGACGCATCGAGCCGCTTAGAACGGGAGCCGGGGCGCAAAGACCCGGTTTCCCTTACATTATTTTTCCAGGAGATAAACACCCATGGAGCGTAAAAAATTGGAATACCAAAAAATCGGCAAGACGAAACGATCCGAATCGGGATATTTTGGCCCCTACGGGGGGAGGTACGTTCCCGAAGTTCTTCGCCGGGCTATAGAGGAAATAGAGGAAGCCTTTTATATCGCCGTGGAGGATCCCCCCTTTATTGAAGAGTTGGAAAGGCTTCGAGCGGATTTTGTGGGCCGTCCAACGCCGCTCTTGCACGCCGAAAACCTAAGCCGGGTCCTGGGTGGAGCGGACGTGTATATTAAAATGGAGGGGCTCGCCCATACGGGGGCCCATAAGATCAATAACGCCCTGGGACAGGCTCTTTTGGCTAAACGGATGGGAAAAAGCCGGATTATAGCGGAAACCGGGGCGGGCCAACACGGGGTGGCGGTGGCCGCGGCCTGCGCTAAATTGGCTTTGGATTGTGTGGTGTACATGGGTTCCACGGATGTGGATCGGCAACAGCCCAACGTGGCTACCATGGAGCTCTTTGGGGCAAAGGTCGTTCCGGTGGATGCGGGGTCCCGAACCCTCAAAGACGCGATCAACGAAGCATTCCGGGATTGGGCCGCTAGCTTCGCCGATACCTTCTACATTATTGGTTCGGCGTTGGGGCCGGCCCCGTACCCCGATATGGTACGGACCTTTCAATCCATCATAGGACGGGAACTTCAAGCCCAACTGGAAGCTAGAAACCTGGTCCCCGACGCCCTGGTAGCGTGCGTGGGCGGAGGCTCCAACGCCATCGGCTTTTTCGAGCCCTTTTTGGACCGGGAGGTCCCCCGGCTTATCGGGGTAGAAGCGGGGGGCGTGGGCCTAGAAAAGGGACAGCACGCTTCCCGGATGACCGGAGAGGGATCTAGAACGGGCATCGTCCATGGGTATAAAAGCCGCTTTCTGTTGGACCAGGACGGTCAAGTGGCCGAAACCCGGTCCATATCCGCGGGACTCGATTATCCGGGGATAGGTCCGGAGTTGGCGGCCTTGGGCCGTTCGGGCCGCTTGGAATTCCAGCGGGCCACGGATATCCAAGCCTTGGAAGCCCTTCGCTTCTTTGCCCGCCACGAGGGGGTCGTGTTTGCCCTGGAAAGCGCCCACGCCGGCGCGGCGGCCATCGATTTGGCCCGATCGCTTCCCCCGGGGAAGACCGTGGTGGTAAACATGTCGGGCAGGGGAGATAAGGACCTGTTTATCACCTCCCCCCTGTTGCGCCCCCTGGAGTGGAAAGCCTTCTTAGAACGGGAACTGCAAGCCATGGAAAATAAGGAAGAAAAACGATGAACGATCAACCAGTAAGTACCGTCCCCCTTATGGCCCACCTAGTGGCCGGGTTCCCCGATATGGACGCGTCTCTTTCCGCAGCGGAGGGCTTGGTGGAGGGCGGGGCCGCGTATTTGGAAATTCAAATCCCCTTTAGCGACCCCAGCGCCGATGGCCCCACAATCCGGGACGCCTGCGCCGCCGCCCTAGCCCAGGGATTTTCGGTTTACGATTCCCTTCTGTTGATCCGGGAACTTCGGCGGCTCTACCCCTCGGTCCCCCTCTTTGTAATGGCCTACGCAAGCCTGGTCGTTACCCCCGGGGTGGGACCCTTTGTGGATACCCTAGCCGCCGAGGGCGTTCGGGGGCTCATTGTTCCCGATCTTCCCTTTGACGCCGACGAAGGACTCGCCGCTACCTGCGC
>CAYRLW010000010.1:4373-78202 GCA_964425215.1 uncultured Treponema sp.
CCCCGGCTTCACGCGGTAGTGGCCGGGTCGGTCTTTGTGGAGGCTATCCGGTCGGCCGTATCCGCCCACGGTACAAGCCGTCGGGGACCGTATCAGGGGTCCCTCCGGGTTCGTAACCAAGCGATCCGTCAAGCGGTACGGGCGGTGGCCGAAGAAATCACGGGCCGTACGGGGAATTTGTGACGGAAGTGTAACGGCCCGGTATTTCAACGAAGGTTGAGAAATAAATCCCTTTGGACCATAGGGCTATAGGACATCGGCCCTTAGGACCACAAAGAATTTCCTTTCCGGTCTTTGTAACCTCTATCCTTCGTCTTTGTTTGGTATGTATATGAAGGCTAGCGGCATCCTTCTTTCCTTAGCCGCGATCGGTCTCCTCCTCCCGGTCGCGGCTTTCTTTTTGGCTTAAACCAATAAACCCATCAGGTCTTCTCTCCCCGCCTCCCGTAGAGCTTCGATCACCAATTTTCTGTTTTCCCGATGGTTAAACTGAAGGAGAGCCCTCTGTAAACGACGTTCCCGTTCCCCCCGGGCCACATACATTGGTTTCATGCTTCGGGGATCCAGGCCCGTATGGTACATTACCGTAGAAAGGGTTCCCGGGGTAGGGTAAAAATCCTGGGCTTGATCGGGCACAAAGCCGGTTTTTTTTAGGTACAGGGCCAATTCAATCGCGTCGTTCAAGGTTGATCCGGGGTGGGCGGAAATAAAATAGGGGATCAGGTACTGATCCTTCCCCAACCGTTTATTGGTTTCCGAGAAAATATGGCGAAATTCCTCGTATACCCCGTGGTTTGCCTTCCCCATGGCTTCCAACACCGGAGCGGAAACGTGTTCCGGGGCGACCTTCAGCTGACCGCTCACGTGGTACGCGCAGAGGTCGTCCATAAATTCCTTGCCCCACCGCTTATCCAATAACAAATAGTCGAATCGTATGCCCGATCGAATAAAGACTTTCTTTACGTTTGGTAGTTTCCTCAGTTCCCGCAGGGTTTCCAGGTAGGATCGATGGTCCGCTTTCAGGTGGGGACAGGGTTCGGGAAAAAGGCATTCCCGGTTGGGACAGGCGCTTCCCCGCTCCTGCCGGGCGCAGGCGGGGGCATTAAAATTGGCGGTGGGTCCTCCGACGTCGTGGATGTACCCCTTAAACCCTTTTTGAAGGGTAAGGCTTTGAGCCTCTTTTACCAGACTTTTGACGCTCCGACCTCGGACGATCCGGCCCTGGTGGTACGTTATGGCGCAAAAGGAACAGCCTCCGTAGCAGCCCCGGTTGGATACCAGAGAAAACTCTACCTCCCGAAGGGCTGGGATTCCCCCGTCCTTATCGTAGACGGGATGGGCCTTCCGGGTGTAGGGCAATTCGTAAAGGCGATCCAATTCGTCGCTTTCCAACGGTGGCGCGCTGGGATTTTGAAGTACCCACCGTTGATCCGTCCTTTCGAGCACCCGTACCGTCCCGTCCCCTTCGTTGGCCCGTTTTTGGAGCATGAAGTGTTCCGCGTATCGACGGAGCGACGGAGCTTCGGAGCCCCGTACTTCTTCGTAATCCGGCAATCGCAGGTAGCTTCCTTCCGGGAGATCGGGTTTTTCGGAGGATCGAACGCAGGTTCCCCGGACATTACGGATCGATTCGATGGGTTCCCCCGCTTCCAGGCGACGGGCGATTTCAAGAATAGCCCGTTCTCCCATTCCGTACACCAGGATATCGGCCTTGGAATCCAAAAGAATGGATCGGCGGACCGTATCGGACCAGTAATCGTAGTGGGCAAAACGGCGAAGGCTTGCTTCGATGCCCCCGATTATGACGGGAACGTTTTTAAAGGTCCGCCGTATGCCCTCCACGTATTTCAACGTAGCCCGATCGGGCCGTTTGCCCGCCCTTCCCCCGGGGCTGTATTCATCCTCCGACCGGGGTTTTTTAGCGGCGGTATAATGGGCCACCATGGAGTCCATATTCCCCGCGCCCACCAAAAAGGCCAGACGAGGTTTACCGAGGATCGCGTAAGAGGAGCTTTGGTTCCAATCGGGTTGGGGTATAAGGCCTACGCGAAAGCCATGGGATTCCAAAAAACGACCGATCACCGCCGCCGCGAAGGAAGGATGATCCACGTAGGCGTCGCCGAACACAAAGATAAAATCGCAGGAATCCCAGTTCCTGCGCCTCATATCCTCCGGCGAAATAGGTAAAAATTCGGTTCCGAGGGTCACCGGTTACACGTTGACGACGGAACTAACTTCGGGAATTTCTTTTTTTAAGTATTTTTCTATCCCCAGCTTAAGGGTCATCTGGGACATGGGGCAGGCGCCGCAAGCCCCGGTCAGTTTTAAGGCCACAACGCCATCATCCGAAACGGATACGAATTCCACGTCCCCCCCGTCGGCCTGCAAGGACGGCCGAACGTTTTCCAGGGCGGAACGAACTTGTTCTTCGAGCATAAAAATCTCCTCTCTATTGCCATGGGCTTACAACATTCAACTGATTTTGTAAGCCCCAAAGCGTGTTTTCATACTATTCTAAGGGAAAGCTGTTTCCGGAAACCCCGCCTACACGGTCCGATAGCTTTCTTGGTTAAGCTTCTGGGTATCAGAAGAACCTATTCTTACAATAACAATAAAGTATATTCCCCGTCAATAATGGGGAGGCCGACGGTTGGGGATTTCTTCCATTTCCTGGGATAATTGAAAAAGCTTTTCCCTAAGGGCTCCCTGTTCCAGGGCAAGCCGATCGGTGATCCCGTTCCGTTCCACCACTTCCGCTTGAAGTCGTTGGACGAAATCTTCTAAAAAGGCAAGCTTGGTTTCCAGACGTTCAAAGCGGTCTTCAATTTCATCTCTTTCCATAGAACTGTAGTATAGGAGATTTGCTACCCCTTTCAAAGGGGCAAAAAAAGCGGATTCAACCGGAACTCTTAGGGGTTCCCGGGGTATCCCCGAAGGATACAAAGGCGGGGACCGCGAAGCCGGAAATGGCTAATACGATGCCCGTGGCGATAAACACGGAGGAGTAGCCAAAATTCATGGCGATAAGGGTTCCGATGGCGGGACCGAGGGCTCCGCTGGCCGAAGCGACGGAACTCCGAAGACCGTACATACTGCCCTGTTTTTCCCGGGGCGTTTTGAGCGCGATGAGCGCGTTGACCGAGGGCATGTTTCCGCCGATAAAAAAACTGCTGATAATCCGCAGGGCTATCAATTGGGTGGTCGTGTGGACAAACGCCTGGGGTAGGGTAAAAATTGCCGCTCCCCCCATGCAAAAAACCAGGGTCCGCCGGTACCCTAAGCGGTAGCTGATCCTGCCGATAAATACCGCAGCGATGGATGAGGAGATCGCCCCAAGTCCTAGAACGATCCCGGTATCGGTTGAAACGTGGGAAAGGGACGAGGAAATAGTTTGAATAAAGAGGGGAAGAAAGGGTGAAACGATGCTTCCTGCTATCTGATCCGCCGCTACCACGATCAGAAGGGTCCATAACGCGGTGGCTCCCTTGCCTCGGAGGGGGCTAAAATCGGGGGCTAGGCTTTTCCGGATCGATTTTCTGTTTGCCGGGGCTTTAAAGTGGTCCTCGGAAAAAGCAGACACAATGAATCCTGCGACAAGAAGGAGCAGGGAGGTGGCAAAAAAGTTGATCCGGTGGCCAAAAGAGTCGGAGATTAGGCCCCCAAACAGGGGCCCCACGGAATTTCCCAGGAAAATTGACATCTGTAAAAGCCCTAGGGCATACCCCTGTTCTTCGTCCGGAGCTTCGGTGGCAACCAAAACCGTGGCCGCTCCTACCGTCCCGGTTATACACCCTTGGATCGTTCGGAGAATGAGCAGTTGCCACGGCGCGGTGACCAGACCTTGAAGGAAAATAATGATGGCACCGCCGAACATGGCCCGCAGGAGCATGGGCTTGCGGCCGTAATTATCCGCCAGGCTTCCCCAGATGGGAGCGAAAATGGCCATACTAATGGCGGGCAGGGATTGAATCAGCCCCACGTAGAGTTTGATCTGTCCGGTATCCTTAAGGCCTAAATCGCTTAAAAAAAACGGAATAATCGGGGTCGACGTAGAAAATCCAGCTATCGCCAAGACTTCTCCCGCCCAAATAGAATAGAGGGTCCTCTTCCACGTGTTCGTATCGTGCCTCGTAAAAATTATAAAATGATTTTTTTAAGAGGGTTTTTAAAACCCAGGGATCTTTACATGATCCGTATTTACCATATTCCTTTATTAGAAAGTGTTCAATTGGGAAGGGTTACGAAAAAAACAAAGGGTTTTCCCCCATAGGAACAGAATTTTAGAGAATTCTTTTACCACAGAGGCTTTTTCAAAACTCAAAGAGTTTTGAAGGAACTTCCCCTATTTGTTAATTTCAAATTTCACGGTCTCCGGAAGGGCGAGTTCGCAGGCCACTTCCACAGCTTTTATAATTGCCGAAGGTAGGGGACAGGCGGCGTGTTTAAAATGCCGCCCCGCAGCCTGGTACACGGGATTATCGGCAAAATTGGAAAAGGCCGCAGAAAAGCCATCCACTTCCTGCAGATCGGCTACCAAAGCTTGGACCGCGTCGCAGGGGGTATCAATGGTTAAGCGACAGGTCTGACCATCATCCGATTCCGCGTGGATGACCGATTTCATACCGCAAATACCCGGTTGTACGTTTATAGTAGCCATGAACACCACCTAAAAGCCTGTTAAAAAAAGCTCCTGCCATACGAGGGTAATGAAAGGACAATGCTCTGTCAATATTGACCAAAAATGGAATTTTCGTGGTACAATTAAATTACTTATAAGGAGGGTTTTGCCCGTGACATTAAAACGCTACGCATTGTTAGTTTTCATCTTCTCTATCCTTTTTTTGGTATCCCAGAACAGTATGGCCCAACAGTCAAAAAAAGTGGTGGCCATTCCCATGTTTTCAGGGACCGATTCGGAAACTGCCAAGGTTTTATCGGATCTGTTTGGAACGAAGTTAGCAGCTAAAAACGCGTTCCGAGTTTTAACCCGAACCAATATAGACAAATTGATGGAGGAAATTCAGTATCAGCAATCGGGACTAACTTCTAACGATGACGCGGTTAGTTTGGGAAAGCAATTAAACGCCAACTATATCGTCTACGGCAATTTAACTACCCTGGGGAAACTACAGGTCCTGTACGTACAGTTGATAAACGTGGAAACCGGGGAGATTGTCAGCGGTTCCGAAAAGAAATTTGAAAAAATTGAGGATGCCTACGATTATATCGACGATTTGGTAGGAATATTAGTCGGCAAAATAACCGGGGAAAAGTACGATACGGTGGACGAACGGAAATTTGATAAGGATAAGTTACTGTCGGCGTATAAATTTAACAAAACCATGGTTTTAGTTTCCCGTGTTACCTGGATTACCGGCTTATCGGTGGCCGTCATTGGAGGAATGATCGCCACCGATAGGGGCGCCAAGACGGACGTAACCGCGGAATCGATGGTTGTCCCTGCCCTGGGTTCTATCGTGTTTGTTGGAGGCCTGGTATCGGATATAGTGTTTTCGATTCGAGGCGCGGGATTACGAAAAGAGATGGATCAACGGAATATTAAGTACGCCTTCGTACCCAGTTTTAATTATACCGGAGGGAAGATCCAAACTTCGGCCTCCATGCTGGTTTCTTTCCAGTATTAACAACCCAACGTAACGATTCCCCCTGGTAGACCCGGCCCCCTCTTTTAAAAGAGGGGGCCCTTTAAAAACTCCCTTTGTCAGTTTGTTCCCCTGGTTGGATTGGATCAAGGACTGGATTGGCCTAAAGCCCGGATTGGGTCAAGGACCGGATTGTGAAAGCCCCTTGGGGTGTGATAGTGTAGTCCAAATTTACGATGGAGTTCCCTATGAAAGCGCGCCGATACGTGTTTTTTTCTTTTGTTTTGCTAATACCCTTTGGGGCCTTTTCTCAGGATTATTCCTTTACCCCGGATGTTAGAAAGGTTTCGGAAAAGGAACTGTTTCAGCTGGGCGGCGGGACCGAGCTGGGCTTGTCGGACCAGTTTTTTTCCAGGGAGTTTATCGATTTTGATTATAATTCGAGATATTTTGCCTTTGTGGCGGCTACGTCGTTTCACCAGGATAACAAATACACCCCCGATACGGCGAGTACCCCCAACGGGACCCTGTTAAATAGTTATTTTTTGATGGACCAGGGGGGAATGATTTTTCGAAATAAGCAGATGTCCTTTGAGGTCGGCCGTCTGGAACATCACGATGTGATCGATTCCCCTTACGCGCTATTTATTTCGTCCCAGCGAAATCCCGCCTTTTTGGCTAACTTTCGATACGAAAATAATTTCGCCTTTTACGAGACCCGGTGGATCGACCTGAACGAGCGGTCCGCCGTGACCACGGAGGCTTTTCCTTCGGGTTTCCCCGATCGGGGAGCCCAGCTTAAAACCTACGGAATAAAAATAAACACCATGCGTTTTGGATTTCAGGACGCGGCGGTGTACGCGGGACGCTGGTTCGATTTGGAATATTTTGCCAGCCCCTTACCGAACTACCTTATTCAATACGTTAAGGGTACCGATGGCCGCCCCTGGTCCACCGGTACCAACGAAAACGATATTATGGGTTTTTTCTGGGATTGGAAGCCCAATTCGGACCTTTATTTGGACGCCCAACTGTTTATTGACGATATAGGAATCCTGGGGGCCTTTAACACGCCGAATAATCCCTGGAAGGTGGCCTATTCCTTGGGATTTAAAATAAAAACCGACATCGGCAACTTTGGGTTCCACCACGCCCTAGCCACCCAATACACCTTTAGTATGACCGATGACCAGGTGAATACGGCCTATTCCTGGTCCTACTACCCCGATACCCGCTACAACGCCGGGGGAGGGACGTACCGGTCCCTCTCTTTGGAGGATATGATGATTGGGTATTACAACGGAGAAAACAATATCGCCTTCCGCGTGGATTACGATGGCCGCTGGTTCGGTTTAAACTTTGTCTCCGATTTGGAGTTTGTGCTTTCGGGCCCCAAATCTCCGGATAACGCCTGGGATGAATACCTGCATTATCCCAGTCCGGGTACTAAGTTATTCGATTACAGCGTGCTGGAAAAGAAATTCCTGTTCAATCTCCAGGTTTCTAAGGTTTTGGGCAATTTCGTCTTCTTTTCCAACGCCAAGCTGGGGGTCGCCTTTAACGCCCTGCAACTGCAAAGCCCCGGTGTTAGCACCGCAAACCTCATTAACGATAACGTGTACCTCTGGCGTCCGGGGGACACAACCGCGTACACCTACGCCATCAGCGTAGGGTTCCGATACAACGTGCCAGTTATGGATTATCTAAAAGAATAAGGAGGTTTTTTCAAAAGTCTATTACTGTTGAAAGAGCCTTTAGTCAAATCCTAAAACGTACGTTTTTAGATTGGGCTCAATAAAGGAGAAACATGATGAGTTTGAATAAGAATGGTCCCGTTAATTTCCCCAAGACCCTGGTGTTCATGGCTCTCCTTTCCATGGCCCGTCATCCCCTTTGGGCTCAGGACTCGACGGTTCAGAAGAACGGGGCTACCACGATCGCCATCGATTCGGTTACCAGTCTGGGGTATTCGGAGTCCGACAAGCCCTACCCGCTGGGGAATATCGACCGCCTGGGCTTTGCCCAGCCGATAAACGATTTTACCATGTCCCTCCGATCGCCCTCGGGTATCGAGGTATCGATCATGACCCGCTTGGTGGCCGAGTATACCCTGGAGGGGGCCTTTAATATTCCGGAACCCCAAAGCGGGAACCCGGTGGCGGTGGAAAATAATATCATTTATAAGGGCATTCTAGCTCTGCCTTTCTTTGGGGGGCGGGTAACCCTGGGCCGGCAACCCATTAGCCTGGGTCCCGCCCGGTGGAGCAACCTGCAGATATCTCCCCAGGTGCCCTATTTGGATTCGGTGTATTTCCGTCTTCCCTTGGGACGTTTAGAAATTACCCAGGTTATAGCCACCTTGGAAAACCGCCAGGGGGTGGACGACGTGACCATTCCGGCCGTACCTGGTTATGATTTTAAAATAACCGATATCCTCCTTTCGTCCCGACGTTTCGCCTGGACTGCGGATACCTTTGACGTGGCGGTGGGCGCCCAGAGTCTTTTTTCCCGGCCCTACAACGCGTATCAGCTAGGGGACGTTCTGCCGATTTTTAGCGTTCACAATGGCGACGTGGGGATCAACAATATCACCCTGCTGGCGGACTTAAACGTTCGAGCTATCCCAGATCATCGACAATACCTGATTTTGGGGCTGGACGACGTCAACGCGAACCTTTTTGGCATCGACGACTACGGGATTCCAACTATTTGGGCCATCGTGGGTGGTGTCTCGGGGCTGTTCCGGGGACCCGTCTTTGATCTGGAGTATACCGTGGAGTCTACGGCTACCCACTATCTGTGGGGATCCTTTGAAGACACCGACGCTTTAAGCCGTTCCATAGATCGGCTCTATACGGATGGGGGAAATATCCTTCTGCCCCTCTCGTCCCCCTACGGGCCGGCACGAATTTCCCTGCGCTGGGAGACCACGGCGAAAATTCCAAACCTCTTTGACGCCTCCTTGTCCGGTGTACTTCTCTGGGGAGATCCCACCAAGGATTTGGCCAAGACGTCCTACGAGGCCCAGGGGGTCAATTATCAGTATATGCTTACTCGGTTTGAAGTTGGCTTATCTAAGAATTTTGGATCGGCGTTGAAACTAAAGATCGGCGGGGGAGGAGATTTCCTTCCAGACGCGTTTTACCCCCGAGTCAGCCTTTCGGGAACCTGGACCGCCCATAACGAATACCCGGTTCATCCTCTTTCAAAATAATTGAGGAAGGGAAAAACATTTTTACCAAACTTTTACCCCCCCGTAACCTCCCTGTTTACCTTGGTAGTTTATTATCCATGAAGCACCGCCTAAAGGGAATAAAAACCGCTTTCTTCGATGGCCCGAATAGCGGCAGACCGGCGCTTCATCAGGCGATGGTAGGTTTCTCGGTTTTCCGGGTTGGGCGCGTAGCGTTTTGGTTCTTGGGAAGCCAGGGCGCTTTGGAGCGCCCCCGGCACCGATGAATACAAGCCCAGGGTCAGCACCCCGTTTACCCAAGCCCCCAGGGCGGTGGCTTCTTTGACGGGAGAATGGTAGACCGGCTTCTCCATTAGATCCGCTTGAATTTGATTGTACAGGTCCAGGGTTGTCAGGCCCCCCGCCGTATTGACCCGTGTGATTTCACCGGTCAACTCCTCAATAAGGGCTAGGTTGGTACGGAATTCCGCAGAGATTCCCTCCAAAACAGCTCGGGCCATATCTCCCCGCCGACTCCCCAGGGTAAGATTAAGGAAGGTTCCCGTGGCCTGGGGATTCCACCAAGGACTGCCGGCGCCTTTAAAATAGGGTAGCAGGATGACCCCCTCGGAGCCGGGGGGAGACGATCGGGCATCCGTATCGATTTGATGGAAGGACTTTTCCTCCTCCTGGGGAGGTGAATAACATTGCTCAAAAAACCACCGGTAAATGGAACCGGATGTAAGGATGGACGCTTCGACGATGTAGGCCCCGGGGATGGCAGAAGCGTTGCAGACCAGGCGCCGCTGGGCGTCCAGGACCGGTTGATCCGTGTGGGCTATCAGGTATGACCCGGTCCCCGTGTTGGCTACCAGGGTTCCCGCTTGGTATACCCCCTGCCCCAGGGCGGCGCAGTTTTGGTCTCCTCCGCCGCTTATCACGGGGAGCCCCGGGACCAGACCGCTCCGGGCCGCCGCCGTGGACCCCAGCGCCCCGGCGATGGATCCGGGAGGTATGAGGTCGCAAAGCATGGATCGATCCACGTGAAAAATCCGAAGAAGTTCCTCATCCCAATTACGATCCCACAGGTTCATGAGGTTGGTCCGGCTGGCAAAACTGTGGTCTGTCACAAAGCGGCCCGTTAAGGAGTGGATAAGAAAATCTTGGATGCCCACCATTTTTTCGGTTTGACGGTACACCGACGGTTCGTTTTCCCGTATCCAGCGTATTTTGGCCGCCGAAAAGACCGGTGATAGGTTGGCCCCCGACCGTTGGTAGACTTCCGGGACCCGATTATGTAAGTCCATGCAAATTCGATCGGTCCGTTTATCTTGCCACATAATGGCGGGCCGCAGGGGGTTACCATCCTTATCCACGGGAATCACCGAGGACCGCTGGGCCGTCAGAACCAGGGCCTCCGTCCGAATCCCCCGGTCCGTGGCGGTTTGGCCACAGGCCGAAAGGATCGAATACAGTTTCTCTATCCAGGAGGAAGGATCCTGTTCCACTCGCCCGTCGGGATAGTATACCGGCGGATTATCCCTCTGCTCGGTAACCCGTATAGATCCGGTTTCGTCAAAAAGAAGTCCCCGAATAGAGGTGGTTCCCACGTCGATAATGATTAAACCCCGCATGGTCATTGATTCTACCATGGATGATCAATATAATCAAATCGATCATGAAAAGCCGTAATATAACCTATAATCGTCATAGCAGAATCATGGACCTGCTCCAAGAGCGGGGTTCCGTCACCGTGGACGATCTGGCGGAAGAGCTGGACGTTTCCTCCGTTACCGTTCGCCGTGATTTGGATATTTTAGACCGGAAGGGGTATTTAAGACGGACCCACGGGGGAGCCAAGCCCTTAAAGGCCCGGATAGAAGCGATGCCCGAACGGATGTTTAGCGAAAAGGATGGGTTGTTCGTCACGGAAAAGCAAAAAATCGCCGAACGGGCGACCCAGCTGATCGGGGACGATGAAATCGTTTTTATGAATAGCGGTTCCACGGTGCTTTTCTTTCTACGGGCCCTGCGGAATAAAAAAGTGAAGATTATCACCAATAACGCGGCGGCGTTGCAGTGCGAACGGGATCGGTCGGTAGAATTGATGATCCTAGGGGGCGAGTACCGTCAAGAATCCCGCAGTCTGGTGGGGGAAATCCCCCTAAAAATCATCCGAGACATTTTTAGTACCCACACGATTCTGGGGACCAACGGCTTGGACTTGGAACGGGGTTTAACGACCTCAGTGTACCAGGAGTGTTCGATCAACAAAGCCATGATCGAAAATACTCATGGCAAGGTGATCGTTTTGGCGGATCATACGAAAATGGGCTTTGTTTCTAACTTTGTAAGCGCCGGTTTGGATCGGGTGAATATCGTTATTACCGATGAAAAATGCCCCCCCCAGATCCGAAGCGCCTTGGAGCGTCGGGGGATAGAGGTTCTTTTAGCGTAAATAATAATCAAAAAGTGCAAAAAATAACTTGCTATTTGATCGTTTCGGGTGTAGACTACCTTTTGAAGATACGTTGACAGAAGGGAGGTCTCGGATGCAAACGAAACGATTTAGCGTATTAGCCCTAATTCTGCTTGTCATCGGTTCGATAAGCTGGGCTAATGGAACGAAGGATCAGGCTCCTTCGGCGGCTACGGCGGCCAAGGGCTTCGATTGGAAGCAATTTTCCGGAAAAACGATTGTGGTCTGCTTTCCCAACCATGTGCAGTACAACGCGGTTATGCCCCTTATCCCGGATTTTGAAAAACTGACGGGTATAAAGGTAGAGGTAGACCAGCTCCAGTACGTAAAAATGCACGATAAAGAAGTCCTGGAGATGAGCAAACCCCAGGGGCAGGGGGACTACGATTTAATAACCATCATCAACGCGTGGAAGGCCGAATTGGCTACCTCCAACTTAATCCAACCATTGGATACCTTTTTTTCCGACAAAGCGCTCCTTCCCCCGGATTATGATTACGAGGATCTGATTCCCAAATACGTGGAAGGCGCTGGATCCGTGGGGGGCAGTAAAATCTACCTTGGAGGGCCAGGGTCTAAACTCTACGCCCTTCCGTTTGGAACCGAAACAAGTATGTTAATCTATAGAAAGGACATATTTGATAAGTACAACCTTAAGGTTCCCACCACTTACGAAGAATTGGCTAAGACTGCCCAATTTATCACGGAAAAGGAAAAGGCGAACGGCGTTTACGGGATAACCATGCGCGGTCAGGCGGGACATCAGGCGGCCCACGCGTGGCTACTGCACGCCTCTCCCTTGGGGGCGAAATGGTTTAATGATGCCTGGGAACCTCTGTTCACCAGCCCCGAGTCCCTGGCGACGTTGAAGTTTATGAAGGATATGCAGGCCTACGGCCCCCCTGGAATGAGCAGTTTTGATCAGGATGGGGAATTCCAATCCTTTTTGCAGGGCAACGCGGCTATGTACGTGGACGCTTCGGTATTCGCTCCTTTGGCACGAAATCCCGAAAAATCCAAGGTTTACGATAAGTTAGGCTACGCTATGCAGCCGAAAGGAAAAGTCATATCCACCGAAATGGGGGGCTTCGCCATCGGTATTCCCGCCAACGCGAAGAATCCCAAGGAAGCGTTCCTATTTATGGCGTGGCTTACCAGCAAGGATACGGCCAAAAAGATCATGCTCAATGGGGGTGCGCCGTTCCGAATTTCCACGTTAAAGGACCCGGAACTACAGGCTAAGTATCCGGAATACAAGGTTTTGGCGGATACGATTCCCTATATCAACCCGGACTGGCGGCCCATTATCCCCCAATTCAACGAAATCGAAAATATTTTTGGTATCGCGGTAAACCAGGTACTCACCGGCCAAAAGACCCCTGAGGAAGCGATGCAGGGCATTATGCAACCAGAGCGGGACCTGATGGTTAAGTACGGGTACATCAAATAGGGTGTATTCCCGTCTAATGTAACGGCCTACGCGGCGATCGTTGCCCCCCTTGCGGGGGCCCCCTCGCCGTGTTGTGAGGATACGGTGATATGCGTACGATCGAATCGACCCAGCGGAAAAGTTCCTATCTGTTTTTACTTCCCGCCACGGTTTTTGTGGTTTTAGCCCTTTTTTATCCCATCTATTCGGCCCTCCGGATCAGCTTTTTTGACTGGAATCTCCGGGAATTTACTAAGGCCCCGGTTTTTGTGGGTTTACAAAACTTTGCGGAACTTTTTAAAGATCAAAATTTTTGGATTAGCGTCCGGGTAACCCTCGTGTTTACCCTGGCGGTCGTGTGCGTGGAAATGTTTACCGGAACAGTATTTGCCCTGCTTTTAGAGGAGGGGATAGCGGGTCTCCGGTTGTTTAGAACCCTCTTTGTTTTGCCTATTATGATCGCCCCGGTGGTCGTCGGTATCGTATGGAAGTTTCTGTACAATACCTCCTACGGGCCGATTAATTATCTTATCGGATTGGTCGGCGTAAAGCCCATCCAATGGTTGGCCGATCCTTCTATCGCCCTGATCGCGGTCATTATTTCCGATGTCTGGCAATGGACCCCCTTTGTGTTTCTCCTGGTTCTGGCGGGGCTCCAGGGAATTCCCAAAGAACTAACCGAGGCGGCCTCGGTGGACGGGGCGACGTATGTGCAGAATCTTTTTCATATAAAACTGCCTTCCATCGCCCAAGTTCTGGGAATTACGGCTATCCTTCGGTTGATAGACGCATTCCGGAGCCTGGAGGTAATTTACAACCTTTCCTACGGCGGTCCCGGTGTTTCTACGGAAGTTCTCTCTCTGCACTTGTATAAAACCGCCTTCGCGGACTCCCGGCTGGGGCTTTCGTCCTCCATCGCGGTGGTTCTGCTGTTCCTTATCTTTATTTTATCCATTCCCATCATGTGGCGGGATGTGGGTCGGAAGGAAAGGTAATCCATGAAAACGCGGGAAAAGAAACGTATTTTTACCATCCTTCGGTACCTGGTGGTCGTGGGTGCGACTCTTTTACTCCTATTCCCTATCTACGAAATGGTGACCACGTCCTTAAAACAGGAAGTGGAAGCCTTTAGCAACCCACCTAAATGGCTTTTCAGGCCCACCTTTGATAATTATGTGGCTGTTCTTACCAAGGCAGGATTTTTTAAATACTTCGTGAACAGCCTTATCGTGGCTTTGACCTCTACGCTGGTCAGTGTCTTTGTGGCCGCCCTGGCGGCGTACCCCCTGGCGCGGAACCGGTTTACGGGTAAACAGGGGGTAATCGTGGCGACCTTGTTTTTGCGGATGATACCTCCGGTAATCTTGGTCGTGCCGGTGTACGTGTTTTTTAACTCCCTTAAACTGACCAACGGGCTTTTATCCCTTTTTATCATGTATACGGCCCTGAATTTGCCCTTTAACATTTGGATACTCCGAACCTTTATTATGGATTTGCCCTACGAACTGGACGAATCGGCGTTTTTAGACGGGTGTACCCCCTTTGCGGTGTTTCAACGGATCATACTTCCCCTGTTATCCCCCGGTTTAGCGGTTGCCAGCGTCTTTTCTTTTCGTTTGGCCTGGAACGAGTTTATCCTTAGCCTGGTCCTTACCAACCGGATGACCCGTACCTTGCCCGTCGCAGTGTCTCTTTACATTACCGATACGGGAACCGAGTGGGGTAAAATTACGGCCATTGCCACGATCATCGCCCTGCCGGCCTTTATTTTTACGTTCACCGTCGCGCGAAGTTTAATTACGGGCCTTACCGCTGGTGCGGTTAAGGGCTAAACGGGACCTTCGGGTGCCCATATTTTGGAGGACACAATGACAAGACCCCTACTGCAAGTAGCTTTGGATCACCTAGACCTAGAAAAAGCGATGGAATCGGCCCGCCTAATCGCTCCGCACGTGGATGTCCTGGAAGCGGGGACCATCCTTTGTTTTGCCGAAAGCGTTCGGGCAGTGAAAACCCTTCGGGACGCATTTCCCCAACACATCATCGTGTCGGATCTTAAGGGGGCCGATGCGGGGGCCGTACTGGCGGAGATGGTTTTTTCCAGGGGCGCCACGTGGATGACCGTGATCTGTTCGGCTCCCTACGCGACCATGGAAGCGGCACTCAAGGTTGCCCAAAAATACCAAGGGGATGTACAGGTGGAACTGTACGGAGACTGGACCTTTAATCACGCTAAGGAATGGCAAAAAATCGGCCTTCAACAGGCGATTTATCACCGGGGCCGGGACGCCCAAGCGGCGGGCAAGGGTTGGGACGGGGAGGATATCGATAAAATTAAACGTTTAGCCGATATGGGTTTTGGTGTTTCGGTCACCGGAGGTTTAGGTCCCGGGGATTTAGCCCAATTCCAGGGTATTCCCGTAAAGTGCTTTATTTCCGGCCGGTCCCTCTACGGTGCTCCGGACCCGTCCGCGGCCGCCCGGGAATTCCGGCAGGCCATCGATCGATATTGGAAGTCTTAAAGGAATCAGGTACCCCTGCCGTACGTTCTGAAAGGAGAAATAGGATGAGTAAAATTGATGAGATAAGCCGAGAGTCCTGGATCCTCTCTACCTTCCCCGAATGGGGAACCTGGCTCAACGAAGAGATAGAACAGGAGATCGTTAGGCCGAACACCGTGGCCCTTTGGTGGCTTGGTTGCACGGGAATTTGGATAAAATCACCCGGGGGGGCCAATCTTTCTATCGATCTTTGGGTTGGTACGGGGAAGCGGACCCGGAAGAATCCCTTAATGACCAGTCAGCATCAAATGCAGAGGATGGCGGGGGTTCAAAAGTTACAGTTGAATCTTCGAAATAGCGTTTTTGTTATCGATCCCTTCGCCATAAAACAGGTGGACGCGATTTTGGCAACCCACGACCATGGGGACCATATCGACGCCAACGTGGCCGCTGCGGTTTTAAAGAACTGCGATTCTACGGTACCCTTTATCGGTCCCAAGGCCTGCGTGGAGCTTTGGAAAAAATGGGGCGTCCCGGCGGACCGATGCGTAGAGGTCCGCCCCGGCATGTCGGTCAAAATTAAGGACACGGAAATTGTAGCCCTGGAAAGTTTTGACCGGACTGCCCTAATTACCGCCCCCGTAGGGGTAACGCTTCGGGATAAAATGCCCCAAAATATGGACGACCGGGCGGTGAATTACCTTATTAAAACCCCCGGTGGCAACATTTACCACTCGGGGGATTCCCACTATTCCAACTACTTCGCTAAACATGGTAACGACCACCGCATCGATGTGGCTCTTGGGTCCTTTGGCGAAAACCCCCGGGGTATAACCGATAAAATGACCAGCGTGGATATTCTGCGGATGGCCGAAAGCCTTAACGCCCAGGTGGTGATTCCCATACATCACGACGTGTGGACCAACTTCCAGGCCGATCCTCGAGAAATATTGGTGCTGTGGGAAATGCGGCGCCATCGGCTTCGCTATAACTTTAAGCCCTTTATTTGGCAGGTGGGAGGAAAGTTTACGTACCCCGACGACAAGGACGCCCTGGAATACCACTATCCCCGGGGCTTCGACGACGTGTTCTCGGGGGAACACGACCTGCCTTTCCTATCGTTTCTATAAAAGCGCCGTTTTTACGCGAAGGCACCGAATCCGCGCTGTTTCAGTACGGGCCCTGGGTTGATCTTAAAATATCGATAGGTTAGAGGTGTTTGCAAAAGTCTGTTACTTTTGCAAACACCTCTTGCAGTATTTTTGCAATTTAAAAATAAATATTTATATTATAAAGAATAGCAAAAATACTGCATATACTTCTAAGGTAGCTCTTTCAAAACTCCCTGAGTTTTGAAAGAGCCTCGTTAGATAACCCAGGGAGGGTCTGCTGTTCGTCGCCGAGGCTAACCCCTTAGGTTGCCGTCTTTTAGTGAAGATACTCGGTATGATCCTTCAGCGTCCCGTTTAGATGGGCGGTTAGGGCATCGTCGATTTTTTCTAAATCCGTAACCAACGGTTGTATCCCCGCTCGCTTCATGGCTTCGTAGGCCCCCGCGCCCATGCCGCCCACCACCAGGTATTGGCAATCCTCGATGGCCGAAGCCATTCGGGAGTGCCGGTCGTCCGCGTCGGGCCCGTACCCGTGGCGGGTTTCCTGGCCCGAGCTGTGGGAATGGTGGTCCCCCTGTTCCTGGGACGCGAATTGGGCATGGCCCATCTTATCCCTCCGCTCCCGGTTCGCCACCTTGCCATCCTCTACGGTCAAAATCTCATAGTACCGGGCTCTGCCAAAGTGTTGGCTGATGGTTACCCCATCGTCGGTAACAAACGCTATTTTCATACTATGTATCTCCCCATACGCTGGATTTATAAGCTTATGCTAATAATACTCCCTGGCATAAAAAAAGTCTAGGAGTCCGCCGGGCAGGTCCGACAAACTCTTAGACTAGAATGCATCTCTACCCTGGACCCGTAAAATGTCAAATTATAGAGGTTCTTTCAAAAGTCTGTTACTTTTGAAAGAACCTCTTGCAGTATTTTTACAGTTTCGATATAAATATTTATATTATAAAGAATAGTAAAAATACTGCATATATATCTAAGGTAGCTCTTTCAAAACTCCCTGAGTTTTGAAAGAGCCTCTATATAATGGCGCTTTCAAAACTCAGGGGCTTTTGAAGGAGCTTCATAATTCTATCACATTAGTTCAGCAAACCAGGATAAGGGGTATGAAACCAGTAAAATCTGACGACGGGCTATTCTATTTCGCTTCGCTTCCCGACCGGGATTTGCGGAAAGAGGGCTTCATTATCGGAGAAGGGCGTCTGGTGGCCGAACGGGTGGCGCGTTATTGCGAGCCCCTGGGCGTGGTAGCCCTTCCGGCGGCACAGTCGGAGGCGGAACGGATAGCCGCGGGTCGGTGTCCGGTCTTTGTTCGATCAGAAAAGGAAATCAGTACCCTGGTAGGCTTCCCCTTTCATCGGGGACTCATAATCGTGGGCCGACGGCCTTCGCTGGGATCCCTCTCGACGCTTCCGACGGACTATCGTCGGTGGAAGCGGATCCTGGTTCTCCCTTCGCCGTCGGACCCAGAAAACCTGGGAGTCCTGACCCGAACGGCCTCCGCCCTGGGTTGGGACGCGGTGTTGCTTGGTCCCGGGGCCTGTGATCCCTTTGGGCGTCGGGCCCTCCGCTGTTCCATGGGGGCGACCCTGTCGCTTCCCCTTATCAGCTTCGAAGACCCTTCGTCTCTGGACTCTTTAATTTCCGACGGCTGGATCTTCGTGGCCGCCGCCTTGGAATCCCATACGCGGCCCCCCGAAACTCTATCGACGGTGGATTCCTTAGCCCTGGTGATGGGAAACGAACGGTTTGGCATCCCCCGGGGTATCCGGGAGCGGTGCGCTTTTTCCGTAGGAATTCCGCAAAAAAGAACCGCCGACGAGGGGCTGGACTCCCTTAACGTGGCCGCCGCAGGGGCGATTTTGCTCTGGGAAGGTTCGCCCCAACGGAACTCCGGGACGGTTGGAACCTAGGGACAGCTGTTTTTAAGGATACCGTCGACGGTTTCGTAAAGATCCTCCGCCGTAAAAGGTTTTGAGAGTATGCAGGTGGCGCCGAACTGTTGGGCCAGGTTTTTAAAGGGCCGTATGGTGGTCCGAACTTTACCGGACATAATGATGACCGGTATCCGGGGATGGGAATTTCTAATTTGCATGAGCAGTTCCATACCCCCTAAGCCCGGAAGCACCACGTCTAAAAGAATCAGATCCACCGCCGAATGGGCCAATATTTCCTTGGCCGCCTCCGCCGATTGGGCGAGCAATACCCCATGATTTTTCTTTTTCAACATAGCCGTGGTTACTTGCAGAATCGCTTCGTCATCGTCCACTACCAGAATAGTACCCATGGGGGTCTCCTCTTAGGCTTAATTATCCTTGGGTTTCGCAAGAATCTCGTATAATCGATCCAGATCTTCCATGGAATAGTAATCGATCCGGATTGTTCCCCTTTTTAAACCACCGGAGATAGCGACCTTGGTCCCCAAAGCATCGATAAATTTCTGCTCTATTTCCAATAATTCCACGGGTTTATCGGTTTTTTCCTTTTCTTCGGTTTTCCGTTCCGCCGCACGGATCCCCTTGTTCAGTTCCCCGGCGTATTTTTCCGCTTCCCGAACCGATATTCCCTCGGCGATGATTTTTCCAAAGAGAAGCCGTTGATCCGCCGGGTTCAGGACCGACAGGATGGTCCGGGCGTGTCCGCTGGTTAATTGCCCCGAAGCTAGAGCTTTTTGGATATCCTCGGGGAGTTTTAAAAGACGCAGGGCGTTGGCCACGGTGGTCCGATTTTTCCCCACCCGGGAAGCCACTTCCTCCTGGGAAAGCCCCGTGAGGTCCATCAAATTTCGGTAGGCTAACGCCTCTTCCAGGGGGTTTAGGTCGGAACGCTGGACGTTTTCTATCAGGGCCACCTCGAGGCGCCGTTCGTCCGAATAGTTGCGAACTATGGCGGGAATTTCTCCCAGTCCCGCTAACCGGGCGGCCCGATACCGCCGCTCTCCCGCCACGATCGTGTAGGTACCGCTCCCCCGATCTTCCACGATTATCGGCTGTATTACCCCGTGTTCCCGGATAGAAGCGGCCAACTCCTGAAGTTCCTCCTCGTCGAAGGATTTTCTGGGTTGGTTAGGGTTAGCATTAATAGAATCCAGGGGAATTTTCAGCTCCGACCCCTCAGGGGGACGCTTTTCGTCAGCGGAGGTTCCGGAAAGAAGGGCGTCTAACCCCTTACCGAGGCCGTATTTAGCGGTCACGTTGCAGTACCTCCTGGGCTAAACTCTGGTAACTTCGGGCTCCCACACACAGGGCGTCGTATTGGGATATGGGTATCCCGTGGGACGGGGCTTCGGAAAGCCGCACGTTCCTGGGAATGATGGTTTTGAATACCCGGTCCTTAAAGTATCCCGTTACCTGTCGAACCACATCCTGGGCTAGGCGGGTCCGTTGGTCGTACATAGTAAAGAAAATACCCCCAATTTCCAAGGCCGGGTTAAGGTTTTTTTGCACCCTTTTTACGGTCTGTAACAGTAAAGAAAGACCCTCCAGGGCGTAATATTCGCACTGCAGGGGGATTAGTACCGCGTCGGCGGCCACAAGACCGTTCAAAGTTAAAACCCCCAGGGATGGGGGACAATCGATCAATATGTAATCATACGTTCCCCGTATAGGTTCCAGGGCGTTTTTTAAATAATATTCCCGGTTCTCCTGCTCCACCAGCTCGACGGCGGCTCCCGATAGGTCGATGCTGGCGGGAATAAGGTAAAGATTCCGAACCGAGGTTTCCTGAATTGTCTGTTCTACCGTCGCGGTTTGGGATAGTAACTGGTACACCGTGGGCTTACCCTTATCGGCTCCCAACCCGCTACTAAGGTTTGCTTGGGAATCAAAATCCACTAAAAGAACCGATTTTCCGGCCTCCGCAAGGTACGCGCCGATATTGATGGCGGAAGTCGTCTTCCCGACCCCTCCCTTCTGGTTTACAAAAACGTAGGTTTTTCCCATGGTGCCGACCATTTATAATGAAATTTAGCAGGATTTCGCAATTGAAGACCCTAAACACAGTATAGCACGGGATGGATAAAGATTGCTATTGAATCCCCGCGTATATGCGGGTATTCTTAGATCGCGGAGGAAAGGACCATGATTCACTCGATAGGGACCCGGGTCCCCACAATTCATCCCAGTGTTTTTATCGCCTGGAACGCCGAGGTAGCGGGCCAGGTGGACGCGGCCGAGGACGTTTCCATTTGGTTTTCCGTCACCATACGGGCGGATTTAGCGGCGGTCCGTATCGCCGGGGGAAGTAACGTGCAGGATGGTACGGTTATCCATGTGGATACGGATTTACCGTGTATTATAGGAAAAAATGTTACCGTGGGTCACAACGCTACCCTCCATTCCTGCATTATCGGCGACGGTTCCCTTATCGGTATTGGGGCGGTCGTTTTGAACGGCGCCGAAATTGGCGCTAGTTCCCTGGTGGGGGCCGGGGCGTTGGTCACCCAGGAGAAAAAGTTTCCTCCCCGTTCGCTTATTCTCGGTTCTCCCGCCAAATTTATCCGAGAATTAACCGAGCAGGAGGTGGCGGATATGCTTAAAAACGCCGAGCATTATAGGGAACTTGCCCGGATTGCTAGAACCGAGTACCATGAAATACCCGCGAGTTTGGAGGATCGATGACCTTTCCCGACCTGGTAGAAAAATTGCCCGCCCACGTGGTGAACCGGGCTTCCAACTTTATGGAAACGTCGGTTTTACAAGTGTTTGCCGGAGATTTAATGAGCGACGTGCTGGTCACCGATTTTGAGGACCTCCTTATTGTTACCTCCCTGGCATCCGAACAGGTGGTCCGAACCGCTGATATCGTGGGCGCCAAGGGTATTTTGTTGGTTAACGATAAGGATCCTCCCCTGGTGATGAAGCAATTGGCGGAAAAACAGGACCTTAACCTGCTTTCCACGCCCCTTTCCATGTACGAAGCCTGCGTCGGCCTGAACGGGATATTCAATTCCTTGTATCAATCCGATACGGAGACAAACCCATGAATACGGTAAAACTACTGGCCCTCGATTTGGACGATACGCTCCTTCGTTCGGATTTAACCATCTCGGGGAGGACTAAACGGGTCCTAAAAAAAGTCGAAGCCTCGGGGATCGTGGTCGTTTTGGCTTCCGGCCGGGCTCCCCGGGCGATGGAACGGTACGCCCACGAATTAAACCTTCACAAGCGTCCCGGTTATCTGGTGTGTAACAACGGTACCACCATCCAGGAAAGCCATACGGGGACCATTATTCGGGAAACCTTTCTGCCGGTGGAACTGGCCTTGACGGTTTTTGATCTTATCGACGCGGAGGGCTTGCCCGTACAGATCTACGACGATGATACCATTTACGTTTCCCGGCGGAACGAATTCGCCGATCAGGATCAAAAATTAACCGGCTTTCGGCAGGTGGTGGTGGAGAATTTCCGTTCCATGATCGCCCAGGGATGTTTGAAACTGGTAATTCCCGGGGATCCCATGCTTTTACGGCCCCTGGAATCCATCCTAAAGACCTACGTGGGGGATAGGGTTACGATTTTTACCAGTAAACCCTACTTTCTAGAGGTTCTCCCCCCCGATACGGGAAAGGGCGAGGCCCTGGCCTTTGTGGTTCATAAACTGGGTATCCCCCGGGAGTCGGTGGTCGCAGTGGGCGATTCGATGAACGACGAAAGCATGATCCGTTGGGCCGGTGTTGGGGTGGCCATGCGGAACGGGGATGAACGGATTAAAGCCTTGGCGAACCTGGTAACCGACCGGACCAACGAAGACGACGGGGTGGCGGATATGATAGAGCGGTTTATCCTGGGCTCCGAGGAATTTCCCCCCCGGCAAGATCAAGGGGGTTTCAGTGCGGGATGATATTCCCATCAGTCCCGACGATTCGCCCTCGGTGGTTCTGGAGCTGATTTACCGTTTAAAAATTAAGGATGTGATGACCCGTTCCCCTATCACCGCTGAAAGGCACCAGAGCCTCCGGTATATTCAAACCCTGATGCGGGATAATTACATAACCGGGGTACCCATCGCCGAAGAACGGAGGCTGTTGGGCATCGTCTCCATCGGGGACATTGTTACCGCTTTGGACATGGGGTACATCAACGATACGGCGGAAAATCGAATGACCCGGAACGTCATTGTGCTGGAAGACGATATGCCCCTTTCCTTTGCCATTTCGTATTTGAACAAGTATCGCTACGGCCGCTTCCCCGTGCTCAACAAAGGGCGAGAATTGGTCGGGATCATCACGTCTAAGGACGTGATACGGACCCTTCTGGTGGAGATGAACCGGGAGGTCCTGCGTCTGGAGTTGAAACACCAGAAACAGGGCGCGGATTTGAACGCGGTTACGGAGCTGGAATACACGACTACCCGGTACGATTTCGAGGCTGCGGGCCACGCCTCCACGGAAATCAAAAAGGAACTGAAGCGTCGAAACTTGGACCCAAAAATTATCCGCCGTATCGCCATCGCGGCTTACGAACTGGAGATAAATCAGGTGGTCCATTCCTACGGGGGCACGATTCACGCGTCCATTCAGGGGGATCGGGTAATAATCACCGCCGAGGATACGGGTCCAGGGATTGAGAACGTGGAGTTGGCCCTGCAAGAGGGATGGTCCACGGCCAACGAATGGATCCGTTCCCTGGGTTTTGGCGCGGGAATGGGATTGGCGAACACCCAACGGGTTTCGGACGAATTTTCTATCGAATCAAAGCCCGGCGTGGGTACCACTGTCCGATCGGTGGTGTACCTGAATCCGCCTAAGGAGAAGGACTCATGACTATTAAAGAAGCGGCCCGCTATTTGGGCGCCGAGCTGGTACAAAACGAATTTGAGGATACGGAGCTTAAGGGTGCCTATACGTCGGATCTGCTTTCGGACGTGATGGCCAACGCCCCGTCCGGCGGGGCTCTGATAACGATACAGGCCCATAAAAATACCGTAGCCGTGGCTACCCTGGCCTCTATTTCCGTTATTATCGTCTGCAATTCCCGCCCCATTCCGGAAGATATGATTCAAGCCGCCGCGGAGGAAGGGATCGCCATACTCCGGACCTCGGAAAGTCAATTTGTGGTTTCCGGAAAGCTGTATCAACGCCTCTTTCCGGCCCTTACGTAAACCCCGCTTCGGGTATGCCGATTTTAACGGATCTCCATAACCACTCCTGCCTTTCCCCCTGCGGTTCTTTGGACCTTTCTCCCTCGGTTTTGGTGGAAAAGGCTACCCAAAAGGGTATTGGGCTCCTGGCCCTAACGGACCACAATTCGGCCCTCAACGGTCCAGCGTTTAAGACCCTCTGCCGGCGTTTTGGAATCGTACCCCTCTTTGGCATGGAAGCCACGACCCGGGAGGAGGTACATATTCTCTGTCTCTTTGGCAGCTTGGAGGCGGCCCTGGACTTTGGGTCCACCCTCTACGACCTTTTGCCGCCGATTCGTAACAACAGCGAAAAGTTGGGAGACCAGGTGTACGTGAACGAGGATGATGAGATCCTGGGAGAGGTGGAACGGTACCTGGGTTCCGCTTTGGATGTATCCGTGGACGACCTGGGAGGCCTCATCGAATCCTTTGGAGGCCTTCTGATCCCCGCCCACGTGGACCGGCCCGCCTTCTCCATGACGAGCCAGCTGGGCTTCGTGGTCCCTGGCCCCTGGGCGGCGGTGGAGTGTGTTCGCCTTCCCCCGGTGGTGGATACGCTCCAATACCCCCTTACCACCTCGTCGGACGCCCATTACCCGGAACACGTGGGCCGCCGGCCCTTTGTTTTAGACGTTGCCGCCCCGGAGCTCCTGCCCCAGGGTCCCTCGGGAGACGTGGATGTCCGCGTCCTGGCCTCGGCCCTACGCCGTCGGCCCCGCTTTTAAAGCGGGAAAATCCCGGGGACCCCGGGCCTGGACGTTACAGGTCCTCCATGGTTTGGAACGCCTCGGACAGCCGTTTTTTGGTTACGTCCAAAAGCAGGTTGTCCACCTTGATGTCCCGTACCGAGGGGGTCCCGGGGGTTTTGCTATCGATGTTTTCCACCGTTTTGCTCAATAATTTCGCTACCGCTTCTACCCCGACGCATTCCATGTTGACCACCAGGTCAAAGGGAGACGCGTCCTCCCAGCGGCTTCCGTAATAACGGGCCACGAACCCGTGCCGGGCCTTGTCCCGTTTGGCCACGAACCGTTCCGCTTCCGAGCGTTCGTCGATCCCGTTTTCCCGCATTACCCGGTCTACCCGGACCGTGAAGGGGGCGGTTACCCGAACGTGCAAAGCGTCGGTAAAGCCCGCCAGGGGAGCGAACCCTCCCCGGCCCACAATAATAACCCGGTCCGTTTTCGCGATGGCCCGGATTATTTGGTCTAAAAACGATATGGTTCTTTCGGTAAGTTCCTCTTCGGCGCTGAAAAAACCGCCGGATGCTTCGTAGCTCTTATCGAAATTGACAAAGCCGTACTCCCGCATGATGCGTTCGATAACGCCCTTATCGGCGATCCGGTAGTCCGTAAGTTCTGCGGTGCGTTTGGCCAGTTCAAGGCCCCCAGAACCAATGTCACGGGAAATGGTTATGACCGCCATGGCTACCTCCTTAGGAGGACCGAGCCCGGCAAGGTGTCAACAGAAGGGTGTGTCAACCGAAGCTCGGTCGACCTATTTCTAGTATAATACGGGAACCAAAAAATAGCAAAAAAATCGTTCCCCTGATGCTGTTTCTCCGAGGTTCTTTTAAAAACAACAGCTTTTTAAAAGAAGTTCAATGAGGTTTTTGCAAAAGTCTGTTGCTTTTGCAAAAATCTCTTGCAGTATTTTTACAATAAAAAGATAATTATTTACATAGTATAGAATAGAAAAATACTGCATGTGCGTCTAAGGTTGCTCTTTCAAAACTCCCTGAGTTTTGAAAGAGCCTCCAATGCTCTAGGTTTTAAAAGCCCCCCCTTTATGGATTGGAAATCCCAGTGTATGGTAAGGGGGATGAAACGTTTATACCCCCCTATGGTAACCTTGGTAGGATTCTTTTTTGCCCTTTCCGCCGGCTTGTACGCCGCACCCTTGGAGGTTGGGGCCCCCAAAGACGCCCGGCGGCGCCTGATCGCCGTGGCGGAACAGTACCGGGGAACCCCGTACCGGTACGGGGGTCTACAGACCTCGGGTATAGATTGTTCAGGCTTGGTTTATATCAGTTTTTATACGGCCCTCCACGTTTCGGTTCCCCGAACGGTCCGGGAACTATACCAGTGGGTCGATCCGGTCCCCCGGTCTAAATTACAAATGGGGGATTTGGTGTTTTTTAACACCACGGGAACGGTTTCCCACGTGGGAATTTACGTGGGGGATAATCAGTTTATCCATGCGGCTTCCGATGGGCCCCAGACGGGGGTTATCTATTCGTCCTTGGACGAACCCTATTGGAAGAACGCCTACGTGGGCGCCGGGCGGGCGATCCCTTCGGCCCAATGGCTGGGTTTGCTCTTAAGCCTGGGGGCGTCCTCCAGCTGGGGTACCGTGGGTACCCAGGGGCCCTTTCGGGGGGTGGGAGGCCTGGCGGGGATAGAATACGATATATCGATCCTTTCGGTTACCCTGCGTCCCGGTTTGGAAGGGCGCTTTGAATGGGATAGGGGCCTGGGGGTTGTCCGGTTCCCCGTGACCCTTTCCCTCGGTCTATCAAACCAAGTACGGCTCTTTGCCGGGCCAACCCTTTCGTTCGGCGATGCCACGGTCCACGGAAGTTCCGCCGATCGGTCCTATACCCCCGGCGGCGGATTGCTAGGTACCGTGGGCCTCCTTTGGAACCCCGTCTCGTTCCGCCTGGGGGATGGCCGGCTTTCCCTCTTTATGGAAGGGGAATGGCAGACCTACGTCCGCGACAGCGGCCTGGAAAGCGATTGGTCCGCCGATTTGGCGGCCAATCTGCGCTTATCCGCAGGCTTGCTGTATCGATGGGGGGTATAAAGGGAACCCTACGCGACGGCCCCCCGCTTGATTTTTTTGGTGGTGGTCATTTCCAGTGGCTCGTCCAACAGGGTAACCTTTTCTATCTTTTGATACGGAAGAAGCCGTTGGTTTACCTCCGAGACGATCTCTTCGATCCGCTTGGTAATGTCCTCTTTTGATTGGGCGGCCCCAACGCCGTCCTTAAAGGTGTCCATGTTGGGGTAAATAAGGGCTTCTATCCGTTCGGATTTTGTCCGTTTGTCGGTCACAAAACCCCGAATAAGAATTTGATCGATTTCGTCGAAAAGCTGGAACTCGTTCTCTATCTCCTCGGGGTACACATTTTTGCCCCCCTCGGTAACGATAAGATTTTTAGCCCGTCCGGTAAGATACAGGTAGTTTTCTTCGTCCAAGTACCCCAGGTCGCCGGTTTTGAACCACCCGTCTTCGGTAAACACCTCGGCGGTCTCCTGGGGCATTTTGTAGTATCCCCGCATCACCATGGGTCCCCGGAGTATAATTTCCCCCACCCCCCGTTCGTCGGGGTTAAGAATCTTCATGTCCACCTGGGGAATGACCTTCCCTACGCTGGTTTCCTTGTAGTGTTCCACCGGATTAAGGGTTACGATGGGGGCCGTTTCTGTCAGGCCGTAGCCTTGAACAAAGTCGATGCCGAACTGGTTATACTGTTTAAAAATCGACGGAGCCAGGGGGCCGCCGCCGGAAATACATATCCGGATCGTGGAAAGGGACGCTTTTTCCAAGACCGAATGGAACATCTTTTTACCCGGATTAACCTTAAAGACCTTTTTAATAAACCCGGATATGGCCATCATCCCCCGGATAAGGCCGTAAACGATCGGTCCCTTTTCCCGGACTCCCCGCAGTATCCCCGCGAGTACCTTGTTGAACAGAAGCGGTACCCCCAAAAACATGGTGATTTTCGCTTCTTTTAGCTCCTTCAGAATGGCCTTGGTAACCATCTTTTTACCGAACACCAATTCGGCGCCCACAGAAATGGCCTCTATAAAAACCGCTAGCATGGTATAGGAATGATGGATCGGCAGAAGGGCGTAAAAAACGTCTGTGTGGTAGATCCCCAGGTTGCTTTGGGCCAGGTAACAGTCGGAAACAAAGTTCCGGTGGGTAAGCATGACCCCCTTGGGGTTCCCGGTGGTGCCGGAGGTAAAGAGGATGGCGGCCAGGTCGGTCTCGGTGGCCGGATCTATGGTCGCCGAAGGTCCATCCAAATCGTACACGTAGGTTCCCAGACCCTTTTTTAAGGAAATGACCGCCTCCAGATCCTTCCGCTTGGCGTAGTAGTCGTGCTTTTCCTCGTCCACAAAGAGGATCTTCACGTCCACAGTTTTCATGAGCAGGTCGGTTTCCTCGTTTTTCAGTTGATAATCGATGGGTACCACCACGGCTCCCGCAAAGAGGACCCCCAGGTACGCCACGGCCCATTCGGGGGAGTTTTTACCCGTCACGCCCACCATGGAACCCCGTTTTATTCCCCGGCTGTGGAGCCATCGGGCTACCGCTTCTATTTTTTCCAACGCCTGGGCATAGGTAAGGGTTACTTTATCGTTTTCAAACACGGTAAAGCAGGGCCGCTCCCCGTACCGTTTTACGGTGATTCGGAAAACCTCCGGAAGGGTGGGCCATTCTCCGGAAAAATAGGTGCCGCGGAATTCATCTAAAAATGACCAGGGGGTTCGGGAAGTTTCCATACCGTATACCTCTATCCTTTAAAAATCGAGGAGTTTGCCCGATTTGTTCCAAGGGGAACAAAGCCAGGGGATTACTCGTTGGACACGAAAAACCCGCTGGGGTTGCGTGATTTTTTTTGCCCTTCGTACTATGCTACTACTATATGAAATGGTTGCCCCTGTTGTCTACGTTGCTTTTATTTTCTCTTACCGCTTGTTCGGCAAAAATCGATGGGACCCTGTTCCCCGACGGAAAAGCGGAGGTTTCCCTCTCCATGACCGTTGAAGCCCAAACGGCGTCGTTGATCGCAAACCTCTCGGGGACCTCTACCGATGGTCCGTTGATCGACGCCCCCCGCTTTGCTCGGGCCCTGCAATCCGCCCCCGGTGTAGGGACCGTATCGTTTTCAAACCCTAAAGCCCGGACCTTGGAGGGGACCCTCTCTGTCCGTTCGGTGGACGCCTTTTTAAACGCCCGGACCAACGCTTCCGACGGAAAGGCGGTTTTTGTCCAATTCATTCAATACGAAAGCACCAGCTCGGGGGGGCACCTCCGGCTAACTTTGGACAAAAATAACGGACCGGCTACACTGGCCCTTTTTTCCCAGGACGTGACGGACTATCTGTCGGCCCTTATGGCGCCCATCGCCACAGGAGAACCGTTGACCCAGGCAAAGTATTTGGACCTGGTAAGCGGCATGTACGGGGTAGCGGTGGCGGAGGAGATTAAAAAAGCCCGTATCGATGTTACCCTCCGCTTAAGCGGACCGGTTACCTCGGTGGTAGGGGGAACCTATTCGGGTAAATCGGTTAAGCTGGATATTCCCTTGGTAGGCCTTCTCGTTTTGGACAAGCCCGTGGTATGGGAGATTTGGTGGAAGGCTCCGTAATCAAGCGTTGATTTATATAAGTATAAAATTATATAGATAAAAGTTTAAATTATTCTTATCTTGAAGAGATTTTTCTAAGCCTATAAAATAGGTCTATCAATAGATAACGGGGGTTATCCATGACAACAACGGGCGCGACGCTTACAAAAACGGTCAAGTCGGATAAGGATTTTCAATTCCCGCCGGAACTTGACGCGTTTATCGGCGAATGGAAGGCTAAACCTGGAAGCCTTATCATGATGCTACACAAAATTCAGGAAACGTACAGTTACGTTCCCCGGGAAGCCGCAGAAAAATTGTCCCTTATTTCGGGCATACCTTTGGCCCGAATCTACGGGGTAATTACGTTTTATCATTTCTTTAAAACCACCAAACCGGGAAAGTACAAAATTTCCGTGTGTTTGGGGACCGCGTGCTACCTAAAGGGCGGTCAGGAGCTGATCGAGGAGGCCCGCAATATCCTCAGTCTGGCGGAAGACGGCGTCACGGAGGATGGTCTGTTCTCTATCGATCCGGTCCGCTGTGTGGGCTGTTGCGGTTTGGCGCCGGTCATCACGATCGGCGAAGATGTATACGGTAAGGTAACCAAGGACCAACTGCCGGATATTATCGCCAAGTATCAAAACAGATAGGCAATGCACTTTACGTTGGGCGATCTGGTGATGGATATCGCGCAGAACGCCGCCGAATCGGGGGCGACGATCGTCCACGTAATCATAGAAGAAACGAAGAGGGAATTTGTATTTGAGGTTCGGGATAACGGTCGGGGGATGACCGAAGCGGAGCTGGAACGGGCGAAGGATCCCTTTCGGAACGACGGCAAAAAACATCCCCATAGGCGGCTTGGGTTGGGGATACCCTTTCTGATCCAAACCGCCGACCAAAGCGGGGGTTCGTGGAGTATCGAATCCGCCCAGGGCATGGGAACCACGGTCCAAGCTCGGTTCGATCTTTTGAACGTGGATACCCCGCCGGTTGGGGATATTCCGGGGCTTTTTAGGACTATTCTACTGTTTCCGGGACCGGAGGAAACGGTCATACAACGGTCCTTCTCGGGGGATCGGGGTGATTTTTCCTATGGGCTTCGGAAGTCCGAGCTTGTATCCGTCCTGGGCGAGTTGGAATCGGCCCAGGCCCTGATACTGTTGGATCGATATATACGATCGATGGAAGAAGATAAGGAGTAACGGTATGGCGAAGATGACCCTAGAGGATCTGAGGAAACTAAGGGATTCTAAAAAATCGGACCTGCGAAAACGGGAAACCGAAGGCAAGGATATTCAAGTGATCGTAGGCATGGGTACCTGCGGGATCGCCGCAGGGGCAAAGGATACCCTGGACGCCTTTCTTAAGGCGTTGGACGAAAAGAAATTGGTGGACCAGGTGTTGGTCCGCCAAACCGGCTGTATGGGCCTGTGCCATTCGGAGCCCACGGTAGAGGTGGCGGTACCGGGAATGCCGACGGTGATTTACGGGAATGTGAATCCCCAGGTGGTCAAGGATATCGTGGAAAAGCATCTCATTGGGCGGGAATTGCTGAACAAACTGATATTGGATCGGCCTGCCGCCGATATCATCAAAACCAAGTAAGGGGGGAGTCATGGCATTTAACCACTACATCCTTGTCTGCGGCGGTACCGGTTGCGAATCGAATAAGAGCGATGAAATTTACCGAACCTTAATCGCGGAAGCGGAAAAACAGGGGGTAAAAGATCAGGTTCAAATTGTAAAAACCGGGTGTTTCGGTTTTTGCGAAAAGGGACCTATCGTCAAGGTCCTTCCGGAAGATTCGTTCTACGTGGAAGTGAAGCCCCAGGACGCCCCGGAAATTATTTCCGAACAGATACTAAAGGGGCGGGAAGTTCCCCGGCTTCTGTATAAAAAAGAAGCGGCAGGCCAGAAAAAGCTGGCGGTGGAGGATATTGAATTCTACCAAAAACAGTTCCGGGTGGTACTGCGGAACTGCGGTGTCATCAACCCGGAAAGTATCGACGAATACATTGCCCGGGAAGGATACGTGGCCTTGGAAAAGGCGCTGTTCGAGCTGTCGGTGGACCAGATAATCCAGGAGGTAAAAACCTCGGGGCTTCGGGGCCGCGGCGGCGCAGGGTTCCCCACCTGGCTAAAGTGGGATATCGCCCGTAAGGCTCCGGGGGACGTAAAATACATGGTGTGTAACGCCGACGAAGGGGACCCGGGGGCGTATATGGACCGATCCACGATCGAAGGGGATCCCCACTCGATTATCGAAGCCATGACGATTGCCGGTAAAGTAATCGGGGCGCACCAGGGGTACGTGTACATCCGGGCCGAATATCCCCTGGCTATAGAGCGGCTTCGGGTGGCCTTGAAGCAGGCCCACGACTACGGCCTGCTGGGAAAAAATATTCTTAATTCGGGCTTCGATTTTGATATCGAGATCCGACTCGGCGCGGGAGCTTTTGTTTGCGGCGAGGAAACCGCCCTGATCCAGTCCCTGGAAGGGAAGCGGGGGATGCCCGTTCCCAAGCCCCCGTTCCCGGCCCAATCCGGTCTGTGGGGCAAGCCTACGGTTATCAACAACGTGGAAACCCTGGCCAATATCCCCGTGATTTTGACCAAGGGAGGCGCATGGCTCGCGGCCATCGGCACGGAAAAATCTAAGGGCACCAAGGTTTTCGCTCTTACGGGAAAAATAAATAATTCCGGGCTCGTGGAAGTTCCCATGGGTACTACCCTGCGGGAGATTATCTTTGACATCGGCGGTGGAATCAAGAATGGCAAGAAGTTCAAGGGTGTGCAGACCGGCGGACCTTCCGGGGGAATCCTGACGGAAAAGAACCTGGATACGCCCATCGATTACGAAAGCCTTACCGCCCTGGGCTCCATGATGGGATCCGGCGGGATGATCGTCATGGACGAGGACGACTGCGTGGTGGACGTTTCCCGGTTCTACATGGAATTCTGCGTGGACGAATCCTGCGGAAAGTGCGCCCCCTGCCGTATCGGTACAACCCAGATAAAGGGTCTTTTGGAAAAAATAGCCAACGGAAAGGGTGAAATGTCCGACCTGGACAAGATTGAGGAAATTGGCAAGGCGATGACCAAGGCCTCCCTCTGTATGTTGGGCGGGTCCGCGGCGAACCCCAGTCTTTCCACGATCCGCAATTTTAGGGACGAGTACATTGAACATATCGTGGATAAAAAATGCCGAGCCGGGAAGTGTAAAAACCTGGTCCGCTTTGAAATCGATCCGGATAAGTGTATCGGCTGTGGCCTCTGCGCCCGCCGTTGTCCCGTAAACTGCATCAGCGGCGAAAAACGGAAACCCCATGTGATCAACCAGGACGCCTGCATCAAGTGCGGTGAATGCTTTAACGTTTGTAAATTCGGTGCCGTCCTTAAAAAATAGGGCGAAGATAAGGAGTAACAACGATGATTAACCTAAAGATAAACGGTATGCCGGTACAGGTAGAAGAGGGTACTTCTATCCTGAACGCGACAAAAAAGGTAAACATCAAGATTCCGACCCTGTGCTACAATCCGGATCTTCCCCCCTGGGCGGCCTGCGGTATCTGTATCGTCCGCATGGAGGGGACTCCCAAAATGGTCCGGGCTTGTACGACCCCCGTGGCGGAGGGCATGAGCGTTATCACCCACGACCCGGAAATTATCCAGGTTCGGCGGACGGTGGTGGAGCTTATCCTTTCGAACCATCCTAACGATTGTTTACAGTGTCCCCGGAACGGGAACTGCGAGCTCCAGCGGTTGGCCGCCGAGTTCGGCATCCGGGAAGTACCCTTCCCCAATATTACCAAGGACCTGCCCATCGACGATTCCAACCCCTCCATCATCCTGAATCCGGAAAAATGTGTCCGGTGCGGCCGCTGTGTTAAGGTTTGCCAGGATATGCAGAACGTGTGGGCCATCGAATTCCTGGGCCGGGGCATCAACGGCCGGATCGCATCGGCGGCGGACGTCCCCCTGGGCGATAGCCCCTGTATCAAGTGCGGCCAGTGCGCCGCCCACTGCCCCGTGGGGGCCATCTACGAACGGGACGATACCCGTAAAGTTTGGGCCGCCCTGCAGAACAAGGATATCCACCCGGTGGTGCAGATAGCCCCGTCGGTCCGGGTCGCCTTGGGCGAGGAGTTTGGCCTGGAACCCGGGACTATCATTACCAAAAAGATCTACGCCGCCCTCCGCCGATTAGGGTTTAAGACCGTATTCGATACGAACTTCTCGGCGGACCTGACCATCATCGAAGAGGGCACCGAGTTGGTCAAACGGCTGACGGAAGGGAAGGGAGAAATCCCGATGATTACCAGCTGTTGCCCCGCCTGGGTCGATTATCTGGAAAAGTACTATTCCGATATGATCCCCAACTTCTCCACCGCCAAGAGCCCCCAGCAGATGATGGGCGCCATGATCAAAACCTACTGGGCCCAAAAGGCGTCGGTGGATCCCGCCAAGGTGTTTTCCGTTTCCATCATGCCCTGTACGGCTAAAAAATGGGAAACCCAGCGGAACGACGATATGAAGTCCTCGGGCTTCCAGGATGTGGACGTGTCCATCACCACCCGGGAATTGGCCCGGATGATCAAGCAGGCGGGGATCGATATCCTGAACCTGCCGGACGAGGATGCCGATTCTCCCTTAGGCCCCTACACCGGAGCGGGAACCATTTTTGGCGCCACCGGCGGGGTTATGGAAGCGGCCGTGCGGACCGCCTACCACCTGGTTACCAAAAAGGAAATGGGGGACGTTAACTTCCTGCCCGCCCGGGGACTAAAGGGGGTCAAGGAAGCGGAAGTGGACATGGGGGGCACCAAAATCCGGATCGCCGTGGCCCATCAGATGGGGAATATCGCCGCGGTACTGGATAAAGTCCGGGAAGCCAAGGCCGCGGGCAAGGAAACGCCCTATCATTTTATAGAGGTTATGGCGTGCCGGGGCGGCTGTATAGCCGGGGGCGGTCAGCCCTACGGTTGTACCGACGAAGTACGGGAAAAGCGCATCGCGGGTATTTATAAGGACGATGAAAAATCTCCTTACCGCTGTTCCCACCAGAATCCCTTTATCAAACAGGTGTACGACGAGTTCCTGGGGGAACCCAACGGCCACAAGGCCCACGAACTGCTCCACACCCATTACGAAGCCCGACCGTTGTATTTAAAGTAAAAAAACGCTTTCATAGACCAATAGCCCTTTAGACCCCCTCGGTGGAGCTAACGCTTCACCGAGGGGGTTTTTTAAACCCCTGGTAAGAAGCCGTGCCCCGCTTGGGGTCGATTTACGGAACGTAAAAGATCGATTAAGGGAGAAAACCGCTTATCAATAGAGGCTTTTTCAAAACTCAAGGAATTTTGAAAAAGCTACCTTAGATGTACATGCACTATTTTAGCTATTCTATATCGTATAAATATTTGTATTGTAAAAATACTGCAAGAGGCTCGATAATGACCCTAAAAAATCTCCATTGACAAAGCTCTTTGTATATCCTAGCCTGTAGTACATGTCTAGCGATGATGGTAGTACATCTAAGGCCGACTCGATATACCGCTGGCTTCTGCGGGAGTTTCAAAGCGGCAGGATTGCTCCGGGAGAACGGCTTCCTTCGGAAAACGAGCTGGGGCGGTTGTTCGCCGTTTCTAGGCCCCAGGTTCGGTTGGCCCTGGCTAGACTTGCCCACGAGGGGAAAATTGTGGTGCTCCGGGGGAAGGGGAGTTTCCGCGCGGAGGCTGGCGGGCCCGTGTCCCGGGATATCGCTGTGGTTTTGCCGCATCTGGAGGGGTACATCTATAGCGAGTTGGTCGTTTCTGCGGGGGCGGCCCTGCGGGAACGGGGCTACCAGGCGCTGTTTGACTGTTCCGACGGGAAACCGGAGGTGGAAACCCAAATCCTTAAGCGGCTTGCGGGGCGGCCTTTGGCGGGAATTATCATTTCTCCCATTCTTTCAAAACCGGGGGGGGAATCGTACAGCGTGGACCTCCTGCGAAGGGTGCGGGAACGGGGGGTGTACGTGGTCGTTTTGGACAATCCCCTGGGGGAGGGGGAGTTTTCTTGTATAAAAATTGACGACTACCAGGCGGGTAAGCGGGCCGCCCGTTTTCTTCTGGAGCGGGGGCACCGGCGGATAGGGGTCTGTTGGTGGAATTCCCACGCGCCCTTTTACGAACGGGCCCGGGGCTTTTTGGACGGCGCAGGATCCGTTCAAGTGCAGGATTACGGTTTGGGGCCCGAGGCGGGGGGCGAGGGGGGGCGGAGCCTTCTGCGGTCAACCCTTTCCGGCCCCGATAGGCCCACGGCGCTCTTTTGCGCCAACGATAAGGTCGCCCTTTTGGTTCGTCAGGAAGCCCAAGCCCTGGGTATTGGGGTACCCGCCGACCTTTCGCTTATCGGCTTTGACGACTCTCCCCTGGTCCGGCTTCCGGAAGTATCCCTGTCGTCCTTTGCCTACCCTTCCCGGTTGATGGGCCGTCGGGCCGTGGAGCTGATCGTCGAGGCTTCCGGCTCGGATACCCCCGTGGAGGCCCTTACGCTGGTGATAGAACCGACCCTGGTGGATAGGGGTTCGGTTAGAACGATACTATAAACCGTACAATAGGAGAAATTTATGCGGGACATACGATACAGCGGAAAACCTTGGGAAACCCCGGAGCTGACCAGCCGAAACCGATTGGCCATGCACAGTCCCCTGTTTCCCTTTCCCAGCGCGGAAGCGGCTTTGCGTGACGCGGTCGCCGGACCCCGGGGGCGTGTAAACAATCCGGGGGGGATCCCGTCGAACAATCCCTGGGTGATCTCTTTGGACGGCTCCTGGGACTTCTATTTGGCCCCGAATCCTGAGACCCTACCCGAAGGGTGGACCCTCGACTCTGGGGAGATCGGAGGGAAAGATTCGGATCATTGGGCTACTATTCAGGTGCCCACGTCCTGGTCCCTCCAGGGTTTTGATAAGCCCCACTATACCAACGTGATCATGCCCTTTGGAAACGTTCCCCCCGCCGCGCCGGCCCAAAACCCCACGGGCTTGTACCGGCGAACCGTGGAACTCCCGACCCCATGGGTGGGCAAGCGGGTGGTTCTGCGGATTGGGAGCGCCGAAAGTTTTGTGTCGGTTTTTGTGAACGGCCAGGAGCTGGGCTTCTCCAAGGATTCCCACCTCCCCGCGGAGTTTGATATCAGCTCGGCCCTGCGGCCGGGAAAAAACGTGGTGGCCCTGATGGTGGTCCGGTATTCCGATTCCAGCTATATCGAGGACCAGGACCAGTGGTGGCTTGGGGGTTTGCACCGAAGCGTGACCCTGTACCGGACCGATTGGGCGTATATCGCCGACGTGGACGCCCGGCCGGTCCTGCCGGTGCCCGGAGAAGCCGGTGGGAGCGTCCAGGTGAATATCCAGGGAGGCTTTGCCTTTGATCCGATCCAGGGGATCCTGACCCAGCGGGGCCTTTCCACGGAATACGGAGCTTCCGCCAAAGCGCCGGCAGAGTTTATTGAAGATGGAAAACCCTTTATGGTGCGCCTACGGCTCTACGAGCCGGATCGGTTTGAACTTCCAATCTCTACGGAGGATTTGAACCTACCGGTGGTCTACCGGGAAGGAAGCTGGACTGCCAGAGGGAGTATCCCGGTGTCGAATCCCCGGTTGTGGAGCTCCGAAACTCCCCATCTGTACACCCTGGTGGTTACCCTTTTGGACAACCAGGGCCGGGAAATAGAAAGCCAAGCCTGCCGTCTGGGGTTCCGTTCGGTGGAGGTCCGGGATCGGAAATTATTGATCAACGGAAAGCGGGTGCTGATAAAAGGGGCCAACCGGCACGAACACGAAGAGCGAACCGGGAAGTTCCTGTCCTTGGAGATGATGATCCGGGACCTGGAACTTCTTAAACAGCATAATTTTAACGCGGTTCGGACCTCCCACTATCCCAACGATGAACGGTGGTACGACCTCTGCGACGAGTACGGGATCTACCTGATCGACGAGGCGAATATAGAAAGCCACGGGTACTACGATCAGCTGTGCCGGGAGCCCCGGTATTTGCAGGCCTTTGTGGACCGGGTTTCCCGGATGGCCCTACGGGATAAGAACCATCCTTCCATTATCATCTGGTCCTTGGGAAACGAGTCGGGGTACGGTCCCAACCACGATGCCGCCGCTTCGTGGCTCCGAGCCTTTGACCCCACGAGGCCCCTCCACTACGAAGGGGCGTGCCGGCCCGAATGGTCCCAGGGTCCCCATCCCTTGGATACCCAGGGCCGGGGAAAACGGGTGACCGATATCGTAACCACCATGTACCCCACGGTGTCCTTTTTGGAAGAGTGGGACCGGACGACGGAGGACGATCGTCCCTTTATTATGTGCGAATTTTCCCACGCCATGGGAAACTCCAACGGGAGTCTTTCCGATTATTGGGCCCTGGTGGAATCGGGGCGGGCCCTCCAGGGGGGCTTTATTTGGGAATGGATGGACCACGGCATTTTGGTGGGCCCCGGGGGAGCGGATACCCCCCGGTGTACCGTAGCGCCGGGAGCCAACGCCTCGGATCGGGTCGCGGGGGGACATTCCAAGCCCTGGCGCTACGGCGGCGATTTTGGGGATACTCCGTCGGATATGGACTTTATAGCCGATGGGTTACTGTTTCCAGACCGGACGCCGAAACCCGTGATGGCCGAATGCGCCTTCCTGTTCCGGCCCATCCGGGCGTATCAGGCCCTACCCGCGGTGTACCATACCCGAAGGGCTCGGGACGCCGGTTCCCCTACCGACGGGGAAGAACCCCGGTTTGGTAAAATTTACGTGGAAAACCGCTTTGACTTTATCCATACGGCGGGGATTGAATGCGCCTGGTCGGTGGTGTCGGGGGATACAAGTTTGGCCGAGACGGGGGGCGTGGTCGCCCGGGGGGTAGTCCCCCTGCCGATCATAGCCAGCGGAGAGATCCGGAGCCTGGAATTGGGGATCCCCGAGTCGGGACCGGTGGGGGAGGCGGTTCGCCGGGCCATGGCCCAGGGGGAGACGGTTTTAGACCTGGAATTCCGGTATACGTCTGCCCACCTATGGGCCAGCGCGGGGCAGACGGTGGCCCGGGAACAGGTACCCCTTTCGCCGGCCCCCAACCTCGCTATGGTCCCTGGACGGGAAGGGCTGGGCTCCCCTCTGGAGACGGCCTCGAGGACTTCCGGCAATTCTGGAAAAAGCGGAAACAACGGGTACGGCGGGCACAACGGACCTATCCAGTTCCAGTTTAACGACCAGGGATTTTTGGCGTCCTTACGACCAGCGGGAGGCCAGGAACTCCTGCGGGAACCCCTGGTACCCCACCTGTTCCGCGCCCCCACCCAGAACGACGGGTTAAAGAACTTTATGGCCCTCCGGGGGGTGCCGGAGTTCGCCTTCTACTATACCAACAAGGCCATGTACGGGTGGCTGGACGCGGGCTTGATGGATTTGGAATTTGAACTGATCCGCCGGGATGGCCTGTCTTTTACCCATCGGATGCGGACCGCCAAGGGCGTTCCTGCGGGACTCTTTTTCCAGAGATGGAACGTGGAAAACGACGGGACCGTGGGGGCTTCCTTTGTGTTTGACCTGGAACCGGGGCTTCCCGAGTTGCCCCGGGTGGGCCTGGTCTGCCGGGTCGCGGAGGACGTGGACACGGTAACCTGGTTCGGCCTGGGTCCCCACGAGGCCTACTCGGACCGCCGCGCGGGGGCCCGGCTTGGCCAATGGACCGCCCAGGTGGCGGATCTGAGTACCCCCTATATCATGCCCCAGGAGAATGGAAACCGTCATCAAGTCCGTTGGCTTGACCTAAAGGCCATCGGGGCGTCAAAATTGGCTATCTCGGGCCTGGAGCCCTTTGATTTTTCCCTGGGTCCCTATACGGACCGCCAACTTTGGGAGGGCCGCCACTGGGACGCCCTGCCGGAGTTTGGGGAGGAAGGGAAAAAGGGATGGGTCCTCTGTTTGGACGCGGCCCAGCGGGGTGTGGGAACCGCCACCTGCGGTCCCGATACGCTGGAGCGGTACCGCCTGCGGAGCGGGGTCTACCGGATGGACCTGCGGTTTGGACGGGGATGGTAAACTCGATATAGATTAAGCCCACTCTAAAAACCAATTGTGTTAGAGTGGGCTTACGTAATTCTTTACAGAAATTACGGTTTTATCGGAACGCATCCAAAAACTGAGGTTTTTGGATGCGACCCATGATGAGGAGGGAATCTATGGACATACTATTTATCGGCGGCACGGGCAATCTATCCTACGATAGCTCCCTGTACGCCCTAAAGCGGGGGCAGAGGCTGGTTCACCTTAATCGGGGGAATCGGAGGGATAAACATATAGAGGGGGTGGAAACCCTGATCGCCGATGTGAACGACGAAGCGGCGGTCCGTCGGGTCCTGGGTTCCCGGAAATTTGACGCGGTGGTGGACTTTATAGCCTTTACGGCAGATCAGGTGGACCGGGATATCCGTCTTTTTAAGGACCGAACCGCCCAATACGTGTTTATTTCCAGCGCTTCGGCGTACCGGAAACCCCCGGTCCACCACGTGATAACCGAATCGACCCCGGTGGTCAATCCGTTTTGGGACTACTCCCGGAATAAAATCGCCGCCGAACGGCTTTTGACGGGGGTCTGGGAGCAAACGGGTTTCCCCATGACCATCGTCCGGCCCTCCCACACCTACAGTACCGGATGGATTCCCACCGCGTGGACCTCCGCCGATTTTACCGTGGCGGACCGGATGCTAAAGGGGAAAGAAGTGGTGGTTCAAGGGGATGGACAATCCCTGTGGACCCTGACCCACTCCAGGGACTTTGCCGTTGGCTTGGTGGGCCTGTTGGGAAACCCTGCGGCCATTGGCGAGGTGGTGCAAATTATGGGGGACGAGGCGTTGACCTGGGACGCGGTGCATTATACGGTGGCCCGCGCGTTGGGGGTGGAACCCAAGATCGTCCACGTCCCTTCGGACTTTATAGCCCGCGTTGATCCGGTGGTCGGTCAGGCCTTTGTGGGAGACAAGACCTACTCGGCCCTCTTCGATTGTTCCAAACTAAAGCGGCTGGTTCCGGAATTTAGGACCACCGTATCCTTCCAGGCGGGAATGCGGGAGTCGGTGGAATGGCTTTTGGAAGACCCGTCCCGGCAAAAAATCGATACGGCTATGGATGGGGTTATCGAAAAGGTGTTGAGCGCCTGGCGGAGAGCCATGGACTGGGCCTTTAAATTTGCCTAAGTTCCCATAAAATAGGTATTTTATTACCACGGGATTCGATACAACTCAATTTTTGAGGGGATCCCCTTGTCTGTATTGGAGGTTCCTATGCAAGCGAATGTGGGTTTGGTAGATCGGATTATTCGGATTGTGCTGGCGGTGGTCTTGGCCATACTGATTTTCGCGGGCCAGCTTTCTACCGTGGCGGCGGTTATTTTGGGCATCATAGCGGTTATAGCTTTGATAACCGGAGCGGTGGCCTTTTGCCCCCTCTACGTGCCCCTAAAAATTAACACGAATAAAAAAAAGGCATAAAACGTTTTTTCAATAAAGAACGGACAAGTCCGACAAACTCCTAGGAGCATGTCGGACTTGTGAAATCAAGCGAAGTTCGGAGGGCCCTCCACGGGGGGGGCCCGTTTTTTGGGGGGCCGCGAAACCGGCGGGGCGTAAGCCCCGATGGGTTCGCGGCGGGGGGCGCGTCTGATGCCCGTCCTCCTGGGGGATTGAAATGGCGCCCCCCCCATACGTAAGACATAAGGAAAATTAAAAAGTATGAAACCCCTGGGACCCCTTAGTTTTTATCGGGAAGCCTTGGCTATCGCGCTTCCGGTGATGCTTCAACAGTTGATTATGAGTTTGGTTTCCCTGATCGATAACTTTATGGTTTCGGGTCTGGGGGACGCTAAAATGGCGGCGGTCAACGTGGCCAACCAGATTAACTTTGTGTACCTGGTGGTTCTGTGGACCCTCTGCGGGGCCGGGGGAATTTATCTGGCCCAATTCCGGGGGGCCAAGGACCCGGAGGGGATGCGACAGGCGTACCGGTTTAAGGCGATTTTTTCGCTTTTGTTATCGACGGGGTATTTTATACTCCTGTGGGCGATTCCGGAACAGCTTATTGCCCTGATGACCATGGGGAACGCGGCGCAGGACGAAATTGTCTTCTACGGGGCCCGATATTTACGGCTTATTTCGTTTACCCTGTTCCCCATCGCCATTTCGACGGCCATTGGCACGGCGTTCCGGGAGTACGCCCTGCCGCGAATTCCCCTGATGATTAGCGTGGGTGCCACGTTGATCAACACGGCGGGGAATTGGCTGTTAATCTATGGAAACCTGGGGGTCCCGCGCTTAGAGGTGGCCGGGGCGGCCATTGCGACGATTATCGCCCGGCTCGCCGAAATGCTTTCCTTTTTGGTGTACCTGCGCCTACGGAAGATCGATTTCTACGTGCCCTTGGCTCGACTTTTCGCGGTCAACCGGAAGCTTATTCGGGAGATTTTGGGAAAGTCGGGGATGATGCTCGTCTCGGAAACTACCTGGGTGGTGTCGGAGACGGTGGTGACGGCTTTGTACAACGGGAGAGGAGGGGCGGAGGTGGTGGCTGGGATGGCCGCCGGTTGGACGATCGCCAACGTGCTGTTCCTCGTGTTTGGGGGTATCCACTCGGCCACGGCGGTGGTGGTTGGCGGGGTGCTGGGATCGGGGAACTTGGACGAGGCCCGGCGGAGGGCCCAGTGGCTTAAGGGCGGCTCGGTGGTCTTGGGCGCCGTGGTAGCCCTGGGGGGTGTGGCTTCCACCGCGTTGATTCCCCTGGTGTTCGGAAACCTTTCTTCCGCCGCCCGGTCGGTGACCGGGGGCTTGGTGCTGGTTATTTCCGCCTACATGCCCCTGTGGGCCCTTTTAAACGCCCAATTCGCCATTTCCCGCTCCGGAGGTGATACGGCCCTGGGGATGTACGTGGACCTGTCGGTGAATACCCTGCTGTTTGTCCCCGGGGCTTTTATGCTGACCCTGGGAACGGAAATTGGGCCGGTGGTGATGTTTGCCATCGTAAAGGTTACGGATGTGGTGAAGTATCTTATTGCCCGGTGGTACCTGAAAAAGGAACGTTGGGTCAGGAACCTGGCCGCTTCGGGCTTAGGCTCTGGAGTTCCGTAAGGTCCCCCACGGCCTCCAGGCTCGCGCTGGAGGTGGAATAGTCAAAAATAGGTTCATCGACCCGATGGAACCGGTTTTTTAACACCACCCGAACCCAGGAAAGGGCGTTTTCGTCCACCGTTTTATCCATACGACCCCCGTGGAAAAGCCGAAGGGTTCCCGCCCCGTGACGCCGGGCCAGGACTTCCAGTTTAAACTGGGGAGATCGGAAAAACAGCCGCAGGGTGGATCCTTCGGTTTCCAATAATTCTAGGTGTCCCCCCGCGATGCTGGTAAACCGGTACTCCTTCCCGCCGCTCCGCAGTACGACGATACAGCCGTTATAGGGGCCCCGGGAACCGGGGATTCGAGCGATGCGGAGGTAGAAGGCGGTTCCTTTTTTTGCCAGGGGGAAATCCTGGGACTGGATCCAGATCCAGGAGGAGGGCATGGAACGGCCCCAGTGTTTTTCGATGAACCCCGAAGCGCCGGTAAAGTCCACGGGACGTTTCAGTTCCCCCTGTCCGGCGACTTCATGGGTAAGGCTGACAATTTCATGCCCCCAGGGGGCTTTGATCAAGGGTCCCAGGGGGCCAAACATGCTGGTAATGAGCGGCCTGGAGGAAAAGGGCCGGGGGCTTTGGAAGGAGAGGTCGAAACGGAGGGGAAATCGATCGTCCGGGGCCTGGAGGTGGATCCCCGAAAGGGAAAACACGTTGGGCCCGATGGAAAGGGAAAAGGGGTTTTCGCGGTAGGTAAACTCGGAAAGGGGAAACCGGAGGTACCGATTTTCGGCGGACCGGGTATCGACGATTTGGATGAACGCGTGGCTGTCCGAGCTGTTCTGGAGCCGGCCGGGGAGGATGATGAGGGACCCTTGGCCCGGGTGTCCCGAGACCTGAAAACGGGTGGTTTGCTTGAAATACCAGAATTCGTAGGTGGGTAGGCCGTTCTCCGTATTGTGACCGGCCGCTGGGCTGTGGCGGAAGAAAAACCCCATGGGATTAAGTGTCGTCGATTGGAGCCGGGGAATCAAGACGCGGAATCGAGACGCGGAATCCAGACGGGAAAGGGCCCTAACCCTTGCCCAAGAGCTTGGAAGCCCGTTATTATACGGGGGTATAACCTCTTACGCTTAGTCAAGGAGCCTTGCGAAATGGCCAAATATCCGTTTAAAGAAATCGAAGCAAAGTGGCAAAAATATTGGGAAACCCATAAGACCTTTCGGGCCCTGGAGGACCCGGCGTTTCCCAAGGAAAAGCGCCGGTACATTTTGGATATGTTTCCCTACCCGTCGGCCCAGGGCTTGCACGTGGGGCATCCGGAGGGGTACACGGCCACGGATATTTACTGCCGTTACCTGAGGATGAACGGGTATAACGTTCTGCATCCCATGGGGTTTGACGCTTTTGGTCTGCCGGCGGAAAATTATGCCATAAAAACCGGTACCCATCCGGCGACTACCACCCGGGCGAATATCGATAAGTTTCGATCCCAGATAAAGGCCCTGGGTTTTTCCTACGATTGGGACCGGGAAGTTTCGACCTGCGACGAGGATTACTACAAATGGACCCAGTGGATTTTTTTAAAACTCTTTGAAAAGGGTTTAGCCTACGAGGCGGAAACCCCGATTAACTGGTGTCCCTCCTGTAAGACCGGCTTGGCAAACGAGGAGGTTAAGGACGGCCTCTGCGACCGTTGCGGCACCAAGGTGACCCGCCGCCGGATACGCCAGTGGATTTTAAAAATTACCGCCTACGCGGAGCGGCTTCTGGAGGATCTGGAGGGTTTGGATTGGCCTGAGCCGGTTAAGCTGATGCAGAGAAACTGGATAGGCCGGTCCGAAGGGGCCAACGTGGTGTTCAAAATCGATGGGCACCGGGATAGCTTGGAAATTTACACCACCCGGCCGGATACCCTCTTTGGGGCCACCTACATGGTTCTGGCTCCGGAGCACCCTCTGGTGGATGTTATTACCACCGACGCCCAAAAAGCGGCGGTCCACGGTTATGTGGATTCGGCGGCGAAAAAGAGCGACCTGGAACGGACGGACCTGGCGAAGGAAAAAACGGGGGTCTTTACGGGAGCCTACGCGATAAACCCGGTGAACGGAAAGCGGATTCCCATTTGGATCGCCGATTATGTTTTGATATCCTACGGTACGGGGGCTATTATGGCCGTTCCCGCCCACGATGAACGGGACTGGGACTTTGCCAAGGCCTTTAAGCTCCCCATAATTCAGGTCGTGGCCCCGGAAAAACCTCTCCCCGGGGGCGATTATTCCCAGGAGCCCGCTGAATGTACCGCCGCAGACGGTTGGGCGGTCAATTCGGGGCCCTTTGACGGACTTTCCACGGAGGAGTGCAAGAAAAAGATCACCCTCTGGCTGGAAGAAAAGGGCATTGGCAAAAAAGCGGTGAACTATAAACTCCGGGATTGGATTTTTAGCCGACAGCGCTACTGGGGTGAACCGATCCCCGTGGTACATTGCGATACATGCGGAATCGTTCCCCTGCGGGAGGATCAATTACCCCTTAAACTGCCGGATGTGCGAACCTACGCTCCCACGGGAACCGGAGAGTCTCCCCTGGCGGGGATTACCGACTGGGTGCAAACCACCTGTCCCGTCTGCGGGGGGCCGGCCAAACGGGAGACCAATACCATGCCCCAGTGGGCCGGTTCGTGCTGGTACTACCTGCGGTATTTGGACCCTAAAAACGAAAAAGCCTTCGCTTCCAAAGAAGCCATAGAGTACTGGATGCCCGTGGACCTGTACGTGGGGGGCACGGAGCACGCGGTGCTTCACCTGCTGTACAGCCGGTTCTGGCATAAGGTCCTCTACGATTTGGGCCTGGTAAACACGAAGGAACCCTTTCAACGGTTGGTGAACCAGGGGATGATTTTGGGGGAGGATGGGCAAAAGATGTCCAAAAGCCGGGGCAACGTGATAAACCCCGACGACATTATTTCCGAATACGGTTCCGATTCCATGCGGGTGTACGAAATGTTCATGGGGCCCCTGGAAGTTTCCAAGCCCTGGGCCACCGCCGGTCTGGTGGGGGTATCCCGGCTTTTAGAACGGCTTTGGGCTATCGGCGAGAAACCGGTTCTGGAGACCCCCGCGCCGGACACGGATTACGCTCCCCTGGTAAGATTGCTCCATAAAACGATTAAAAAGGTTTCTGGCGATACGGCAACCTTGAATTTTAACACCGCCATCAGCGCTATGATGGTCTATTCTTCCGAATTGGCCAAGTTGGAAGCGGTTCCCCGCAGTCTTTGGGAACCCCTGGTTCTGATGATGGGACCCTACGCACCCCACCTGGCGGAGGAACTATGGGAAAAATTGGGCCATCGGGAATCCTTGTCCAAGGCTTCCTGGCCTCTGCACGACGAAACCCTGGCGGCGGACGATACGGTAACCATCGTCGTCCAGGTGAACGGAAAAATTCGGGATAAGTTTACCGTCCCCGCCCATACGCCCAAGGAAGACTTGGAAAAACGGGCCCTATCGTCGGAGGGACTTCAGCGGTGGCTTCAGGGCGTTTCGATCCAGAAAGTGATCGTGGTGCCGGACAAGCTGGTAAACGTGGTGGTGAAATAGGCCCCCGACCCGGTTTGCGGGGGGTTAAGCCGAGGGGCGCCCCCCGGGAAGGCCCAATCCAGCCAGGTCGTCCCTAAGTTTTTGGATTTTTTCCAGGTTTCTGCCCTTTACCGTCTCTACCACCAAGCGGCCTCCGTTGGCCAGGTACAGCACCAGGCTATAGTAGGCCCTCCGCTCGTGATTGGAAGTTCCCGGACCCGTGTCTTCGACGGCCCCGGGAATTTTTCCCTTTACAAACCGTTCTACGGCCAGGGCTTCTACCTGATTAAAGGGTACTCGAACCCGACGGGCTAAAAAGACCAGACCAAAGCGAAACTGTACCGTTGTACGGGGCCGGTCGAAGGTCCACCGTTCCTCGTAGAGGGCCCCCAAGAGGGCGATGAGAAGGGCCACCAGCAGGCCGGGACTGAATCCCTTGCCCGTTTCGGGGGTAAGGGTCGCGGAGGCGAAGAGGATTACCGCCAGGGCTACCATCCCCAGCCGAAGAAGCAGGGGGACCGAAATGACGATGGACCCATCGGCCTTCTTAGTGGAAACCAGCGTAAAACCCATCAAACTCCCCCTATGTAACGGGAAAGTTCGGTCAACTTCCGAATCCGAGAATGGGGGAAATCGGTCCACCGGTCCCGTTCGTCCAGCAAAACCCCCCGGCCGCCTATGTGGATAAAGCCTTCCACGTAGGAGGGAAAATCGTCCACGAACAGCACTTCCTGGGGAGGCAGTCCAAGGACCTCCAAGGGACGGCGGAAGGCCTCTTGCCGGGGCTTTCCTTTAAGTCCGTTCCACCGAATGTCGAAAATATGGGTGAACAGGTTTTCCATTTCCAATTTGCGGAGGATCCGTTGGGCGTGTTCCATGGGCGAATTGGTTAGAATGGCCGAAGGTACGGGCAGGTTTTGGATAAAGGTTCGGATCTCCGGGCTTGGTTGCAGGGTATCCGCCTCCCCTTCGGGGTGGATTACCGAGTAGTAGGCTTCGATGTCCGTAAGCCCCTCCTCGGCCATGAGCCATTCCAGGGTGGTCCCGTAGAGGTGGATCCGGTCTTGCCGCCGTTGGCGGGCTTCCTCTACCGTACAGCCAAGGAAACGGGCGGTGAACTCCTGGATCCGCTGGGAAACCTGCTCTTCCAGGCCAAAACTGCTCGGATAAAGGGTGTTATCTAAATCAAAGAGAATGTATCGAATCATGGACCTAATACTACCAAAGAGGAGCCTATGCGCATAGTCATAACCGACGACCGTTTTGGATGGATCGACGAAGAAAAAATTGCCCTGGCCGGATTTCCGGCGGAACTGATCGTGGCCCAGTGCCGGACCGAGGCGGAGGTTCTAAAGGCCTGCGCCGACGCGGACGCTATTTTGTTAAACCAGGCTCCCATGGGGAGAGGGGTTATCGAGGGGCTAAAGCGGTGTAAGGTTATATCCCGATACGGGATAGGCTACGATAACGTGGACGTTCAAGCGGCCACGGAACGGGGAATATGGGTTACCAACGTGCCCGGCTACTGTACCGAAGAGGTGGCCGAACACGCCCTGGGCCTGCTGTTAAGCGCCGTCCGGCGGATTCCCGTTAAAGACCGGGGGGTCCGGGGGGGCGCTTGGAACCTTAACCAGCCTATCCGCCGAATGTCCGGCCGGGTGCTGGGGATCGTGGGCTTTGGGGCCACCGGTCGGGCGTTTTGGGAAAAGGTCCAGGGGTTTGGGTTTAGTCGAATTTTGGTGAACGATCCCCACGGTGCGGAAAAGTTACTGCCCGGTATGTTTGCCCAGGGGGCCAGCTTTGACGAGGTGGTGGAACAGTCGGACTTTATATCCCTCCACGTTCCCCTGCGGAAAGAAACGAGGCATCTGATCAACGGAGAGGTTCTGGGCCGGATGAAGCGGGACGCCATACTGATCAACGTTTCCCGGGGCCCGGTGATAGACGAGGCCGCTTTGGTGGAAGCCCTGCGGGCAGGCAGGATCGGCGCGGCGGCCCTGGACGTGTTTGAACGGGAACCCTTGGATAGGGATAATCCCCTGTTATCGATGGATAACGTGATCCTGACGGATCACAGCGCCTACTACAGCCAGGAAGCGGTTTCCCTGCTTAAAAGCCGGGCCGCGGTAAACGCCCGGGACGTCCTAGAGGGTCGGCGCCCCCGAACTCCGGTGAACGAAGTCTCCTGATCGCCGACCCTCCGAGGGCCGGCGCCCCCGAACTCCGGTGAACGAAGTCTCCTGATCGCCGACCCTCCGAGGGCCGGATTCCCGGACGAAGGGCCCTTAGGACCGGCGACGGTCCAAGCCGACGATAATTTCGTTGATCTGTTCAGCCAACTTACGCATCTCGCCGACGACAATCTTAAAGGACCTGCCCTTTTCCCCTAATTTGGCCGCTTGAATCGACCCGTTTAACGAAAGAACCTTCATCCGTTCGGCGATGTCGACGATTTGACCTTCCATTTCTCGAATGATTTCCCGTTCCCGCTGGAGTTCCACTTCCCGGCGGATCTCCTCTTGGACCGCGATTTCGGCCATTTTTTGGAGGGGTTTGACCCGTTCCGGATCCCCGGAAATTCCGATTACGGCAATCCGCCTCCCTTCAAACTTGATGACCCCATTATATCCGGGGCGGACTCCCTTGAGCTCCCGGGCCATGGCTTCGGTGATGGCAATTTCGTCCACCTCCCCCTCCATGATTTTACGGCCCCCCTCGTGAACCGTTCCGATTCTGGCGGGATCGTAGGAAGCGATGATGATTCCCCGTTCTCCGATGACGTTAGCGTCCGCGTCGGAAGCTGTTTTGATGTCCTTGACTATCTTGTGGGCCAATTCGGCTTTAATGGTGTAGGCGGTATTCATTGCGCCAGTATGAAATGCTACGTAGTCCTCGTCAAGGGTGATGGGGGCACCCTATGCGGTAGCGACGGTCCTGACAGACCGCTGGATATTTATTTTAAAAATGTATATCATCGCGGATACCTTTAAAAATCCCCATGTTTTTAAGAACGAGGCTCTTTCAAAAGTAACAGACTTTTGAAAGAATCTCCTCTTCGTATTTGTTTTTAGGGAATGCTTTTATTCCCCCCATCGTTTGTAGACCCTGGAGTGTGATGGTATGTCGTCGTGGATTGAATGGTTTGGAATGTTGGCTTCGGTCATTGTGGCAATTAGTCTGACGCTTAAAAATATTAAACGGCTTCGGATTATCAATATGGTGGGCTCTTTGGCTTTTACCATCTACGGAGGTCTTATAGGATCCTATCCGGTCCTAATTTTGAACGGGTTTATCGTCCTGGTAAACGCCTATTATCTTTACCGGATGGCCCAGGATTCCAAACGGCCCGAACGTTTCGATATCCTTTTTGTGCATCCCCAAACGGACGAGTACGCCCAGCTGTTTTTAAAGTTTTACGGTTCCGATATCCAGCGTTTCTTTCCCCGGTTTTCAAGCGATCCGGCCGGTGGGACCCTTAGGGACGCGGAGGGGTGCTTTATCCTTCGGGAAACCCTGCCTGTATCCTTTGTGGCATTCCGGCGGGAAAAAAACGGGGAGATAAGCATTCTTCTGGACTACGCGGTTCCGGCGTACCGGGACCTTAAAAACGCCCGCTTCTTCTTTGAAACCGCCGCCGCTAAAATCGCCGCTCCCCACACGGTATTCAACGCCGTCGCCGAGGTGGGGGCCCACGAATCCTATCTACGAAAAATGGGGTTCCGAGAGGTGGGGCGGGACGGTTCGTCGATTCTTTTTAAGAAATGAGGAGTTTTAAAAAAATGAAAGGTCGGGGCGCCCTATGAAAATCCTCGGCACCTCCGAGGGGGAGCTCGCCGTCGCCGCCCAAGCCCTGGGGGAAGGGAAGCTCGTCGCCATACCCACGGAAACCGTCTACGGTCTGGGGGGCAATGGGTTCGATCCCGAGGCCCTGGCCCGGATTTTTGAGGCCAAACGGCGGCCCACCTTTGACCCCCTTATTTTGCACATCGCCGGCTTGGACGAATTAGACCGGGTCGCCGATCTTTCCCTCCTTTCCCGGGAATCCCGGGATCGTTTGGAACGATTAAGCCAAAGCCTCTGGCCCGGCCCCTTAACCCTGGTGCTCCCAAAACGGGCTGCCGTTCCCGACCTGGCTACCAGCGGCCTACCCACCGTAGCGGTCCGCTGGCCGGCCCATTCGGTCGCCCAACGGATTATCCGTCTGGCCCGCCTCCCCATAGCCGCTCCCAGCGCCAACCCCTTTGGCTATTTAAGCCCCACCCGGGCGGAGCACGTGGCCCAACAGTTGGGCGACCGTATCGATTATATCGTGGATGGGGGGGGCTGTTCGGTGGGGGTGGAATCTACGATTTTGGACCTTAGTTCGGAACGGCCACGGATACTGCGCCCCGGGGGGATGGCGCGGGAACCGATTGAGGGTCTTATTGGTCCGGTGGAGCTGTGGAATCGTACCGATGCAAACCCCACGGCTCCGGGGCAACTGCCTAGCCACTACGCCCCCCACACGGCCCTGGAACTGTATCCCCGGGGAAGCCTGGAAACCCTGGGACCTCCCCGCTCGGGACAGGGGTATGTTTTTTTTGACGGCCCCTCCCGGGAAGCCTGGTTGCGGCGCTGGGGTCCCCTGGTCGCTTCGGGGGCGAAAAAGCCGGTGCTCCGGCTTCTCTCCGAAGGGGGCAGTCTGTTGGAAGCGGCGGCCAATCTCTTCGCGATCCTCCACGAAATGGATGCTCTAGCGTTAGAACGGGTATACGTGGAACGGGTCCCCGACGAGGGCCTGGGCGTGGCTATCAACGATCGGCTGTACAAGGCCCGTTCTGCGGCCAAACCGCAGTCTTCTACCTAGGTGGAGCTTCTGGTCTGGGCAATGATCGATTGATTATCCGACCACCTAGTCGATCAGTCCGCGGTGATATAATCCCCAAACTCATCGTCCGCCTGGGTTAAAATTTCACCCAACTCGTGGTCCTTTAAATTAGCCACCAGGGCCAGGGTTCGGGGTCTGCCCGTATCTAAATCCAAACCGCCTCGGCGCCAGGTGGCTTCGTAAAAGAGGAGTTTTTTATCCTCCGGCACGTGCATTTCTAAAAGTTTTCGGGCCCCCAAACGGATAAGGGCGGCCTTTCTTCTGCCATCGTCGGAATCCCCGATTTCCCACACCCCCAGCTGTATAGGGTTTGCGCTGTTGTTCAGATCCCCAAAAAACTCGCCCCGCAGAAGTTTGTCCCGATCCGCGTGCAGATGGGCTACAAAGTCGGCGTGTTCCGCCAGCTTCCGGTCGGTGGCCCCAAATTCGCCCGTGGCGGGGTTCAGGGTAAATATGACCGTCCGCTCCATCGCCTGTCCGTAGGCTTTGAAGGAGACTCCCCGCCATTTTTCGTCCCCCGCTATGGTTTCCAGGGTTCGGTCGTTTTGGGCGATCCATCGGACCGCTTCGGCTAGCCAGAGCCGTAGTTCGGGGGTGTCGGTCTTGTAGGTTTCCAGTTCCTCTTTAAAAGCCGTAAAAGGCAGGACAGCGTAACGGAATGATAAAAAGAGACGGTACAATTCCCGGACGTTGTTTTTTCGGGCAAACTGCAAAATCAAATCCCATACAAGGATTTCTAATTTTTTACAACGCCAGATGTGGGTGGAGATTTCTTCTTTTGCACCGTTTATTCCAGGAGCGTCGGCGGAAGAGAGGGCCTTGAACTCGGTCAGCCGCCGCTCTAAATCCGCCATTTCGCTTTCGTCCCGCAGTTCCGCCTTGGGAAGCCGGATGGTCCAACGGGTCCCCCGGCCCCGTTCGCTCCGGATGGAAATATTTTCCGCCCCAAAGGTGGCATAAATTTGCCGGGTTCCCTGTCCTTCCCCCAGTCCTCCCTTGGTGGTAACCCCAACAAACCGGGGTTTGCCGTCTTCGGCCAGGTGGAGCCGTTCGGTTTCTATGCCGATGCCGTTATCTTCCACCGAAAGAATTATCCAGAGGGCAGATTCTTCGATGGAGATAGAAAGGACCCCCGGCCGGTCGGCGGCCCGGATAGCGTCCAGGGCGTTGGATACCAAGTTGACGATGGCCCGGCCGGCTTCCAAATAGTGGGCCCGGGCTTCACCCACCGAGGGGGCAAAGCGCAGTCTCAGTTCGCAGGGAACGGGGGAATGTTCGACCATGGGGATGATACGGTCGATCACCAGTTCCTTTAGGTTTACCGTACGGAACCGTTGGACCGAATCGCGGAAAAGGTTGAGCGTGTTAACCAGGGCCGTGGTTTCCCGATTGATATCCTCGATAATCCGGGAACAGTTTTCGGCGGACAACGCTCCGGCCATGTCTGCGATAAGACGGATAGCCTTTTTGGCGTCGTGGCGTACCTTTCCTAGTTCCTCCGCCGCTCCCCCCTCGGTGCCGGTTTTCCGCAGGGCTTCCCGGACGATTTTAGCTACCCCTTCTATGCGGACAAAGGTCAGGGCCCGCCAGGCCAAACGTTCCTTTTCCACAAAACCCCGGCGTTTGTAAAAGGAAAGGGACTCGGTTTGCCGTTCCCAAATGTACAGGTCGATTACCGAATCCTCCGGCGCCTGCTCCGCCAGTCGGTTTAAAAACGCCGATCCTATGCCCTTTCCCCTGCCAAAGGGGCTTGTTACCTGCTTATAAATATGGAGCCGCTTTTTTTCCCGGTCAGACCACGTTTCGATGTACCCCAGCAATTCCCGTTCCTCTTCCCATACGAAGGAGTGTTCGTAGTCCTTTTCCAGGGATTCGTCGGCCACAAAGGGGGAAGGAATTATAAAGCTGTCGATATTTAAGCTCGGATTACGATGGATCCGATCTTCTAATTCCTTGGTCATGGGCTTAATGTATAGAGCGGTCATAATACCAGTTCCTAGTCCGCGGTGGCGTATTCCAAAATGATTTCCTGGGAAGCCTTAAGCCGGGGAAGATCGCAGACTATTTTCCCGCCGGTAAGGACGAGGATCCGATCGCACATCCCTAAAATTTCTTCTATATCGGAGGATATAAAAATCACCGAGCCTCCCTTGGCGGCTATATCCGCGATGGCGTTGTATACATCAATCTTGGACGCCACGTCGATACCCCGGGTAGGTTCGTCCATAATGTAAATTTGCGCCCGTTTTGCCAGCCAGCGGGCTACGGAGACCTTTTGTTGGTTTCCCCCCGAGTAGGAATCGGGATAGTCGTTGGGATGTCCGGGGCGCAGGCCGATACGGCTGGAATAGTTGCGGACCAGCTTGAACATTTTTTTGGGATCGAGTCCGGTGATTTTGTTGTACCGGTTCAAAGAGGCGACCGTAAGGTTTAGGACTAAATCTTGGTGGTGAAGGATAGAGTTTTCCATCCGGTCCTCGGGGATCAGGGCCAACCCCTGGTTAAGAGCCTCCTGGGGGTTTCGAAAATTAACCGCCCTTCCGTTAAGAATAATATCTCCGCCGCTGGGTTCCACGGCGCCAAAAAGACACTGGGCCAAACGGGTACGTCCCGACCCCATCAGTCCCGTAATTCCTAATATTTCTCCCCGGCGTAACGAAAAAGAAACCCCCCGTAATATATCGCCGCTCCGGATATCCCGGGCTTCCAGAACCGGCTTCCCCTGACGGGTCGCGAAGCGGGGGTACCGTTCGGTTAAAAGGCGCCCGGTCATCATTTTTACCAGGACCTCCCGATCCAGGTCCTTTACCGGCCGGGTGTCGATGATTCGGCCCTGCCGGACCACGGTTAACCGGTCCCCCACTTTTTGAATTTCGTCCAACCGGTGGGATACGTACAGAACCCCAACCCCCTGGGCTTTAAGCCGCTGAACGATGGCGAACAGGATAGCCCGTTCCGGTTCCGCGAGGGCGGCGGTGGGTTCGTCGAAAGCAACGACTTTCCACCGCCTTACGCAGGACTTGGCGGCCTCTAACAGTTGCCGTTCCGCGTACCCCAGGGTCCGTACCGTCTTTTGGGGATCCAATCCAATGCCAAGATTGTAGAGAAGATTTTTCGCGTCGTAGCGTAGTTGGTACACCTGGAGCGCTCCAATAAGGGAGTGGGGTAGTTCGTCAAAATACAGATTTTCTGCCACCGAAAGGTTCTCGAAAAGTTGGGGTTCCTGGGGGCGGTACAGGATACCCGCTTTTTTCGCGGCTCCGATATCGGAAAAATGTACCGTTTCCCCATCCACCCGTATTTCCCCCTTGGCTGGGGAAACCAGACCCGATAGTATTTTTAGGATGGCCGATTTGCCCGATCCGTTCTCTCCAATAATAACGTGAACTTCACCGGGGTACAGATCCAGGGAGATATCCTCGAGAAAAAAATCATCACCAAAGTTTTTGGTAATTTTTATCAGCTCGAGGATAGGTTTCATAAATATTAAGCCGTTCCTTCATAAATATTCAGGGCTGTAAACAGCCGGATGTTCGCTTCGAAAATCCGCCGCTTATCGGATTCCGAAATGGATCGATCCGTTACTATTGTATCACCGCTTTTCATGGTTCCGAAAGTAAAAAAAGCGTTCTGCCGTAAGGCGGAAGAAGGGCAAAGAATGATAAACTCCTTACAGCGGAGCCGGCCTTCTCGAATAAGCAGGGCCCTCTGCTGGGACGTAACCGATAAGGAAAAATCCAGCCCAAACCCGTCAATGGCCACCATAAAACGATCCACGTGGAACCTCTGCATATCGTCCAAGGTTAGGGCCCCTTCTACCACCAGGTCTTGAGGGTTTACATCTCCCCCCAGCAGAACCACGTGGTTCTTTGTTTGCCCCGCCATATCCTGGGCCAGGTTAAGATCGTTGGTAAGGATGGTTAGTCCCCGTCGTTCGAGGAGGGAACGGCTTAAAGGATGGGCGAATTTTCCCGCCATTATCAACAGCATATCCCCATCGCTAATCAAGCGGCCGGCGGTTTCTCCGATTTCCTCTGTATCGTTCTCTTCCGAAGCTATTTCCGAGTCCGCCGCTTCTGTGGGGTTCCAGGGAGAATCTGACCGCCCATCGCTAAGTATCGCGCCCCCATGGGTACGGATAAGAAACCCATCCTGTTCGAGCTTTTCCAAATCCCGGCGAATCGTTACCTCCGAGACATTTAAAAGATCGCTCAAAGAACGGACTTCCGCTTGATGATGTTCCGCGAGGTACGTACGAATGACTCGAAACCGTTCAAGGGCAAACACCGCTGGGGCCTCCGAGTTCTATCATATACGCTTGTATTTCCTCGATCAATCGTAGGTTTAAAAAAAAGTGTTCGTTAACGCAGAATTTATTTGACAAATCATTCATGCGGGTGTACGATTCAATCACAAACGAAAGAATACAGTCCGTTGCGTGTACGTTACCGCGTTAAAAACGGTCTGATTCGAAACTTTAACAAGGAAAGGAGAAAGATGATGAACCGAATCGCAAAGCTATCGGTCCTCGCTCTCGCGGCTGCCCTAACGGCGGCGCCCCTATTCGCCAACGGCCAGCAAGCCTCTGGCGGAAAAGCCCAAGCCTTTGTCGGCATCGCCATGCCGACCCAATCGTCCCAACGCTGGATCCAAGACGGCGGCAACATGAAGAAAATTCTTGAAAGCCGGGGCTACAAGGTGGATCTTCAGTACGCCGAAGACAACATCGACGCCCAGATCTCCCAGCTGGAAAACATGATTACCAAGGGTGTAAACGTCCTGGTTATCGCGTCCATCGACGGGGAGTCCCTTTCCAAGGTACTGGAAAAGGCCCACGCCGCCAAGATTCCCGTAATCGCCTACGATCGGCTTATCCGAAAAACTCCGTACGTTGACTACTACGCTACCTTCGACAACTACAAGGTAGGCGTTCTCCAGGGCGGGTATATCGTTGACAAGCTCGGACTAAAGAACGGCAAGGGGCCCTACAATATTGAAATTTTCGCCGGCTCCCCCGACGACAACAACGCCTATTTCTTCTACAACGGTGCTATGGATCAGCTGAATCCCTATATTAAGAGCGGAAAACTGGTGGTTCGTTCCGGCCAGACCGAATTCGCCAAGGTGGCTACCCTCCGCTGGGACGGCGCTACGGCCCAACAACGGATGGATAACATCCTTACCGCCTTCTATACCTCTGCCAACGTGGACGCCGTTCTGTCTCCCTACGATGGTATTTCTATCGGTATTCTTTCTTCTCTGAAGAGCGTAGGGTACGGCAAGGGCGGAAAGAAGCTCCCGATAGTGACCGGCCAGGACGCGGAACTTCCTTCGGTTAAATCGATCCTTGCGGGCGAGCAGACCCAGACGGTATTCAAAGATACCCGGACCCTGGCTGAAAAGGCCGCCAACATGGTCGACGCGGTACTCCAGGGCAAGCCCGCGGAGGTAAACGACACCAAGACCTACGATAACGGGGTTAAGGTCGTTCCTTCCTACCTCTGCGATCCGGTAAACGTGGACATTACCAATTACAAACAAGCGTTGATCGATACGGGGTACTATACCGCGGACCAGTTAAAATAGATTAGAATAGTAGAAAACGAGGGAGGCGACCCGTGGAATTCCAGGGGTCGCCTCCCCTGTGAAAAGGCGGTTACGATGGCAGAAACGATGTTGGAGATGGTGGATATCACGAAAGATTTTTCCGGGGTACGAGCCTTGGATAAGGTGAGTCTTAGGGTGGTAAACGATGAGATCCACGCGTTGGTTGGAGAGAACGGGGCCGGAAAATCGACCTTAATGAAGGTTCTCAGCGGGGTATATCCCCACGGAACCTACGAGGGGCATATTCGGCTCCAGGATAAGGAATGTCGCTTTAATACGATCAGGGACAGCGAACACTTGGGGATTGTTATCATACACCAGGAATTGGCCCTAATCCCCACGCTTTCTATCGCTGAAAATATTTTTTTGGGAAACGAACGGGCAAAAACCGGGGTAATCGATTGGGATAATACGGTATCCTCTGCCAAAGCTCTGCTCTTGAAGGTGGGTTTGGATATCAATCCGAACACTCTTATCGCCGATATTGGGGTCGGGAAACAACAGCTGGTCGAAATCGCCAAGGCGCTCTCAAAGAATGTGCGCCTTTTAATTTTGGACGAACCCACCGCGGCGTTAAACGATGAAGAAAGCAATAAATTGTTAGATCTTCTTATAGAATTGAAAAACCATAGGGTTACGTCAATCCTCATATCCCATAAAATAAACGAGGTAATTAAGGTCGCCGATACGGTAACCGTAATCCGGGATGGACGGGTTATTGAGACCATCGATAATACCAACCGGGCCATCGACGAGGATAGGATTATCCGGAGTATGGTAGGCCGGGAAATCGTGGATAGGTACCCAAAACGGCAGTCCGATGTGGGTCCCGTGGTGTTTGAGGTTAAAAACTTGACCGTTTACGATCCCTTAAACGAAAATAGGGCTATCATAAAAAACGTTTCATTTAATCTTCGGAAGGGCGAGGTCGTGGGTTTTGCGGGCCTTATGGGCGCGGGGCGTACCGAAATCGCTATGAGTATTTTTGGAAAAAGTTACGGTATTAAACATTCGGGGAAAATAATTAAGAATGGCAAAGAAATACGAAACGAGACGGTAACCGAAACGATCGACAATGGGATCGCCTACGTGACCGAGGACAGAAAAAACTATGGTCTTATCCTCATCGATGATATTCGAAAGAATGTATCCCTGGCCAGCTTGAAAAAGGTTAGTTCCCTGGGTGTTATCGATGAAAACAAAGAAAACGTGGTGGCCAACGAATACCGGGAACGGCTACGGATAAAATGCGCCGGCTTGGATCAACGGGTGGAGAGTCTTTCGGGAGGAAACCAGCAGAAGGTCGTGCTGGGGAAATGGATAATGTCCGATCCGGATGTATTGATCCTGGATGAACCCACCCGGGGTATCGACGTGGGGGCCAAGTACGAGATTTATACGATCATCAACAAGCTTGCAGCGGAAGGAAAGGCGATCCTGATGATTTCTTCCGAAATGCCCGAACTGTTGGGAATGTGCGACCGCATTTACGTGGTGAACGAAGGGGAAATAGCGGGAGAATTTGGGCGAGCCGAAGCGACGCAAGAATCGATTATGAAATGTATCATGGGACATCAACGAAAAAAACGTGAAAGCCCCGTCCGCGAAACGGTGCGGGCTTAATAGGAAGGAGTGGGGAAGTGGGCAGAATTACCTCGTTTTTTAAGAGTAACGTTCGCCAGTATGGAATGGTCATCGCGTTAGTATTCATCATGGTGCTATTCCAAATACTAACGGGTGGTATTTTGTTTAAACCGATGAATATTACCAACCTGGTGCTTCAAAATAGTTACGTGCTCATTTTGGGCGTCGGGATGCTGTTGTGTATCGTTACGGGGAATGTGGATCTATCGGTCGGGTCCGTGGCCGCGTTTATCGGGGCTGTTTCGGCGGTCCTGATGATCGACATGAAGCTACCTGTCTTTTGGGGAATCGCGATTACCCTGGGGATTGGTTTGTTTGTGGGGGCGTTTCACGGCGTCTTTATAGCGTATTTGCGGATCCCCGCGTTTATCGTTACCCTGGCGGGTATGTTGATATTCCGAGGCCTGACCATGGTTATTTTGCAAGGCCAAACGAAGGCTCCCTTTGATAAGCTTATCCAAGACCTTTCCGCAGGGTATCTGCCCGGTATGGATTGGCGAATGGGGGGGCTTAATATTATAGCCCTTTTAACGGGTTTGGCTTTTTCTATAATTTACGTCTTTTCCCAGATTAATAACCGAGCGAAAAAACGCAAATACGATTTTGAGGTTCTTCCAATAGCGCTAGAGTTAATTAAGGGAACCCTGATCGTGGTGGCGATCAACGCTCTAACCTTCAGTTTGGCCGCGTATAACGGTATCCCCATCATTTTAATCCTTTTAATAGCCCTTATTATCATCTACACGTTTATTACCCAGCGAACCATCGCCGGTCGGCATATTTACGCCCTGGGGGGGAATGAAAAGGCCGCCCGTCTCTCGGGGGTAAAGACCCAAAAGGTGATGTTTTGGGTCTACACCAATATGGGACTTTTGGCGGCCCTGGCCGGCTTGGTAGTCGCGGGCCGATTAAACGCCGCGACACCGAAGGCGGGAACCGGCTTTGAGCTTGACGCTATCGCCGCGTGTTTTATCGGCGGGGCATCCGCCTCTGGCGGGGTGGGTACGGTTGTCGGAACCATCGTCGGGGGTCTGGTAATGGGCGTTCTAAATAACGGTATGTCCATCATGGGCGTCAGCGTCGATTGGCAACAGACCATCAAGGGTCTGGTTCTGCTTGGCGCGGTAAGCTTTGACGTGTACACCAAGTCAAGGAACGCTAGCCGGTAGTAGGGCCTTAATCCTCGGTCGCGATAGTAGGTTTTAGGTTCCAAAGGAACCGGACTTATCGTAGTTTTAATAGCCTAAGGGTACCCTTAGGCTATTAAAGTCACCGGGTCCAACAGGCTCTTAATATCGCGGGAGCCTGAAAATACGTATCACGTCCAAATCTGGCAAATGTCTAGTGGTTGGTAATAACGACCTTGACCGCCGCGGGGTCATGCAGAGCCAGATTCATGGCCTCGAGGGTTTGGGCTAAGGGAAACTGGTGGGTGATCAGCGAGGTCATATCAACTTTTTTGAGCGGATCAGCTCCAAGGCCGTTCCAAAATCCCACTGGGTAGCGTGCTCCCCTATAATTTTCAGCTCTCCGATAATTACCCGACGGATATCGATGGTGACTTTATCCGTCGGTACGCCTACCTGTACGATCCGACCCCCTTGGCGGGTGATTTCGATAGCCTGGTCTATGGTGGCGCTCAGTCCGGCGACTTCAAAGGTGATGTCGGCTCCTATCCCATTGGTTAGTTCCATGACGGCGGATTTAAGATCGGTCTTAGCGGGATCCAAGACCAAATCGTAACCGTTGACCTCTGCCATTTTACGCCGCGTGGGGTTGGGTTCGCTAACAATCACCAGGCCCGCGCCTGTTTGGGCTTCTTAAAGCCCTGACCGTCCTTCAGCGCCTTGTGGCAAAGCCCCTTTACGGTTTGCCTTTCCGGGAACGTCCTTGGAACGGAAACTCTTTTGGATCAGGTAGGGAATCCCTTGGGCCCGTATACGAAGCTCCGTCCGCATACGCAGCCTCGCTGAGGTGCCTAGCCCCGGCCACATTAAGCGATTTTTAGGGATAATGTACTTTAATAATACTGTTTTTACTTTAATAGTGTAAATACATGCAATAAATCTTGAAAAAAATGCATACTCATGCAGAAATACCCTTGAATAAGTTACGATAAGTGGGTAGCATATTCATATTGGAGGAACCTCCCGTATGGTCGTCGTACTTTCCAAAAATATAGCTTCCCAGGATAAGGACAGGATCCGCTCTTATTTGCGGGATCGGGGCTTTACGGTCCGGGAACAGGTTTTTGGGGACGATGATATTTTCGGCGCCACCGGCAAGGGTTCGGTGGAGCTTCGGGAATTGGCCCTGCTTCCGGGGGTGGAACGGGTGGCCGCCACGAGCAAACCCTACGAATTGGCGTCCCGGGAAACAAAAAACGAGGATACCATCGTTTCGGTGGGGCCGGTAAAAATCGGCGGTTCCAGGATCACGGTGATCGCGGGGCCCTGCGCGGTGGAAAGCCGGGACCAGATAATGGAAACCGCGGCCCGGGTCCGGGAATCCGGGGCGGTGCTTCTGCGTGGCGGGGCCTACAAGCCCCGAACAAGTCCCTACGCGTTCCAAGGTTTGGGGATGAAGGGCCTGGAGTACATGCGGGAAGCGGGGGATGCCTTTGGGATGCCCATCGTGACCGAGGTGGTTTCCCCGGAGCTGGCGGTCCAAATGGAAGCCCTGGTGGACGTGTTCCAAATTGGGGCCCGGAATATGCAAAATTATGAACTTCTTAAAAAAGTCGGGTCCCTGGGAAAGCCGGTGCTTTTAAAGCGGGGACCTTCGGCGACCATAGAAGAGTGGCTGTTATCGGCCGAATACCTTCTCTCTTCTGGAACGAAGGATGTAATCCTTTGCGAACGGGGAATCCGAACCTTTGAAACCTACACGCGCAATACCCTGGATATTTCAGCGATCCCGGTGGTAAAAAAACTTTCCCACCTGCCGGTCATCGTAGATCCAAGCCACGCGGTGGGGATCCGGGCTAAGGTGAGCCCCGTGGCGTTGGCGGCCATAGCCGCCGGTTCCGATGGCCTTACGGTGGAGGTTCATCCTCGACCCGACGAAGCCCTGTCCGACGGGGCCCAATCGCTGTACCCGGAACAGTTTGAAAAACTGATGCGGGATATTGAAGCCCTTGCGCCGGTGGTGGGAAAAGAGTTGCTCCGGACGCCTCTGCCGTCCAGCGTGGTGATGGGGAAGGTCCTGTCCCCGGGGATGAGTTTCGAGCCGGAAAGTCCACGGGGAGGAAGCGGCGAAGGGGTCATCGCGTTTTCCGGCGAGGCGGGGGCCTTTGCCGAACAGGCCCTATTGCGGGCCTTCGGCGAAGAAGCTCCCAGGCTTCCGGTTTCATCCTTCACCGCGCTTTTTGACGCGGTATTGGAGGGAAAGGCCCAGTACGGCGTGGTGCCCATCGAAAACAGCCTGGCGGGATCGGTTCATGAAAATTACGATCTCTTGATCCGATACCCGGATATAGCGATCGTAGGAGAAATCAAGCTCCGGGTGGTCCACTATCTTATCGCCTCGGAAAAAGCCACCATGGAAAGCATTAGGGTTGTCCGAAGTCATCCCCAGGGGTTTGCCCAGTGCCGGGGGTTCTTGGACAAACACCCGGAATGGAAGATCGAGCCCACCAACGATACGGCCGGCGCGGTGGCTTCCATCGCCCGGGACGGGAGATCCGACGTGGCGGCAATTGCTGGGGAACCGGCGGCCCGTATCTACGGTCTTAAAATTTTAAAAGAGGGGATCGAGACGAATCCCCTGAACTATACCCGGTTTTTAATTATCGCCCGGCAAAACGATTCAGGAACGGCGAGCATTCCCCCCTCCTTGGGGTCCGGAAAGCCGAATAAGGCTTCTCTGGTGTTCTCGACTCCCAACGAGCCGGGTTCCCTCTTTGTCTGTTTAAAAATATTGAGCGAACGGGGCATCAACCTTTCAAAATTGGAATCCCGCCCCATAGCGGGAAAGCCCTGGCGGTATCAATTTTACGTGGATATCACCATCCCCGAGTCGGAGGGTATTTTCGAAGCGGCGATGGATGAGCTTAAAACGAAGACCGAGGACTTCCGTTTCCTCGGAGCATATCGAGCCTCTTTGTAGGTTCGTAAACGGGGGTAGGCATGAAACGGCACGTGGTGTCGGCCTTGGTGGAAAACCGATCGGGTACGCTCAGTCGGGTTTCTGGCCTGTTTAGCCGTCGAGGGTTCAATATCGACGGCTTGACTGTGGGAGAAACGGAAGATCCGTCCGTGTCCCGCATGACCATCGCGGTGAGCGGGGACGAACGGGTCCTCGATCAAATTGTGAAGCAAGTGGAAAAACTCGTGGATGTGATCGCGGTTCGGGAATTGGATTCCGAATCCTGCATCCGACGGGAACTGCTTTTGGTTAAAGTAAAGGCCGACGAGGCTAGCCGCCCTGCGGTGATTGAAATCGCTACCATTTTCCGAGCCCGAATTATAGACGTATCTCCCACCACCATTATTATCGAGGCCACCGGCGACAGTGTAAAGCTGGAGGGTCTCCTTCTCCTGCTACGCCCCTACGGCATCCTAGAACTTGCCCGCACCGGCCTTGTAGCCCTGGAACGCGGCTCCCTAGTACTAAGCATTAGCATTTAACCGGCGCAAGCGAGGCTTTGCGACGGTATCCCGTTCCCCGCGTACGCAGGGTCCGGATTCGTCGTACTCCTACCGTTTGCGCCGTATCTCAATATTGTAATCATGCGTAATAAGGTACGCATGAAGGAGGTTTATACCATGGCGATTATGTATTACGAGAAGGACTGTGACCTGGGTGCCCTAAAGGGTAAAACGATCGCGGTGATCGGCTACGGCTCCCAGGGGCACGCCCATGCGCTCAACGCCAAGGAGTCGGGAATGAAGGTGATTGTGGGTCTCTACGAGGGGTCCAAGTCCTGGGAACGGGCCGAAAAGGCGGGCTTCCAGGTCAAGGTGGCCCGGGAGGCGGCGGAGGCGGCGGATTTCATCATGATTCTAATCAACGATGAAAAGCAGGCCAAACTGTACAACGAGTCGATTAAGCCGGCCCTTAAGAGCGGAAAAACCCTGGCCTTCGCCCATGGGTTCAACATTCACTTTGGCCAGATCGTTCCTCCCAAGGATATCAACGTGGTGATGATCGCCCCCAAGGGGCCGGGGCACACGGTGCGGGAACAGTACCAGGCGGGAGCCGGGGTTCCCTGTTTGGTGGCGGTGCACCAGGATGCCACGGGGGACGCGAAGCGGCTGGCCCTGGCGTACTCGGCGGCCATCGGCGGCGCCCGGGCGGGGGTATTGGAAACCACGTTTAAGGAAGAAACCGAAACCGACCTCTTTGGGGAACAGGCGGTCCTTTGCGGCGGCGTATCGGCGCTGATGAAGGCGGGCTTTGAAACCCTCGTGGAAGCGGGGTACCAGCCCGAGAGCGCGTACTTTGAGTGTATGCACGAAATGAAACTGATCGTGGACCTGGTTAACCGGGGCGGCTTATCGTATATGCGCTATTCCATTTCCGATACCGCCGAATACGGGGATTACGTGACCGGTCCCAGGATCATCACCGACGAGACAAAAAAGGTGATGAAGCAGGTTCTGACGGAAATTCAAAACGGGACCTTCGCTAAGAATTGGATCCTGGAAAATCAGGTTAATCGACCGTTCTTTAATTCCATGCGGGCCATGGAGGCCCAGCACCCCATCGAAAAGGTGGGCAAGGAGTTGCGCTCCATGATGAGCTGGCTCCCCAAATCCGAGGTATAAGGAGGCCCTTTATGGCCCGTACGGTACATATATTTGATACAACCCTCCGGGATGGCGAACAGGCTCCCGGCTGTAGTATGAACCTGCAGGAAAAGGTAGAGGTGGCCCGCCAGTTGGAAAAATTGGGGGTCGATGTGATCGAAGCGGGATTTCCCGCGGCGAGCCCCGGGGATCTGGCGGCGGTAAAGGCGGTGGCGGCGGTGGTAAAAAACAGCACCGTCGCGGGTCTATGCCGGGCATTGGAAAAGGATATCGACGCGGGCTGGGACGCCCTGGCCAAAGCGGCTAGTCCCCGGATCCACACGTTTATCGCCACCTCGCCGATCCACATGGAGCATAAGCTTCGTATGACACCCGATCAGGTACTGGAACGGGCCGTAGCGGCGGTTTCCTACGCGAAACGATTTTGTACGGATGTGGAGTTTTCTGCCGAAGACGCATCCCGCAGTGACCCCGCGTTTTTATGCCGGGTTTTTGAAGCGGTTATTCGGGCCGGAGCCGCGGTGGTAAATATCCCCGACACGGTGGGGTACGCGATTCCCGAGGAATTCGGCCAGTTGGTCCGCTACGTGAAGGAACATACGCCGAATATAGCGGAGGCTCGGATCGCGGTCCACTGCCATAACGACTTAGGGTTAGCGGTAGCCAATACGTTGGCCGCTGCGGTGGCGGGGGCGGACCAGCTGGAGTGTACAATCAACGGACTGGGCGAACGGGCGGGGAACGCCTCGCTTGAAGAAATCGCCATGGGTTTACGGACCCGGAAGGATCTGCTGGACCTTACTTGCCGTTTGGATACCACGCAAATTTACGCCACGAGCCGCCTGGTATCCCAGGTAACCGGGGTCCGGGTCCAGCCGAATAAGGCGGTGGTGGGGGAGAACGCCTTTGCCCACGAGGCGGGGATCCACCAACACGGGGTAATGGCCAACCGGGCGACCTACGAGATCATGACCCCCGAATCCATCGGTCTTCCGAAAAACCGTATGGTCTTAGGAAAACATTCGGGCCGACACGCCTTTGAGGATCGTTTAAAGGACCTGGGATTCCAATTGGATACCCCAGCGGTCGACGAGGCCTTTGCCCAATTCAAGGTCCTGGCGGATAAAAAAAAGGTGGTCAGCGACCGGGACATCGAAGCCCTGGTCGTTGGTTCGGCGGCCATGGTTCCGGAAACCTACAAATTAGACCGCTGGGTGGTCAACTCGGGCTCTTCCCTCAGCGCCACCAGCACCATACGGCTTCAACACAAGGATGGGACCTTTATGGAGAAGGTGGCCGTGGGCGATGGTCCCATCGATGCGTCCTTTAAGGCCATCGATAGTATCCTGGGCAAGGAATTGGAATTGGATTCCTTCGAGTTGGGCGCCATAACCGGGGGCGAGGACGCCCAGGGCGAGGCGACGGTAAAGATATCCTTTGACGGCCGCCGTTGGAACGGCCGCGGCATTTCCACGGATATCGTGGAAGCGGCCATCAAGGCCTACGTGGCGGCGATCAACGCTATGGAATGGGAACTTTCCGCTACCGACGGCAGCCGGGAAGGCCGACCGAAGGAGCTGGACAGTGTCTAAATCAGCCTTTACCCCCGAGGTGGAAATATTCGATACCACATTACGGGATGGGGCCCAGGGCGAGGGGATAACCTTTTCCGTACAGGATAAGTTAGCCGTTACCCAGGCCTTGGACGAGCTGGGGGTCGCGTGGATAGAGGCGGGGAACCCGGGTTCGAACCCCAAGGATATGGAGTTCTTTAGGGCTGCTACGGCCCTGGAACTTCAAACTGCCACCCTCTGCGCCTTTGGGGCTACCCGAAAAAAGGGTACGACCCCCCAGGACGATGTGAACGTTCGGAGCCTTCTGCAGGCCAACACCCCGGCGATCGTTTTATTTGGAAAAAGCTGGGACCTCCATGCCACGGAGGTCCTCCGGGTAAGTTTGGAAGAAAATCTCGCCATGATCCGGGAGACCATCGCCTTCTTTAAGGACGCGGGGAAAACGGTTATCTACGACGCGGAACACTTTTTTGACGGCTGGAAAGCCAACAGCGATTACGCGATGTTGACCCTTCAGGCGGCCCTGGAGGCGGGGGCCGATCGGCTTGTATTGGCTGATACCAACGGGGGGACTTTTCCCGACGTCATTCAGGCGGGGGTCCGCTCGGCCCTGGCGCTGGCCGCCTCGGTGGTCCCTTCCAAGGGACCGGGAAAGCCGGAAGATGCGGCGGAGGCCCTGGGGGCCACCACCTCGATTGTGGGGATTCATACCCACGACGATGCGGGAATGGCGGTGGCCAATTCGGTCATGGCGGTCATGGCGGGGGCCCGGCACGTACAAGGAACCCTGATCGGTTTTGGGGAGCGGTGCGGAAACGCGGCTCTGGCCGCCATCGTCCCCAGTTTGGAGCTGAAGTTAGGGCTCCGCTGTCTCCCGGAAGGGAAACTGGAACGGATTTCCGAGCTTTCCCGCCGGGTCGCAGAAATAGCCAATGTGGGAATCCCCGATAGTATGGCCTACGTGGGGAACCGGGCCTTTGCCCATAAGGCGGGGATGCACGCCGATGGAATCCTCAAGGTCCACCAATCCTTCGAGCATATCGATCCGGCGAAGGTGGGGAACGACCGCCGATTCTTGATGAGCGAAATAGGCGGACGGTCGGCTATCGCCGAACGGGCAAAAAAGGTGGATCCTTCGATTACGAAAGATCACCCGGTAACCACCGCAGTGGCCGCCCGGCTGAAGAGCCTGGAATCCGAGGGCTGGCAATTCGAGGGCGCCGACGCGAGCTTTGAACTATTGGTTCGCCGGGAATTGGGAAAGTATAAGCCCCTGTTCAGCATAGAACGGTACCGGGTGGTTAGTGAACACCCCAGCGCGGACGCTACCGTATGCTCCAACGCCTGGGTCAAGGTTAAGGTCGACGGGAACACGGAAATCGCCGCTTCCGAGGGAGACGGTCCGGTTAACTCTCTGGACGGGGCCCTGCGGCGGGCCTTAGGACGTTTTTACCCCGAACTGGGCAAGGTACGGCTTTCGGACTACAAAGTCCGGGTTATCGACGGTAAAGACGCCACCGCCGCGAAGGTGCGGGTTCTCATCGAATCTACCGATGGAACGGATAGCTGGACTACTGTTGGGGTTTCGGCGGATATCATCGACGCCAGTAGGGCGGCCCTGGTGGATTCCATCGAGTATAAGTTGATCCACGACATTGAGCGTCGGTTCAAAGCGTATTTATAGGAGAAACGGAGTATGAATTATACCATAGCCCTCGTTCCGGGGGACGGTATTGGTCCCGACGTGGTAGCCCAGGCGGTGGAAGTCCTGGATTTGGTGGGTGACCGATTTGGCCACGGTTTTAACTATGTGGAACTGGAAGCGGGGGGCTGTGCCATCGACAGTTCCGGAGAACCCTTGCCGGCAGAAACCCTGGAGGCGGCCAAACAATGCGACGCCGTGTTGTTGGGCGCCGTGGGGGGCCCCAAATGGGAGACCCTGCCGGGTAACCTGCGGCCCGAACGGGCCCTGCTGGGGCTTCGTGCAGGCCTGGGGGTGTACGCGAACCTACGGCCTGCGGCCCTGCTACCCCAGCTCAAGGGAGCCTGTCCCCTCAAAGACGAAGTGCTAAAGGCCAGCAGTCCCGACGGTTCGGCCTCCTTTGATCTTTTAATCGTGCGGGAACTGACGGGGGGCCTCTATTTCGGCGAGCGAGGCCGGAGCGCCGACGGGAAATCGGCCTACGATACGGAGACCTACTCGGTAGGGGAAATTGAACGGGTTCTCCGGGTGGGTTATCGTTCCGCGTCGGGCCGACGGAAAAAGCTCTGCGTGGTCGATAAGGCCAACGTGTTGGAATCCTCCCGCTTATGGCGGGAAGTCGCGGCCCGGGTGGCCAAGGACTACCCGGATATCGAAACATCCTATATGTATGTGGATAACTGCGCCATGCAGTTGGTCCGGGCCCCCGGGCAATTCGACGTGATCGTTACCTCCAACCTCTTTGGGGACATCCTTTCCGACGAGGCCTCCGTGGTCACCGGTTCTATCGGCATGCTGGCGTCGGCAAGCATCGGCGATCAGGGGGAGAAAACCACCATGGGGCTGTACGAGCCTATCCATGGTTCGGCCCCGGACATCGCGGGGCAAGACGTGGCCAATCCTCTGGCGACCATCCTTTCGGCGGCCATGCTCCTGCGTCATTCCTTTGGTTTGGAAAAGGAAGCCCGGGCTATAGAAGCCGCAGTCCGTACGACCCTGGATCAGGGATACCGAACCAGGGATATCGTTCAACGGGGTGGGGTGGCTCAAAACGAAAAAATCGTGGGAACCGTCGCCATGGGGAAGGCGGTTCTGCATGCCCTGGAAACCCAGGGATCGTAAACCCGCCAGCGGGCGGATAGAGGAGCGGATTATGCAATACTCAGGATCGCGGATCTTAATAGAATCCCTTTTAGAACAGGGTGTGGATACGGTTTTCGGGTACCCCGGCGGAGCCATGCTCAACGTGTACGATGAATTATTCAAGCAACAGCATCGAATTCGACACGTTCTGACCAGCCATGAACAGCACGCGGCCCACGCGGCGGATGGGTACGCCCGGTCCACCGGGAAGGTGGGGGTTTGTATGGCTACCTCCGGGCCCGGGGCTACCAACCTGGTAACGGGCATCGCGACGGCGTACATGGATTCCAGCCCCATCGTAGCCATCACCGCTAACGTTCCCAACAGCCTGCTGGGGAAAGATAGTTTCCAGGAAGTGGATATCGCCGGAATTACCATGCCGATTGTAAAGCATAATTGGATCGTCAAAGACGTGAACGACCTGGCGGAAGTGGTCCGAGAAGCCTTTATCGTGGCCACCTCCGGACGTCCTGGACCCGTGCTAATCGATCTTCCCAAGGATGTAACCGCCGCGATGACCGAATGGGTTCCCCTGGCGGAACGGCAAAAACAGCTTTCCGGCACCAGTCAATCCCGGGCCGAACGGCTTATTGCTAAGGCTTCCAAAAAAAGATACGACGATCGGGATATCGATACAGCGGTGGCCCTGCTGTCTAAAGCCAAGCGGCCCTTTTTATACGCCGGCGGCGGGGTTATTAGTTCCGATTCCTGCGGGGAACTGCGGACCCTGGCGGAGCGGCTGAACGCTCCAGTCAGCTTGAGTCTTATGGGCATGGGGTGCTTCCCCCAGGATCACCGGCTCTGCACGGGCATGATTGGAATGCACGGAACGGTGGCCTCCAACCAGGCGGTTCAAAAGGCCGATCTTTTGGTCGCCATCGGGGCTCGCTTCTCCGACCGGGTGGTAAGCCGGGCGGACAAATTCGCCCCTTCGGCAAAGATCCTTCATTTGGACATCGACCCCGCGGAGATCAACAAAAACGTCACGTCGGAGCATTGGGTCATTGGGGATCTAAAGGAAGTGTTGGGTAAAATATTGGAAAAACTTCCCCCCAGGACCGAGACCGAATGGAACGGCGACGTGGAGGAATGGAAAAAAATGGTCCCCTCCTCCCATTCCCGGGATGTACCCCTGCTTCCCAAGTTTATTATGGAAGAAGTGGCCCGACGCTTGGGCCCCCAGGCGGTTATTGCCACCGATGTGGGGCAGCACCAAATGTGGACCGCCCAGTTTTACCCCCTTACCCGCCCCCGTTCTTTTATCAGTTCGGGAGGTCTGGGTACCATGGGCTTTGGCATGGGCGCCGCTGTGGGGGCGAAGGTTGGCAACCCACAGCGGCCGGTGGTGCTGTTTACCGGCGATGGTTCTTTCCGAATGAACAGCGGAGAGCTGGCCACCCTATTTAACTATCACCTGCCCATTCTGATTATTATTTTGAACAACCGGGTGTTAGGGATGGTCCGGCAGTGGCAGACCCTCTTCTACGATGAACGGTACGCGGAAACGACCCTGGACCGGCCGCCGGATTTTGTCAAGTTGGCGGAGGCCTACGGTCATTTTGGAATCCGCGCAAAGGATGAAGCTTCCTTTAACGCCGCTTTGGACCAGGCGATGGCAAAGATCGCCGAGGGCCGCTGTGCCTTGGTGGAAGCCCTAATCGATATGGACGAGCAGGTTCTTCCCATGGTGCCGGGGGGCAAGGCCGTGGACGAACAGATCGTATGAACATGGGGTCCCGTACCGTAATAGTACGGGGCCCCCGGGTTTAGGCGAATTCCGCCGCCAGGGCTTTTCGCATTTCGGTAGCGGGAGCGTCTATCCCCGTCCAAATTTTAAAGCCGATAACCCCCTGGTTCACCAACATCCCCAACCCATCCAGGGTCTTGGCACCCCGCTTTTCAGCTTCCGCTAAAAACGGAGTCCGGGGCGGGTTCGGGATTACGTCGCAAACCACCATGGAAGACTGGATGCTGGAATAGTTGATCCTCGGTTTACCGTGGACATCGGGAAAGAGGCCTATGGAGGTCGCGTTTACCAGGATATCCGTCCCTTCTTCGATAGAATACTCCGAGTCCCAGGGGACAAATTCCGTTTTTGCCGGAGTTTTATCGTTTAATAGGCCCGTTAACACCTTTCCCCGGTCCTGGTCCCGGTTTACGATGGTTATTCGCTCTACCCCGTGCAGGGCCAGCTCCACGCTGATAGCCCTGGCCGCTCCTCCGGCCCCCAGAATTACCGCCCGTTTTTTCCGGGGGTCTACCTTTCCTTCCTCCATAAGAGACCGGAGAAAGCCCTTGCCGTCGGTATTTTCCCCGTATAAAAGCCCGTCCTTTTGGTATACCGTATTGACCGCCCCGATAAGCCGAGCGTCTTCGGCCACCTGGTCCAGGTACTGGATTACCGCAACCTTGTGGGGAATAGTCAAATTGATCCCTCGAAAATGCATCGCCCGGATTCCATCCATGGCGGCCCGTAGCTCTTCGGGCCGGACTTGAATGGTTAGGTAACGCCAATTGAGATTCAGGGCCCTAAAACCCGCCTCGATCATCACTACCGTGGGATTCTCATCCACCGGATACCCAAAAACTCCTACCAATTCGGACCGATAGTTTTTCGCTGAAGCCATAGAACACTCCTTATATAGTGGGATTCTTAATAGATTGGGCCTTACAGGGTACCTATTCTACTTGGTTTTTTAAAAAAAATCCTGTAAAATACCCGAAATTCTGTAAAACTGCCGATACTCGTTATAGCGGTCTTGGTTTTTTAAGAACATCTTTTGCTTTATAGGGATAAAAAGTGGAATCGGCAGAAAGTCGGAAACCCCATGGAAATTCCAACGCGGAATTCCTGGTCCTAAAGCTGGAAAACGACCGTTTGCGAAAACGGGTCCAGGAACTGGAACGCAAAATCTCGCTTCAACCCCAAACGGGGCTTCCAACCCATTTCCGTATGGAAGTGGAGTTGGACGATATGATAGAGGATTTTCAGCGGAGAAACGACCCCCATGGTTTCACCGTTTTAATCATCCAACTGGGAGATAATTATCACGTTATCCGCCGAACCGCTAAATCCGGGGTTAGCGAGTGGATCCTCTATCAAACCGCCTGTCGGCTAACGGCCCTTTTGCGGCCCCAGGATAAAATATTTCATACCCACGAAAGCGAATTCGTCGTAGTCCTTCCGCATCTAAAAGGGAGGGCCCTAGGGGATTTTTTAAGCAAACTCTACGGAAAACTGAATGAACCCCATATTTTTTCGGCTTTTAACGTGGTTATTAAGACTACCATTGGCGCGGCGTACTGGCCCGAACACGGGCAGGACCGCTCGGTGATCCTCCATAACACGGATATCGCCGTCGACGCGGCCACGGAACAACGAAAGCCCTTTGCCCTTTTTAAAGAGGACCTGCTACGGAGGGTCATGGAAAAGATGGAACTGCAGAATTCCATTATCCGGGCCATAGAAAAACCCCTCATCGATCGGATTGGGGAACAATTTGTCCTTTATTATCAACCCAAACTCCTCTGTTCTTCCATCGATGGAACGACCCTTCACGTTGATAAGGTCGAGGCGGAGGTGCTTATACGCTGGCGGCATCCGGAAAAGGGACTCATAATGCCCTCTACCTTTATTCCCCTGGCGGAAGAGACGGGGCTTATCATTCCCCTGGGAAAATGGCTGATCTACCAAAGCGTCCGCCGTTTAGCGGTGTGGAAAAACGAGGGCAGGGGAGATATCCCCATATCGATCAATCTTTCGGCCCAGCAGTTCCATTCGGACGAGGCGGCCAACGTACTAAAATCCGCCATAGAATCGGCGGGCATCGATCCGGACCTGATAACCATTGAGATAACCGAAACCTGCCTTTTTGAAGAACCCAATAGCGCCACGATTATCCTGGATCGGTTTAAAAAGATCGGCGTACGCCTTTCGGTGGATGATTTTGGTACCGGCTTTTCTTCCCTGAGCCATCTTCACCGTTTTCCTATCAACGAAATTAAAATTGACCGCCTCTTTGTGGAAAACATCGATACAAACCATAGCGACAAAATTATCGTCGAATCCCTGGTCTCCATCGCCCACGGCCTGGGCCTCTCGTTGGTCGCCGAGGGGGTGGAAACCGAAAAAACCCTTCGGACCCTCTGGACCATGGGATGCCGTTGTTTCCAGGGCTACCTGATTGCCAAAGCCCTCAGCGCCGCGGACTTTATTGCGTTTCGGGATTCTATCGAAGCCCGGGGCGTCTTTGATATATCCCCGAGAGAATAGGGCCGCCCTCTTGGGGCCCAAGTGGTCCTCCATCAGCGCTTCGGCAAATACGGATTAGGTTTCTCCGGCCCTTCGGATTTCGGAGACGAAGGTTGAACCGTACCGTTCGGCCTTGTGGGCTCCTACCCCAAACACGCCCTCCAAATCTTCCACGGATTTGGGACGACGGCGGGCCATTTCTCGGAGTGTTCGGTCGGGAAAGATCACGTAGGGCGGCAGGCCCGCTTCGTCGGCCAGTCGTTTCCGCAGAATTCGCAGACGCTCGAACAGTTCCGTGTCCGCCGATCGTTCCGGAGTTTGGATTTCCGGTGTGGTAAGTCCCCTTCGTTTTCCACTTCCTTTTTTTGGGCTTTTTTCACTGATCCCCAGGGGCAGGGGCCGGATTAAAAACTGGCCTTCTTTTAGAAAGCCGCGAACCCTAGCTGTTGCCCGTAAAACCCCGTAGGGCGGTACGCTTTCCAAGTATCCCGCCGCGACCAGCCGGTGGCCCAATTCGGTCCACTGATGGCGGGAAAGCTCTCCTCCGATCCCGTACACCGAAAGATTTTTGTGGCCGTATTTATTGATTTTTTCGGTATCCGCTCCTAGAAGGACATCGACGATATGGGTCATCCCAAAACGGTTTTCCGTACGGAGCACCGCGGAAATAAATTTTTTTGCGGGAATCGTATAGTCTTCCAGATCCTGGGGGGAACGGAGACAGTTGTCGCAGGCGCCGCAGTTCTCTTTGCCGTAGGATTCCCCAAAATGGGCTAAAATATGGCTCCGTCTGCAGGATTCGGTTTCCGCGTACCGGACCATCTCTTCTATCCGCCGCAGGGCCCCATCCACATCCTGTTCCCGCTGATCCTTCCCGTCGCTATTCAAGAGGAACCGTTTAAGTTTAAGAACGTCGGCCCGGCTGTATAAAAGAAGACAATCCGCTGTTTGCCCGTCCCTTCCCGCCCGGCCTATTTCCTGATAGTACCCTTCCAAGTCCTTGGGCAGGTCCCAGTGGACGATCCATCGGACATCGCTTTTATCGATACCCATACCAAAAGCGACGGTTGCTACGATCACCTGAACATCGTCCCGTATAAAAGACCGTTGGTTTTCTTCCCTCGTTTTGGCGTCCAGCCCCGCGTGGTAGGGCCGGGCGGAAATTCCTTCGGCGTTAAGGGTCGCGACGATAGCCTCGGTGCTTTTTCGGGAAAGGCAGTACACGATCCCCGACTGAAGCGGCCGTTCGCGGATAAAGGTAACGAGCTTGTGTTTGGCTTCTGCCTTCGGCTCTACGGTTAGCCGTAAAAGGGGCCGATCAAAACTGGATACGATTACCAGGGGCTCTTTTAGCCGCAGATTTTCCGCGATATCCCGACGAACGGTTTCGGTCGCCGTGGCGGTAAGAGCTAGACAAGGAACCTGGGGGAATCGGGACCTCACGTGGGCGATGGTCCGGTAATCGGGTCTAAAATCGTGACCCCAGCGGGATATACAGTGGGCCTCATCTACCACAAGCCGCACCGGCGGTTGTTCGGCTAAAAGGGAGGTCAAACCCGCGGAGGCCAGGGCCTCCGGGGCGATGTATAAAAGCTTCGCCTGAGCGGACCGAACCTTTTGGCGGGCGCTTCGGTACTCCCTTTCGTCCAAGGAGCTGTTCAACGCCACCGCTTCTATGCCCAACTCCACCAAAGCGCTGATTTGATCCTTCATCAGTGAATATTCCGGTCCAAACCTGCCACCGATTCCGATGATAAGCTACCAGAGGG
>CAYRLW010000011.1:0-74415 GCA_964425215.1 uncultured Treponema sp.
GGGCGCCCGCTTTTTCTGCCGGCGATCGGACTTGCCTTCCGGCCCTCGGCTTCCTGCCTCGGGCCTCCAGGCCGCCTCCGGGGCCTGTCGGGCCCTTCCCTGGGCCCTTTCCCTCGCCTTCGCTCGGCGGCCCCTCCGGTTCAAATCCGATCGGTACTAAATAAAAGGGGCGCCCCGTTGGGGCGCCCTGTTTCTTGCCGGCGATCGGACTTGAACCGATACGATCTTGCGATCAGTAGATTTTGAGTCTACCGTGTCTGCCATTTCACCACGCCGGCTTGGTGGGGACATATTATCGGAAAAGAGCGCGACATTCAAGATAGTAACGCTTTTCTACCGCCTCTCCCATGGAAAAACTTTTCCTTGGCAGGGGGCCCGAACGGGCAACGGTGGCGAATAGGTCGGCCTTTTCGACCGGGGGGAGCAAAATTCCCACCCGTGGCTTAGGGCTTTCCGTTTCCAGAGAAACCCGAAGCGTCTCTTCGGTTCCATGGAGATAATCGATGAAACGTCCTTCTTTTTGCCCCACCCAGCGGTCCAGCAAGGGTTGCAAGGGCTCCGTAGCGATGCCAGGAGCGGAAGTTTCCACCAAAAGGGCTCCATCCTTCGAGATAATTCCATAACGGGTGTTTTTATAGTCCCGTTCCCCTACAAGCCGGCTCAGTTCTTGGGTAGTTGTTACCCTTTGGGCCGTAAAATCCGGTAGGGACGATAACAATTCCACGGTATCATCCAAGGAAGCCCCAAACAACACCCGGTGAATGGGTTCAAACTCAATTCCCCGGTCGTATAAATTTTCAATTTCCACGAGGGCCCAACGGGCGGGATGGGACATGAGGTTAATTTCTCCACCGTGAAGGGCCTTATACTCCTCCCAAACCGCCTTTGCGGTGGCTAACGAGTGGTTTCCGTCCCCCACAGCGAAGAGGAAGGGATCGTCCATCGGCGCTGTCTCGGTTCCCCGAAGGTAACGGGTCTTCGATCGTTGGGCCAGGGTCTCCAAAGAGGCGGCAATATGCTCCAAATCTTCCGGTTTATCAACCTGCCACCCCCGCAGGGTTCCCCCGCCGAGCATTAAGGAGGTTTCGTACGTAGGTTTTTTAGTATCGATGCGGCCCCCCAGGCCCTCCAGAAGGGTTTCCTGGTTGTCATCCACCAGAAGAATGACGTGGGGCGTTTCTAAGGCCGCGCCCCTTCGAATTTCCATTCTCGGAGGAATCCGTTCCCGTACGGTACCTTCGGTAGCCCGAATCCACGGACGGGCCTGGGGGGACCAATCGTAGCGCTCCAAATCGATCAAAAGGACCAACCCCCTGCGGAGGGGATGCAAAGGGGTCGAGCGTTCCAGGTACACGCAGGCCGAGAGGGGAGGACCAAAAATCCCCTGGTCCAAATACGACCGCATGGCCTCTTGAATCCCCCGGATCCGTTCGTGCCGCTGAGGTTCCTCCAAAAAGATTTCGGGGAAAATTAAACGGAGGGTTGAAGTCCTAGATCCCACCCGTTCTTCGACCTTTTGCCAATACCCCGGGTCCTGGGTAAATTGGTCGCAGGCGATAACAGCCCAGGCTTCCAAATCCACCCGCGGTCCGGGAAGTAAAAGCGTGGGAAGGGCGATTCCGAGGTTGGAAAAACGAGTTTGGGGATTGTACATGGGGCACTCCTCTTGGGTTGGATAATAGGACAAGGAAAAATTCCCGTCAACCGAGGATTCTTTAAAGTTATTTAGACTCCTCCCATGGGAACCGCGAGAGATCCCAGGCGATTTCTTAATCTTGACAAAACAGACGGGGGAAACAATAGTTAAAGGTAGGCCCACGGCCCGAATTAAGCGTTTGTAAGGAGATTAGTCCGTGCAACTTCAGCGTCCGTCCTTAGCCCAGGAACAACGGCTAAAAATGAATCCCCAGCTTTTTCAATCGATAAAGCTGATGGCCCTGCCTGTGGTGGATCTGCGGGAACGGATAGAAGAAGAACTGGAACGGAACCCCGCCCTGGAGGTGGTAGAAGATCGTTCCACCGTTTCCTTGGATGCCGCCTACGCCCCCCAAAAGGAAGAGGATGATTACTTTGAATCCACCAGCGATTCGGGGTTTACCCGGCAAGGAACGGACGAGGATTCGGACCAGCAGAGAAAATTTATGGAAGGGGTCCTTTCCCGACCCGAAACGCTCCAGGAACACCTGTTGTGGCAATTGCGGCTCCAACCCATAGACGAAGAAATCCGCCGAATCGGGGAACTTTTAATTCAAAATCTTAATTCAGACGGTTTCCACAAGGAACCGGTGAACACCCTTTTTAAAGATACCGATCCCTCTAAAATTCAGCAAGCCATGGAGTTAGTACAAGCCCTTGACCCCCAGGGAACCTGTACCGCCGATTACAAGGAATCACTCCGGGTTCAAGCTCGACTGCTTCCGGATGCCCCCGAGGGTATGGAGGAGGTTTTAAACCATCTTGAACTTTTGGAGCGGAACCGTATTGCCGAGGTCGCGAAAAAAACAAAACGTTCCGAGGATGAAATAAAACTAATTCTAGAAAGGATTAAGGAGCTTTCACCTTTTCCAGGAAGGCAATTTGATACCGGCGATACCAAGTACGTCACCCCCGATTTGCTCGTCCTGCGAAAAGAAGGGGAATTTGTCCTGGTATTAAACGACGAAGAAATACCCGTTTTGGGAATAAACCCCTTTTTTATGAAAATTTCCGACGGCAAGGACGGTGAAAAACCGGTTCGGGATTTCGCGAAAGAAAATATCAAAGAAGCCCGCTGGTTCATCAAATCGATTAACCAAAGAAACCACACCCTCCTGCGGGTTGGCCGGGCAATCGTAGAATTTCAACGCGCTTTTTTTGCTAAGGGCCCCAAATATTTAGTACCTTTAACACTGAAGGATATAGCCGCCGAGATAGGGGTTCACGAAACCACCGTATCCCGGATCGCCAACGGAAAATTTATGCAAACCGAGTGGGGGATTTTTGAGATCCGGCATTTTTTCACCAATTCTATAAGCGGAGCCGGGTCGGGAGGGTCGCGGTATTCCAAAGAAGGGGTCAAGGAGATAATTCGCGAAATGATTTTAAGCGAGGAGGGTCACCTTTCCGACCAGGAGATTTCCGACTTGCTTACCAGAAAGGGGATTCCGCTCGCCCGACGAACGGTAGCCAAATACCGAAAAGAATTGGACCTGGGGTCGTCCTACAATCGATGATCCCCATCCTTCTTGGTAGAGCACCGAACCTCGGAGCGGTTTCGAATATTCGCCATAGGAGGCAAGCATGAACATCGATGTAAAGGCCGTCCATTTTTCTCTGCGGGAAGATACCCGGGAGTTCCTCGACAAAAAAATTGCCCGTATTCCAAACGCGGAAAACATGATCGTGGATCTCCTCTTTACCTTTACCAAAGAGAAGGATTTTGTCGTTGAAGCAACCGTGAATTTCCGATGGGGCGTATCGATTCATGTAAAAGAAAATGACTTCGAACTTAACCCAGCGATCGATAAACTGATCGATAAGCTGGAATCAAAAATTATCAAGGAAAAGGAAAAGGTCAAGGACAAGCATTAGGAGCCAGTCGAACTGGGGACTTTTACTAGCCCCGGGGCTAGTAAAAGTCCGATAAATCAGGCTTCTTTGGGGGTTCGCAAAAGCCAAGGGCCTTTGCCCCTCAGAAAAAAAGTAGAACTAGCAAGCCACCGATCAATTCGGCGGCTTTTTTTGTTTTCGATGTTAAGGTATATAGCAAATTCTCATACCTAAATAATATTCAACCGTTTGAGCGTTGATAGGTGAATCGAAAACCCCTCCATAGGCTCCTTCAGGAACCTGGGAACCGCCGATATAAAAATTTCTATACGAATAAGGCAATCGATATATTACCCCTAATCGTACCGCTAAAAATCCATGGGGATCATAAAAATTGATTAATCCTAAATTAGCTATATCAATTCCTCCCAAAAAATCTAAAGATCCTCCCCCATTTCGAAACCCATCGTTATTGGTATCGCTGAAATCATTCATAATAGTATATCCAAGACCGATAAAGGGATAAAAACCGTTAAGGATTGGCGGAATCAATTCCAATTCGGTTCTAACATCAAGGGCATTAAAGTATACAGGCACAGCTCCGGAAACCCCTAAAGCGTTTTCCCAGCTTACCCCTCCGACAGTATAATTCACCTCCAGAGTACCCAGTATAAGCGTAGGGACCGACACCCCAACGCCTATATCAAAATTTCCCGCTAAGCCCTGATCTTGTATGGATCCAAGTCCCGCTTGAGCAACCTTGGAAAAGCCTGATCCCCCAAAAGTAATATATTCTATACCCAAGTCTCCGACTATTGCCAAACGTGGTTTTTCTTGTCCAAATAAAGCCAGCGAAGTAATTAATAGATACGTTACAACAGCTAGATTTGTTTTCATTTTATTATTTCCATTTAAATCCTGAAGCTATATATACTATGGGACCACCTCGGACGTAGGCCACACCCGAAACCCCTCCAAAGGGTTGACCAATTGCACCCAGTTCTAGATATACAAACACATGATCATTAATCCTGTACGTACCATCTAAATTTCCATCAAGGGCCATGCCGAACTCTCGACCTTCAGAAGCGGAAGAGAAACTCCACCGGAATCCTCCATAAATTGCGGCGCTGAGGCTGATCCGTGGAGTGATGGGAATTAGATATTTGCCTCCCAAAGCCGTATCCAAAATTCGAATATCATTTCGGTTTATACGGTGAAGAACTCCCGAATCGATGTACTGAATATCTTCCCGCGGGACAATCGGTGCCGAAAGAAAAAGAAGACCGATGGAAAAGGAATCCCATAAGGGAACTTCTATAAAACCTTCTGCTAACCAAGACGGATCGGTAGTTTGATCCATGGTTACATTGCTGGGGAAATCAGCGTTCCACGAAGCCTCGAATTTTCCCGATGTAAGGACCCCAATCCCTATTCCTGTCTGTATATCGACGGGACCAATTGAGAAAGCCGCTACATTGATCAAAGGTATGCTACAGATAAAAAACAATAAAGAACTCTTTTTCATAGAACTGTCCCCCTTTCAGTGAAATAATAGGGACCACTACAAAAATTATGGTGGAAGCTCTGTAGAAAAATTGTATAATATTTGTGGAAAATAGAGGGAGGAACGGCCCCTTGGACCTTACTTTTCAATCAATCTTACAAACCCTTATCGCGGACACGGGTATTCGCGTTTCCGTTCTTGCGAGGGAATTGGGCAGGGAACGGTCCCTTCTCTACAAATGGCTTTCCGGTTCTTCAATTCCATCAAATTCCTACTATCCGGATATAGCTCGGATCGTCGATGAACACAGCACCCAAGCCCAAAAGGTTATCCTTATGAATGATTTAAAGCGCTTGGTCCAAAAGTCCAAGCTACCGTTACCCGTTAAACGGACCTTATTTGAAATCGAATCCACAAGAAGTTTAATTCTTGAATGTTTTACCATTTGTACCGTGAATACTCCAACGACCTTAGTTTCAGAAGCTAAATCTTTTAGAAAAAAACCTTTTAAAATCGAGGGAACCGTTCTGGTCAGGGCTCTTGTAGCCGCGCTCCTTGGAGGAATTATTTGGAATGGTCTTAATCGATTGTTAGGTTGGTCCTATTTTATGGGAACCCCTAAAGATAGTTTAAAGGGTATCCCTTCGGTCCTATGGGGAATCACCACAGCCATGCCCATTCCTATCGCTCTGTTTTATTCCAAAGAACGAATAAATTTAGGGAATAAACTTTTGTTTATATGTCTATATGGTCTTTTAGAGGGAATCGCCGCCGGAGGGTATTTTCTAGTGGGCCTACGCCCTATTATAGAGCAATTACACCTTAGTTATATTGTACAGGAAACCATTATGGTTATATGGTTCTCCATGTTGATTTCCGCCCCTCCGTATCTATTGGTATATGCTGTTTTCTTTCGAGGTCTAGCGCCTTCACGGCTTTTTTTTAATGTAGGCCTTCCAATTATCGGAGCTCTTATAGCTTTTTTTTTAACCTTGTTAATCGCCCGTCCCCAACCGGAAGTACTTCAGCTTCGGGGCTTCGTCGTGGGTTTTATTCTTCGCCTGGCCATGTTTTATACATTATGGACCTCTTTGAATAGGAAAAGAACCATCCCCGATTCCATCGACGACAATCCCCTATAAAAGCTATACTGAGAGACTCTTTCAAAAGTAACAGACTTTTGAAAGAACCTCCGCTGATAAAACTCCCTTTATCAAACGCTTAGCCGATGGATCCAAATTTTACTTTCTCTCCCGTCCCCGGCGCTTCGGGAAATCCCTTTTTCTAGATACCCTGGCGGAAGCTTTTTCTGGTAACCGGGAGCTATTTCAAGGTCTATACCTGGAGAATAACTGGGATTGGGAGAATACCCATCCTATCCTTGGTATCAGTTTCGGAAGCGGCGTAGCAAGGACTATTGAAGAATTGCGGGATAATTTTTCCTATATCCTAAAAACAAACGAACAGTGTTACTCTATCATACCCTCTGAACAATCTTGACCCAAGCTTTTTGCGGATCTGATTGCCCAGCTTTATAAGAAATACAATAAGCAAATCGTCGTTTGTTTGAAAAAAAGAGTTTAAGAATTATTGGTTTGAAACAGGCACCCCCACCTTTCTTATTAAATTGAGGCTTTTTCAAAACTCAGAGAGTTTTGAAAAAGCTACCTTAGATGTACATGCAGTATTTTTGCTATTCTATATAATATAAATATTTATATTTAAATCGTAAAAATACTGCAAGAGGTTCTTTCAAAAGTAACAGACTTTTGAAAGAACCTCAATTGATTGAAAAAAATCAATACTTTGTTCCCCAGCTAGAATATTTTGAACTAGCTGAAAACGGGGTAAGCGGTTTTGATGTTAATAACATTGAACTGGAGACCCTGCTTTTACAAACCGGGTATATGACTGTAAAAGATAAATATATCCAAGGCGGAAAAATTATTTTCAAACTGGGGTATCCCAACTTTGAAGTACGAAGCAGTTTAACTAATTTCATTTTAAACCAGCTGGCAAAAAAAGCCGTGCATGGGGAACAAAACGCGCTCTATAAGGCAATAGAACAGGGAAACATGGGAAATCTGCGGGATGTTTTTTATTCCTTTTTTGCGTCCATCCCCAACGACTGGTATCGAAAAAACACCCTAGCAAAGTACGAGGGTTACTACGGGTCTATTTTTATTGCTACTTTGCCGCTCTGGGGCTTGATGTTATCTGTGAGGATACAACCAATCGGGGTAAAATTGACCTTACCGTACGTTTTGAAAAGTACGTATATATTTTTGAATTCAAAGTGGTGGAGCTTGTTTCTAACGAAAGAGGAGCCCTGGAACAGATTAAGGATCGCCGCTATTTTGAAAAATATGCCGATCCGGACAAAGAAATCTTCCTTGTGGGAGTCGAGTTTAGTCGGGATAAACGAAATATCGCGGGTTTCCAATGGGAGAAGCGATGATCCGCTAAGAGAGCGAAGTTTTTTAATCGTTTGTGGCCGCTGTATCTGACGGTTTTGTTGTTAGCGGTTCGACCACAGGAAGCTCCGAGGCAGGCGGCTCCGTAATAGGCGACGCTACAGACAGGGACTGGGGCTGTGTCGGCGCTGGTCCAGCGGCCTCCGCCGCGAGAGATGCACCCAGCTCGGCGCTGGAGGCGTAGGGGTAGGCGGGAGTGGGCTTGGGGGAACCGCGGCGGCGGCCCGAGGTCAGCCGAGCGGCGTCGGCGGCCCGGTCCGCCAGGGTTATTTTCGCCGTAGAGACGATGGCCTGGGCTATGGATTCGCCGAGCCGGCACCGGGCCGCCAGTTCTACGGGGTCGGCGGAGGCTATCGCTTCTAGGGACTGGTAGGCCCGCATCACCGTAGCGGCCCGCTGGGGGCCCACGCCTTCGACCGATTGGAGGGCCGGGAACGATAGATCCTTTGACCGAAGTTTTTGGTTCAAGGTGGTGGCGAACCGATGGGTTTCGTCCCGAACAAATTGAAGGACCTTTAAGGCTTCGGACCGCCTATCTAATCGAATAGGCTCCCGAGCGCCGGGAAGCCACAGCTCTTCGTCCCGCTTCGCCAACCCGACCACGTCGCAATCCAGTCCCAGGACGTCCAAAACACCCTTGGCGGCGTTTACCTGCCCCAGGCCCCCATCGATCAACACCAGGTCGGGCAATTCCGAGTCTTCGGCTAAAAGCCTCGAATATCGGCGGGATACGGCTTCCCGCATGGCGTCAAAGTCGTCGACCCTGCCCTCCACGGTTCTCAGTTTAAAGTATCGATACTTTTTTTTATCCGGGATTCCGCCCTTAAAAGATACCAGGGATGCCACCGGATGGGCGCCGTCCAACTGGGCGATGTCAAAGCCCTCGATCCGTTCGGGCCGTCGGCGGAGGCCCAACACCCGGGCCAATTCGTCCAACGCGGGGCCGGCCCCCCGTTCTTTTACCCGTTTCGCCAGGTCTTCCTGGGCATTCTGCAGAGCCATGGCCAATACGGCCTGATGCCGCTTTTCGTCGGCCCCTAACAACACCGCGTTTTGATGGAGGGTCTCGGAGAACCATCGATGAATCGAATCCACGTCCAGGTTTTCCACGGACAAATACACCCGGGGAGGGGGAAGGCGCCCTCCGTTGTAGTAGGTGGTTAAAAAGAGTTCCACCGACTCCGCCTCCGACGCGGCGGATCGGCTTCGGTACAGCTCCCGGCCGGTCATCTTCCCGCCCCGCATCGATAAAATCGTAAAGGTGGTAAGGACACCCTCGGAGGCCCAGGCGATGTAATCCCGGGCATCAGCGTCAAAATCGACCACCGCGTTGGATACCGAAAGCTCCCCTATGGCGGTAATCGCGTCCCGAAGTTGGGCGGCCCACTCGTATTGAAAAGCCTGGGCGGCCTCCCTCATTTTTGTCTTTAACCCTTCGACCACGACCTCGGTTTCTCCGGATAGGAGCTTTATCACCTGGTTGATATGTTCCCCGTACTCCTGGGGGGATATTTTACCGCAACAGGGGGCGGAACAACGGCCCATGTGATAGTACACGCAGGGGTTTTTTCGAGGTTTTAGGCGGTGGCATTTTCTAAGGGGAAACAGTTTGTCGATCAATTCCAGCAGGGTATCCACCGCTTGAACGTTGGGGAAGGGCCCAAAGTAGAGGGAACCGTCTTCCACAATACGGCGGGTCTTAAAAACCCTGGGGAAGGTTTCTTTGGTCAAGCGAACGACCGGATAGGTTTTACCATCCTTAAGGTTTATATTATACTTGGGACTATGCTCTTTGATGAGGGTGTTTTCTAAAAGCAGGGCTTCGTATTCGTTGGATACGATGATCGTCTCGATGGTCCGAACGTGGGTCAGCAGGGTACGGGTTTTTATATCCTTTTCTCCGGAAAAGTAGGAACCAAGCCGTTTCCGAAGGCTCTTCGCCTTTCCGATATAGATAACCTGGCCGTCCCCGTCCCGCATGATATAAACTCCCGGGTCGAGGGGGGCCTCTTTTACCTGATTTTTGAGACGGATAAAATCTTCGGAAAACTTTTCAGGGTTCATATAGGTTTCTACCGATAATATAGGGAATTCATGAAGAAAGAAGCAACGGTACTCCGTATAGTTATGGTACTCCTGGGAATTGGCCTCCCGAGCGTCGCGCAAGAAAGGACCTCCATACTTTTGGGCGGTTCCGCGGGGTGGTCCGCCCTGGAGTATACAAACGGCGTGGTGGAAGTCCAGGGGGTTCGAAAAAATACCGCCCTGGGCCTCTCTTCTGCCCGTTCAGGAACCGATGAGACGTTGGACCTGTCCCTTTCTTTTGACGAAGCGGATCCCGCCGCCTTTTCCGATTCGACGGGACATTACCAGACGCAAACCGGAGCCCTGGTCCGCGCTTCGGGATCCCCAAGGGCCCGTTTTGGGAACGGAGCGGCCCTCTTTACCCAGGCTCTTACCGCGGTTCCCGGGAACGACGGGGCGGCCAATTCCATAATTCTAACGCCGACCCGGTTCGCCCTGGGGGCGGAGGGGAATAGGGTGCGGGATTTTTCCCTTGAATTTTGGCTGTACCCAGCCAACATGGGAAACGGAGAACGGATACTTTTTTGGAACGCCTCCCGGAAAAATTTCGATGGGCGGGTCGTAAGCCAGCAGATTCGCTCTGTGGTATTCCGGAATCGGCTTCAATGGTCCTTTTACAATCTTTTCTATTCCCCCGATGGGAAAAAAACCCTTCCCGTAACGGTTACCTCCCAAACATCCGTTCTTCCCAAGGAATGGAGCCACCACCTTATCCGTTTTGATTCATCCTCGGGCCTTCTAGAGTACCTGGTCAACGGGAAAACCGAGGGCACCGCTTACGCGACGGTCACGGGGCACGAGGGCTCCGAGGTGTACGTACCCTTGGTGGGCATGGGGGGCCAACTGATTCTGGGCGGAGAATTTACGGGCCTTTTGGATGAATTCCGCGTTTATCGGAGTTTTATCGAACAGACCCGGTCCCGCAAGTACCCGTCCGCGGGGGGTAAAATAGTGAGCGCCCCCTTAGATTTGGGGTATACCCATAGCGAGGTCCTCTGGGTTGACGCTACGGGGACCGCCGTAGGGGGCCCAAACGCCGACGGTTCGGCGATTCAGTTGTTTATCCAAGCCTCCGATGCCCCCACCCCCTGGTCCGACGATCCCGCTACCTGGACGCCCCTTAATCCAGGGGTATCCCTGGGGGGTAAAATCCGGGGACGGTGGGTTCGCGTAGCGGCGGATCTGTACCCAAGCAACGATGGAGAAAAGACCCCCTTCTTGGACTCCATACGGGTATACTATACGCCCGACGAACCCCCACCCCCGCCGACGGCTGTTTTTGCCCTTCCCCAGGATGGGGCGGTGGATCTTTCGTGGCGCTTACCCACGGATCCGGATCTGGGGGGATTTTTGATATACTACGGTACCGCTCCGGGGGAATACTTTGGTACCGACGCGACCTTGGGGCCCTCGCCTATAAACGTGGGAAAACGGACCTCGATCCACGTCGACGGATTGCGGAACGGTGTAGTATACTATTTTTCAATCGTATCGTATGACCAAGCGAATCCTCCCCATGCGGGCGCCTATTCCCGGGAAGTATTCGCCAGACCCTTAAGGATGGCCCCATGAGTCCTTTGGATATGCAAGACGTGTTCGACCGTGCCCGAGGCGCCGCCCGGGTAGGAGACCACGAAGCCGCGGAACGGCTTTTAAAAACCTACCTTTCTCGGAACAACGAGGATCGGGAAGCCCATCTTTTGCTGGGCACCACCCTGGCTAAGGCGAATCGGCTGGAAGAAGCGGCGGATCAATGTACCCTCCTTTTAGCCCGGAATAGCAACGATTTAGAAGCCCTTAATAACCTGGCGGTTATTTACCGCAAACAGGAAAAATTTGAGGAAGCTTTAGATGCCCTGGAACGGGCCATCGATATCGACCCCACCAGACCGGAACTTCAGTACAATTTGGGCAATATTTATAAGCAGTTGGGAAACCTTAAGGCCGCAGCTATGGCCTACGCGAAGGTCGTGGAGCTGGATCCCCAGTACGTGCCCGCTTACAACAACCTGGGAACCATGTACGATAAGCTGGGGGAGGGAGAAAAGGCGTTCCAGGTGTTCCGGAAGGGTCTATCCCTAGATAGGAACAACCCGACCCTGCATTTTAACTACGGTATAGCCCTAGAAGCTAAGGGCCGTCTGGAAGAGGCGGCCAAGGAATACGAAGCGGCCCTCCGCAGTCGTCCCGGTTGGGTCGAAGCGATGAACAATTACGGAATTATCCTGTTTAAACGGGGCCGCCATTCGGAAGCCATGGATGTATTTTCTCGGATTTTAGCCATCGACCCCTTTAACGCCGAAGCTCGGAACAACATGGGCGTGGTTTTAGCGGACCAGGGAAGGCACGAAGACGCCATTAAATCGTACCGTCAGGCCCTGGAAGCGAATCCTTCCTACGTCAACGCGGTGGTCAACCTGGAACAATCCTTAGAAAATTTGGGGAATCTGGGGGACGCGCTGATCGAATTGGAACGGTTGGTCAAACTGGTCCCCTCTAGCGCCGAAGGTCGTACCCGATTGGCGGGGATTTATCTAAAAATGGAACGGTACCAGGAGGCGCTGGATCAAGCTTCCGCCGCCTTAGAATGGGAACCCGAAAGCGTTCAGGCCCTGCGGATCCTCGGCTCGGCGTACCGGGCCCTGGGTCAAGACGAAAAGGCCCAGGAGACCTTCGAGAAAATTATCGCCATCGATCCGGGAAACTACACCTTCTACCTGGATTTGGCGGACCTGCACTTCCGTCGTAGGGAGTACAAAAAGGCTGAAATCGCCATCCTCGCCTTTTTAGCCCGTAAACCCAACGATCGGAACGCCAAGTTGATGTTGGGACGCCTGTACGCGGAAATGGGAAACCATACCCATGCGATTCAAATTTTCGAGGAGCTTTCCAAAGCGGACCCCAACGATACGGAGGCCCTCAGCGCCGCGGCGGAACTGCACAAACAGGTCGGGGAGGTAGAAAAGGCGCTCCGATCGGCGGACCAATTGGTCAATTTACAGGGCTCCCGGGGAACTTCCGAGGATCTAAGCGCCCTTACTAAATCCTTGGATTTTTACGAAGGAGCCGTGCGGGCCTACTCGGCTACCGTTCGGGATATGTGGGAACGGAACCTCCAGCTTCTTAAAACGGGAGCCTCCGGCGATGCGGGGGAGACCCAGGAAGAAGAAAATCCCCTATTGCTGGGATCCCTCGAAGCGACCTCTTCCATCGAAGAGGAAGCGGAAAGTCTTCTGATAGAAGATATCGAAGGCCTGGAAGAGGAAGAGGAACCGGAGGAGGAAGACGTTTTTACGCCCGATGAGGAGGAATTTCCCCTCTATAACGAGTCTTCCCCGGGGGATCCCTTTGATGGGTTGATAGAGGATGAGGGTCCGGCGGAGGTGCAGAAACCGATTGAAGAGACGGCCCTTGAGGAGATGGAAGAAACCCCTGTCCGCCCCCCCGAACCGGAGGCCCAAACACCTCCCCAAAACCAAACCCCTCCCTTCCCGCCGTATCCGCCCTACCCAACCTATCCCTCCTATCCGCCGCCGGCAGGGCCGCCGGCAGGGCCGCCTCCGGCGCATCCGTACCCGGCAGAGCCGCCGGCACCCCCAAAACAGCGGCCCCCCGTTCCGCCTCCCCCCGAGCCGGAGGAACCGGAAGCCGAGGAAGAAGCCCTTCCCGAGGAATTCGTTCCCCTGGAAGAAGAAGAGTTCCTGCCACCAGAAGAATCGCCAGCGGAGGAAGCCGAACCAGTGGAGCCCGAGCCCACCGAACCGGAAACGGAGACCGAGGAGCCGCTGGTCGAACCGGAGGAAGCACCGGAAGAACTGGAGGACATACCGGAAGAAGAACCGGCGGTTCTAGAAGAACCGGAGGAAGAGGAAGAACCGCTAGAACTGGAAGAAGAGCCCGAAGAGTTACGCGAACTGGAACCGGAAGATCTGGAACCGGAAACTGAAGAAGCCGAGCCGGAAGTTGAAGAGATGGAGGCTGAAGAGCCAGAGGAACCGCTGGAGTTGGAAGAGGAAAACGAAACGGTAGGAGAACCGGAGGTTGAGGAAATCGAACCGGAAGCCGAGCCGGAAGCCGAAGAACCGGAGGAACCGGTCGCGGTACCGAAGCCTTTGCCCCAGATTCAGAAAGCCCCTGCTTCTGGGGCCGCTAAACCGGAGGACGGGAAGAAAAGCGAAACCCCGGGCATGGACCGGGAGAAAATTCTCAATCTTTTCCAATACCTCAAGGGCCTGGCGTCCAATCTGCCGGAAGAACAACGGAACGCCTTTAAAAAAAGCGACGCCCGGCTCCGGATGGAATACGTCATCGATCGGTTGGAAGGCCGGAAGGGGTTGTTTAAGGAAGTTCGGGAACGGATTGGCCGGGATCAGGAAGGCGCGTCCCCCTCGTCGGCCCCAAGTCCCGATATCGCGAAAACCCTAGCGTATCTGGGAAATTTGGCAAAGGCTCTACCGGATCGCGATTTAACCCAGGCCATTGAGCGGAAGGTCCAAAAAGTGGTAAAGGATATAGCGCATGGAGGAAAGGGTGATTGATAACGCCGAAAAAAAAATAGACGCCTATATTAAAAACATGCCCAGTCTCCCGACGACCGTGGCTAAGGTTTTGGAGGTATGCAACAATCCTCGAACGAGTCCGGCGGATTTAAACCATGTTATTTCCCTCGATCCGGTTCTGGTGGGACGGGTGTTGAAACTGATCAACTCGGCGTACTACGGATTGGGCCAGCAGGTCACGAGTCTTGTTCGGGCGATTATCATGCTGGGTATCAACACGGTAAAAAATCTTGCCCTTTCCAGCGCGGTACTCCGAAATTTATCGTCCCGGAAGGACTTCCAAGCCCTGGACATGGAAGGCTTTTGGCGTCATTCCCTTTGCGTCGGCGTGGCGGCCAAGGTTTTAGCCAAACAGAGGGGCATCGATTCCAAGCTGACGGAAGAGTATTTTACCGCGGGCCTGCTCCACGATATCGGGAAAATTCCCTTAAACGCGGTTCTTTCAAAAGAATACGTCATGGCCATCAGCGTTTCCGACCGGGAACGGATATCCCTGCACCGGGCGGAATCCCAAATCCTGGGGATAGACCATACCAAATCGGGGGCCATGATCGCTTCCGCGTGGAAACTGGAAGGGGCGGTGGGAGACGCGATCGCCCATCATCATTCCTATATGGAGTACGACGGGCCCTTCAAGGATATCCTTTTTAGCGTCGTGTTGGCGAACCGTTTCGCCAGTGTCATGGGTATCGGTTTTTCCGGAAACCGGTACCCCGAAAAGCTGGATAACGCGGTTTGGGAATATTTAAAACTGGATAGAAGCATTTTTGACGACATAGAACAGGTGGTAAACCAGGAAATCGAGAAGGCCAAGGTCTTCTTACGGGTGGAGTAGGAGGGCAGACCCATGTTTTCAGTCCGTTTTTGGGGGGACCGGGGTTCTATTCCGTGCCCCGGACCCGCGACGGTCAAATTCGGAGGCAACACCTCCTGTCTGGAGATCCGGGCCGACGACAGACTCGTTATCGTGGACCTGGGCACGGGGGTTAAGCCCCTGGGGGATTGGCTCATGGGAAACGATTTTAAAAAAGGCCCCCTGGACGCGGATATTTTTATCACCCACACCCACTGGGACCACATTATGGGGTTTCCCATGTTCACCCCCATTTTTATACCAGGCACCAAACTTCGAATCCGGGGTCCCGTATCGTACGAAGACGATTCCCTGGAATCCATTATTGGGGCCCAGCTATCGTACCGGTATTGGCCGGTTCGGCAAAGCGAGTTAGCGGCAACCATCGAATACGCCCAGCTGAAAGAGACGGTCTTGGATTTGGGACGGGGGCTTATCGTTAAAACCAAGTACCTAAACCATCCTATCCTCTGTTTGGGTTACCGGTTTGAATACGAGGGTAAGTCGATTATCACCGCCTACGATAACGAGCCCTTCCGGAACGTGTTTCCCACGGACCCCCAAGACCCGGGGTACGACGAGGACGCGGCAAAGGAGGGCGAATTGGCCGCCCGGGAAGAGAACGAGAAAATTCTCCGTTTTTACCAGGGGGCGGATGTGCTTATCCACGATACCCAATACACCCAGAAGGAATACGAGGGCGGTAAAATCGGTTGGGGGCATTCTTCCTTTGAACACGCTATCAACTCGGCCCACAAGGCGGGGGTAAAAAAACTGGTACTCTTTCATCACGATCCCAACCGTACCGACGATCAGCTGGAGGAACTGGAACAGGGTTATCAGCGGAGGATCCGGGGAAAGACGTCCATGGAAATCATGATGGCCCGGGAGGGCCTGCGGGTAGAGACGTGATAAAGTACCAACGCCGGTCCCGGGGTTGTACGGCGAAGGTGTTGGACCGGGGCTTGATCGTCTCGACCCCGTTTTCTGGGGCTATATAGGATAGCCAAGCGTCGCTTCGGCTGTCGGCCAGGGCGTCCGCGGCCGTATTCAAAGCCATAAGAGCCTGCTCGTCGGGGCTAAAGGCCCGACAGGTCGGGCAGGAACACCAGGAGCCGGGGGCGTCGTTTTCCAAGGTCCCGTCGGCCCAAAGGTGAAAAACCCGGACCTCCGGGTAATTGGCAAACCATTTTTTCGCGTTCTCCCGCAGTATTTTTAGGGTAAGCGGATTGGTGGGACAGAAATTTCGGTCGTTACGTCGCCGGCCCTGTACCATCCGGAATACATCGGGGTTCCGGAAAAACATCGATCGGGGGACCAGGGACGACAAAAAGACCCCGCCAATTTCGATGGGAAACCGATGGGATTCGATAGCCTCGGCGAAGCGCCGATCGTATTGGAACAAAAAATTCCGCAGTTTTGCCGCAGAGGGGTTAGCGTTTTCAGCGGTCACCACCAGGGCGTCAAATTGATTCCGAGCGGCCCAGTGGATCCACGCGGCTCCCCGCTTTCCCAGGTCTTCCAAGGTAAAAAATATGCGTTCCAGGCTTCCCAGGTCGGTAGCGGTACCCCGGTAGTTTCCATCCCTTGCGAGGGGGTACCGGGCAGACCCCTCGGGACGGGGAGGCGGAATTTCGGTTTGGACGTTGGGCCAACGAAACCCCAGGGCCGAAAGAAAATCGTATATGCCCTTTTCTAAAGCCCGATCCGAATTTCCGTAAATTTCTATCCGCCGATCCCCCGCCCGCCATGAAAATCCGTCCTGGTAGGGATCCACGCCGTCGGAATTGAGCAAAATAAGCGGGACCGCTTCATCCGGTGCTTCCTGGGCTCCGTTCATCAGGGGCGGTTCGTCGGGGGAAAGGTTCGCCAGCCGGCGGAGTTCGCCTATACATCGAACCAAATCCCGGCTCGATCCTTGATCGGCAATTTCTTTTTTTACAACCAGCACGGTCCAATTTTTTGAAACATCAAAATAGTTCATAAACTAGAAAAAATCTTATGTTTTTCCGATCTAAAGTCAACCATGGGTTTAAAAATTATCGAAAAAATAGTATCAAAATACCGAACAGATAAAATAAAACCGTGTATACTAGGTAGCGAGGAAATCCATGACCACACCATACACTTCTAATCTCAACCCTTCCCAGGAGGGGATTCCCGACTACGATGTCGCGGTAATCGGGTGCGGTGTCTCCGGAGCGAACATCGCCCGCCGGCTTTCGGCGTACAAAGTCCGGGTCGCCGTTTTAGAAAAAGCGGCGGACGTATCCTTCGGTACGTCCAAAGCGAACTCGGGAATCATTCACGGGGGCTTTCACCACAATAAAAAGTACCTTAAAGCCCGTTTGGAACTGCTGGGAAACCTGATGTTTGAACGGCTCCGACGGGAGCTGGACTTTCCCTTTAAACGGTGCGGTATCATCGTCGCGGCCTTGCACGAAGACGAAATGAAGGCGGTGGAACACCTGTACATGCAGGGGGTAGAGAACGGGGTAATCGGTATTGAACTCTGTTCCCGGGAACGGATCCTGGAATTGGAACCCAAGCTGTCCAGCGATACGGTGGGTGGGCTGTACGCCCCCGGGGGCGGCATCGTGGAACCCTACCGCTTCGTTTTTGCCCTGGTCGAATCGGCGATGAAAAACGGAGTCCATTTTTATACGAACTATAAAGTCTCCGCCGCCGAGCGGAATAACGCCGCGGGACGTTGGACCGTAAAGGCCGCCGACGGAAGAAGTATCCGGGCCCGATACGTGGTCAACGCCGCGGGGCTCTTTGCCGACGAAGTTTCCGCCATATTCGGAGGTGAGCAGTTCAAAATTACCGGCCGCAAGGGGGAATACTACCTCCTGGACCGGATGACCAAGGCCCGGCCCGATCGGGTAGTCTTTCCCGTTCCAACCTCCGTGTCCAAGGGTATGCTGGTAATCCCCACCGTCGAAGGAACCGTTCTGGTGGGTCCCACGGCGGACGCCACGGAAAACAAGGAAGATTTTTCTACCACCTCCGAACGGTTGGAGCAGATCCTCGACTCGGGAAGGAAGATGATCCCCTCACTCAGCCGAAACGACGTAATTACCAACTTCGCGGGCATCCGACCCGTACTGGAAGAGGATTTTTATATAGAACCTTCCAAAAAGGCCCCCGCTTTTATACAGGTGGCGGGAATTCAATCCCCCGGGTTAACCGCGTCTCCCGCCATTGGGGAGTACGTCAAGGATCTCCTTAAGGGGATCGGTCTTGAGTTAACCGAACGAAGCGATTGGGATCCCTTTGTGGAACGGCGGCCCCGGGCGCGGGAACTGTCGCCCTTTGAATTGGACGCCCTTATCGCCCAGGATCCCGCCTGGGGAAACGTGGTCTGCCGTTGTGAAAACGTTACGGAAGCGGAAATTGTGGAGGCCGTACGGATGGGGCACCATACCCTGGACGGGGTAAAGTACTTTACCCGAGCCCAAATGGGCCGCTGTCAGGGAGGCTTTTGTACCTACAAAATAATTAAAATTATTATGCGCGAAACGGGACTCTCCTACGATGCCATCACCAAACACGGCGGGGAGAGCCGGGTGTTGGAGGGTGAATTATGAAGGAACTCCGTTACGACGCGGTGGTTATTGGAGGCGGAGCGGCGGGAATGGCCGCGGCTCTGGAAATCGAGGCGGCGGGGTTCTCCTGCGCCATTGTGGAACGGGAAGATCATTTGGGCGGAATCCTGATGCAGTGCATCCATAACGGATTCGGCCTCCACGAATTTTCAGAAGAACTGACGGGGCCCGAGTTCGCCGAGCGGTTCGCCACCAAGGTGGCGGCGTCCAAAATAGCCGTCTATTTGGGGACCACCGTCACCCATTTTAAGGCCGAAGGAATTTCCGAATCCGGGACTTCGGTAAAAGAATTGATTTGTTCCTCCACCGACTTCGGCGTAATACGGATTTTGGCCCGAACCGTGGTTTTAGCCATGGGATGCCGGGAACGAAATCGGGGAAACGTCCGGATTCCCGGGTCCCGGCCCGCGGGAGTCTTCACCGCCGGACTGGCCCAGCGGCTGGTTAATATCGAGGGCTACATTCCCGGGAAAGAGGTGGTCATTATCGGTTCCGGTGATATCGGCCTTATTATGGCCCGCCGGATGAGCTGGGTGGGGTGCCACGTAAAAGCGGTGGTGGAAATCATGCCCTACCCCTCGGGCCTGACCCGGAACATCGTCCAGTGTCTCCACGATTTTAACATCCCCCTGTACCTTTCCTCCCAAACCACCAATATTTTTGGGAACCACCGGGTCGAGGGGGTCGAGGTTACCCCCATGGAGAACGGAGCCTTGGTTCCGGAAAAGGCCTTCCGTATCGACTGCGACACCGTTCTGCTTTCGGTGGGGTTGGTTCCGGAAAACGAGTTGTCCAAAGACGCGGGGGTAGAGCTGAACGCCACCACCAACGGCCCCATCGTCGATTCGACCATGATGACCACCGTGGACGGGGTCTTTGCCTGCGGCAACGTACTCCACGTTCACGATTTGGTGGACTGGGTAGCCGAAGAAGCCCGGACCACGGGCCGCAACGCCGCCGCCTGGCTTAAGGGTGAACGTCCTTCCGTTCAGGTTCGGGTTAAGGCGGGGTCTAACGTTCGGTACGCCAACCCAGGGAAACTGGATCCCCGCAGGGATAACAAGGTGTACCTCCGCTCCCTGATCGTAAAAAATGACGCGGTATTGGAACTGCGTTTGGACAACCGGGTAATCCGGAGCATCAAAAAGGGACACGTTCAACCCTCGGAGATGATAACCCTCAATATCGGCCCCAAGGATTTAAATGGGGTCGGTTCCGATTCGGCCCTCGAACTGGCCATTCTGTAGGAGGATAGGTCCATGCGATCCCTGACCTGCATCGTTTGCCCCATAGGCTGTGATTTAAAAGTAGAAGAAGGAAAGGACGGCGAGTTGATCGTATCGGGGAACCGGTGTCCCCGGGGAGCCGCGTACGCCATAGAGGAAATCCGTTCCCCCAAGCGGGTGGTTACCGCCACCTGCCGCTTGGATACTTCGGGTAATGGGACGGAAACGGGAAAGGAAGAACCTTCGACCCTGGCTTTCCGGAACCGTATGCGGCGCCACGGGATGTACGATCCCCGGCGTTTACCCGTAAAGACGTCGGCCCCCTGCCCTAAAGAACGGATAGACGAATTATTAAAGGATATTTACGCCCTCAAGGTTAAAGTACCGGTCCAAGAAGGAGCCGTCCTGTTGGCCAACTGGAAGGGAACCGGTATAGACGTGGTGGCGGAAAGGGCTTTAGACTAGGCACATGGCGACTACGACGAACGATCCCGCCGTTTTTTGGCGGGACTATGAAATTGAGCACGGAGAAAAGGTTTTGGCCTACAGTCTAGGCTGTTATAACTCCGGCTGGGATGAGTTTAAGGGCCCCCTTTGGGGTTTGTTGATAGCCACCGACGGGGGCTTCCGGTTCCACCATTTTCCCCACGAGGGGTGGATTAACGCCCTCTCCCGGATTACCGGTGGCGGCGGGGCTCCCCCGGAGGAAAAAACCCTCTTTATCCCCCGATCCCGCTTAATCAAGGTGGAGCTACGCCTGGAGCCTTCCCTATTGCGCCGCATCCTTTCTCCCCACCCGCCCATATTTGCCCTCCGATACACGAAAACAGACGGTTCGGAAGGACTGCTTTTAGCGGACACGGATAAAACCGCCCAGCCGGTGGTAAACGCCCTGGGGGGCCTCTTGGCCGAATAACCCTACACCGGGTCCGACAACGGCTGGGTCCGGCAACGGCCGGGTCCGACAGCGGCCAAGGGACTAAAGTCCGAAGGACCGTGAACCAACAGCGCCCAGGGTAGTAGCGGCTGGGTCCGGCAACGGCTCAGGGCCTAAAGCCGGATAATCCGGGCCTTGGTAAGGACCTGGGGCCCCTGGGGCGTCAGCAGGACATCGTTCTCTAACCGACAGCCCCCTGCGGTCATGTCGTACAACCCCGGTTCCAGGGTAAAGACCATACCGGTAGACAGGCGCCATTCGTTGTCCGCCCGACTCCGGAGCGCGGGAGCTTCGTGGGCCTCTAGACCGATTCCGTGGCCCAACGCGTGGGGCATGGTTTTTTTTGCCTTACCAAAGAGGGCGTCCACCGCCAGGGAAATTTCCCGAGTGGGAGCCTCTTCCTTGATAAGGGAAAGGGCCAGGGCGTAAGCCTTTTCCACCAGCGTCAGCATCCGTTCTTGGGTCCGGGACAGGGGTCCCCGAGCAACCGTAAGGGTTACATCGGTGGTGTACCCCTGGTATTTTAACCCAAAATCGAGGATCGAAAGCCCCGGTCCCCCAAAGGGTTGGGCCGTATAGTTGGGAAACGCGTGGATACCGTAGCTTCTCGTGGGTCCAGCGACCAGACTTTCAAAACCCGTCCCCTCGCAATCCCGCTTTCTCGCCTCCGCCTCGATAAACAGAGCCACGTCGATTTCGGTTTTTAGGGCTCCCGAACTGATTTCTCTCTCCAGCAGATCGATTACCTGGTTGGTAATATCGGCGGCTTGAAGGTATATCTGGATCTCCCCCTCGTCCTTCACGGCCCTTAGCCGGGAAACCTCTTCCGACGCCCCATCGTTTCTGCAGATAATATCGTAATCCGGTAGGTTGGAAACGTACTGTAAAAAAAGGGGATAGGATACGGAGGAGGGAATCTCCAACCGGGATGCCGGTGGCACCTTTAAGTACTCCGCCACCGCCTTGGTGGCCCGGATAGGATGCCGTTCAAACTCCCCGTAGGGAACCACCGTATCGGCGTTGGCGTACAGGGCCGCCACGTTCGCGTCCCAGGGAACCAACACGGACCGTTTGTCCACCGAAAGGAACAGCAGGGCGTCCCCCGGCTGGCCGCTGAGCCACCGTATCGCGGGATCCCGGCGGCCCTCCACATCCTCAAACATAAGAAGCCCCAGACCTTCCTGGGCCATCCAATCGTACAGGCGCTCTCGGCGCGTTTCGTAATTGCTCATGGTACTACTATGCCCTGTATTACTTTTTCATACAAGATAAAAGTTTCTTGACCTTAGGCATTACAACCGGCTATACTAGGGCCCGAAGCACGAAGCTTCTTACCCCCCGATGAACGGGGAACAGTACCCCACGTTTACTATCCAGAACACCGATACTTCCTACGAAGGGAAAAGACGGAGATGAACTCCTTTTTTAACGTAGAGGAGTTGGTATGCATATTCCCGATAACTACCTTAGTCCAGCCACCTGCGCCGTTACCGCAGTCATCGCCGCCCCGGTTCTTCTGTTTTCTATAAAAAAGGTCCAATCGGAACTTCCTCGAGAAAAAATACCCCTGCTGGGGGTAGCGGCGGCCTTTTCCTTTCTCTTTATGATGTTCAACGTACCCCTTCCCGGAGGGACGACGGGTCATGCGGTGGGGGGTACCCTGATTGCTATCCTGCTCGGTCCCTGGTCGGCGGTCCTTTCCGTATCCGTGGCCCTGGTAATTCAGGCCTTTCTCTTTGGTGACGGGGGAATCCTGGCGCTGGGGGCCAATATTTTGAATATGGCCATCGTGCTTCCTTTAACGGGGTACGGGGTTTACCGCGTAATCCGGGCTTCCCTTTTATCCCGACTATTGGGAGAAAACAAGGCTGGCCTCGTAGGCGCGGCGCTGGGTTCCTACCTGGCCCTTAATCTGGCGGCCCTTTTCGCTGCCATAGAGTTTGGGGTCCAACCCCTGCTGTTCCACGGAGCCGACGGTACACCCCTGTACTGTCCCTACCCCCTTTCGATCTCCATCCCCGCCATGCTTATCCCCCATGTAACCGTCGCTGGTTTGGTGGAACTCTTTTTTTCCCTGTCGGTATTATCCTTTATCCGCAGGGTCGCCCCGGACGTGGAGGAATCCATCCTGCCTAGCACCGGAACAGCCCCCGGTACAGTTCCCCGGCTGGGGAAGGTATACGCCCTTTTGGTGATCCTTATCGTTGCCACCCCCCTGGGGCTTTTAGCCTCCGGAACCGCCTGGGGCGAATGGGGAACCGACGAAATCGCCCACATAACCGTCTCTGGCTCCCAACCCCTGGGCTTCGTTCCCCCGGGTATGCAACGGGGTTTTAGCTTTGAAAGCCCCTTTCCCGATTATTCCGTCCCCGGTTTGGGGAATGTTTTTGGGTACGTTCTTTCCGCGGTAGCCGGGGCGGCTATTTTGATAATCCTCTTTAAACTCCTTTCGGCCTTTGGGGACCGAACAAAAAAGGTTCGAGGGTAGGGATCATCGACAAGCACGGAATTTCCCGCACCCTCCCGGCCTGGATGACCGCAAGCGAACCGCCGGCGACGATAAGGGATTCGGACGCCTTTATCGATCGAAGCCTCCAGGCTCTGGCGGCGACTCTGGCGGCCCTCCGTCGATCGGGGGCATCCCGACCCATACAAACCGGCGACGCGGCGGTCCGCCTCTATTCGGCCCTGATGGCCGTCCTTCTGCTGTCCCTGTCCCGGGGATCGGCGTTTACCCTCCTGTACGGCACCGCCCTTTTGGTCCTCTTAGCGACCCGGAGGGCCGCCGTCATCGCGACGGTACTGAAAAGCGCCATCCTAGCGGCGCTTATATCCCTGACCGTGCTCCTGCCCGCTCTTTTTTTGGGGTACGGCACCAACGGCCCCCTCATCTCCCTAAAGATATTCTGCTCCGTATCCACCATGGCCCTGGTAGCCTCGGAGACCCGCTGGGAAGCCCTCTTCGAATCCCTTGCCCTTATTCGCGTCAGCGCCCTTCTTATCCTTATCCTCGATATCACCCTTAAGTACATAACCGTCCTCGGCGAGTACGCCCTGAACCTTTTACGGGCCCTGAAGCTCCGCTCCGTGGGCAAAAATAAAAACAAACGGGCCTCCCTTTCGGGGATCGCGGGAACCCTCTTCCTCCGTTCCGGCCGTATGGCCCGGACCCTGCACCAGGCCATGGAATGCCGGGGCTTTACGGGTTCCTACGTCATCCGCCGCCGCCTCCGGTTCGGAATAGAAACACCGCTGTTTGTAGGACTGGATGGTTTGTTGATCGCCGCCTTTATCCTCTGGGGGCGCCCATGATTCGCCTCGAGGGGGTTTGCTTTTCCTACGGGGATGTACCGGCCCTTCGGGATATCACCGTGACGGTCCCTCGGGGCGCCACGGTGGCCCTTATGGGACCCAACGGTTCGGGAAAGTCGACGTTGATGAAAATTCTCACCGGACTCGAGCCGGTCACCCAGGGGACGTATTTTTTTGACGGCCAAACGGTGGACCATAGGGCCCTGGCAGACCGGACCTTCGCTAAGAATCTGCATCGAAGAATCGGTTTTCTGTTTCAGAACTCGGAGGCCCAACTGTTCTGTCCCACCGTGGCCGACGAAGTGGCCTTTGGGCCCCTGCAGTTAGGTTTGGACGAGGGGGCCGTGGAAGAGCGGGTGGCGGATTGTCTGGCCCTGTTGGGTATTGAAGCCCTCCGGGAAAAACCGCCCTACCAACTGAGCGAAGGAGAAAAAAGAAAGGTCGCCCTGGCGGCGGTTCTTTCCCTAAATCCGGAGGTTCTGGTGTTGGACGAACCGCTCAACTCCCTGGACCCCCGGACAAAACGATTTCTCCGGACCCTGTTGGAAAACCTTCACCGTGCGGGGAAGACCATCCTGGCCTCTACCCACGATTTTCAATACCTGGAAGGCTTTTTTTCCACCGCCGTGGTCCTTTCCCAGGACCACCGGGTACTCCGAAGCGGTCCCTACGACGAAATCATCGCCGATCGGGCCTTTTTAGAGGCCCACAATATTCTATAGGAGTTTCCATGACCTTGGACGAGAAGTACGAAAACCTTTTAGCGGAACTCCGTGCCTACGGGTCCGTGGCTATCGCGTTTTCTGGGGGGGTAGACAGCACCTTGCTCTGTAAAGCGGCGGTTCAAGCTCTGGGTCATAAAACCCTGGCCATCACCATCGTTTCGCCCCTGCTTCCCCAGCGGGAAATCGACGAATCCATAACCTTGGCCCGGGAATTGGGCGTGGAGCACCTGATTATAAGGGAAGATGGTATAGACGAAGCGGTGGCCGCCAACACCCCGGACCGCTGTTACCTCTGCAAACGCCGGTATTTTAGCCGGATTTTAAAGGCGGCCCGGGATAGGGGAATCGACCACGTTTTGGACGGCTCAAATTTGGACGACCTGGGGGATTACCGCCCCGGATTGCGGGCCCTGGAAGAGCTGGGAATCCACAGCCCCCTGCGGACAGCCCAACTAACCAAGGCGGAAATCCGACAGGTATCCCACACATGGGGACTGGCGACCTGGAACAAAAGCGCCTTCGCGTGCCTGGCCACCCGGATACCCTACGGCCAACGGATCGACCGAACCACCCTGGCCAAGGTAGAACAGGCGGAGGAACTGCTTCGGTCCTACGGATTCCACCAGTACCGGATCCGCGTTCACGGTGACATCGCCCGCCTCGAAGTGGCCCCGGAAGAACGGCACATCCTTTTCGACGAATCCACCCTGGATTCCCTATCCCGGGACATCAAAGCCCTGGGGTTCCTCTACGTGGCCTTTGAATTGGAGGGCTACGTTTCCGGCAGTATGAACCGAACCCTCTAAGGAGAAATAGAACGATGAAAACCCTGCATTTCGATTGTTTCGCCGGCATATCCGGCGATATGGCCCTGGGAGCCCTGGTCGACCTGGGCGTCCCGGAGGATCAGCTTCGGACCGAATTAGGCAAATTAGGCGTAACAAATTGGAAGCTCGATTTTGTCAAAGACCAACGGAACGGCATCACCGGAACCCGGGCCCTGGTCACCGACCTGAGCGCCAACGACCACGACCATGACCATGACCCCGACCATGCCCCCGATCATCACCACGACCATGACCACGATCATCACGATCAGGAGCACCACCGCGAGCATACCCATGAGCACGCCCACAGTTCGTGGAAGGAGATCCGATCTCTGATCGAAAATTCCTCCATCCGGGAAGGGGCAAAGCGGCGGGCTCTGGATATTTTTACCCGGATTGCCAAAGCGGAGGCCCAGGTTCACGGGAAACATGTGGACGAGGTAACGTTTCATGAAGTGGGGGCCATCGATTCGATCATCGATATCGTGGGGACCGCTATCTGTTTGGATATCCTTCAGCCGGACCGGATCACCGCTTCGGAAATCGAGTTAGGCGGGGGTACGGTAACCTGCGCCCACGGGGTGCTTCCCGTCCCCGCGCCGGCGACCCTTCTGCTGGTCCAGGGGCTTCCGGTACGGACCGGAGGCTTTTCGAAAGAGATGACCACCCCCACGGGGGCGGCGATTTTAGCAGCCTCGGTGGACCAGTTTATAAGCCGTGGGCGTTTTGTGGAATTACGCACAGCCTACGGCATCGGCCAACGGAAATTGGATAAACCCAACGTCTTGCGCCTCAGTTGGCGGGAAGAGCGGGACGACCCCGAGGAAGAAGGGGAAAACACGGCCAAAACGCGAGGGTGGGAAAGCGAGTACCTGGTTTCCATGGAAGCTAACGTGGACGATATGACCGGCGAGGCCCTGGGATTTTTGATGGAAAGCCTTTTTGAGGCGGGGGCTTTGGACGTGACCCTCAGTCCCTGCGTGATGAAAAAAAATCGGCCCGGGACGATAGTGACGGTGCTCAGCGCCCCCGCCCGCACCGATGAACTTAGGAGGACCCTCTTTCTACGGTCCACCACCCTCGGATTCCGGGAACAGGAAGTCCGCAGGCTGTACCTCCGGCGCGAAGAGGCAACCCTACCAAGCCCCTTCGGCCCGGTCCGCGCCAAGACCGCCTTTTTTGACGGCCAGGTCCTGCGGACCAAGGTCGAGTACGACGATAGGGCCCGCATTGCCCGGGAACGTAGCCTTTCTTTGACCGCAGTGGAAGAAGCAATCCGAAACCCCGGGGTACCCCATGAACGATAGGATCGATGATATTTTACGGTCCCTGCGGGAAGGTCAGCTGTCTTTGGAAAACGCCAAAGCGGCCATCTCCGCGGCCTACACGGAAGATCTGGGCTTTGCTCAAATCGATACCCGGAGGCACGAACGGACCGGGTACCCGGAGGTGGTTTTCTGTTCCGGCAAAACCCTGGACCAGGCGGAAGCCATCATGGTCCGCATGCGGGACCGGGACATCCCCGTACTGGGAACCCGGGCAGACCAGGCTTTGGCCGACCGGGTTCTGGCCCGCTACCCCACGGCGGTCTACGACGAAATAGGCCGAACCCTCACCATCGATTCACCCTCCCGCCCAAGCCAAAGCAGGGGCCTCGTGGCCGTGGTCTCCGCGGGAACCTCGGACCTGCCCATCGCCCGGGAAGCCGCCAGGACTGCCGAATTTTTTGGCAGTCAGGTCCAGCTGATCACCGATGTGGGGGTCGCGGGGATCCACCGGCTTTTCAACCGCCTGAGCGAAATTCGTAAAGCCTCGGTGATCGTCGCCGTCGCGGGTATGGAGGGAGCCCTGGCGGGGGTCATCGCGGGGCTCGTCTCCGCACCAATTATCGCCGTACCCACCAGCGTGGGGTACGGCGCATCCTTTAACGGCCTGTCGGCCCTTTTGGGGATGCTGACCTCCTGCGCCCCCGGGATTTCGGTGGTCAATATCGATAACGGGTTTGGGGCCGGCTACCAGGCCAACCTGATAAACCAGCTTCGTTTTCAAAAAAACCGTTAATTTCCCGGATTCCGCAACCATCAACCCCTCCCCTCGGTCCAATTAGGCATTATGGAATACGCACCCCGACACATTCGGACCTTCAGACCCCGGTACTACGAGTTGGACAGCCGGGGGGAATTAACCCCCAGCGCCATGATGAGCCTTTTTGAAGAAGCCGCGTTCTCCCACCTGGAAAGCACAGGGTGGGACGTGTACCGGCTTTTGGAAGCCGGTTACGGCTGGATCCTCCTGCAGGGATCCTTTACCATGGACCGTTACCCCCGGTACCGCGAAAATTTCAGCATAGAAACCTGGGTACCCGGACAGCGGCTTTTCTACGGCCTTCGGAAATTCGAAGTAAAGGATCCCAGCGGAACCATCATCGGTACCGCCCATTCCCTTTGGGTGTTCTACAACCTGGCAAAAGAACGACCCGCCCCACCCTTGCAGGAAATATTAGACGTGTGGAAACCCGATCCCCGGGTCGTCCTTCGCCGGGATCCCCTGGGCGGAACACCCCCGGAGCGCTACCCCGACACGCCGGAGACCCACGGAACCCCCTTCGACGTCCGTACCCTGGATATCGATACCAACGGGCACGTGAACCACGTCCGGTACATCGATTGGGCCATGGAAGCCGTACCCAGGGAACTCCGCCAGAACTACCAGCTTAAGACCATCGAAGGCCGCTACATCCACGAAATCGTCCTGGGCCAGGAAATCATCCCCTACGCCGTTCCCCTATCCCCCGCGCCTAACGAAAGCCAAACCGTAACCCTGCAAATGGCCGTGTACACCCAAGCCCCCAACGCCCCACCCGGCTCCGCCGTCATAGCCGCCAGCGCCCAAAGCACCTGGATACGGCGGGACCAAAAAGGGTAAGGTAGGGAAGGTATCGATAAAGGAAAGGCCATGGCAACCACGATCCTTTACATTCCCCACGGCGGCGGCCCCTTACCCCTGCTCGGCGATCCGGGACACAAGGAAATGATCGATCTCCTCAAGGACCTAGCCCAAAGGGTCGAACGGCCTCAAAGCATTGTGGTGATAAGCGCCCATTGACGGGGCCGCCGGCGACGGTGCACCCCAAACCTACCAAATCCATGTGTTAGGGAAACAGGCCACCGCGTTTCTGTGGAGGTAAGGGGGATCGAAAAGATCGCCCTCCCCCAGCGCTTCCGGCGGTCCCCAGCGCTTCTTTACCCCAGCCCGCCCAGCTTCACCAGGGCCGCGTAGATACCCTCCAGGGCCACGCTGGCCTTTTCGCGGATCACAAGCCGGGCCCGATAGTCCAGGGCCGTGGGACTAAGGTTGATAATAATACACTGCTTCGCCTCTTCCGGGAGGTACGCCACGGGGTACACCGACAGGGAAGAGCCCACCACAACCAGCAGATCCGCCCCCTTCACCGCCTGCAGGGCCTCGGTAAACGCCTGGGGCATGGGGTCCCCAAAGAGCACCACCGCTGGACGGATGCGGCCTCCGCAGACCCGACACCGGGGCGGTAGTTCACCCCTCGCCACGGCTTCCTGGATTTCCTCCACCGGCCCCACCCGACCGCAGGAAACGCACACGGCGTCCCGGGTATTTCCGTGAACCTCCCACACCCGCCGGGACCCCGCCCTATGATGCAGGTTATCGATATTTTGGGTGATAATCCCCTGGATGTAACCCTCCGCTTCCATCCGCGCCAGCACCCGATGGGCCCCGTTCGGTTCGGCGGACCGCATATCCATAAGAAGCCGAAACCCCTCCGCGTAAAACCTCTGAGGCCGCTCCTCCAGCACCCGGAGCGACAGAACCTCCGTCGGGTCCCTGGTCTCCCAAAGACCCGTACCGGGACTACGAAAGTCAGGGATCCCGCTCTCCGTAGACACCCCCGCCCCCGTCAACACCAGCACACGCCCCCCATCCCGAAGGATCCCATGGATCAGCCCCGCCGCCTCCGCAATCATAGTCCCGTTCGACCTTCCCTCGTCGCCCCGCACCCTAATCATACCATCACCGTATCACCAAACAAGCATGGGGGGAAGTCTCCCCCCCGCTTCGAACGTTGTCGCTTCGCTCCAACGGTTCTCCGCTCCCCCCTCACTATAAGTCAAGATAGTTGAGACGAAACTTTTTTAGGAGGCTCAAATATCTTGACTTATTCCGCAATCAGATAGACGTCGTTAGTTATCAATAAATCCAAAGCCACTAGCCTTAGAATCAGCATACTTAGTTCATTTTTCACCATCATTATTTCATTGCAAAAATCATATTAACAGATGTTCCCGATGCCATTTCAAAAATGGCAAGTGCCGCTCATCGATCCACCTGAGATTCATGCCTGCTCGAAGACCGAGTTCTGTGAACTGGTCCTCCGTTACTCGGGTCGATAGAAGCAACGTACCTTCATCGGTGAAACTGATGAGGGCATTGTCGAAGAGAGCGTCGATATTGGCTGTCAGAAGAAAGCCGTTATACACGTTGAGCCGTTCGGAGTCCGAGGCGCACTCGGCCCAGGGTTTGGCGTGACTTGCCCTGAGGAGCTCCGGGATGTCTACGCCCGTAAGGGCACAGGCTCCCTTCCAATAGGAGAGGAGCGCATTCCGGTAATAGTTTTGTCCGATTCGCTGTTTGACGAACCGTTCCGCCTCCGTTCCTCTGGTAATTCCCTGTGCTGTCAATGTCGATTCGAGTTCCTTGTTGAACGCGGCGAGAGGGGCGTCGGGAACGGCGATACCGATTTCGGCGGCCCGTCTGAGCATCGCGCACAGAAGCTGATAATCCCAGGGCAAAGCTTCCGATGCTGAAAAAGCAATAGAGGGAAAGCCTCGCTTAAGTTCATCCAGGGGAAAACCATTTCCAAAGCGAATCGACCACTCGGCCTCGTGCTTGCCCTTGCGGACCATGGCGGAAAACCCGTGTCTCGATGAGGCAAGAAGAACGCTTTCATCGCTCTCGGATGAGGAACGCTCCCATCCATTGTCGTAGCCAGCCTTCTCGACAAGGCTTCGCTCAAGGCTGTTCATGCGATTTCCCTTATCGGGAGCCTAATCCCCAACTTCTTTATTCGGTGGAACTGCTTGATCTTCTTGGTTCCTTGCTCATAATACTGCGCGCTAAAAGAGGGGGCCTCGAGGTCAGGATAGAGAATGAGACAATCTACCACCGTATCGCGTTCTTCACTTCTTAAGCCGAGCTTTTCCAGAATACCCTCGTCGCGGGCATAGCCCGCAACCTGGCGAATATCATCTATGACATAGCCTTCATCGTAGATTGTCTTGTATTTCGCATCGACAACGATTCGCCGCTCGGTGTCGATAAAGTCTACAGCCCCGTACCTGCCTGAGCTTTGGAACTGGATTGACCTGCCTAGTTCTCGACGTAGAAGAGATAAGGCATAGAGCTCGAAGAGCTTGGCCATATCGATGATATAGGGCGGCATGAGTTTGCCGCGAGAGGTTGTGGAAAGGTCTCGGTAGCCCTGTATCCGCATAATGAGCGCTGCCAGGCGCAGTGCTTCTCCGTATTCCCGGTACAAGGGATTATGCTTGAACAGCATTCTGCCGAGGGCGCCTGAAAAATAGCCGATGCCGTAAAATGAGCTTTCGAGATCCTCGAAGGCCATAGCCATTACTGAGTTCAAGGCTTTTTTGCCATTCCAGGAGCGTAGGTAGCCTATGCCTGTCCGGTAGGCGCTATGGAGGAGGCGGTTCTCGGGACAATCAGTGGAAAACTCCTGGTAGCGGCACATGATTCGGTCGGGGCGCTGTGCGAATACATTTTTTGCAAGATGGGATGAAAGCAGTACCTTGCCCTTGAGCTTGGCCTTGAGGTTCTCTTCCCGCGAAAGGTAATCTTTGCGCAAGGGCTTGGATACGAGATCGCGTAAAACAGTCAAATAATGAAGAACGATAAGTGGGGTGATATCGAAGGCGTCGTCCGGGCAGGGTATGAAGGGCTTGTCGATCCTGACATCATAGGATGAGCCGAGAAAGGAAGCGGATGCCGGGGAACTCAGGCATTCGGCAAACATGCGATGGTAGTCGAGATCCTGCACTTTGGGCTTCACGCGAAGCGCGAGCTTTTCCTCATCGATCCAGTCCAGGCCGATGTAATAACTCAAGGAACCGCCGGGCTGGAGCCCGAAGGCCCAGATCGCACAGATGTCGCCGTCCTCTGGCTGTGGGCGTAATGCGATCCCGCATCCTCCCATGATTCCCGAGATATTCCCCTGTTCCTGGGCTGATTCCACCCGTAGTGATTTATATTGCCGCACCTATGGCTCCGAGCAATCCGGTGAATACCGGATCATCCCGATCAAGGACGAGTATGCCGTCCTTCCGGTATTCGTCGAGAAGCGGGGCCAGCTCGAAACGCATCTTTAATGCGAGCTCCTCTTCATCCGCGGCCATGAAATAGCTGTGCCCTATCATGACATCGTCCGGATCAAAGTCCCGGTTCACGTATCCTTCGCGTTCATCCTGCGGATGGAATAGTGAATGAATCCTGTCATACACGTTCAGGGCCCTGTTCTTCAGCTCCTCATCCCGGCCTTCATAAAAGCGCTCAATCGCATTTCTGCTGGATTTGATGGTGTAAAATGCAAAGCGCCGCCGGAGCGCGTAGTCGATCTGCCCCAGGCTCCGGTCGGCTGTATTCATAGTGCCGATGATGTAGAGGTTGTAGGGAACCGTGAAGGCTTCACCGGAATAGGTGAGTTTGACCGATAGAGTCTCTGCTGCTACACCTTGATTGGGATCGGCCTCGCGCTTGTCGGTTTCAAGGAGCGTTATGAGCTCGCCGAATATCTTGGAGATATTGCCACGGTTTATCTCGTCGATAATGAGGACGTGGGGTTTCCGTTGTTGATCGGGCGAATAGGGTGGGACGTGGTAGGTGTCCTGAAGCAACTTGCCTACGCCCTTGGCGTAGGACGGATTGTAGCCAGGCTCAATACCGTGCAAGACCCAATCCTTGATCTGCTGCTTGGTCATCGTGTATTGTCCGGGCTCGCTAGGATCGGTACCGACGCGTAGGGCCCCATTATCGGTCAAGCGCACATAGAACGGTGTTTTCTTAGCGATAGTTTTCGCCTCGATATTGGTCTTGCCCTCGAAACTCTCTATAAAAGCAGACCAGGAGCTTTCGAAGGCTTCCTCGGCATGCTGGCCATAACAGGCATCGACAATCTTCTTAAAGGGCCCATCCCTCAGGATGAACGTCGGAGCCCCGCCAGTGCCTTCCGCCGGCTTGTAGCCCTCCACGAAATCCTCATAATCCATGGATTGATGAAAGGTAACAAAGGCTATCTGCCCACGCTTCACCGCGTCTTGGTATTGTGCGTTGAGGGCAGAACGATCGGCAGGAATACTCTCGCCAAGTATGCGGAGAGCGAGTTCCTTGGTCGAATAGGTCTTGCCGACACCAGGCGCGCCTTGCACTATCACTTGCTTCTTTGTCTTCAGGAGCTTTTCCAGATACAGCATTTCCTTTATTCCTTCCAGGCGGTTCCATTCACGGATCAACATGGTCCGATACTCGTTCTGAGCTTCATGGAATTGCTTGCCCCGTCCGCTGTACTCGCCAAGATTCTCCCAAAAGAGCGGAGCAAGGCGGATGACGGTACGATTCCCGATATCATCGCGCATCTCACTTGTCAAAAGGGAACCATCATGCTCCGGGACAGCGTTGAACAGCGTGTCGAAACCGTTCACCCGTCCCAGCGCGACGATGGCTTGGCCTTTGGTGATGGCTACGAGATCATGCATCGCGATCTTTTCAATACTGTCTTCGATATCAGCGAAGGCGAAGGCATAGCGCTTGAAAATGGGTATGAGGTCCCAGGTTTCTCCCCAGGTAGAACCGATGCGCCACACTCTCATGCTTCTTCCTCCCTGTCCCAGGCCTCCAGCACCAGTCTCCTCGTCCGGTACTCCCCGTACGCCGCCAGCTCCTTCTCTTTGAGCACGCGGAAGGTCTCCGAGGGGTAATCCTCGCCCATGGCGTCCGCCGGATCGAGGATGTACTGGAGTTCGTCGCGGGAAAGCCCGTAGAGCCTTGCGTAGCGGGCGTCCAGCTCGGCGCGGATATGCGCCCGCCTTTCCGGATTGTAGGGGAAGGGGTGAAGGCCATTACCCTCGGCCGGGCTTCCTCGCGGAACCGAGCCCTGCGAACGTACGCCGCGCCCCCAAGATCCCGCCTCTTCCCCCCGTTGCCGGATGGCCGCGCGGGTCGCATCGTCCGCTGCCGCCCAGACATCTTGGGCCCAGGCTGCCATATCCCAGGCGGTGTAGGTGAGTTCGAGGACGCGGGGGACGATGAAGAGAAAGTCTGATGCGTAATAGGTGGCGGGAGGGAGAATTGGCAACTGTTTATAAATAAAATAGTTCATGTGAGTGCCGCCGGTTTTATGCCGCGCGACAAAGTCTAGGGCCAAGGCAGCTAGATTGGCTAGGAGCATGGCACATCGACATGACGATACTTCCTTTGGGAAGAGCATGAGAGGCAGGTTGTTCCCCACCCCCACCCGCGGCACCACGCTCGCGATGACGGTGCGCTCGTTTGTTGCGTTGGTGATATCCCGCCACCCCATGAGCCAGCGCGGACTGCGCGCTTCCAGGACGGCTTCCACCGCGGTGAAGAGCTCCTCAGCTTCGGCGTACTTCTTCCCGCTCAAGGCCAGAAGTTCCTCGTCTTCCATACAGAGCGAGAGCTCTTGCCTCAGGTCGGCGGCGTCCTTTGCAAGCCAGGCTTTAACAAGGCGCCGCGGGGCCCGGGTTATACGGGCTATCACTTCGCGCCGGTCCACCCAATAGCGGGGGCGCACGGTAAAATCGGGGTCGGCCTTCTCCGCATCCGTCACGTCGCGGCAGGCATCCGCCTCGCCGGAAGCGTCGCTTGCGGCGCCACCTGATGCACCGTTCCGGCCATCCCCAGCGCCCTGTGCGGCATAGGTGGCCCAGCGGTGGTCCGCCTGGTGGATCATCTTGGCTTCGTACAGGGACAAGCGATCGGGAGCGGGGTTACTGTGGAAGAGATCCGAGTCGTTTGCCATATCGATCATGCGTTGGAAGCTGATGCCCCAGGGGTTCTTGTCCGTATCGCCCTTGCGTTTCACCTCCTCAATGAGAACGGGGACGCGGCGGTAAATTTTTGCGGTGATCTCTGCGTCCCGGGCAGACCTGAAGACCGGGCAGGTCAGGGTGTTGGGGTTGAGGAGGGCAAACTCGTCGGAACGCAGGCTGAAGCGCCTGCGCCCGTCGGCGAGCTGGCTCGTGTCCGTCAGGAAGAAGGCGAGCGAGGCCATGCTCGACGCGCCGATGGTGAGCAGGCAGAACTTGTAGCTACGGTGAACCGCCGGGAAAATCGCTTCGCTGTTTTCGAAATCAAACAGGGACACGAGCTTTCCCTTGCTCGTGATGTGGGCAAAGTAGGCCTTGGTGGAATCGTCGGTGGCTATACCCGATGGCACGATGAAGCCGGCCCGGCCCTCGGTCCGCGTAAGGTCCAGGATGGTCTCGGCAAAGAGGGCATAGGTGTTCACGTCCCCCACGCCGGTAAGCGGATAGCGTCCACCTTCGTCGCCCTTTATGTGGGCAAAGACGCTGGCGGCCTCGGCGGCCTTGCGCGCCTGCAGGAACTCGGCGTACAGGGCCTTGTCATAGAGGCTTCCGCTCGGAAGCGATTCGATGAGTTTCTCGCGCTCCGCCTTGTTCCTCGCGTTCGCGATGCCAGCATGCCTGGGGGCAAAAAATTCTTCCTCCTGGAGCTTGATGCGTTCCCAAGGCGGGTTCCCCAGCACGCAGTCGAAGCCGCCTTTGGCGAAGACCTCGGGAAACTCCAGCCTCCAGTGAAAGAATCGGTTCCGTTCCGCGATGAGCCTTGAGAGGGCGTTGACGCCCCGCGATACCGGCGACTCGTCGTGGCCGGAGGCGGCCAGGGACACGTCGGCAGTGGTAGGGATGGGCGCGCCTTCCCGCTTGTCGCAGAAAAAGGCGGCCGTGTAGATGTCGGATGCCAGCTTCACACGCCGGTATTCGGGGCTGGCAAGGAGGGCCGTAAAGGCGGCCCGCTTGCGGCCAACGCCATCGAGGTCATCGTCCGGAATGGTGTCGAGACGCCACTTCAGGGCCACGATGCCCGCCTCGGCGCTCTGGATGGGATGCTCGAAAAGCTGGCCCTGGCCGGCGGCTTTCTTCTCGTCGGCATTGCGCTTCTTGTAGCGCTTCACGGCGGCGGCATCGTCCCCCGAGATTGCCACATAGGCCCCGTCGGGAACGCCGTCCTTAAGCATGCCGAAGTCGAGGACGCCCACCAGGGAGTTACCGCAGCGTACGTGGTGGTCGATGAAGGACAGGGGCCGACCCGGCTCGTAGCCCTCCAGCCATAGGCTCGTGCGCGCCAGTTCCACCGCCATGGGGTTGAGGTCCACGCCGTAGAGGCAGTGGGCTATCACCTCGCGCAGGGCGTGGCGGTAGTCGGCCTCCAGCACCGATCCGTCCTCGCTACGAACCAGGGCTAAGGCCTCCGCGAGCTTCCTGCCCGCGGCTAGGAGGAAGTGTCCCGAGCCGCAGGAAGGGTCTATCACCGTGATGGACAAGATGCGCCGCGCGGTGTCTTCCGGGCTAGGGATAGAAGCGGAAAGCCCGGAGCCATCCGGAGCGCGCTCCGGATGGCGAGGACTTGGAGCGGATAGCCCGGTCGCCGCAGGCGAGGCCCCCAACCTCGCCTCGATCACCGGCTCCAAAGCGCTCTTGATGAGTTCCTGCACGAGGCTGTCCGGCGTGTAGTAGCTTCCGCTGGTCTTGCGCGCGTTGCCCGCCGTCGATCCTTCTTCGCCGCCCACGCCGACAAAGCCGAAGCTCCGCGCGGCCAGGTCGACGACCGGCACGAGCTCAAGGAGGCTCTCGTACACCGAGCCCAGTTCCTCGGAGTCCATGTTCTTGTAGTCCACGACGGTGCGCGCGTTGCCCGCAACCGCCCATCGGAGGCTTTCCATGGCACAGAGGAGGTCGTAGTTGGAAAGCCCGCAGGCGTCGATAGTGGGGCATTGGTCGGGAGCAAAGAGTCCGCCCAGGGCGGGCAGGTCGAGGGCGTCCTGTCCCGTGCCAAGGGCGCGGAAGAGCACCCCGACGCCTTCCCAGAGGTCGCCGTGGCGGTCGTAGCCCGAGCGCCTGAGCGCCTTGTCCCGCAGGCGTCTGAGCGAGTAGCCGCGCTCGTAGAGCTCGTGGGATGCCGCGCGCGCATCGTCGCCCGGGTGAGCGTGGATAAGGCCGCGCTCTTCGATGGTAAAGACGAATAGGAAGCGGTAAATGAGCCGCAAGAGTTCCTGGAAGTAGGCTTCCCGGCTTAAGGAGCCGTCATCGAGGGCCGCGCGCAGCGCCGCATTGCCCGGCCCTTCATGACGGAGGAAGCCCGAGCCGAGCGACAGGAGTGCCTGGGTGACACCAGCCTTAAGCCCCTCGCGCACGCGGGTGCCTTGGTTCTCGCCTTCCTGCCGCCAGGCTTCCCATACCGTGCCTCCGTCGGACACGCCCGCCCTGCTCGCGTGCAGGATGCGCCAGAGCATTGCAAATTCGGGGAAGCGCTTCTCGCGCATGATGGTCCCGAGGTCGAACTCGAGGTAGGAAGGCCGAGCCATGGCCGGAGAGGCGCGGAGCAGGCGGATACGCTCGCCGTTCGTGACGATGGCCCAGAGCGGAGCCTGGCCGGGCGTGCCTGAGGAATCGCCAGACGCGCCCGAGCGTGCATTGAGATACTCCTGCGCCATCTGGAAGGGGCTTTTCTTGCGGGAGCCCGAGCCTTCCACGGAAAACCGGGCCTCGCTCCCATCGAGATCGGAGCCGGGGCTACCGATGACCAGGGGAACCTTCCCGAGCGCGAGGTGGCCAATGGGAAAACGACGCTCGCCCACGGCTACCGGCGCCACCTTATCTATGGGCGAATACCCCAAGGCGTCGCGAAAGAGCTCGACGACCGAGCTCTCCAGCTTAGGCGGCGCGGCCTCGTACTGGCTCCAGATGGCCTGGGCAATCTGGAAGGCGCGTCCGTACTCGTCATTCAGGCGCAGGCCGCGGGGCACGCGATAGTCAACCGCGCTTTGCCCGCTCGCCAGGCCCGCCGCGGCTTTTTCCAAGTAGTCGGCCACGAAGAGCGAGCCCTCGAGGCGAAGCGTATCGAATCCCTGGGCGTTCAGGTTGGTGCGTCTCATTTCTTCTTCCCTTTAGATTGCATTCGGCAGGACGACGTACACGCCGATGAGGTCCACCGGAAGACATGCGGTGACACTGTACTGCCCCGTGTCGCCCGCCGCGTCGCGCATGCGCCGGTGATCCGCAAGGAGCGCCTGCGCTCGTTCAGCGGCCAGGCGCTCGAAGGTCTCGCGGTGCCCAGCGAACCACGCAGTGCTTTCCGTAAGCTCGCGGACCATCGCGTCCTTGCTAAGATTCCCGCTGGGGTGCGCATCGAGGAGGCTCTCGACATCGGCATCGGCAAGGAAACGCGGCGCCTCCCGCCCCGCAAGCCCGAGGGCGATCGCTTCCTCCGCCATGAGCTCGCGGCGTACACCAGAGCGCACGACGTCGAGCTGGTACCTGAGCCGCAGGAGGAAGATGGTGGTCGTCTCCCGAACCGATGCGGTTTCGAATACCGCAGCGCGGGATGCCAGGATTTCCGAGGCGGCCGTATCGCCGGACAAGGCGCTTTCCAGTACCTGATCCGCGAGAAGGGATACGATGGGATGGCTCCGGTGTATGAATATACTGCCCGTGTCCGCGGGATAGGTGAAGCCAAGAGAGATCGGCCGTACGAATCCCTCGGTGGCCATGCGTTCCTTCAGCAAGGGGGGGAGCTGTGCCGGCATGAAGCGGAAGCTTTCTTTTCCCTGAGCTTCCAGGGGCGCTTTGAGCCGGATGAGCGCGGCTTCCACAAAGCGGCGCACTTCCCTGGACTCGCCGAGGGCGCTTACCTGCTTGTTCCACTCGGGCATCACGTCCTCGGGCTTGAGCCTGCGCTGGGCGAAGACCGTGCGGTTGGCCTTGGCCCTCTGCATGGCGTCCTCCCAGGCGGTCTCCATGGGCGCAAGGTCTACATCAGAAGACTCGCCCCCGAAGTCGAAGGTCTGTTGCAGCGCGCCGCCGTTCCTGTCCGCGGTTTTCATGAGCGCAGCCTTGACGAGGGCCTGCTGTATGCGCTTCCCGTTCTCCGGCATCGGCACGAGGACGCCGAGCTCCTCCCTGATGGCCTGGGCCTTCCTGAGTATGACGTTCAGGATAAAGCCATCAACTGGGTTATCCTGGCCGTAGATCATAGCACAGCGAACTTCGTGCGACTTCTGGCCGAAGCGGTCCACGCGTCCTTCGCGCTGTTCGTGCCTGGTCGGGTTCCACGCAAGGTCGTAGTGGACGACGGCGTTGAAGCCGTGCTGTAAATTGATGCCCTCCGAAAGGCAGTCGGTGGCTATCAGGATAGGCCGTTCGGACTGGATGAGGAGATCGATACGCTCTTCGCGTTCCTCGGGGGTAAGCTCGCCGGTGATCACGTCCACCGTATGTCCGTTAAGGCGCTTTTTCACCTGCTCACCTACGTAGGCGGCCGTCGCGATGTAGCGGCAGAATACGACGGGCCGCCAGTCCTTCCCTTTCTCCGCGGAGAGCGACTCGAGATGGGCGATGAGGGAGGCGAGCTTGGGGTCTCCCCCTATCCCGCGGAGTGTGTCTGCCTCTGCGATGAGTCCTTCGAGAAGTTTGATATCACCGATGCCGGCGGGCGGCTCCTGGTCGTTCGATCCAAGCTCGTCGGCGCTCCCGTCGTCTATGCGCTCCTCGTCCGCCAGGGCGGCGAGTTCTTCCGCCGTTCCCTCCAGGCGGGCGGTAAGCGCCCGGTGGGCGGCGGCTGGCGAAGATGCGGCGCAGCGCAGGAGAGCGAGCGTCGCGTACCACATCATGCGCGCGCCTTCGCCCTTCTCGCTCTCGGCCTTCGTAGCCAAGCCAAGACAGTAGGCACGTACCGATTCGAAAAAATCACCCCATTGGCCTGATAGGGAATACGTAATCTCCTTGACCATCCGCCGTGGAAAAACACTCGAGTCCTTCCACTCATCGATGTCTTTTCGCCTTCTCTGCACGAAATGCCGCGCGAGTCTTTGGCGCACGGGATCGTCCGCCCTGACGGCGGTGCCTGCCAGGCTCGAGAACTCTGGATCGAGCAGGCCAAGGAGATTGTGGAAGGCTGCGTCGTCGCCCGAGTGCGGCGTTGCGGTCAGCATGATGAGGTGCCGCTCGGGATCCGCGACGAGGTTCTTCAGGAGCTCGTAGCGGCGCTGGCGGTTCTGCCCGGCTATGGTGCAGGTGTGCGCCTCGTCGACGACCACGAGCTCGGGTGCGCTCGACAGAAAATAGCTCTTGTGGGTTTCGCTCTTGATATAGTCGAGGCTCATGACGACAGCCGGAAAATGCTCGAAGAGCGAAAGTCCGCGGGGAACCATATTCTCCAGTCGCCGTACGCTTGAAGCGGTGAGCCCCACGGCGTATATATGGAAGCGTTCTGAAAGCTCGCCGACCCACTGGTCCACCAGATGCGGTGGGCAGAGCACCGCGAAGCGGCTGATTTCCGCGCGGTCGATCAGTTCACGCACGATAAGGGCCGCCTCGATGGTTTTGCCTATACCGACATCGTCGGCTATGAGAAGGCGGACGGTCTTCTGCTTGAGAGCCATAAGCAGGGGCACGAGCTGATAGGCGCGCGGTTCGACGGCGATTTTGCCGAAGCTTCGAAATGGTCCAGCCGCTGCGCGCAGTTTGAGTCTGAGCGCGTCGCGCAGGAGCAACGCCGAATCATGGGCTCCCGGTTTCGTTACGTCGGGCAACGGGAAGGTCGCCGCCTCGATCGGGCTTCTCTCGAGCGACGGGAGAACAACCTGAATATCGGCATCCGCGCCGCCAAGAGGGCGCAAGTACAGAGCATCTCCTAGTACGTCGCCATTGTCGGCGCCACGTGTATTGGGTTGAACGACCCATTCCCGTCCGCGTACGCGGACGAGGGTTCCGGGAGTGAAAGCGCTTGCGTTCATTGTTCTTTTTCCTTGGTACGGGGTAATGTTTTGGGGTTTGATGAAAGGTAATTATTCCATGCCTCTGGATTGTCTCCAAGCACGGCAACGGTGTAACCGCGATCTCGTAAGTAGTGCCGTGCTTCTTCGGCCGGCTGCGTAAAGAAGACGGCAACTTTATCGACTTTATAGATCGCGTCCGCCTGATGCTTCCCTTCCATGAACGGATACATGAAATCATCGGGGCTCCGGTACCCCTTTTCATTGAGAAAATCAGCGAATGCCGTGTCGCCCTTTCCCGGGCTACCGGTATCATCTCTGGCTTTCCGTGGTTCTTGTATTGAAACATTCCCCTTCGAGAGGGCGATGAGAATGCTGAGAGCTTCTGGGTTTCTCCTGTCAAGAATGAGGTGTTCCGGCTGATTGTAATATGAGAGAAGGCACTGGTAGCATGCCGCGACGCAGGGGTCGCTCTTTTTGTCTTCCTGCTCGCCGATGAGATCCTTTACCGCGTCGAGGCGTTCGGGGATGCGGTAATGCATGATCTGGAGGGCCATGCGGGCGACTGCCGCCAACTCATTCCTGTCGCGGGCTAATCTCGTCAACACCCCCGCCCCGCCCTCGGCGGCCTCATAAAAGAGTATGCGCCTCCGATCACTTTCCAGGGGAAGCGGTTCGACGGCGAGCTCCGATTCCTCGATCTGGTAGGTCTGCTCGATACCTCGCTTGAGGCTGGCCTGAAGGGTCGCCATGGCTTCTTTACTCGGCGTTCCAGCAAGGGTCAGAATGAGAATGTTGCGGTAATCTTCGACGAAGGGCACGATCCTCTGAGGCGGGACCCTGGTGCGGGCTGATTCTTCATCGCCCTCGCTCCTGCCCTCCTCATCTTCCTCGGCTCGCCACCAACCGGAGATCGGATCGATATAGAAACCGAGGATATTCTTGTTCTTGCGCCGTTTCCAGCCTCGATTGATGCGCCACAGCAAGGCCGCAGGAGAGTAAACGAGGTCGCCAATCGCCTCGCCGTCAAGGCTTATGATCGATCGAGTTACATCCACACGGCCGCTTTCATCGCGATCGAGGCGGAACATGGTTTGTATGTCGTAACCCTGTCTTTGCCTCTCCTCGTCATTTACGGAAATTCGCTCGACAGCTTCGGTCTCGACGGTTTCTATCTTGAACAGGTCGGCGATGCGGGCGTTACCAGAAAGCTCAGCTCCGCAGTTCTCGCACCGGGGGACAACAACCTCAGGCTCGTCGACCGTACCGAAATGCCCGTGACCGCAAGAGGGACACACGAGGGCGTGTATCGTCGGCAGTCTGTTTCCGTCCCCACTTCCAATCATCGCCCCCGAGTTGAGCTTTGCTTTCTTGACTTGGTACATGCGTCCGTCATGGTAGATCAGACTTCTCGGTCCGAACTCGGATATGCCGAGGAAACGGGGGCGAGAGACCATCGAGCCCGAATCGCGCTCACCACCGGCGCGGGTTCCCCTCGCCGGAATCCAGGCCATGAGGGGAAGCCTCGGGAAGTTATAGCCGGGAAGGAAGCCTTGCCCGGCGAGATAGCGGTAGGTGTAGAAGTCGGAGTTCTGGGTAGCGTGGGAACTCAGGAGTAGGTCGAGCTGTCGCTTAGCGTCGGTGTAGCGGCGTGTTGCGCTGTCTCTATCGATGGGACGGGTTGCGTGGCCGCGAATTATGGCGTCTGCCAGCTCCATCTGCCTGAGGGTCGATGCATAGAGGTTGCGCCAACGATCGAAGGCCTTTTCGAAGCTATCTGGAGCTTGGGCGATGATCCGCTCTATATAGGCATCGGAAAGCCATGCGCCATCATCTGAGAGAGTTCGGCGTAATTCGACGGCGATCGCCTTCGCGTGTTCGAGCGCGCGGTCTCTCGCGGCTTGATCCCTAAGCTTTGCCATGAGTTCTGGCGCCACCGGATATCCATCGTCGTCCAGCTTGAGCAGAAGCGATATGCTCGATTCAATTTTGACCGCTAGGCAGGAGAGCCAGATAGCATCGATATGGCTATCGACGAGATCCCTGTTTGATAGGTCGAGGGTCGGCGCCTTGACAATGCCATGGACCATTTCCGGAGCATTCGCGAAAAACCACTGATCGTGGGGACTCTGGGCCGCGCAATACGTGATGACGAGAGCCGGTTGCCCAGAGCGTCCGGCTCGCCCGCTTCGCTGGGCGTAGTTGGCGGGGGTCGGGGGAACGTTCCGCATGTATACCGTGTTGAGAGAAGAGATATCGACGCCGAGTTCCATCGTAGGGGAACAGAATAGTACGGGTAGGCGCTCAAGCTCACCCTGATAGCGCTCAGTTTTCCACCAGTCCTTGTCCTTCTGCGTGAAGCGGAACCTCGCTTCGAGTATCATACGGTCCGAATTATCGACCTGCGCCGTATGCTCGTGTGATTCATATTCAAACAGCCTATGGTCAGGGAGCGCGAGGGTTGCGGCGGCGCCGAGATAGATATCGCGGAAGAACTCGTTCTGGACCGCCCTCTTCGTAAGCTCGGGTGCAGTACAAAGATGCCACTCGAGTGCTTGCGATTGAAGACACCATCCGGAAATTTCGTGGTCCAGTGGAACTTCTTTCACAAATCCATAATCACGCGCGAGTTCGAGCACCGACTTTACGATTTCTGTGACGTCAGAATCCCTCCACCCAAGTATTTGTTTTTCCAAGGGACTCCCGTTCCACAGTGTAGCTCTCTTTATGATACGCACCAGTCTGGACCTAACCCCGCCGGAGATATAATCAGCACGGCTCCTGTTGAGACGATCCGGCATTTGATTGAGAACCATGTAGCGCGTAACCGTGAGCTTCTCATCGAACGCGAATCCCCATCGCTCTTTCAGAGAAGCCCATGCCTTGGTCTTCATCCGCTCCTGTTCACCTGGGTCAAGGAAGCGCGAATCGATGCAAAGATTTTTTCTCATTTCCGTAAAGACGAGCGTAAACAGTTCTTTCCGCTTATTCGGCTCAAGAGACTTAATTGCGTCGTGGGCATGCTCGAAGTTCTGTCCTGTCCGGATGTACTCGTCCATGCCAACATACGCGATTTCGACGAGGCCGAGCTGGTCGAGGGAAGGATTGTTAAAACGCCAGCCTTTCCTGAAGTCGCGAATAATGCGATAGCCGAGAACAAACTTCAGAGCTCGTTGAGCCTCCGCCAGATTAAGGCCAAAGAAATCAGGATTATTGAGGTACTCGCTTTTGGCTGCATAATCGTTACGATTAAAGCCAATCGCATGGAATACCTCCTCAGGCAAAGCATCTTCGGTAAGGACACCTCCGTTTTTTTGGAGCGCGCCGACAATCCCCCCACGTAAGGTCACCAAAAACACTAAGTCGTTGAAATGCCCTGACTGAAGCGCAGCATCCTGACGGTTATCCGTAAAGCCGAGCATTTTACGTTGATCAAGGTCATCAGCGCCGGGTTCCTCCGCGAAAAGATTCCTAAGTACGCTCATCGTTATCATAGTCGTCGCAGAAGAGCGTCCTTCTCCGGAAAGACTCGATAGCCGGTTGATATCCTTTCCCATCGGCTCATGAACCATACCGCAGCGCGGGCAGAATCGGATGTGACCCGGAATGTACCAGTATTCGTTTCCATCACCCCGCGCGTAGGCCACGCCTTGGCCGCGTTCGTCGAGATGCAGTTTTGTAGGAACAAACTTGGAGTACTCGTTCTTGACCCGAGGACCTGAGGCTCGTTGCTCTATCCAAAAGTCCGGCAGGCTTTCAATGCTTCCATCGAAATCGAAATCTGTCCCAGAAGGCACCAGGAATCCGAACCTGTCCTCTGCATCATTCGGGAATAGGACATCAATTTCCCGTGGACTCCAGCGGTTATCTAAGAGCTCTACAGGATGATATTCCTGTCCGCATTCACGGCAAAAGTAAGCGGGGTATAGGAATACATCCTCGCGCCCAGGCGCGAAGCGTTGCGCCGTCATCGTAATAAAGCGTTTCCCCGGAGGCTCGAGGGTCATAAGAACTTTACCCGGTCCGGAAATGAACTGGTGCAGTTTAAATGCGAAAGGCTTACGCCCATCAGCATCCTCGACTGCATGAGCCGCGATAAGGAATTGTTGTAATGCAGTATAGGCTGTTTTTGCCTCACAGCCAGTATCGCGAGCAAGCCTTTCCGCTGCTTGAGTCATGCTCAGAGGTTTTGCTCGATTGGGAGCCGAAATGCCATTCATCTCTATTCCAAGCGTTGTTTCAACCCAAATAGCCATGGGGTCGCGCTTGAACTCGTCCAGATTCGCCCATTCAAAGGTCGGATTTTTTAACCGGCCAGGAAGGAGCTGTAGCATTGTCTGACGGCTCTGCGTAGAGTCGGTCACCTGGTCAAGCGTTTCCGAGATAATATTATCGACAGGAACCACTTGCCCGAATAGAAGGCTCGATACGCGGGCGACAGTAGCTTGCTGGTCTTGAAAACTGCCCGTATTCGACATCGTCGCTGAAGTGCCGATACAAAGCATTTCGGATGCTTCAAGACGCTGGCGAACCCTTCGCACGAGAAGCGCGACATCGGCTCCCTGGCGTCCACGATAGGTATGAAGCTCGTCGAGTACGAGGAACTGAAGTCCTCGGCAATGATCGATTACCTTGCGATCCGTCTCGTCATAGCGCGTCAGGAGAAGTTCGAGCATCATGAAGTTGGTGAGAAGAATGTCAGCCGGGTTATCTGCTACCGATTTTCTCTCCTCTTGGCTCTCCTGACCGGTATATCGCGCTACTGTGAATGGCTTTTCTTCTTCGGGATAACCATGAAGGAACTTGCCAAGCTCCTCGAGCTGACTATTGGCCAAGGCGTTCATGGGATAGATGATAATCGCGCGAGTTCTATGCTCTCCGCCCGCTTCCCTTTCATGCAAGATTCGGTCGACTATCGGTAGAAAGAAAGCGATGCTCTTACCCGAGCCTGTTCCAGTCGTCACCACATATGGTTCGTTTTTCTTGGCTATCGCAAGGGCATCCATCTGATGCTTATATAAGGTGAGGTCCCTTGGCTTGCCTTCCGGTTTGCCTGACTTGAAGATATGGCCGCACGCTGGATGGATGACACCTTCAGCTACAAGTTCTTGTACCGAAGAGGCCTTCTTATAGCTCGGGTTTATCTGAATGAGCGGCTCGGGCCAGTAGCGCCCGCGCTCATATTCGGAGTCGACATATGCACGTATGTCCTCAGCTCCGATGGTTGTGAAGCTACGTGAAAAACTTTCATATTCCCGAATAACCGAGTCTCTGAACTGGAATACGTCTTTCATTTTAGCTCCTTCGTTTTCTTAATTAAAAATGAACCGTCTCATCAGCTTGGAGTATTGCCCCTAAGAATTGCTCGTACATCTTGACCTGAAGGATTGAAAGTGTTCCTTTGCCAACTTATGAGGCTCGGTATGCCCCATCTCCCAGCGGTTAACAGTGGCATAAGATACCCCAAGAGCATCTGCGAGCTCTTTTTGACTCATTCCGAGCCAAAGGCGAAGCTCTTTAACTTCTCCCGAGAAGCTTGATTCAGATTTCATCTAATCGAGTATAACATATGCTACATTGGGGTCAAGGATTTTTATAGTAGATTTTAGACAGTAAAAAGAAACCCCTTAATGTCACGCCTTGAAGGCTGACTGAAGCACCAAATTATAGAGGGGACCTCTAAAAACTTCAGTTTTTAGAGGTCTACAGATAAAAAATGCAAATCCTATAAGGATTTACCCAGGCACCTCCAATAACTAAACGAGTTATTAGAGGTGCCCTAGAGTGACTGCCTAGGCCTCCATCCAAAGAGATATTGTCAACAGTTGTGGATTGGAAATTCGGACGATTATCCGGTCAGGCGGCCGTTTCATCAAACAGCTCCCCATTCACAAACTTTACTCCCGCCTCAACGAGGGGGATGTATTTGAATCCGTCTAACTTGCGCCAGCCCTGCTCGGCTTCCTTGCAGAGCTTGTAGACCATCGCCAGCGTCGCTTTTCGAGTCCCATTCCCTTTCGTCCGCCGGTGGCGCAGTCGCACCGTCGCGAAGGTCGACTCGATGGGGTTCGTGGTGCGCAGGTGAAGCCAATGCGCGGCGGGAAAGTCGTAGAAAGCAAACAGGTCGTCTTTGTCCTTCACCAGGCATTCCACGGCCTTGGGGTATTTGGCTCCAAAGGACTCGACGAAGAGGTCGAAGGCTTTGCGCGCATCCTCGCGAGTGGGCGCAAGGTACTGATCGTGGAGCATGCCCTTGGCCTTCGCCTGGAGCGCCGTGGGAAGCTTATCCAGGACGTTTCCGGTTTTGTGGAACCAGCAGCGCTGGATGCGAGTCTTCGGCCAGACTTCCGCCGCGGCTGCTTGGAAATCCATCGACCCATCGCATACTGCCAAGGCCGGGGACTTCGTAAGCCCACGCGATCGTAGGTCCAGCAGAATCTCCTTCCACGACTGCGTACTCTCCCGGTAGCCGTCGGAAACGGCAAGCAATTCTTTGTCCCCAGAGGAAGTAACGCCTATGACGACCAGGAGAAAAGCACGTTCATCTTCAAGCCCTGCGTTGCAATATACGCCGTCGGCCCAGACATAGACGTAGTGCTTGCCCGAGAGATCCCGCTTCGACCACTCCTCGTATTCCTCGGTCCATATCTCCTTAAGCCGCACGACCGTGCTCGCGGACAGGCCCTTCGCCTGTGGACCAAGAATGGCCTCCAGCTCCGCGGGGAAGTCGTCGGTCGAGATGCCCTTGAGATACAACACCGGTACGAGCGTGTCTATGCTCGGAGAGCGCCTCATGAACTTCGGGAGAATCCGGCTCGTGAACCGTTCCTTCCCCAGCGCGTCCAAGGCCCGGTCATCGACCCTCGGACGGGTGATGGGGATCGGGCCCGCTCCGGTTAGTATCGTCCGCTCTGGCATGGTGCCGTTCCTCACGACGAGGCGTTTACTGTCCTCACCGACAAGCTACTTGTAGCGAGACAGGTGCTCCTCGATTTCCGCTTCCAATGCTACTTGCAGCATCTTCCTCGCTCCTTCACGCACGATCGCTTCCAGTGCCCCCATGGTTTCGGCTGTTGCCTCGATTCTAGTTTCGGTAGTATTCTTTCTCACGGACGTTCTCCTTCTCGGTTGGTCTGTTTGGCGACAAAACCTTACCGGAAATGAACGTCCTTTTTCTATCCCATCCACAAAAATTGATTATATCTCACATAAAAATGTACCGGCTCAAAACGGGTTAACAGGCCCTCATCCTTGGATTCTCTGACCAGGTCCTGGGCCCGTTCCAGATAGGGGGCACTACTGCAGAGCAGAAAGGCCTTGTCTACCGCGTTATGCAACAGAAAGGAAAGCAGTGGCCCCGGTTGTTCATCCTTGTCCGGATAGGGGTCCCGATTCCCCACAAAACTTACCAACACACGGATCGTTTTTGCCATGTCGTCCATGCTATCACGGGTTCCCATATAAGACAACTTGCAAAAGCCGTGCCAATCCGGGAATGGTTACGATTGATGAATGCCCTGAGCTGGGAGCGGGGGATTTCCCGTTACGATTTAATAAAAAAATCCAAAGAGCCAGAGGGGGATTTTTTTATCATAGCCGTACTCCATATTATCCGAGGCAATATATGCGTCCTGAACATGCTGGATTTGTTTCCTTGTTTTATGTTTGCCCCCAACTTCAACGGTCACGTGGCCATCGATAAGAAAATCTCCCGATTCGGTATATTCAATGGTATGGTTTTGTGAAACCTGGTTGGCAAAAAAGGTTTCCCTGATTGTTCCTATTTCCACAGAATCGCCTTTTAGTAGATACATAAGATTCGTATTTTCGAGATATATTTTTTCGGGCTTTTGTAAAGCGCCTATCCCATGGGTATTTCGGTACAGGGCATAGATAAGTTTTGCCTCATGGAGCGCCTGTAGATAGGCCAGTACCGTGTGGCGATGGATTCCCACGTGTTCGCTCAACTTGGTGATATTTGGAATAAAGGGGGCCGATTCGGCAATCACACCAAGGAGTCGTTTAATTTTTGGAATGCTGGCAACTTCGATATGCCTGAGCTGTGGGAGTTCAATTTCCAGAATCATATTGATGGTCTCTTCCAGCCGGATAAAGTAGGTATCGATGCTTTCCAGAAAATAGGGATAGTATCCAAGGCGCTGGTATTCAGAAAAATATTGATAGGGATGCACCTGGGAAACAATCTCTTCGGCGATCCGTTCGTGGTTTTGAAGGATATCCTGGAGCTTGTATACAGGGAAGGACTTTCCTGTTCTAAGCATTAAAAACTCCCGGAACGAAAGGCCCTGCATGTTAAACACCACAGCCCGTCTGCTTAAATCCGCCTGGGCATCGAGGATCTCCAGGAGAGAAGAACCGGTAAAGGCAATATGTAATTCAGGATAATCATCATAAAGATTTTTTACCGCCACAGACCATTGGGGATATTTATGGACCTCATCGAGAAAAAGATGGGTGCCCCCTTGTTTGTAAAAAGTGTCGGCCAATTCCAGCAGACTATGTTCTGTGAACCAAAGATTATCCAGGCTCACATAGAGAACCTTACTCAGATCATGCGCAAAGTGTTTTTTAATATGCTGCAAAAAGAGGGTGGTTTTCCCAATTCCGCGGGCACCCCGCAGGCCTACTAAACGGGCATCCCAGGGGATTACCTGTTCCATGGATCGTACAAAATCCAATGAAGTAACCGCGATTTTACGTCTAAAAAGCTCTATAAGCCGTTCCATACAACCATTATACTACAGAAACCTAATATTTTGTGCATTCCATTCACCATTTTTTGGTCTTTTTTGGTTATTAGAATAACCATTTTTATTAATATGTAAGCCGTGCCAAACCGGGAATGGTTACGATTGATGAATGCCCACCGCGGGGAAAGGGGCATTTCCCGCGGTGAGGGAACTTTTGTTCCGTAACCGTGGAACCAAAGTTACGGAAACATGGGGTACGCTGGATCCTTTCTAGCGGCAAACCGAGAGGGGCCCCCATGGAACAGAGGAATTTTTGCAGGCCTCCCTTCAATTCATCAACCTGAAAGAACCTGGCACAGTTTTTGCAAAGTTCTCCAGAGAGGAGAACATATGGCAAATAAAATCACCAATGGTATTACAGGCATTCTTTTGTTCGGCATTTTTTTGTTGGTTTCATGCTCCAGTCCGACCGGTTCGGAAACAACCCAGGTTACTTCTTTGGCAATCACCGGCAACTGGCAGGCGGTTAACACCACAACCCAGACCGATGGGAGTGGGGTTTTCCAATTAGGCTCGGTAACCACCATAACCTTTACGGTTCAGGACAACAATGGGGCACTAACAATAACCAATTTTAACTTTCTAGGCCAGGTAATAACCTGGCGAACCGGTACGGGTAATCGTTCAGGGGACTCCTTTACCGGGTATATTACCGGATACTACTACAACATATATAACCAGCAGGTTGATGTAGTCATATCCTTTAATGGCACTGTCAGCGGGACAACCGGCAATGGAACCTTCAGCCAAACGGTAACCAATGGTTCAGTGTCCGCAAGCTGTTCGGGGACAACCGTATTTTCAAAACTATAGGGATGTAAAAACACGTATTTAAAAATAGCTATGTAAAAAAGTGTATTTTGAGGTGTTTGCAAAAGTCTGTTACTTTTGCAAACACCTCATCCATGTTTAGATACTTTATACACTTATTTTCTAGAGGAGTTTAACAAGCCATGAGCTTTGGCCTTATCTAATTCTCTCTTCTTGCCTGGACAGCAAATCTCTTTTACAATAGTTGATATGGAAAATACAAAACCTAAAAAATCTATTCTGGAAACAATCGGGAACATTAGTCTTTTTGTGGGTCTCGTGGCCTTCGCGGTGCCGGCTTTGGCGGTCTTTGGGATCGATGGCCCCCAGGTGGTGATGATAAAGACCTTTGGGCCCCTGGGGGAGCCGGGGATACTCCTGGCAATCTTTGTGGTTTGTGCGGTCCTGACCATGCTCCTAGGGACTGTGAATCGAATTCTTCCCCTCTTAGCGGGTTTTGGTACCGGTCTTGTGCTCTTTGCGGGGGCCTTTGATATCCCCTATCTGGGGGCCATACGGACCGCATTGTTCCGATTCCCGCCCTTTAGCCAAAGCGGCCCCGCCCTTTTTTCGGGAGCCCTGGCTATTGCTTCGGGTCTTTTTATGGCCCGATCGGAAAAAATAAAACCCCTGACGGCCCTGCTGGGGCCATCAATCCCTCCGATCATACTACTTTTGGTGCTTACCGCCTGGTCGCCCTTTACCTACAACGAGGTTTCCCGGGACATGGACGCCAGCACCTTTGAACGGGCCATGCGTTCCATTTCCACCACCCTGGGAAAAACCTATGTGAACCCGGAGGTGGAAGCGGCGGTCCGCCGGGTGGTGGAAGAAAAGAACAAAACCCTGCAGGAAAAAGAACAGGCCCTAAAGGATCTTTCAGCCCGTCTGGAACGGACCGAGGCGGACAAAAAAGCCCTGGAACGATCCGTCAAAGATAGTGCCGCACTGAGCCAGGAGTTAGAGGCGGCCAAGCGGGCCCTCAAGGATTTGGAGGGCCGTATCGAAAAGGATAATCCCCAGGTCCAGGGGGGACGCTACGATTTGGCGGTCCAACCGACCAATCCGGTGGTCCGGGACTTTGCGGTAAAAATAGCCGCTACAGCCCCCGGTCCTTGGGATAATCCCCAGGGGAGCAAGGTCCCCAACGCCAGCGGAGCTAAACAACTGGTACTGATCCATGGGGCCCTCTCCCGGAACTGGAAATACGTCAGCGATCCGGCGGTCTCGTGGACCGATTACACATCCCCCGCCAGCAGAACCATTGCCTTGGGCTTGGCGGGGGACTGCGACGATTACGCCACCGTCATGGCCTCCTGCGTTATCGCCGTGGGGGGCCGGGCCCGGATAGTCCACGGCTTTCGGGGAACCCAGGGGCATGCTTGGGCGGAGGTTTGGGTGGGCCGAGCTTCCATGGCGGACCAGGTTTTGCAGGCCGTGGCAAACTATTCGGGCCGAAGCGTAGCAAGCCTCGCTACAAGCCGAAACCCTAATACGGACGATCGCTGGCTGGTTTTGGACTGGGAACTGGGCCGCTATAGCTTTCCTTCGTCCAATATGAGGGTGGCCTGGACCAGCGAATAGGGAGGCGGGGTATGAACAACCAAATTACCAGCATCGATCTGTTTGGGACCCATTACGAATTACCGGTTATCAAGGATGCCCAATTTGAAGAACTCCAAATGGCCATTAAGGAACACCGGGACGTCCTTTCAATCGAAGAAAAGAAACAGGGAATTTTGGGGTTCTTCGTAAAACGGGAAACCCTTTCCGCGGAGGAACGGCTCCGCCGGATGGAAGGTCTTGTAGCAAATTACGACGATCTAATCCAATTATTGCGGACAAAGATACAGGCCTGTCACCAGGTCTTTGAGTCTATCGGCGACGGGGTGGAACAGGAGTTTCTTAAGAAATTGGAAACCCTGGAAAAGTTAGAACAGGACCGGCAACTATTGGCCGCCAACTTTATCAAGGCCGGCCATACGGAAAGCGCCGCCACCTTTGAAGAACAAGCACAAAACATCCGAAACATGGTCACCAACCTAAGCCGGTCCGCTATACTCATTATAAAAAAATTGCGCCACGCCTTGGACGCCCTGGAAACCCTGGCTTCGGACGATGAAAAACAACGGCAGGTGTACGAGGACCTAAAAAATGACGTGGGCCTGTACCGGCAATTCTACGAATTCAACCAAAAGATGGCCGCCGTTCAAAAGGAGATCGCCCAACTTACCAACATAGCTTTAAACTTTGATACCATCCTTCGGGATAATTTAGGTCCTTTGGGTATCCTGGTGGATCAGATCAGCCAAATCGATTCTCGGCTGAGCGAAAGCCTCGTTGAAATTGAAAAACTCTCCATGGAACTGGAGCAGGGTAATACCAGTACGGAAGCCCTGTCATTGGTCTCGGATAGACTAATTTCTTCCATTATATCCGGCAGAATGCGGAAAGATGTGATTTCGGATATTTTAGAAAACCTGCGCAATCCCCTGTCCGATACGGAACACATCGATTTTAGCTTGCATATGGCCGAATCATCTTCAAGCACCCTAGACTTTTCTGCCCTGGCGGACAACATGCGGACCCTGGTCCGCCAGGGGATCCACGATCTGGAATTCGTCGCGGCGCCCTCTCTAAAAACCCCTGAAGCCTCCCTAGCTCCAGCCGAACCGGCCATGGAACCATCAACGGATTACGATGAACCACCCACCCTCTCTGAAGCTTTAGAGCCGTCTACTTCGGTGTCGCCACCGGAACCTGAGCCTCGGACCCTGACGACGGAAGGCCCAGAGCCGCCACCGGAATCCCCCGAATCGCCGATCGAATCGCCGATCGGGTCGCTGAGCGGGCCGCCGAGCGGGCCGCCAAGGGAATCGCCGGTTTCAGCCAAACCCTCGTGGGTACCTCCTCCGCCGCGGTCTACAACGCGATCTCCCTGGGGAGACGACCGGGCTCCGTACAGCGCCCCTATTAGCCGGGCGACCCCAAGCCTCGTGGTGTTTTTGCTGGACCAATCGGGTTCCATGGGGACAGCTTTTACCCAGGGCTTAAGCCGGGCGGAGTACCTAGCCCAGGTAGTAGATCAGGCCATAGAGGAGTTGTGTACCCGGTGCAACAAAGCCGACGGTATTCGGGATTATTTTGATCTGGCGGTTCTAGGGTACGGGAATACGGTGGTCAAATCCCTGCTTCCCAACTCCGAAGGGGTGCTGTGGCAACCTATTTCCACCGTCGCCCGATCCCCCCGACGGGTACGGCACGATGCCCAAGGGATCCCTCACCCCGAATGGGTGCCCGTGATCAACGGGGGGGATACGCCCATGCGGGCCGCCCTGGAGCGGACCTGCCACCTGGTAGCCCAGTGGTGCGACGAGCATCCCGCATCCTATCCTCCAACGGTCATCAACATTACCGATGGAGAAAGTACCGATGGGGACGTGGAACCGGCGGCCGCGGTGCTTCGGCAACTGCATACCCAAGATGGAGAGGTCCTGCTTTTTAATCTCCACGTGGGGGGAGAGGGAACCAACATCCGCCCGGTGGTGTTTCCCAATTCCCCCGCTGGCCTGGTGGAATACGGAAGCCTCCTGTATCGGTTATCCAGCCCCATGCCGCCCCACCTTCGGGAAGCGGGTATGGCCGAGGGGTTCTCCATCGGCGAGGGGGCCCGTTTCTTTGCCTACGGGGCCACGGCCGACCTGGCTACCCGATTTTTAAATTTGGGGACCAGGCCGGGGAAGTTACGCTAATGGCCCACTGCGCCCGTCTTTTTACCCTCCCCTACCACGGTCCGCTGGGGGAAGACCGTTGGGCCAGGGGGATCGATCGATGGGGTGGCCAGACCTGGGTTCTCTGCGACGGGGCCAGCGAAAGCTACGACCCCGCCGGTTGGGCCCAGAAATTGGCCGCTACCCTGGCTGACCTTTACCAACTCTTCAGCGTGGTTCCGCACCTCCGCCGCGGGAGCCCTTCCCGCCGCTCGGGACGTTACCCCGTTTCGGTCGTAAGCGCCCTTGATACGCCCCTGGATCGGGCGGTACGAAAGGCCCAGGGGGATTATGCACGGAGGGTTCAAAATCAACGGGGCAGTTCCAGCGATTGGCTTACCCGGGCTTCCCAAATCAGGGGTTCCTGGTCCACCGCTCTGGGAATCCGGATCCCGGCTAACGGCGCAGTCGCGGACGCCTGGGCGGTGGGGGATACGGAGCTGTTTATCCTGGACGGCTACGAGGAAAAACTCCGCTTCCCCTTGAAATCGGGGGAAGAATTTACCAGTTCCCCGCCCCTCATCGGTAGCCACCGGGATTCCCCCACGCCGAGGTGGATGCGTATCCTCATCCCCCTCCGGTCCTTTCGTCACCCTAAAATCATCCTCGTCTCCGATGCTCTCGCGGCCTTTATTATCGAATCTACCGCTAAAGGCTTTTCAGACCTGTGGCCCTTCCTGTTACGAACACCCCTACCGGAGCTTTCACGGTGGATACAGGAGCAACGGAATCGGGGCGGTCTCTCCATGGATGATTATACCCTTATGGAGATCCGTCCATGAATTCCTGGCCAACCCTCCAAGAATACAATCAAGCCCTTATGCGGAAGGACCTTTCCCAGGCCCTCGCCAGGCCGGACGTGGAAGGGAGCTCTATTCAGACTAACGCCTACGGCCTCCCCAACGCCCTCTCGGGAGGTTTCGCTTATATCTATCAGCTTACATTGAAGGATGGGAGCCAAAAGGCGTTCCGGCTTTTTCACTCCCTACAGAGCGAACGAATCGGGGACCTACGGCGCGCCTACCATTTGGTTGGCCAGCTTCGTAGCACGAATCCGGAGCTCCGTCCCTATTTTGTGGACGCCCAATGGATCAATGGGTCCCTCATTGAGACCTACGGGACCGTACCGGCGATTTTAATGGATTGGGTGAACGCCCCCGTCCTTTCTTCCTGGTTAGAGAAAAATCATACCCAAAAACAAAGGCTCCGGGGACTGCGGAATAAACTTTTGGCCCTGCAAAATACCCTGGAGTCCTCCCAGATAATCCACGGTGATATCCAGGCGAATAATATCGCCGTGGGCCCCCGTAACAGGATTATCCTGTTGGATTACGATAGCGTTAGTACATGGAACGATTTCAACTCCCGCTGGGAAACGGGGCATATCCATTTTCAGCACCCGGATCCCCAGCGGCAGGTGGAAGCCGTGGACCGCTTTCCCTTCCTCGTACTGGATCTGGGACTCGCGCTTTTGGAATGGGAAAGCCAATTATTCCAGCGCTTTAGCTTGGGGGAAAACGTACTTTTTACGGCGGACGATTTTTCCCATCCCCGGGAAAGCCCCCTGATCCAGCAGGCCGCGTCCCTTCCGGCTTTTTCGCGCTCCTGCGAGCTATTCATAGCCATCTGCGAAGGCCCCGCCAGCGGAGTTCCCACCCTGGAGCAATTCCATGAGATTGCCCAAATACCCGAAAACCTGGAAGAGACAGCCAAAACCATACAAACATCCCTATCGGATATACCCAGTTCAGGGTCGATCAACGCACCGGAAACCAGCTCCCGTTCTACCAGTCCAAACCCGTATCGATCGGTCTATCCGGTCTATTCACCCTCGGCCTTTTTAACCGCCAGTCCTGCGCTGGTAGGTCAGCGGATAGAGCTAATCGGATGGATAATCGATATCAAAACGGGAAAAACAAAGTACGGCGCCCCGTATGTATTTGTCAATTTTAACGACTGGCGAAGCGGAGGCATCAAACTTATTTTTTGGTCCGAGGGACTTTCTGCGTTTGGGGACCAACAGCCCGACCGGTCTTGGATAGGCCGGTGGATAAGCGCCACGGGCATGGTGGATGAACCGTACCTGTACGAACGTCTTGGGGTGTACCAATATTCCATCACCATTACCGATCCCAGCCAAATCCGTTTTATACCAGAGGGAGAAGCAAAACGCCGCCTCGGAACGGACACCCAGAGCCTCTCCATCCAACAAACCCAAAAAACCCTAAGCAACACCGAACTCCTACGCCGCCTTACGCCGCCCTCCAGTTCCCCGCCCGCCACAGCCGGTTTCCCGGTCGGACAACAAAGCGGAAATACACCCGGACAAAGCTCCAAATCCTCAGGCTCGTGGCTCTATGTTCTCGGCATACTGGGCTTTATTTTCTGGTTGATTTTTTCGCGAAAGAAGTAAGGGGGGAATATCCGTATCGACCCTCGGATTATTTTTCCGTGAAGTTAGGTGACGTTTTTGTCAGTGCTATAATGTTCCAAGGTTTCCCTCAGATCTTCGAGTATTTCCATCCGTAAAAAGTCTGGCTCTAAGATCTGGGCAGAAGGACCAAAGCTCAGTACCCAGCGCTTTAATTCATAGGCACCGGCTGTATGGACCGTTAGAATCAAAGTCCCATCTTCCTGTTGCTCTAGTCCCGATCCTTCGGGCCACCTCAGTTCCTGAATATACGGGGCCTGTTCCTCGGAGAATCGTATGCGCGCGGTAAAGGGCTCTCCAAGAATGATACCAAAGGGATCATTAATCCATGGGGTAGGATTAAAATTGGTCGGCGTTTCAAAATCCTCTTCGGTAATCTCTATCTTTTTAATCCGCTCTACCGCTAAAATACGAATATGCCCATAGTAGGGGACAAATACAAAAAGGTACAAATTGCCATTCTTTTCTATCAATGTCAGGGGATGGATCCGGTATGTTTTTGTGGTACCAGTAGAAATTGCCTGGTATGATACGATACAAACCGATTGTTCCTGAATCCCCTGAAGGATTGTTTTTATGAGTCTCCCCGTGGCATCTTTATAGCCCTTGGTGAGTTCTGGAGCCTTTAGAATAGTGGGATGGATAGGTCCAGTTTCCCTGATTGAGGGTCCTCCACCGCCGGCGGAGAATACATCAATCCTATCATTCAAAACATATCCCCCTTCGGATAAAAGGGGAGCCAGTTTTTGTTTTAACCGTGCAAGCTCCCCCGCAACTGCTGGGATTCTTGAAGCATCCTTAAAAAGATATTCAAGAAGTACCGCATCTTCTCTGCTAAATTGAACTTTAGGAAAGGGGAGCCACCAGCGCAGGTTATCCCGTTCTTCATTCAAATGAATTACCCGCTCTTTGCCATCAAAGTCGTCATAGAGGGGATAGCCAAGATCCTCTAGAGTATCCAGAAGCCGGTAAACGGATCGACGGGATATCCCCAGGTGCTCTTCTAACTCTTTAATCTTTGCCCCCGAAGCCCGTGATATGAGCCGTGCGGCCGCAAGCAGTTCAGATAACCGTTTGTACATGATTCCTCCCGATGCATATTCCTATCATTATATCACAGAGGTGAATCCAATAGCCCTTTGCAAGTGGTGACGAGCCTTAAGTTCCGCCTGGAGCTCAGCAAGAACGTAGGCCCAATCTATACATTCGCTAAAAGCTAAACGTTGGGCTACAATCGCAAAATCTCCAGGGACTAAGCCATCCAGATTTTTTATACCCGCAACCAATTCTTCATCCCAGGATATATGAGAAAAATAACGTTTAGCTAACGCAAGCCGCTGTTCTGTGGTAGGTATTAAAAACTCAACTTTAAATGAAAATCGCCGAAAACTGGCTCCGTCAAGAGCTTTTACAAAGTTAGTAGTAGCAATAAAAAGTCCTTTAAAGCTTTCCATCTGGGTAAGAAATTCATTGGTTTGGCTACGTTCCCAGCTCCGTTCATTCAGTTCCCTGTTTAATATAAACGAATCCGCCTCGTCTACAATAAGGACGCCCCCCTCCGCCTCTTGAAATACGTCCCGAATCAGCGTCTCCGTAACACCCACAAAGGGGCTTAAAAGATCGCTAGCCCTTGTGACTACCGGTATAAGGTTAAGTTCCCTGGCGATATGCATGGCTAAGGCTGTTTTCCCTGTACCCGGAATACCATAAAAAAGTACGTTTACCCCCTTCTTAATTTGGGGGAAATTTAGATGCCATTTTTTCAGGCGACTTATAAGTTCCTGGGGGGCTAAGGATAGATGCAAAGCGGCCATATCAATATCATTAATAGGCAGGCTCTTTACAGGTTGAGGTAAAAAAAGTTCTTCGCTACGAGTAAGCATGTCCCGCGCCACAGCGTAGATTTGATCTGGATCCCTGCCTTCATCTTTAAGCACTGAACATATTTCATATACCTGACGAATTCGAGCTGGATTAGTCCGATATTCTCGGGCTAAATTTTGTAACTCTGCGGGCGTAAAAAGGCTTGAGGACCGATTCATAGAATCCCAAATACGTTTACGATATTGATACGTTGCGGTTTTAAATCCGATGAGAATGTGCATACGTCTTAATACGGATTGAGGGATCCCGTTGATCTGATTGGTAATAAAAATTATTTTTATCTGAACCTTTTCAAGAAATTGGTTAACGATTGCTTTTAAGCTAGATGGGCCACCTCTTGGTCCCTGTGGTTCCGAGCTGTTCAGAAGAAGGTCAGCTTCATCAATAATTAGAACTTCCCGAAGGGGGTCTAAAAGCTTTGAGCATAGATAGAGGGATGAGATGGGTCTACTGCCATCATCGTCATCGGTCATTAAACTATAAGGGGTAAGTCCGCACGAAAGTGGTAAAGCTTTGCTCAATTCCGATTTGCCCGTACCAGGTTCTCCATAGAACAGTAAAAAAGCAGGCCCCTTACGTTTCATGGCGGACTGGGCTGAAAGTAGGGTTTCTTCTGGAAGATTAAAGGTCTCTAGGGGATAAAAAGGTGATTCCAGTGTCTGCATTACATAGGATGATAAGGAACGCCCAGTGGTATCCTCAAGATAGGAAACTATAGCAGAGTTGATGTTAACAGTGATTATATAGTTTTGGGGTTGAAATAGAAAATTCTGATTATTTGCAAACAAGCCCCGCTTTGAAAGATAGCTACGATCATTTAGTTCTTCAAGAAGTTTATGCCGATTCAAAGGAACATACAAAGAAAATATTTTTATTTTATTTTGTATTGAAAGGTCATCATAATAATTATTAAAAGAATATATACGATAATTCAGGTATAAGAATTCTAAAATTTTGATGTGGTGCGGTCTTAAGCTAAAACGATCCACTAATTCTTTTAGCTTTTCATGTTCCTGAGTTATTTCTGTAATTTGCATAAAATAATTTTCTATATTTTTCCAAATATTTTCCTTTATGAACGTATCCAAATCGGAATAACCATCTTTAGTTATTCCGATTAAATAATCTGGTAGTGGTAATTCTACAAGAGAAAAATAATCTTGTATTAGAGTATAAAGTTTGTCATTTTTTTCTAAACTCTTGCAGATTTGTAATAAGAGATCCGCATATCTAATATACCAATAGTCTATAGTTTTCATTGACTGTCTCCTAATTAAAAGACAGCATGATACTGTGCCATTTCTGGTCACAAATGTACCTGATAAATTATAGCATGAACTGTGCCCTGAAATGACATGCATTAGTAGTAGCATAATGTTATGTTTTTAATTGAAGCAGAAGATAAATACATTGTAATTCGATCCACACAGGGACACATTTTAGGCCGATGTATAGGGAAAGGAAGAGTTGTAACAGCTGTTAAAGAAAAATATTTTTTGATACAGGAAGATAATACTTTTATTAGTTTTGAGACAAAACTACTTTCTTCATCAAAAGAAAGCAAGCCTTTTAAAAGTCTGGAATTAGGTCGCTACAAGCGAAAAGGTCACACATTTTTGGATGCCACTGAAGAATTTTATCTCTTACAACAAGGGCCCTGGTATATAACTATCGATCCCTATTCTCAAGGTATCGCCCGTGATAATATGGGTGAACCTCTTGTTGGTATAAGGACTGTTACCACCAATTACGAAAAGAAAGAACGAAAAGACCTTATAGGATTTCAGCACGGTACATTTATTTATTTTTATAATCAGTTGTTTAATTTGATAACGATAGAAAAGATTGAATGAGAATATTGGCTTAACAAATACCTAGGTTTGATTAATAATATTCATAGGGTACCTCTAAAAACTCATGGGTTATGATATAATCCAGCTATGAAACAGCGCGGCTTTTTTGTAGACGCCAGCTGGATAAAGAAAAACGATGAAACCCATTTTGGATACAAGAATCACGTAAAAGCCGACAAAGATAGTAAGCTCATCGTAAAATACGAAGTCACATCAGCCGAAGTGCACGACAGCCAAGTTTTACAGGAGCTCGTAGAAAAAAGGTAAGACAAAGTACTATATGCCGATTGCGCGTACAAAGGTGAAGAAATTGAAAAATATCTTGGTAAGAAAATTGAAAATAAGATTTGCTAAAAGAGATATCGGAACAAACCTTTGACGGAAGAACAGAAGAGGTGGAATAAAGAGAAATCAAAAATACGCGTCCGTGTAGCACATATATTTGGATTCATGACCAATTCGATGAAAGGAATGATGATTCGCTATATAGGCTTGGTGAGAGCTAAGTTCGCCATTGGAATGATGAACCTCGTGTACAATATGTGCCGATATGGATTCCTCAAGGTGACCCGAGCATAGGGGCAGTCCGCCCTTTTCTCCAGAACGGGGAAGATCGGGTGACGATAACAGGGCAATAAGCTCGGTTTTCGTCGCTTCATCAAATAAAGTGACCGCACCTACTATAGAGAAACCGTCGGTGAGAAATCCTTACGTTTAAACGTCGTTTTTAGAGGTACCCTTTAAATTGTAAAAATACTGCATGAGCCTCTTTTAAAAGTAACAGATTTTTAAAAGAGGCTCATAAGATCACCAATTTTCAATATCAATTTCTTTTAATAATCTTTTAACTTCTAATAAACTGGTTTTAATTCTATCTTTATTTATTTCAAGTTCGTCTTTTAAAAAATCTAGTTCATCCGATTTAATGATTTGTTCATTAAGAAGAGAACTCTCAGATTTAGGTTCTTTTACTTTTTTTATTGAAGCTAACAAAAGCAATGTTAGATCGGCTACTCGATTAATAGGTACTTCTTCACTTTGTCGAGACCACTGTTCTCCAGTATACCGAAATATCTTAATAGAAGCAGATTCATTGTCATATTGAGCATGCCCAATAGATAAGTATTTCGCATCATCATTTACACCAGTAAAAACTGAATAATCAGCCGCGATTATTGGTTTATGGGATAAATGCATAGGAATATTTATTTTTATACTATCTTCCTCTTTTTCCGGTTCTAAGTTTAATTCTTCTGTATTAGAAACAAGCACTTTGCTTTTTAAAAATGATAATGCTTCATTGTTTTCCTTATTCAAAAATGCATTCCATTTGCTCCAATTAAAATATTTTGACGCATGTTGAATAAAAGATAATTTTAATGTTTTTTTATTAATCTCTAAACTTGCAGTTCTAGCATATGCAGTTCCGATACCGTCTAGCCACTTTACTGGCGTAAAAGGTATATTTAAATCTTTCATAGCTTCATTAAAACTATTGGAAGCTGAAACCCCTATAAAGATACAATCAGTGGGATTTAAAATCTTGACTACTGCTAGAAATATTTCCCATGACCTAAAAAAATCAGAATAACTCGGTCTCTCTTTTACCCTATAGTCCATGAGACGTTGTACAAAGTTATAAAATGCTATTTGTTTCCAAAATAATTCTTTATCAAATTTGTTAGTTTTTAGCAACACTTTATGAATATTATCATAAGTTTTATTATCCCAGTCTTTAATTATAGGGCATTCATAAACACAATTTCGAGTCAATTCCTTATCATTAATTGTTGTTTCAAATCCCCTTTTATATTCATCATCACTTTCAGCAATTTGATAATGGGATTCGCCAACTATTAATATCCTTCGCTTATTGTTTTTATACTCCTTTCCAACCCATGGAAGCCAGGTTAAGCCATTAACTTTCAGGAGATCTCCATCATATCCATTATCTAACAAATCTTTCATTTTTTTCTCCTTCTTAAAATAAAATTATGTCAGTCGAGATATTGTCAATAGTTGTGGATGGGAAATTCGGACGATTCCCCGGTCAGGTTGCCGTTTCATGTGTATTCCGATGAAACCTGCCACTTAATTGGTACTAAAAAAGGATTATGGTGATGGCAGGTTTGTGTCAATAGTTTTAAACATTTTTCGTAAAGGATCTCTCTTAAATTCTATTTTTTCATCATTGGAGAAGAATCGATCGCAGATAGCGTCGGTTACCGTGAGTTCGCCGATGACTTCGTGCCAGCTATCAAAGGGGCGTTGGGAGACCGCACTATAAGTCAAGATAGTTGAGACGAAAAATATTTAGGAGGCTCAACTATCTTGACATATTCCGAACCCTTTTTAGTCTATTACCATTGTACAGGGCTGTTTTCCAATCTGTAACCATAGCTAAAAAAATATTCGGGAATGGGCAAAGCTACTTATTCCACCACCAACTGCATAGGCTTGCCGCTCAACAGAAATGCCATAGAGACTTCTACTATACAGAAGCCTTTGTATGGTATCAATGTAGCTTCCATAGTTTCTCCCGAATCGATTTCATACAGCGTAGCTTTTTTAGGCGATGGTACTACGGATGCGTCAATAATCAGGCGATATTTAAAGCCCGAAAGAATAGCCGCGGCCATTTGGTTACTTTCATCCACTTTTTCTGAACTGGTAGCGCTCACATCGACCACAAGAGTTTTATCTTTTAAATAAGGGAAAAAGAGCGGCGTATTGGTTTCTGCCTGTATCGCGGGCGCTTCCTTTGGTGGATAACGTAAAGAAATATTTAGGCCAGATTCTAGGGAGGTATCAATACCATCCGCTGACACTAGAAGCTCTGGGGGTATGGAGTCCTTCATCTGTTGTATCTGTTCATCCGTAAAGCTAAGGGACGACATATCCGTATTACCCCCATAACTTTGCGCCATGGAGATCAAGGCCTTTTGAATAACCAGCCGGGTGTTCGTTACCATACCACCCTGGTCCATACGAACGTATTGGGTTATCTCGATACAGGAATTTAACAGAAGAGCGAGGGGAATAAGCATAACCAACAGAAATTTGTACTTCATCAGCGGGACTCCTTTTAAAATAAATTATAAGATACCCGCTGATGGTTTTCCACAACCGGCTTCCGAGTTATTTTTCCATTTTCCCATCCCGGAACTCTTGGGCGGTTATACCCATGCGTTTATGAAAAAGTCTAGAAAAATAATTCGGATCTTGAAAGCCCACCAGCTCCGCAATATCCGCTATTGAAAGGTTTTTGTTTTCTTTTAACAATTCCTGGGCCTTGGATAAGCGTAGGTTTACCAGATAATGGTTAAAGCCTTCTCCGGTTTCCTTTTTAAACAGTTCTGAAAGGTAGGTGGGGTTAATGGCGACGTGGTCGCACACGTTCTTTAAACACAAAGCCTCGGCGAAGTGATCGTGCAGGTATTTTAGGGCCATCCTTATTTTCGGGTTCCCTATTTCCTCGAATTCATCCGCGCCTACTTGAATACGTTCCGCTTCCAGCCGCCTAAGTTTCCGCTCCATGGTCGACTTTTCGCTATGGGTCCGATCCTTTACCTGGATACTTTGGAGAGCGTTTTTTACGGCGTTCCGGAGGTCCGTCTCTTCCACGGGCTTGAGCAAAAAATCTCGGACCCCGAACTTAATCGCCCTTTGGGCGTATTCAAAATTGTCGTACCCGGATACGATGATTATTTCCACGGGGGGAAGCAGGTTCCGTACTTTTTCTATAAACTCCAAACCCGAAAGCACGGGCATTCTGATATCCGTGATGATGATATCGGGTCTCAGCTTCTTGGCTAATTCCAGTCCCGCTTCGCCGTCCTCTGCCTCGCCGATCACCCGTATGGGAAGCTCGTTTATCGGCAAAAGCTTGACGATCAGCTTCCGGATCCACTTTTCGTCGTCGATAATCGCCACACTGTACATACTACTCACCTTGGTCAAAGGGTATGCGCACCGAGATGGCCGTCCAGGCCCCCTGGAGGCTATCGATCTCTAGGCCGTAGGAATTCCCGTAGAGGAGTTTTAACCGCAGGTTTACGTTATCCAAGCCGTGGGCGCTCTTTACCTTTCGTATATCCGGCGTTATTGCAAAGGAAGCTTTAAGCTCCGCGAGCCGTTCGGGGGTTAAACCGGGACCATTGTCGTAAACCTTAATTTTTACAATCTCCCCTTCCTGCTGGGCCGAAATCTTAAGAAGTCCATCCTTGGCTTTCAATTCTAAGCCGTACTTAAAAGCGTTCTCCACGATGGGTTGAAGTATAAAGCGGGTTATCTTAACACCTGTAAGGGAATCGGGGACATCGAACTTTACGACGATGCGGTCGCCGAATCGGTAGTGCTGAATTTTTAAATAATCCCGCAGGTACCGCAATTCTTCCCCGATAGTGGTGGTCTCCTGAAGGTTTCCCACGTTGTACCGAAATAGTCGGGACAAGGCTAGGGTCATGTCGGAAATATCCCGATTGTTCCGTTCCAAGGCGATACTACGGATAACGTCCAAGGTGTTATAGAGAAAATGGGGGTTGATTTTTGCCTGCAGGGCTTGAAGTTCCGCTTCGTTCGCCTCGTTTTCTTTAAGCACCACCGTATCGATAAGCTCGTTAACCTCTGCCACCATGGTACGGAAGCGGTTAATAAGAAAGTTAATTTCCTGATACTTGGTGGTGGGATATTCGGGGTAGAAATCTCCTTTCCCAACCTTCTGCATACTTATGTACAATTCCTGTAAGGGTCCGGTAATACGGCCTGAAAAAAGAATGGCTAGAACCACGCTGAGAATGACGATGAGCAGAATAATCGCTGTCGTACCGACGATGGCCGAACGGAATTTTATAAGCATGCGATCCTTAGGGATAAAGGCTTTGAGGTACAACAGGTTGGCCTTTAGTTCCTTCACGATGGGGATCTCGTTTCGGTTCCGTAGTTGGCTGTAGTTTGAGTAGCTCTGGTTTTCCAAAAGTACCGAATTGGTAAATGAATTGTAGATGTACATGGGCGTCTGGTCGTTATAGGCCATGGAATGTACAAAGTTGTCGAAGGCCGAAAGATTGATATCCACCTGTACCAGGATAGGACTTTTACGGACATCGGGTATAAAAAATTTTTGGATAGAGGTGATAACCATATCGTTATCGTCCCGGGCGACTCCCACGTTGTAGGGCGCGGGGTGGGGTTTGACAAAGAGTTCCTCCCCGTTTGATTGCCGAGCGATATCTACCCAGTACTTGTCCAGTAACAGATCCTCCCGAATGCCGTTGCGGGAACTGATAACGTAGTTTTTGTCGGAGATAACGTAGACGCCGTTAACAAAGTTGTAGGCCTGGGAGACGGTGTATACGTATTCGATCAGTTCCTTGAGTTTTTGAACGTTCTCTCGGGAAATAGTCTGGCCCTTGTCCGGCGGATAATAGTCCGCGATCATTTTCCCCACAATGGTCCGCTGTATGGCGTTCACGCTGTTAAAAATATTTTCTAGGCTATCCCGTTCCTGGTTAATGATCACTTCCTGATAAGCAACCACATCGTTATCGATAATAATCCGTACGTTTCCCAGAAAGAGTAAAAGAATCAGGATCGATGGGAGGATGATCGACAGGGGGAGCAGGATCAGCAGATCCTGTTTGATGGTTCTGCCGTTCCAAGAATGTTTAATCATGGGAGGTTCGTAATCCTTCCTGAACCGTCCGCAGGAACTCGTCGGAAGTGACGGCGCCGCTCCACAAAAGGTCATTCGCCGCTTTGTAAAGGTCAAACGTCGCCAGGGACCCGAAGCAGAACTCGTGCAAAGGATAGGTCTCTACTCCGGAGAGGGCTTCTTTAGCCTTCTTATAGAGAGGGTTCACAGAATCCGGAAGGGTTATTTCCCTCGTGGGTTCACACCCCTCTTGGCTGGCCCGGGCGATGAAGGTGGCGTCGGAAAAAAGCCACTCCAAAAACCGTACAATGGCTTTCCGTTTTTCGGGATCCTTCCACGCGGCCCGGCTAACGCAGATGCTTTGGGAGACCCCGCCCACCGTAAACCGCGACGGGTCTTCGGAAGTATCGCTTATCCTGGGTACGGGAATAATAACGCTCTCCGCGGCCACCTGGGGATCGAAAAGCGAAAAGGTCCAATTAAAGGTATAGGTCATGGCCGTTTTACGCAGGTTGAACTGGTTCACCTGGTAATCCCAAGAACCGGTTTGTATCGTGTTCTCTGGTACCGCTTTAGCCTTGACCAGCTTCAGTACCGCATCGGCGGCGGCGCGGGTTCCCGGATATATAAAATTACCGGTTTTCCGAATATCCACGGTGTCTCGGTACGCTCCTGGGGTCTGGTACGTAAGGGCGCTAAAAAACAGATGCCCAGGATCGCCCAGATAACTACCCATGGAAAGGGGCACGATGCCGCGCTTACGGAGAATAGGAGTCATACGAATGATATCGTCTAACGTCCGGGGAAGGGCTAGACCGCTTTCGTCCAGGATCTTCTTATTAACAATAAAAACCCCTTGGAACCATTCGTAGGGAAGGGCATAGTTCCGTCCATCAATCTTCGTGGCTTCCATGGCCTCGGTTCGAAAATCCTTTCTTTTTAGGAAATCCGAAGCGTCAAACAGTTCCTGGGCGTCTACGATGAGATTATTATCCACAAAATACTTTAAATTGGTATCGTAGCTCCAAAAGGTAAAGACATCGGGCAGGTTGTTCGACGCCACATCGATAAAAATCTGCGTTTTATGCTGTATGCCGTTGTTCGCTTCTGTCTCTAGATTAAAGGAATCCTTAACTTGTGTTTGATAGGCTTTTATGGTGGCGTCGAACCCGTGGGTCCAACAATACGCGAAACGTATCGTTGGAAGGGTCGCTTGAGGGGTTTGGGGGCTCGCTTTATCCGAAACCGCGGTTCCGTTGCAGGACCAGAGAACAACGATACCCAGCGCCGCTAACAATCCCATAGGCTTCAATCGATAAACTCCGTCCTTTCCCAAGCGCTTTAAGCCACCCATCGGTGAAAGTATACCAGATGCCCCGCCTCTTTTACACCGGGACCCGAAAAAAATCCAGTCGTTCCGAAAAAACACAGGGTATACAATTTTTGGTTTTAAGCCGTACAATTTTTTAAGATTCCGAAGATTTCCAGCTCCTTGAGGGGCTTTGGCATCACGGAAAAATATTTTTTAGGAGGAAACGATGAAACTATTAAAAACCTGTGGAATCACCCTGGCCTTGCTAGGGTTTGCCCTGGGGTCCGTGTACGCGAACGGCAACGCGGATAAGGGTGCGGCGCAAACAACCTCGAGCGGAAAAACTAAGGTTACCGTCTGGACGCTTTGGACCGACACAACCCAAGACGTAAACTCCATAGCGTTCCACAAAGCCTTGGAATCCGCCGTAAAAGATCTGCCGGATATTCAGATCGAGCACGACGCCACAGAAAACGAGGCTTACAAGACCAAGATTAAAACCGCCATGGCCGCCGGGGACGCCCCCGACGTATTCTACGCCTGGGGCGCCGGGTTCGTAAAACCCTTTGTAGACGCCGGTAAAGTTGTTCCTCTGGACGACTACCTTAAAGACGGGACCGCGGCTAAGCTGAAGGGCGGCGCCAACACCAACTTTACCTTTAACGGCAAGACCTACGGCCTAACCTTTACCCAGTGGGTGGCCGGTCTCTATTGCGACAAGGCCCTCTTTGACAAATACAACGTCAAACTTCCCAATACTTACGAGGATCTAATGGCCGCAGTCAAGGCCTTCAAAGCCGCCGGGGTCATCCCGATCACCGTGGGCGAAAAGGACCGCTGGCCCGGCATGTTCTGGCAGAACGCCTTCGCCATCCGCACCGCTGGAGCCGATACGTGCAACGCGGCCCTCGCCGGAAAAGCGCCCTTCAACACCCCCGAGTTCGTCCGTTCCGCACAGCTTCTTGCCGATCTAGTATCCGCCGGAGCCTTTGTTGACGGCGCCCTGGGTCTAACCTCCGACGAAGCCCAAGCCCTGTTCCTCCAGCGAAAAGCGGCCATGTACTACATGGGCAGTTGGTTCGCCGGTAACATCGCCGCCAGCGATAACGGCATCGTGAACGACGTGGTAGTGCAGAAGTTCCCCACCATCTCCGATCAAAAGGGCGACGCGACCCAGTTCCTGGGCGGCGCTATCGACGGACTCTGTGTTTCCCAAAACGCCAAAGATAAAACCGCCGCGGCGCGGGTAACCAAGTACCTTATGGAACAAACCGCCCGAAATCTTGCGAAGACCGGCGACGGGCTCCCCACGTGGAACACCGACGACGTGGTTCCCGCGAAATCGAACCCCGTGGCTACCCAGTTTGCCCAAATGGTCAAAGGCTCCACCGGTTATGTGCTGGCCTGGGATACCTTCCTCTCCGGCGCCGACGCGGATGACCACAAAAACTTCGTCGCCGCCATTTTTGGCGGGACCATGACCCCCAAAGATTTCGCCGCCTCCATGCAGGCTATCAGCGACAAGAACAAATAGTATTCCGGTAGGGGTGTAAAAACTGGTATCTCGGCTTTCACACCCCTATAAACGAAACGTTTTGACGCACGGACGACTGCCCTCCGTAACGGGGGCAGTTGCCGTTTTAAGGGAGAGCCTATGCATAAGGTATTGTCGGACAAGAGGATCATCCTGGTGTTTATGCTCCCGGCAACCCTGTTGTTCCTGTTCATTGTTATCATCCCCATATTCATTTCCGCCCATTACAGCACCCTTAAATGGGACGGGATCGGTGTGGGCAAATTCATCGGCCTCGGGAATTTCGGACAACTATTCAGCGATAAAAACGCGTTTTTTTCCCAATCGATTATCAACTCGCTGTACCTCGCGGCCCTTTCCGTGTTTATTCAATTGCCCATCGCCTTCTTCTTTGCCCGGGTCCTGGCTTCGGGGGTTGAAGGAGAAGGTTTTTTCCGGACTGTATACTTCATACCGGTCATCGTCTCCACCGTGGTCATAGGCCAAATGTGGCTTAAAATCTACAATCCCCAGTACGGACTGCTCAACAATCTTTTAAAGTACATTGGTTTAGGAACCCTTTCCCAGGAATGGCTTGGAAACAAAAAGATTGCTTTGGGTTCGGTGTTTGTACCCCTGATATGGCAGTACGTGGGATACCATATCCTGCTCTTTTACGCCGGAATAAAGACTGTCCCCCAGGACATTATCGAGGCCGCCAAAATAGACGGCGCGTCCTTCAGCATCATTACCTTCCGTATTGTGGTTCCAAACATTATCTCCGTCATAGAAATCTGCGTAGTTTTGGCGGTCGTCGGGTCTCTTAAAACCTTTGATCTCATTTACATCCTAACCAACGGCGGCCCTTTACACGCCACCGAAGTTCCCACCACGTTGATGTTTAACACCATTTTCCACCGTATGGAATACGGCTTTGGAAGTTCCATGGCCATCTTCATCGTTTTGGAATGCCTGCTCTTGACCGTGGCCATTCGGGGTTTCTTTAGGAGGTTCGATTATGCCAAATAATAGTAACCGTTCCTCTTTATATCAAAACTCGAGAGGACCGATGGTGATAAAAACCATCATCATCGTTGGTCTGTCCCTTTTCGCTTTTATTCAAGTGTATCCCTTCCTCTGGTTAGTACTATTTTCCTTTAAGTCCAACGACGAAATTTTTGGAGGAAATATAGCGGGCATCCCCCGCACCTGGCTTTGGGGGAACTACAGCGACGCGTTCCTGGGAGGGAAGGTCGGGCTATACCTTTTTAACAGCGTCTTGGTCACCAGTGTTACCATTGTGTTAACCCTATTGGTATCCTGTATGGCGGCCTACGGAATTTCCCGGCTCCGTTGGAAACTGAGCCAGCCGGTCTTGGTGTTTTTCCTTCTAGGGATGATGATTCCTATCCACGCGACCTTGCTTCCCCTTTTCATCATCTTCAAGAACCTGCGTCTGCTTAACACCTATTGGTGTCTTATCCTCCCCTACGCGGGTTTCGCCCTACCAATCGCCATATTCATCCTGGCGGGCTTTATGAAGGCCATTCCCATGGAGATGGAGGAATCGTCGTTCATGGACGGCGCCAGCGTATTCCGATCCTTCTTTTCGATCATCCTACCCATCGTCAGACCCGCCATGGCGACGGTGGCGATTCTTACCTTCCTTAGCGCGTGGAACGAATTGATGTTCGCCATCACCTTTATCAGCAAAGCCCAATACAGTACCTTGACCGTGGGGCTTCAATCCATGGTGGGTCAATATTCCACCGCGTGGGGGCCCATCGGTGCGGGGCTGGTTATCGGTACGGTGCCGACTATCATCATCTATGCTATTATGAGCAAACAGATTCAGGACAGCTTCATGACCGCCGGAGCGGTTAAGGGGTAGGGGTTAAAACCATGGAAATTTATAAAGACAAAAATAGAAGCGTTGAAGAACGGGTACGGGATCTTCTTTCCCGAATGACCGCGGAAGAAAAGCTTGGCCAGATGGTTCAGCTTCCCGCTAAACAGGGAATAGCGGCGGAGAATTTTATCGATAAGCTGGAGGAATGGCACGTTGGCAGTTTCCTCCACTGCACCGGGGACACGATGGCGAAGATCCAGGAGCGGGCGGCCAAGACCCGCCTCGGTATTCCCGTCATCTTCGGGATCGACGCTATCCACGGCCACTGCTTCGACGAGGACGGGACCGTATTCCCCACCCAACTGGCCATGAGCTGTAGTTGGGACCCCGACCTGCTCCGCCGGGCCGCCCGGGTCACCGCCCGGGAAGTACGGGCCGACGGCATCCACTGGACCTTCTCTCCGGTGCTCTGCGTGGGTAGGGACACCCGCTGGGGCCGGGTGGACGAAACCTTCGGCGAGGATCCCTGGCTCATCGGTGTCCTCGGTACCGCCATGGTAAAGGGGTACCAGGGGGACGCATCTTCGATGTCCGACCTCTGGTCGGCCGACCTTTGGCCGTCAGACAGCATCCTGGCCTGCGTAAAACACTTTGTCGCCTACGGCGAGGCCACCGGCGGCCGGGACGCCTACGAGGCCGAAGTCTCCCAGCGGAAACTGCTTTCCCTGTTCCTACCGCCCTTTGAAAAAGCCATCAAAGAAGGGGGCGCCGCCACGGTGATGACCGCCTACGAGGCCATCGACGGCGTACCCGCCACGGTGAACTCCTGGCTCCTGCGGAAAACCCTTAAAGAAGACTGGGGCTTCTCCGGCTTTGTGGTCACCGACTGGGACAACGTCGGCGCCCTCAGCCGGCGCCAGACGGTGGCGGCGGACGGCAAGCAAGCGGCGCTGGAAGCGGTCAAAGCGGGTAACGACATGATCATGACCACGCCGGAGTTTTACCTCAACGCCCTGGAACTCTACCGGGAAGGGAAACTTTCCGACGCGGACCTGGACGATTCGGTAGCCCGAATCCTCAGACTCAAGTTCCGTCTCGGGCTCTTCGACGAGCGCCGCTTCGCGGATCCCGCCGCGCGGGAAACCGTGGTCGGCAATCCCGAGCACTGGGCCGTGGCCCTGGAAGCCAGCCGTAAAGCCTTGACCCTGCTGATCAACCGCGATGCCTTGCCGATCCGGCAAACAGAGGGCCGACGGATACTCGTAACGGGACCCAACGCCGCCGACATCCGGGCCCAGCTGGGGGACTGGTCCTTCGGCTCCATGCAGGCGGGGGTGGTGAACAGCGACTTTCACCGCAAGGACACCGTTACGGTGCTCCAGGCGCTCCAGGACGCCGCCGCCCCCAGGGGCTACACGGTGGATTACATCAAAGGGGCGGACTGCCTGGACGATACCTTTGACGAAATCTCCGCCGCCGTCGAAGCGGCCCGGAACGCGGACTACGTGGTCGCCTGCGTCGGCGACACCATCGAACTTCACGGAGAAGGTCGGGACCGCTCCGAATTGGAGCTGACGGGGAAACAGGAAGAACTGCTAAAGGCCCTCCGCCCGGTGGCGAAGCGGTTAATCGTCGTTTTCATCGCCTCCAAACCCCTGGCCCTCGGCTGGGTCAAGGACCACGCCGACGCCCTGCTCTGCGCCTTCAATCCCGGAGCCAAGGGCGGCGTAGCCGTCAAGGAAGCCCTGTTCGGGGAACTCAACCCCTCGGGTCGATTGACCATCTCCTTCCCCCGAAGCGCCGGCCAACTGCCGGTACACTACGACCGATACCGGGGCTGGCATTCCATGAATCCCGGCAACGCGGAGCGTTATATCGATTCCACCGAAGAGGCGGTATTCTCCTTTGGGGAAGGTCTTTCCTACACCCGGTTCGAGTATTCCTCCCTCCGGGTGCTTAGCCCGGAAATAACTACCGGCGAATCGCCGGCCTTCCAGGTAACCGTAAAGAATACCGGTACCGTCGCGGGAACCGAAACCGTACAGCTTTACGTGCGGGACCTGGTCAGCTCCGTGACCACGGCGTGCAAAAACCTCCGGGCCTTTACACAGGTAAACCTGGCCCCCGGAGAAAGCGCCGACGTTCGCCTGGAAGCGGCCTACCACGACCTCGCCCTGGTTACACCGGACCTACAACGGGTCGTCGAACCGGGGGACTTTGAAGTCATGGTGGGCCATTCCTCCCGGGACGCAGACCTCCTGGTTGGACGATTTCGCCTAACCTAGTAGCGGGGTTCGGCGGAACGCGGCGGTAGGCGAACGGAGCTTATAGCTTCCAAATCCGTCGCCGCACCCCTGGAAACGCGTCGCTTTTTTGAGGAAAAAATACGTCTACGCCAACAGCGTCTGGATCTCCGTTTCGCCCGGGCCCAACAGGACGTGGCAACCATAATAAGCTAAAGTCGGCGCATCCCAAGGTACAACGGGATGTGGCACGGTTCATTGTTTTTCTGGAAGCGGCCCTGCAAGCCTAGGGTCCCGTGGGGTACCCCCCTATATGCGGTCGAAGGGAGGCAACCGGTTTACCCCGCTTCGGGTTTTGATCGCCGCTTAGGGGGCGGTTTTCAGCTTTTCCAGGGCTTCGGCGTAGAAGTCTTCCACGCTTTGGATCATACGGTAATCCGGGTAGTTCCCCATAATTTCTTCGCAGGTATCGCGGACCTTGGACCAATCCCCCGTTTCCCGATACACCAATAATTTTTGATAGATCAATTCCGGTAAAAAGGGGTCCTTGGGGTACGCCCTTTGCGCCGCGTCGGCCCAAGAAAGGATTTCCTGCCGACAGCGGTCCGCGCTGTGCTGATCACCGAAATATTCCACCGCCTTGTCCGCCAAATCGCGAAAAAGATACTGCAAAAACCAGGTCGCTTCCACCGGGGTACTGCCGTTTAAGACGTTGGGATGGGCCCGGTAGAACGCGGCGGCCGATTCGGCGTCCTTAAAGCCGAACTTCTTCGGGTCCCGGGCCATATCACCAAAGGAATAAAACACCGGCGCGCTAATCCTACGGGTTAGGGCGTCGATATCGGCGAGAAGGTTGTTGATTTCCCGTTGATAGCGTTGTTTTTTAAAATCCTTCAGGTAGCGGTAGGCCTCTTCCAGACCCTTTCCCGGCTTAAGGAAGCTCGGATCTTCCCGGGACGAAAGGCCGAAAAAGTCCACCGCCTCGGCGTAGCGGCCCGCGTCCAGGGAATCGATGCCCCTGTAATAGGAGGCGGCGGCCTTCAGCGAAGCGGTCGGCGGCGAAACTTGGGGTAGCGGAGCCCCCAAGCCCGAAGCAAGCTTCCGCGCCAAATCCCGTTCCATGTTCAGCGCCTGGTCGACGCTTCCCGAGACCGAAGCGGTGCATAGCAGTTTACCGCTTTCCACCTCCACCGCTTTGGCGTCGTAGCGGAGTTCTGTTCCCGTGGATAGGTAGGACCCGTAGACCAATAGCTTTGCCCCCAGCAGGGCGCCGATTTTAGGCGCGTCCTTTTCTTCCAGCAGTCCGGATAACGCTAATTCCTGCTCCCTCAGAACCTTCTGGAGCTCCTCCCGCTCGATCACCGTAAAGGTACCGCTGGAATTCAAATCCGATACCAGCATATCCGCCAAACCCTTGGAAAGCCAGGCCGCGTCACTGTCATTGGTGGTGTTGGTAAAGTAGAGCACCGAAAGGGTCCTCTGCTCCGGGTCGGCAAAGCCGAAGGACACAACCCCCAGGAAAAGAAGCAAAATCAGGATGATACGCTCCCCAGCGCCTCTGGATATTTTAAGCCTGAATCCGCGCATAGGCGATAATGCCTTTTCT